>JAFYOR010000064.1 GCA_017547805.1 Clostridia bacterium
CGACCGCCGAGCCGACGACCGAGCCGACCGCCGAGCCGACTGCCGAACCGACCGAGGAACCGACCCCGACGCCGGAAGTGACGGCGACGCCGACCATCGAGCCGACCGCCACCCCGGAACCCACCGCGACGCCCGCGCCGATCCGTCTTGATCTGTATGCGCGCGTCCTCAATGATGCCACGCCGCTGCGCGGCAATCCGGACGCCAACGCCTACCTGCAGACGATTCTGAATGCGGAAACCGTCGTCTACATCTTCCAGAGCCAGGTTGCCGCCGACGGCATGACGTGGTATCTGGTGCAGTACGCCGGCCAGTGGGGCTTCGTGCGCGCCGACCTTGTGCGCGTGATGGGCACGCAGGAAACCGAAGAATACAAGGCGTCTCTGGAGGCTGAGCTGGCCACGCCCACGCCGATGCCGCAGGTTACGCCCGAACCGATCGGTCCGGACTCCACCAGCGCATATGCCAAGCTGATCAAGGATTCTGTCAACCTGCGCCGCACGCCGTCTTCCTCCGGCACCTCCCTTGGCCGCATTCCGGTCAATACGCTGCTGCTGGTTCTTGGTGAAGACTACGACGGCACCTACACCTGGTATCAGGTCAACTACAACGGTCAGGACGGCTATGTCCGCAGCGACATGGCGCAGATGCTGACCATTGCCCAGCTGCAGGAACACCTCGCCGAGCAGGCGCAGGCCACGCCCGTGCCTTCCACGCAGGGCGGCAGCAGCAATGCCAACTCCGGCAACAATGTCGACTACGTCATCAACGGCACGCCGCTGCAGGATCTGATTCCTGTGCCGGACAGCTGGACCAACAACGTCATCGACACCCTGCCGGGCGCTACCGCGACCCCGGATCCCAGCGCGACTGCGACGCCTGTTCCTGTTGCCAACCCCGCTGCCCTCATCAGCAGCATGGGCACGATGACCGTAAGCAACGTTCCGGCGTCCACGCAGACCGGCTCCTTCTCCGTCTACGGAAAGACGAAGCCGCATGCCTACGTCAAGGCGACGGTGGATATGTCCGCCATTCTGGAGGAGAATCCGATTTCCGGTCAGATCCGCATTGAGCTGATCGCCTCTGCGATTGCTGAAAGCGCTGCCATCCGCGAGGTTGGCTCCGCCGTGGCGGATGAAAACGGCAGCTTCCTCATGAACATCAGGCTCCCGCAGCCGGGCGAATACATCGTCGAATTCGCTGCGGACGGACAGAACTTCGCGCGCTACGGCGTCACCTACAGCACCGGCGCCACGCCGGCGCCCGTCGTCACAGCCGAGCCGCTGCCTACCGTTGCGCCCATCGTGGAGGACAACGGATTTGACGCCCTGCCGCTGCTCATCGGCGCGCTGGTCATTGCGGTCATCGCGGTGCTTTACGGCATCCATGTTTACAACCGCCGTGCGGAAGAGGCTGTCGAGGAAGACGAGGACGACTTTGACGAGGAAGACGAACTGCGTGAGCAGCAGCGCATGCTTGCCCGCCAGCGCCGCAGCGCCGGCATGCAGGATGCGCCGCGTATGCCGCAGGGCAGCACGCAGGTTCCCTCCTACATGAAGACGAGGAGCACGGGCGGCGCGTCTGCGCGTCCCAACCCGTATGCCCGTCCCGCTGCGTCCGAGACGCCCAGGACGACGGATATGCCGCTGACGCCGGATATGCCCAAGGCTCCGACTGCGCCCAAGGCGCCGGTCATGCCCAAGGCGCCGGTGAAGCCCAAGGCGCCGAGCGCGCCCGAGGCGCTGGATATGCCGCTGGATCCGACGTTTGAGGATCAGTCCGTTCGGGACAGCCATCCGCGCCGCCGCCGCCGCAACACGCCGGACAACGACGCGTAAATCCCTCAAAAACCACACATGAAAAAGCTGCCGCCCGATAAAGGACGGCAGCTTTGTTTATCTGGCGGCGGCTGGCGGGATCTTGCGCGCGGTGTGCGCTCATGTTATGATGATAGGCGGAAAGGAGGGAATCTGATGGCGGAAAAAAAGAATGTCGTGCGCATGAGCGTGCGCGCTGTTGTAGAAACGACGCTGCATGAAAGCGACCTGTCCACGTCAGCCTGCGCAGCAAAGCGCATGCGTGAAGGCGCGGCGGCTCACCGGGCGCGGCAGTCCGGCGCGGCGGCGATGGATGCTTCCTATCGCGCAGAGACGGCGCTCAGCGCGGACTTTGACCATGATTCCCTCACCCTGCGCGTTGCCGGGCGCGCCGACGGCATCTTTACCCGTGAAGACGGCGTGCAGGTGATTGAAGAAATCAAGCTGGGCAGCGAACAGGCGGAGCTTGTTCCCGCCCAT
This sequence comes from Clostridia bacterium, assembly GCA_017547805.1. Taxonomy (GTDB): domain Bacteria; phylum Bacillota; class Clostridia; order Christensenellales; family Aristaeellaceae; genus Ventricola. Next base: position 2,298 of record JAFYOR010000064.1, read on the forward strand.
CGCGCACAGGCGGCGATGTATGGGCATATGCTCTGCCAAAAAGAACAGCTTGAACAGGCGGCCTTGCGCATCCTTTACGTTGATACACAGGGGCAGGCGCTTGCCGGCTATGATGAAACGCTCAGCGCGGCAGAGCTTGAAGCGGTTTTTCGCAGCCTCTGCCTGCCTGCCGCACAGCTGGCGGCGGAAACACAAGCCCGCGCGGCGCAGCGCGACGCATCGCTCTGCGCGCTGGATTTCCCGTTTGAACACTACCGCGAAGGGCAGCGGAAATTCGCCGCAAACGTCTACGTCGCCATCCGCGACAAAAAGCGCCTCTTTGCGCAGGCGCCCACGGGCATCGGCAAGACGATGGCGGCGCTGTATCCGGCGCTTCGTGCGCTGGGCGAGGGGAAATGCGCACGCATTGTGTTCCTCACCGCACGCACCACCGGCAGAAAAAGCGCGATGGACGCCATGGCGCGCTTGCAATCGCGCGGTGCACAGGCCTGCGCCGTGGAGATCGCCGCCAAGGACAAGCTTTGCCCGCAGGAGACGCGCGACTGCCGTCCGGAGGTCTGTCCCTATGCGCGCGGCTTTTATGACCGCCTGCCGTCGGCGCTGCGCGATGCGGCGGCGCATCTGCTGCTCACCCGCGATGAAATCAGCCGCCTTGCCGCTGCGCACACGGTCTGTCCGTTCGAGCTGTCCCTTGCGCTTGCCGCGCAAAGCGACGTTGTGGTCGGCGATTATAATTATGTCTTTGATCCGGTCGTCGCGCTGGACGCGCTTTTGCATGTCCCCGGCGGCGCGGCGCTGCTGGTGGACGAAGCGCATCAGCTTTCCCCGCGCGTGCAGGAGGAATACTCCGCCGCGATTCATGCGGATACCCTGCGCGACATCCGGCGGGAAGCCGGCAGCAGCCTTGGCAGAAAGCAGCCGCTCTACCGCGCGCTGACAGGGGCGATCCGCACGCTCAAGGAGCTGGCGGCGCAGGAGAGCTTCGCCGCGGACAGCATGACCGGGCCGCCGCCTGCTCTGCGCGAGGCGATGAGCAAGGTGCAAGCGGCGGCTGGCGATGCGCTTGCGCAGGGTGCGGGAAAACCGGCGCTTAATGCCTTTTCGCTCTCCTCGGGCTATCTGTTGGCGGACAGCTGCTTTGATGAGCATTATGCCGTCGTCTGCGAAGGGGAGGGAAAGCGCGCTTCGCTTTCTCTGCTTTGTCTCAATGCCGCAAAGGTCATTCAGGATAAGACGAAGCGCGCGCGGGGAACGGTTTTCTTTTCCGCGACGCTTGCGCCGTTTGATGCGGCGAAACGCCTGCTGGGCAGCGGCGAGGGGGATGCCTGCCTTGCGCTTGCATCGCCCTTTGACCCTGCGCAGCTGGACGCAAGGGTGCTGCCCATCGATATCCGCTATGCCGTCCGCGAAAAAACCGCGCCGGACGTTGCGGCGGCGATCCTCCGGCACATCCGGACGCATCCGGGCAACACGCTCGTCTTTTTCCCGTCCTACGCGTATATGGCGCGCATTCATGAGCTGATGCTCGGCATGGACGATTGCCCGGATATCGCGCTTGAAAAGGAGCGGCGCGGCATGACGGAGGAAGAAAAGAATGCGCTCCTTGGCGCGTTTGCCGCCGATTCGCCCACGGCGCTGCTTGCCGTGCTGGGCGGCGCGTTTTCCGAGGGCGTCGATCTGCCGGGCGACCAGCTAAAAAATGTCGTCATTGTCTCCACCGGCATGCCCCAGCCCGACGCGCGCATCGCCCGTACGCAGGCTTATTACGACGCGCAGGAGGAGGACGGCTTCTTCATGACGATGACGCTGCCGGGGATGATCCGCGTCATTCAGGCTGCCGGACGCCTCATCCGCACGGACAGCGACACGGGCTCGCTGCTGCTGATCGACAGCCGGTTTGGCTGGCCGAAGGTGCGCGCCCTGCTGGAGGGAACGCTCATCGGCGATGCGCTGGAGCGGCGCGCAAGGGCGTGAGCCCGCGCTTCTGCGGCGGATGAAACACATCCACCAAACATATCGAATCTGATCACATGACATGGAGGGATCATATGGAAATGGTATTGTTGACTGCGCTTGGCGTGGGCGGCGCAACGGTGATCGGCGCCGTGATCGGCTTTTTGTTCAGGCGGTTGTCTCACGAATTCTCGGACATCGTGCTCTCCTTTGCGGCGGGCGTGATGCTGTCCGCGGCGGTGCTGGGGCTGATTCTGCCGTCTCTTGAATACGGCGGCAGATATGGCCTGCTGATCACCATTCCGGGCATTTTCGCCGGCGCACTGTGCCTGAACCTGATTGACAAGCTTGTTCCGCACCTGCATAAGATCGCAGGACCGGACATCGAAAAGCACAACAACCACAATCTTGGTAAGGTGCTGCTCTTTGTCACCGCCATCGCCATCCATAACCTGCCCGAGGGAATCGCGGCTGGCGTCGGCTTTGGCTCGGGCAATGTGTCTCAGGCGCTGATGATTGCCGGCGGCATTGCGCTGCAGAATATTCCGGAAGGCATGGTCATCATCGGCCCGATGCTTGCCGCGGGCGTGAGCCCCCGCCGCACATTCACGCTGGCGATGATGACGGGACTGGTGGAAGTGGTCGGCACGCTGGTGGGATATGCTGCCGTGACCGTGGCGTCGGCCATTCTGCCCTTTGCGCTGGCCTTTGCCGGCGGAACGATGCTCTACGTCATCAGCGATGAGATGATCCCGGAAACGCATGCGCACGGCTGCGAGCGCGGCGCGACGTATGCGCTGCTCGTGGGCTTTTGCGTGATGCTGGTTTCGGACGTGCTGCTTGGCTGAGCACCGCAAACAATAAAGTAAAACCGCCCCGGCTTCCTCTAAAGGGAAACCGGGGCGGTATCTGTTTGTCAATCAGGCGAAGATGATGAACAGACCCAGCAGCATGCCGATGATCGTGGAAAACGCGGGCAGCTTGCTGTGGTACATGAGGATTGCCTGCGGCAGGATCTCGCCGAAGACAACGTAGAGCATCGCGCCGCTGGCAAAGCCGAGGCTCAGCGCCAGACCCACCATGCCGATGTCGCCGATCATGTAGCCAAGGAGCGCGCCGAGAATCGTGGAGACGCCGGAGAGCGCGGTGATCAGCACAGCCTTCCACTTCGCCATGCCGCCGCTGATGAGCGGGACGGAAATCGCCATGCCTTCGGGGATGTTGTGCAATCCGATGAGGATCGCCAGCACGAGCGCGGCGCTGCCCAGCACGCCGCCGTCGCTGGCGTAGGACGCGCCGATGGTCATGCCTTCGGGCACGTTGTGCAGCGCGATGGCGCCGGCCATGACGACACCCGCGATGAACAGCTCGATCTTGTTGTCGTTGTTGGCCAGATGCTGCTGGTAGTGGTCGCTGTGAATCAGCTCATCCAGATCGTCGGCAGTCTGCGGATGATCCTTGCTGGTGTGGGGAACCTGCGGATTGGTCCTGCGGTCAATCCAGTTGTTGAGCAGATAGATGATCGCCACGCCGGCAGCGATGGAGAAAATGACGAACAGCACGCCGACATTTGTTTCAATGGCTTCGGTGACCAGATCAAAGCATACGACGCTGAGCATGACGCCGCCGGCAAAGCTGAGCAGCAGGCTGACGGTGCGGTTGGAGTCCTTTTGAAGCAGCGCGCCGATCAGACCGCCAAGACCGGTGCCCACGACGCCTGCGATGAATGTGGTGATGACCAGGGTTTCGATGATGCCCGTAATGATTCCTCCGTTTCTTCTGTGGAAATGGACGGCGGCTTTGCCGCGCGGATTTGTAAGGTCGACCTTACAAACCGAACATCAGTATATTAACACAGAAATGGAAAAAAGACAACGAATTGCATGCGGCTGACGCGATTTTGTGCTGAGAAAATGGCGGGGCGCAATTTTACCCGAACGCGCGGGGGGCGCAGGGATTGACGGCGGCATGTCGAAGTCATCATTATCAAAAGTCGCTGCGTGCTGATGCAGGAAACGGAGGAGAGGAATTGGATAAGGATATGACGGCGATCGCGCGGGACGCCCGGGAGAACATCCTCATCGCAGCGCACAGAGGTGCCGCCGGCGGAAATGTGCCGTGCAATTCCATGGCGGCCTTCAGCGCCGCGCTGCGGCAGGGGGCGGATGTCATCGAGCTGGATGTTACCCGCTCCAGCGACGGCGTGCTCTATGTGTTCCATCCGGGAATGGAGCCGCGCTTTCTTTGCTCCGGTCCGATTGCGCAGATGACCAGCGCACAGGCAGACCGGCTTCGCCTTGTCAATCAGGACGGCACGCAGACGCAATACGGCGTGCCGCGCCTTGAGGAGGCGCTGCGCTTTCTCAAGGGCAGATGCTATATCAATCTGGACAAGTTCTGGACCTGTCCGGAGGAAATCGGCAGCATGGTCCGCCGCCTTGGCATGCAGGATCAGGCGCTGATCAAAACGGGCGTCGGGGCGCAGGAATTTGCCCGGGTGGAAGAATGCGCATGGGACATCCCGTATATGGTGATCGCCAGAAAGCAGGACGATTTCACGGAGCATCTGCTTTCGCGCAGGATGCGTTATGTCGGCGTGGAGGCGCTCTTTGAAACGGAGGATGAACCCATCGCGCAGACGGCGTATCTGCAGCGCATGCGCGAGCGCGGCCTGATCACATGGGCCAACAGCATCGTGTACAATTACCGCGCGGTGCTCAGCGCGCATCATACCGACGACGTTTCCATCGCTGAGGACGAGGAGAAGGGCTGGGGCTGGCTGATTGACCGCGGATTCAGAATCATCCAGACGGACTGGCCGCTGATGCTTGACCTCTATCTGCGCAGGAAGGCGCTGCGCTGAGATCGCGCAGGCGGAAAAACGATCAGCTGACGAGGTGCAAACTATGTACAGGGAATATCTGGATACGATTGAAAGACTGCTTGAGAATCTGATAAAGACACAGCATGACGCGCTGGAAACGGGCGCGAGGATGATCGGCGAAACGCTTGAAAGCGACGGCCTGATCTATCTGTTTGGCTGCGGGCATTCGCATATGCTCGCGGAGGAGGGCTTTTACCGGGCCGGCGGGCTGGGCGCGGTGTATCCCGTGCTGCAGAGCGACCTGATGCTCCACGAGGGCGCGGTCAAGAGCAGCGCGCTGGAACGCCGCAGCGAGCTGGCGCAGGAGGTGCTTGCGCGCTATCCGATGAGCGAAAAGGATACGCTGATCGTGTTTTCCAACTCCGGCATCAACGGTTTCCCGGTGGAGATGGCGAGACTGGCGACGAGCAGAGGCGTAAAGACGATTGCGGTCTCCTCCTCGGCGTATGACGAGGATGCATCCCGCCATCCGGAGGGGCTGCATCTGGCACAGGCCTGCGCGCATGCGATTGACACCGGTGCGCCGCATGGCGACGCCAGCTATACGCTCACCGGAACGCCGTTTAAGATGGCGCCGGTTTCCACGATTGTCAGCGCGTTTATCCTCAACAGCCTGCTGGCGCGCGCGGCGGAGCTGGCGATTGAAAACGGAAAGACGCCGGCGATTTACGTCAGCGGCAACATCGAAGGCGGACGCGAGATGAACGAAGCGGTCATTGCGCGTTATCGCCACAGAATCCGCAGCATGTGAGGTGAATGGCGTGAGTCTGTTGATCATCGGCCTTTGCGGACAGTCGGTGTTTCTGACCGTTCCGCATTTTCACCGTCCGGAGGAAACGCTGCATGCGGATTCCTTCTTCTGCGAGCCCGGCGGCAAGGGATACAATCAGGCGGTTGCCGCCGCGCGGATGGGCGCGAAGGTTGCTTTTGCGGGGGCTGTCGGCTGGGACGCAGACGGCGATGCATGCGCGGCGCGCCTTGAGCAGGAGGGGATTGCGCCGCACATGGTCCGAAAGGCGCAGCGCACGGCGTATGCCGCGATCCTCACGGACGCATCGGGAGAAAACCGCGTGACCGTCTTTGCCGGCGCGCGGCTGTCGGCGGAGGATATCCGCGGGATGAAGCCGCAGTTTGAAGCGGCAAGGATGCTTTTGATTACGCCGGAGATTCCACAGGATGCTTTTGCGCAGGCTGTCGCCATGGCGAAGGAAAATGGCGTGCGGATCGTGATCAATCCTGCGCCGTTTTTCCCGTGGGTGCGGGCGTATCTTGCGGATGCATGGCTGCTGACGCCCAACCGCAGCGAGGCGTGCACGCTGCTTGACTGCGGGGAAGAGGCGCTGATGGAGCGGATGAAAGCTGCGGATTGTCCGCAAATGGTCGTCACGCTCGGGGCGCAGGGCGCAGCGTGTGTAAGCGAGGGTAAGGTGATGATGATTCCTGCCGCTCCGGCGAACGTTGTGGATACCACCGGCGCGGGGGATTGCTTCAGCGGTGCGCTGTGCGCGCTGCTGCTGGAGGGCATACCCCTTGAGCAGGCTGCGAAGATGGCAGTTTGCGCGGCGTCGCTGTCGGTTGAACATGCGCATGTGCTGGATGGGATGCCGCACAGAAAGAAACTGGAATCAGACGAGGACAGACAGACGAACAATCCGTCCTATCGGGACGAACGATAAACAGACTTACAGGATAAGAATTGAGCATGGAGTGAGGACACTGTATGAGCGAACCGAGAAGAAGAAGGCGGCGTACGCAGAATGAAGAAATTATCGAAGAAATGGCTTTGAACGGGCATGATGCGTCTGCACAGAGCGGCGAAAGTAAAGCGGATGGCAGTACAGCGCATGTGTCCCCGGAAGCAGACGCTACTTCGACACTGCCTGAAGACGGCGTCCGGCGGATGCCTGCGGAAGAACCGGCTGTGCAGCGCGAAACACCTTCTCCGAAGAGCACAGAGAGACCGAACCTGCTTCGCTGTCCTGATTGCGGCAAGATGATTTCGCGCAGGGCAGCCAGCTGCCCGCATTGCGGCTGCCCGATCAGGGGAAGCCAGATGCAGCGCGTGAAAAGCAGGAAGAAAAAAGAAAAAAAGCATTCCCCGATAGGCTTGCTGGTTCTGGCTTTGGTGGTGCTTCTTGCGGCTGCAGGAGCATTGGTGTATTTGATGTTCATTCGCCCTGAGCAGTTGCTGACAAAGGCAGAGAATCTGATTGCCCGATCAAAGCTTGCCGAGGCAGATATCGTTCTGGCGGAGCTTCCGGACTCGGAGCGCAAAACCAAGCTGATTGCACAGATCGTATTGCAGGAAGCGGAGACTGCGCTTGAAGCGGGGGATTTTGCGCTGGCGGAGAAGAAGCTGTCACAGCTCCCGGAAGAGATGAAGGACGCGCAGCTGCAAAACCGTCTTGATGAACAAAAGGCAGCCGCCTATGTCGGACAGGGATTGATTGCACAGGCAGATGCGCTGTATGCCGGAATGGAACAGACGCCGGAAATTGCAGAGCTGCGAAAACAGCTGTATTATGAGAGCAGAATTGTTGCTGCTGCGCAGGCTGTGCAGGAATACCTGATTTATCCTGAAAGCATAATGGTGCAGGAAGCGATATTCTTCGCTCAAACTGAGCTGGATGAGTCTCTTTCAAGCGAAACGCAGGAAGTTTACGTATACGCTGAACCGGATGTATTTCTGCACTATCTTGCCCAGTCCAAGGGCGGCAGCATGGTGGACGGATATGTTACGGTTTTCTGGGAAGATGGTTACTATGACGTTGGGGCAATGCTGGATTCTTTGGATGCGGAGGATGAACTGCCGTTCTATATTGATGACGATGACTATGAAGCGCAGATGGAATTCTGGCAGGATCAGCTTGCAATCAACCTGCTCAATATCAGGCTGTATTCTGATAAACGGGAAGGTGTATTCGATCTGAAGCGCGCCAATCAGATTCTGAAGGCTGCGCAGCGGATGGAGATCCTGACATGGAACGAAGCGGTGACAACACCGCAGCCCAGCATCATTGCGGTTACGCCGACGCCTACGCCTACACCGACGCCCACACCGACGCCGACGCCCACACCTACGCCGACCCCCACGCCGACACCGACGCCCACGCCAACGCCTTGGCCCGAGCCGAAATACGCGGTAACGATTCAAGCGTCTGTCAATCTGCGCAGGACGGCAGCTTCTTTCGGAACCAGTATGATGCGTCTTCCTGAGCAGACGTATTTAATGCTGCTTGGAGAACAGGATGACGGCATATACAGATGGTATCAGACTGTGGTGGATGATACGGTTGGCTATGTCCGAGAAGATATGGTTCGGATGATCAGCAAGGAAGAATATGAACGTGGACTTCAGATGAATGTCTATACGGTGACTGGATTTCTTCCGATGAAGGTGGGGATTGCTGTTGATGAGGACGGGAAGATACTTTTCGTTGAGGTGATTGAGCATAACGAAGTTCCGGGATTCGGCGCGGATCTCATCGGCGGTGGTTTTGATGAACTGATTGGTCAGGATATTGTAACGGCAAGGCTTGATGCTATAACCGGCGTGACCATAACCGGCAATGCGATCAATGAAGCGTTCAGGCTGGCAGCGGAAGATGCTGTTAATGCGGGGATTGTGCTACCGACGCCGACGCCCACACCTACGCCCACGCCTACGCCGACACCGACGCCTACACCGACCCCCACGCCGACACCGACGCCCACACCTACGCCCACGCCGACACCGACACCTACTCCTACGCCCACACCCACGCCTACGCCGATGGTAATGTCTGCATCGCATCCGATACTCGTGAACGAAAAGGATATTTACATCGAATTCCGCGGTCTTGATCCCTATGATGATTATTGTGACATCATTAATCTGTTCATAGAAAACAAGCGCGGTGAGCAGATCTGGGTGACGCTGAACGACGTATGCGTCAATCAGTGCACGATTGAGTTGCACAATGCCCCGATATCTGTTGCGGCGGGCAGCAGATTTCTTGCCGTGCCGAATTTCAGTTTCCTGGTCATTGAGGAACAGCTCAGACAGTATGGCATCGAATCTGCTGATGCGCTCGAGTTTGATCTGGAGATATATGGGCCGGATTATTTCATGGATCAGATATTCAAATCGCGTGTAAGGTTGAATCTAAAAGGTGATTCGCCTGAGGAATTTGCATCAGTTCAAATCCCCGTACAGGTGCAGGACGTAAAGATTGAGGGATATCCATATGTTGGATGGGCGCTGAAGAAGGCGAATGTGAGAAAAGCGCCTTCTTCAGCAAGCGCTCTTGTAGGTGAATTGAGTAAGAATGAAGAGATCGCGATTTATGATAAAAAGACTGACAGCAAAGAGATAAGCTGGTATGAAATCCGGTATCGCTACGGAGAAAAAGGTTTTGTTCGCAGTGATTTGCTTGAGGTGAAGACGGAGGTGGATGGTACAGCGCTGTTTTTTCAGCAGGATGCAGCGGTGATGAATGACGATCCGATTTCATTGTCTATTGAACAGATTCGATCGGAGTATATTCATAATCTTGGGACGAATAATGCGTGGGAATGCCGCGAAATAAAACAGAATGCGCAGAATTATTGGTCTTATAGAATCGTGAATGGTCTGGTTCCGGATGACATCAGCTCTGAGCTTCATTACCGGATAACAGAAAATGGCCAAGTTGTCATTGCGTTGCGAACAAATACGAAGGCATCAAAAACACAGGAATTGATAGAAACAGCGAAGCTTATTCATGATGGCAGTGAAATTAGCGGGCAGGCAACAAGAACTCACTTTGATTATGAGGTGTTTCAATACCATTTGTGCGAATTGCTGCGTATATTTGTTGCTGATTTAGATTATGGAATGCATGGCGATCGAACTCACAATTTCATTGAGCATGCTGTTGCCATAGGCTATGAAGATAATTTTACTTATGGGTTTGATTCTGATGCTTTCGCCGACGGCTATGGCGACCATTTTATCCGTGTAGGCGATTACGAAATATGTTTCAGCGTTCAAGGGACTCAGCTCGAACTGGCGCTGCGCAAACGCGGCGCTGGACCGGGCGCGGGAAAGACAATTGAGTGATAAAAAGGACATTTACCATATTTTTGAGCCAACAAAAGAAGCGGTGAAGACAAGAACAATTATTATGAAAACTAAGACAGAGTTCAGTATCCGCAAAATATGGCTTTCTGAAACTCTTGCATACATGCTTCGGGAACTGCGGATCAGTTAAACCTAACAATATATGGAAAACCGGGCGAAAAGAGAAGACCTCTGTGCCAAACGACCAAAAATGCGCAGAAAGGCCCGAAAACCACTTGCAAATACATAAAGAAAAAGCTCTGATTTTCTTAATGAAATCAAGGACTTTTTCTATGGCGCACCCATCGGGTGGGAAGCCCAAAACCTTCCGCTTGGGCGTTGCCGCAAAGAATGAATAACAGCTGGAAAACGTCGTATTTCCGGCTGGAAACAGGGCAATAATGGAGGCTTGCGCGTGGGCGCAGGCCTCTTTTTTGTGTGGGACGAAAGCGCGTGCGAAATGAATGCGTCTGTCTGCCGGTCAGATGCGCGCCAAAATACCATGGGACTTGTGCTGTGCTCCGGATGGATATGAAACGCGGATTTAGCATGCTTTTCATAGAAAAAAGAGAAGAACATATCTGAAATTTACAAAATACTCTGGAATAGCTCTTTACAAAACAGCTGGATTTTTTTACAATCAGAATATATTCGGAATAAAGAAATTCTGAAAGGAATGTGATTTGCATGAAGCGGCCAAGTTCTACGCTCAGGGAGTTCCGCAGACAGTATTCCATGCACATCTTTGTGTGGTGCGGCATGCTGTTCCTGCTGCTGTTCTCGCTGATCCCGATGCTCGGCATTGTGATTGCCTTCAACAACTACAAGATCAAGACCGGCTTTGCCGGCATGCTTCAGGGCCCGTGGGTGGGCTTTAAGAACTTTGCGGACTTCCTGAATCACCGCAAGTTTGGCGTGCTGGTGCGCAATACGCTGAGCATTTCCGTGCTTAAGCTGATCTTCGCCTTCCCGCTGCCAATCTTCTTTGCCATCATCATCACAGAGATGAAGGGCAAGATTTTCAAGCGTCTGGTGCAGACGGCCAGCTACCTGCCGCACTTCATCTCCTGGACGATTGTGGCCGGTATTCTGCATGCGTTCTTCTCCACCAACACCGGCATGCTCAACGAACTGCTCATCAATCTGGGCGTGATTACAGATCCGATTCCGGTGCTCATCAGCGAAGAGTGGTATTATACGCTCGCCGTTGTCAGCGAAATGTGGAAGGAAACCGGCTGGAACGCCATCATCTATCTGGCTGCGATTGCCGGCATTGACCCCACGCTCTACGAGAGCGCGCAGATTGACGGCGCAGGCCGCATCAAGCGCATCTGGCATATCACCCTGCCGTGCATCCTGCCCACCATCTCCGTGCTGCTGATCATGCAGATCGGCTACCTCTTCGGTGCGAACTTCGATCAGGCGATGCTCCTTGGCAACAACCTGAATCTCGCGCGCAGCGAAATCATTGAAGTCTTTGTCTACAACCTGGGTCTTAATCAGGGCCGCTACTCGCTGGCTGCTGCTGCGGGCCTGTTCCAGTCCGTGATCTCGCTGATTCTGGTTATCGTCGCGAACAATGTCAGCCGCAAGCTCTCGGGCGCGAGTCTGTTCTAAGGAGGTGTGCACGATGTTCGGTAAGAAAAACAAAAACATGATCCGTCCGACGATGGAAGACCATATCGTGGACACTTTCTCCTGGGTGTTCTGCATCCTGCTGTTTATCGTCACGGTGTATCCGTTCTACTACGTCATCATCATGTCGCTCAATGACGGCGTGGATGCGCTGCGCGGCGGCATCTATTTCTGGCCGCGCAAGTTCACGCTGGATAACTACACCCAGTTTCTCAATGACGCCAAGTGGATTACGGCCATCGGCGTGACGGTTGCCAAGACGATCGTCGGCACGACGCTCACCGTGCTCTTCACCTGTATGGTTGCCTATGGCCTGAGTCACGAGGGGCTGCTTTTCCGCAAGTTCTACAACATCATTCTGCTGATCTGTATGTACTTCTCCGGCGGTCTGATCCCGTACTATCTCGTGCTTCGCGCATACGGACTGCTCAATACGTTCTGGGTATACGTTATCCCGACCATGTTCTCCACCTACTACTGCATGCTGGCCATCAGCTTCTTCCGCGACATTCCGGCGGACCTCAAGGAATCCGCACGACTGGACGGCGCCAACGAGCTGACCATCTTCCTGCGCATCATCCTGCCGCTGTCCAAGGCGCTGCTCGCCACGCTGGCGCTGTTTGCCGCCGTCGGCCAGTGGAATGCCTGGAGCGATACCGCGTTCTATGCGCCGGGCAACAAGAGCCTGCGCACGCTGGGCTACCTGATGCGCGAGGTCATCATCCAGAATCAGGTGGACACCAGCTCCCGTCAGGCCATGATGCATGCGTCCCAGCACAGCACCGTGACGGCGACCTCCGTGCAGATGGCGGCCATGATCATCGCCGTGCTGCCGATCATGTGCGTGTATCCCTTCCTGCAGAAGTACTTCGTCAAGGGCATTATGCTTGGCGCAGTCAAGGGCTGATTTTTTCCCCGCTTTGCTTTGGTATCCTGCCTGAACACTCAGGCTGAATAGAAAAGGAGGACCCAACGATGAAGAAGACCTTTGCCATGCTGCTGACGCTGGCGCTGCTGATCACCCCGTTTGCAGCGTTCGCCGAGGCCGAACAGGTTCTGGATCCGGCGGTTGCCAAGAACCTTGAACTCTATGTGGACTGGACCTGGGTTGAGTATGACACCTTTGAAGGCGGCATCTGCCAGGACTACCTGCGCGAGCAGACCGGCATCACCCTGGAGATGACCAAGGCGACCGACTCTCAGCAGCTGAACCTGCTCATCTCCTCCGGCGACCTGCCGGACATGATCGCGTGCTCCTCTTCCAGCAAGGTTGCCCGCCTGTCCGATCCGGACATGTGCTACCCGCTGCAGGAGCTCATCGACAAGTACGTGCCCCAGTGGGAGATCTCTGACGTTGAGAAGAACATCAACGCCTACTTCTCCACCGACGGCCAGTACTACATGCTCAAGAACGAGTACAACACCGCCGAGGAAATCAAGGCGGCCAGCAACCTGGGCATCAACTTCGGTCAGTTCCACGTTCGTGACGACCTGTATGAAGCCATGGGCCGTCCGGAAGTGAAGACCAAGGAAGACTTCTTCGCCCTGATGGCGAAGGTCAAGGAGACCTATCCGCAGATGCAGCCGCTGGTTTTCAACCCGCGTGAGTACTCCGCCTTCGGTTCTCTGGTGGGCTACGATGTGACCCGCCCGATGAACGACGGCAAGCTGGTGATGTCCATCTCCGATCCGGCCTACCGCGACATGCTGCTCACCATCAACGAGCTCTACCGCGCCGGCTACATCACCAAGGAAAACTTCTCCTACACCTCCGACGAGCAGACCTTCCAGGAGCTCTACGCCGGCAACGTGTTCATGGTCACCCACTTCGCCTGCAACGACGAGCAGACCATGACCGCCAAGCTGCGTGCCGTCCTGCCGGAGGCCAGCATCGAGCAGCTGCCGCTGCTTGACAACTTCAAGTACACCATGCCGGTTTCCGGCTGGGCCGCCTGCTTCATCACCCGCAACTGTAAGGATCCGGAGACGGCCATCAAGCTGCTCTACTGGGCCAAGCAGCAGAACAACGCGACTTCCCTGACCTACGGCGTCCCGGGCATTGACTGGGATTACGACGAGATCGGCAACATCGTGACCCTGGACCGCTACAATGAGGCCATGGCCAACGGCACCGTCGCTGGTGATTACCGCGAGATGGGCTTCCATCTGTCCGCCACCAACTACATCACCATCTACAATGGCTACTATGCCTCTGCGACCAATAAGACCCGCGCGATCTTTGACGACGCCGTCTCCCGCACCACCTTCTCCAACGCCATCGATCTGGCGTATCCGAAGGCTGACACCGATATCCGCTACATGTACGACGATATCAGCAGCCTGACCAGCGAGTACTTCAGCAAGCTGTGCACCGCTGATTCTGAGGAAGCCTTCAACGGCATGTGGGATGATATGATGGCTGACGCCGAGAGCATCGGCCTGGCCGAGGTCAACGAGTACCTGTCCACCACCTACGCGGAAGTCTGCGGCATCCTGGGCTGCGAATAATCCTGATTTCGTATTCCTTGCGGGGAAGGGGAAATTTCCCCTTCCCCCCTTTTTTGCTCTGAAAAGCGGCACAAGGTACGGATGACAAAACGACGGAAGGGAATGTGTGCGCACATTGGATAAGCATTATAAGCTCGAGGAGATATGCCCCTGCGTGCGGGAGATGGGCCTGCAGATGCGCGATTCCTGGCGCACCCGGCCGCGCCGCATCTATGACCATGAATTCCTTTACTGCTTCAGGGGCAACGCCGCCATCCACATCTTTGGCGAAGAACACATGATTACCGAGGGCGATCTGGTGATCATCCCGCCGGATACGCCGCATACCTTCTGGGTGGATGAAATGAAGGATGGAGAGCTGTACTATCTCCATTGCGATTTTGAGTACCGCGAGGACAGCGACTGGGTGGATCGATTCTACAACACTCCGGAGCTGTATGCCCGCCTGTTCCTGGGCGAATTGCAGGAACGTGAGCATCTGCGCCCCAAGGCGTTGTTTTTTGACGGGAAGCCGCTTCCCCTGCTCGTATCCTTTCAGGATACGGATGAGGTAGACATCATCTTTCGAACGCTCTATAAGCTCTATATCCGCAAGGGCGACCTGTTTTATATCGAATCCAAGATTCTGATGCTGCGCCTGCTCAAGGAAATCTTTGCTGCCGAGGGCTGCTTTGCCCCGACGACCAGCAGCAACAACGAGCGCATATGCAGCATCATCAAGAACTTCATCTATACCAATTATTTCCGAAAGCTCACCATGAAGGAGATTTGTTCCTGCACGCGCCTGAATCCGGAATATGCGGGCAAGGTGTTCCGCAAGGTGACGGGCACATCGGTGAACGACTTCCTGAACCGATACCGCATCGACATGGCAAAGAAGCTCCTGCTCGATACGGATCTGTCTATCGCCGATGTGGGCGATATGGTTGGCTTCCAGAGCGAAGCATACTTCAGCAATGTGTCCAGAAAGGTGACCGGCATGAGCCCGGCCCGCCTGAAGCTGCACATGCTGTCCCTGCTTGAGAACATGTCAGACACGCAGATGAATCCTGCCGACAGATAAAGAAAGGGTGGAATACAGAGATGTTTCAACTGACCAATCAGCCTTGGTGCGATCATAAGACGCTGCAGATCAACAGGCTGCCCGAACGCGCATACTTTCTGGCTGAAGGTGGGCGTGCGGACCATGTGTGCCTGAGCGGCATGTGGAAGTTCCGCTGGTTTGATTCTGCGCTTGCTGTCACGCAGGCCGTGGTGGAGGAAAGCACGGAAGGCTACGACGAGATCGCCGTGCCGCGCTCCTGGCAGTATGCCGGCTATGGCAGCATGCTCTATACGGATGAGGCCATGCCCTTCCCGCTGGATCCGCCGTATATCCCGGCGAAAAACGAAACCGGCGTGTATAAGCGCACATTTACCCTTGATGGCGCTGCCGGCGTGCGCCGCATCATCCGCATGGAGGGCGCGGAGAGCTGCGCCAAGGTGTATGTCAACGGCCAGTTCGCCGGCTATACGCAGGGCAGCCGTCTGCCTTCCGAATTTGACGTGACTGCGCTGTGCCATGAGGGCGAAAACCGCCTGTGCATCGTCGTTCACCAGTACTGCGACGGCACGTACCTGGAAGATCAGGATATGTGGTGGCTGGGCGGACTCAACCGCGATGTGACGCTGATCACCCGGCCGGATACGCACATCGCCGATCTGCGCCTTTTTGCCGATTATGACGCGGCAGACGGCACGGGTATTCTGCATATCGACAGCGAGGTGAACGGCTGGAGCGAAACGGTGCGCATGCACGCCGTGCTCTGCGACGCGCAGGGCGCAGCGGTGTATGACGGCGATCTGCTTGGCGCGGACGTATGGACGCTTCCGGGCGTGACTGGCTGGAACGCGGAAATTCCCTGTCTGTACACGCTGACGGTCACGCTGACCGATGGGGACAGTCTGCTTGAAACCGTGACCCAGCGCGTCGGCTTCCGCAGGGTGGAGATTGTGGACGGGGAACTGCGCCTCAACGGCAGGCGCCTGATGATGCGCGGCGTGAACCGTCACGAATATGACCCGGAGAACGGCCGCGTGATGACGTATGAGAAGACCCGCGAGGATCTGCTGCTGATGAAGAAGCACCACATCAATGCGGTGCGCACCAGCCATTATCCAGATATCCCGGCGCTGTACGAGCTGTGCGACGAGCTGGGCTTGTACGTCATTGACGAGTGCGATCTGGAAACGCATGCTTTTGAGATCGAGGACATTCCGCAGCGGTTGGTGGAGGACGAAAGCTGGCGCGACGCGTATCTTGACCGCGCCTACCGTACCATCGCCCGCGACAGAAACCACGCCTGCGTGGTCATGTGGTCGCTGGGCAACGAGTCCTACTGGGGCAGCAACTTTTTTGCCATGTACGACTGGATCCACGCAGAGGATCCGACCCGTCCCGTGCATTACGAGGGCGACCGCATGAGCGACAAGGTTGACGTGACCAGCACCATGTACGGCACCATCGGCGGACTGTACGAGCTGGACAAGAGCATCAGCGGCAAACCGCATATCCTGTGTGAATTCTGCCATGCCATGGGCAACGGTCCGGGCAGCTTTGAGGAATACGTGGAGATGATGGAGGTCTCTGACCGCGTGCAGGGCTACTTCGTCTGGGAGTGGCGCGATCACGGCGTGAAGACCGTGCGCGAGGACGGGACCGTCTACTACCGCCATGGCGGCGAGGTGGGCTCCGATTACAACAGCGGCAATTTCTGCATGGATGGCCTGCTCGCTTCCGATTCTACGCCGACCCCGGGCTTCTATGCCTATGCCAAGGCCATTGAGCCGGCGCATGTGTATGCGCTCACGGGCGAGGGGATTGATCTTGCCAACCGCTTTGCCTTCCGCAGCGTCGAGGGCGAAATCCGCCTGACCCTGCGCGTGAACGGCGAGGAGAAGGAAGTGCGCACGCTTGCGCTTGCGCCCATCGCGCCGGGTGAAAGGAAGAAGATTCTGTTCGGCGAGGTGTTCGCTGCGAAGGAAAATGCTATGGTGACGCTGACCGCCGAAATCCTCTGCGGGGATGAGCTGCTGGGCACCAGCAGCTGCGTGCTGGCGGAGTATGTGCCCGCCGCCGCGCCTGTTCAGGGCAGCCTGCATGTGACGCAGGAAGGCGGCGCTATCGCCGTGTGCGGCGATGGATTTGCCGTGCGCATCAGCCTGACGGATGGAACGCTCTGCTATGAGAAGGATGGACAGCAGCTGGTGAAGGACGGCCCTGCGCTTGATTTCTTCCGCGCGTATGTGGACAACGACAAGCCGCACGTGGAGAACTGGCAGGCGCGCAGCATGCACAGCCTGAGCACGGCCGTGCTTTCTGCGGAGTATACGCAGGAAGAGGGCGTGGTCAGCGTGACCATCAAGGCACGCCGCGGCGGCAACGCGCGCAACTGGCGCGTGCCGATGACGGCGGTATACGGCATCCGTGCGGACGGCGTGGTGACGGTGGAGATTTCCGGCCGCTTTGACGGCGATTTTGGCTGCAGGTTCAGGGAGGAGGTGCCGCGCATCGGCACCACGCTGCGCCTGCCCGAAGAATTCGGCCGCATCACCTACTGCGCCTATGGTCCGGGCGAGAGCTATTGCGACTCCAGGCAGCAGTGCCGCAGGGACGTGTTTGTGGACAGTGTGGACAGCATGTCCTTCCCGTACGAGTGCGCGCAGGAGAGCGGCAACCGCACCGGTGCGCAGTGGATCGCGCTGGAAGGCAGATGCACGGGCGTGGCTTTTGCCTTTGGCAAGCCGGGCGATGTGAGCGCGCATCGCTGCACCGCCAAGGATATCTGGAAGGCCGGACATGCCTGCGATATTCCGCGCCGTGATTTCATCGAGCTGCACATGGATCTGATCAACTCGGGCCTTGGCTCTGCCAGCTGCGGTCCGCAGCATCTGCGCGGCTACATGGCGCAGACCATTCCCTTCCGTCTTGTGTATGCGTTCGCGCCGACGGCGGCGGGACAGGCGGTTCAGGGGGCGCAGCGCGTCATGGATGCGCTGGCCGAGTGAGCGCATGCGCCGCAGCCTGCGTTTTAGTATGAAAGGATACAGGAGGTAAGAAAATGCTTCGTGACCGTTTTTCTCAATATGTCGCGCCGCTTCTGTCTCAGGACGAGTGGCTGGTTGTGGAAGAGGCGTTCGATCCGAAGGAGAATCTGGCGAAGGAGGCCATCTTTGGCCTGACCAACGGACGCATGGGCAGCCGCGGTTCTCACGTGGAGGGCGACGTCCGGTTTAATCAGACGCTTCCTGCCAACTATGTGCACGGCGTGTTTGACCGCAGCGAGGCGTTCATGCGCGAACTGTGCAATACGCCGGACTGGACCAAGCTGCGCCTGACCTTCCTCACGGAGCCGATCGGCGTGTGCAGCGGCGAGGTGCGCGACTATATCCGCGTGCTGGATATGCACAATGGCCTGACCGCCAAGCATTACATCATGCGCAGCGACAATGGCAATGAGACCAGGGTTGAGGTTGTCAAGCTGCTCAGCCGCGCGCATCCGCGGGCGGGCTTTATCCGCATGTATGTCACGCCGCTCAACTATGAGGGCATGCTGGAAATTGAAAACGTGATCGACGCGACGGTCACGAACTTCCAGGATATGCCGCGCTTCCGCGTCAAGCATCTCAGGACGCTGGAGGTCAGCGATCTGCGCGGCCTTGGCTGCTATGTGGAGAGCGAAACCCGCGACCAGAAGCTGCCCATCGGCACGGGCTGCGTGCTGCGCATCCACACGCCGGAGGGCGAAAATGCGCTCAGCTCCCGTAATTTCCGCCCGTACGGCGAGGTGGCCTGCGAGTTCGCGGATACTCACGTCGTCCCGGGCAAGACGGTTGTCATCGATAAGTATGCCGCCGTGGCGACCGGCCGCGACACGGATTCCGTGTCTGCGCAGGTCTACCGCGAGATTGAAGCGATCACCACCCGCGGCTTTGAGGCGGAGCTTGCCATGCACATGGACTGTGTCCATCGCCTCTGGGAGCAGGCTGAGGTCCGCATTGAGGGCGATGCGGAGCTTGACCACGCGGTGCGCTTCAACATCTTCCACCTGATGAACACGCCGGATCCGCTGGACAACCGCGTGAATATCGGCGCAAAGCTTCTGCACGGCGAGGAATACGGCGGACATGCTTTCTGGGATACCGAGCTGTTTGTGCTGCCGTTCTTTGACTATGTGTTCCCGGATATTGCCCGCAAGCTGGCAGAATACCGCTATCTGCTGCTGGATAAAGCGCTTGAAAATGCGCGCGACAATGGCTACGAGGGCGCAAAGTATCCGTGGGAATCTGCCGATACCGGCGAGGAAGAGTGCCCCAGCTGGACGATTGAGTACGACGGCAGCTGTTATCGCTGCTACGTGGCGGATTATGAGCATCACGTTACGGCGGATATCGCCTATGGTCTTAAGCACTATGTGGACATTACCGGAGACGATGCGTTCATGAAGGACATGGGCGCGGAGATTCTCTTGCAGACTGCGCGTTTCTGGTCTTCCCGCATGACATGGAACGAGGAGAAGCAGCATTACGAAATTCTCGGCGTGACGGGACCGGATGAGTGGCATGAGCCGGTTGACAACAACGCTTACACCAACCATCTGGCGCGCTGGAACATCCTCACCGCCATTGGTCTGTACAGGACCTATCAGCAGGAGAATCCGGAGCTTGCCCGTCGTCTGGCGGACAAGCTGCGCCTCACCGAGCCGGAGCTTGCGCGCTGGCAGCAGCGGGCGGATAAGGTCTTCCTGCAGGCGGAGCGCGGGCTGATCGAGCAGTTTGACGGCTACTTTGATATCCCGGACGCAGTCATCACCGAGTGGGACGAGAACGGCATGCCCAAGACGCCCGAAGCCTGTGTGGGCAAGCGCGGCCTTGAGCGCTGCATGCTCAAGCAGGCCGACGTAGTCATGCTGATGTTCCTGCTGCCCGAGGTCTACGACAAGGAAACCCAGTTTATCAACTTCGATTACTACGAGCAGCGCACCATGCACCGCTCCTCCCTCTCTCCGTCCATCCATTGCATGGTGGGCCTCAATGTGGGCGACGCCAAGCGCGCCTATGCGTACCTTGAGCGCAGCGCGTATGTGGATATCCACAACAACCAGCGCAATACCCGCGAGGGCATTCACGCGGCGAGCGCGGGCGGCACCTGGCAGTGCATCACGCTGGGATACTGCGGCATGCGGGTGGATTCGGACGGCGTGCTCGCCTTTGAGCCCCGCCTGCCGGAGCGCTGGACAAAGGTCACCTTCCGCATCCGGCATAAGGATCAGCTGCTGCATGTGACCGTCACGCATGACGGCGTGGAGGTTTCCGGCGACTATGCGCCGATTTGCTACCGCGTGAACGGCGCGGAGAAGATGAGCGAGGTGCGCGCATGACCAGTCGTTCTCTCTATCTGCGCTCCGTGCTGGCGCTTGTATTGGTTACGGTAATCTGGGGCAGCGGCTTCATTGCGACGGAATATGCCATCGCTTCGCAGATGGATGCTTCCCTGATTATGGCGCTTCGCTTTTTGCTGGGGGCTGTGTGCGTGGGCGCGTTCTGCTATAAGCAGATTGCCAAGTGCGACAAGGCCTGCATCTTCCATGGCTGCATGGCGGGCGTCATTCTCTTCGGCGCGTTTTATACGCAGACCCTGGGACAGAGCGCGACGACCGTATCCAATGCGGCGTTCATCACCGCCTCCAATGTGGTCATGATTCCGCTGATCGAGTGGGCGCTTTACCGCCGCAGGCCCGGCGCGAAGGTGCTGGCGATGTGCCTTGTGGCCATGGGCGGCATACTGCTGCTG
Organism: Clostridia bacterium; assembly: GCA_017547805.1. Taxonomy (GTDB): domain Bacteria; phylum Bacillota; class Clostridia; order Christensenellales; family Aristaeellaceae; genus Ventricola. The sequence goes on from JAFYOR010000064.1 coordinate 23,190, forward strand.
ACGGTGGATTTCACAAGCGGACTTGCCTTTGGCGCGGGCGATCTGCTGGTGCTGCTGTGCGCGTTCCTGTTCGCGATGCAGATCGTGTATGTAGGCCGTACCTGCAACGACCACGATCCGCTGATGATCACCTTCTGGCAGCTGCTTGCGGCCGGCGCGGCAGGCACAGTGGTGTTCCTGCTGATCCGCCCGGAGGTAACGGCGGCGCACATTCAGCACGGTATTCTTCCTGTGGCGTATCTGGCGGTGTTTTCCACCTGCGTCTGCTACGCGCTGCAGACGTGGGCGCAGAAAAACGTTCCGCCTGCGCCTGCGGGCGTGATCCTCTCCATGGAGGGATTGTTTGGCACGCTGTTCTCCCTGCTTCTGGGGCTTGAAGCATTCCGCTGGTCCATCGCCGCGGGCGGCGCGCTGATCATGATCGCCGTGGTGGTCATGAATGTAAGCGATGCAAAGAAGGAAAGCTGACGGGACGCGCGTTTTCTGCCCCGGGCGGCAGCCTCCGTAATGTGCGCAAAGGCCGGAAAAACTGCGGATATATAGAAACAGTCCCCGATTTACCGAGTAAATCGAGGACTGTTTTTGTGGCGCACCCATCGGGATTCGAACCCAAGGCCTTCCGCTTAGGAGGCGGACGCTCTATCCTGCTGAGCTATGGGTGCAGGAGTTGTTTGCCTGGTCAATGAATGACCGAAACTTCGGATACTTATTATATGCGAAGTCAGGGCAAAAGTCAATCCAATCCGGTAATTAAGGAGAATTACCGTTGCCGATGGGCGGAATCCCTTGGTGTTCGGCTCTTTTATTGTATACAGGAAAATGCACGTTGTGCTATAATCTGCTTGACAGGCGCTGAGATGAAGGTGAAAACGAACGAGAGACCGGAGGTGCGCGGATGGGATCGTATCAGCTGAGGGAGGAGCATATCAGCAGGACGACGACGATGATCGATCAGGGTGTGGATATTGAGCACTGGAAGCCCGTGCAGGCGACTGAGAAGATGAGCGACATCCTCAATAGAAACATGGGAGAGCTGTCGGTTACGGTGGTGTGCGATCTGGCGGCGGTCAGCCCTGCAATGTGGTATAAAATTTGCGGCGACAAAGTCCGCCCAGGGCAGGATGTTCTGCTGCGTCTGGCGTTTGTGATGGGGATGACGCCCAAAGAGGCACAGGCGCTACTCAAGAGCGGACATTGCCCGACGCTGACGGTCTCACGCGAGCGGGATGTATGCATCATTTACGGTCTGCATAACAGGCTGAATCTGGGAGAGATGGATTTTATCCTGATGGAGCGCGGTCTTGATCCGCTTGTTCCGCCGGCGAAATAAAAACAGATTGGGATTAACAGAAGAATTGAAGAACGCATGCTGCAGGGCATGCGTTTCTGTTTGTCAAAAAACCTCAATAGAACGCAAAATCAAATCGGTCGCGGCGGCGTGTACGGCGCGACCGCAGCGATTTTTCTGAAGGGAAATCCCATTTCCCGGAAGAAAAATCGTTTCCTTGCAGATTTTACGACCGGAAGCCGTAGGCTTCAAGTAAAATCTGGTAGGGGTGGTCGTGGCGGGGGAGCTTGCTCCCCCGTCCACCAGCCTGTCAAAATTCTTTTTTGACAGGCTGGAACGCATGCTGCAGGGCATGCGTTTTTTTGTGAAAAACAACGCGGACTGTGAGCTGCATTTGCAAAAAAGAAGCATGAAGAGGGGAAAATGCCGGCGGATAATGCGCGGTTCTCTACTGGCGGTAAAGAACGCGTGGAAGAAAATAAGATATACTCAATTCATCCTAAGAAACAACACAAAAACCAACAGAACAAATGAGGAGGATGAACAATGGGTGGTATGCTGAAGATGGCGATTCGCGGTTTGTGTGAGCTGGCCAGACATGAACTGCAAAAGGAGGTCGATCCCGAGAGGTTGGAAGAGATTATCATGCTTCATGCAATTGGAGCGGCGGTTTCTGCGATGGCCTCCGGCTGGATTCCCGGCGCGGGCGGTGTTGTGGCGATGGGCATCGGCGTGACCTTTGTGTGTTCGATGTATATCCGGCTGGGAAATGTGCTGGGGATCACGTTCAGCAAGGGTATGATCCGCGCTGTTGCATCGGCGGTGGTTGCGGATCTGGCATCCTATGTGGCAACGCTGCTGGCGATTTCTGCGGCGGTTTCGTTCATTCCCTTTGTGGGCAGCATGTCCGCTTCGACGCTGACGGCGCTTGCCAACTTCGCCTGCGTCTATCTGGCTGCGATAATCTTCATCAAGATGCTCGGCGCACTGATGCGCACCGGCAAGGACGTTGGCGGCATGTCTGAAGATGAACTGATTACCGCCATCAAGCGGGAGAAAGACAACGTGGATATTGACAGAGCAATGGCCGAAGCAAAGAAGCAGTTCAAGAAAGCTGAGGCAAGCGGCGATCTGAAGAAGCCGGGCTTTACTCCGGGTGATTGAGCGCGATGTTCAGGATTTCTGTGCGCTGTATGGAGGATTATGGTATAATCCGAATCGGAGGGAGGCGGCACAGTTTATGTTCGTGAAGGAGATACTATACTGCCCGGAATGCGGAGCGGAGCTGCGCGCGGGCGAGGCGTGCGCAAAGTGCGGCGTGAACAGCCAGGGCGGCAATGCGCGACCGGCAAGGATTGAAAGCGTGTACTATTGTTCACGCTGCATGCGCAGAATTGAAGCGGACGGCGTTTGCCCGCATTGCGGTTATGACCACCGGACAGGCAGAAACGAATCGCCTGCCTTGTGTATCGGTACGCTCCTGTGCGGTCGCTACCAGCTGGGTACCGTGCTGGGGCAGGGCAGCTACGGGATCACCTATGCCGGATGGGACGAGACGCTGGAAGTCCCTGTGGCGATCAAGGAGTATTTCCCGCAGGGCATCGCCGTGCGCGAGGAGATGATGGACGCGGTCTGCGCATCCGAGGGGCATGAGATGGAGTTTGCGGTCTGCCGGGATCGTTTTCTTCGGGAGGCGCGTGTGCTGGCGATGATGCAGGAGATGCCGGGCGTTGTCCGCGTGCAGAATCATTTTGAGGAAAACGAGACGGCGTACATCGTGATGGAATACCTGCACGGAGAGACGCTGGCGCAGTACGCCGCGTCGCATGCGATCGGTGCAAAGGAGCTGCTCGATAGGCTGCTTGACCCGGTGAACGCGCTGGATGCGCTGCACCGGCAGGGCATCCTGCACTGCGACATCAAGCCGCAAAACATCATGGTGCTTGAAGACGGCAGGATGAAGCTGATCGACTTCGGTGCGGCTGCACAGGTCGACCGGAACGAAACGGTGCGCTTTGGTTCTCCCGGGTATGCGGCCATTGAGCAGGAGCAGACGGAAGAAGGAAAATACAGCATCGGCGCGTGGACGGATGTTTACGGTCTGTGCGCGACGATTTACGATGTGCTCTCCGGCGGAAAGATGAAGCGGGCGGCTGAACGGGTGCTGAGCGACGGACTCAAGCCGATCAGGAAGCTGTGCGGACGCCTGAAGCGCAGGCAGGCGAAGGCGATCATGGACGGCCTGGCGGTCAAGCCGGACAGGCGGATTCAGAGCATGGCCGAGCTGCGCGCCCTGCTGTATAACATGCCGCTGCCTGAGGAGGCGAGGCGGCGCAGACGGATCCTGCGAGGTGTGACGGCGATTGCAGCGATATTCACGGCACTGACGCTGGTGCTGTCGGCTTCTTTCTTCCTCGGCTATATCCGGCCGCAGATACTAGTCTGGCCGTACGATGAGGAATATGCTGCGTTAGCCTTGAAAAACGTGCGGATAAGCTATGACCAGCAGATGGGTGAACTGGACAGCATAGAAGAAGTCTTGAAGCAGGCGGCATCGGGAAACATTCCGAATTTTCTGGACGGCTATAAAGCCTATGCTATCGCAAGTCGTGTTTTGCAGAGTTATGCGCAGGAAAACGAAGACTGGGCGAATCGTATCCTACAGATAATGACAGGCCTTGGTCAGGTCTTTGAATGGTCAGAACGTTCTCTGGATGAATACAGCTATCTGGAAATGATTGAGCGCAGCGGTGAACGAAATACGTTCTATGGTCAGTACATGCCGCTTCTGCGCAGGATTGTGCCGGATGAGGAACTGCGGGAAGCGTATGCCGATGAATATATTGCGCTGCTTTCCGATGTGCTGCAGTGTGATCGGCGTGCTGTGAGCAGCCTGAATGCGATGGTTGTCGGGAATTTTGTCAACATGAATCCAGCCCAACGCGTTGATTTCCTTGACGATCCGGCGTCGGTGTGGATGACGCAGAAAGATTGGGAAACGTTGTCTTTTTATACTTATCCGGCGTCGGTGTGGATGACGCAGAAAGATCGGGAAACGTTGTCTTTTTATCCGGCAGATGGATGGCGGACGCAGTACATGAAGGATCTTCGCGCGCTGTGGAAAGCGGAGGATGCACTGAGCGCGTTTGCCGAAGCGTTCATTGCGCAGCACGGAGAAGACGGGAAGACGGATCCGGAAAGTCAGCCGGCTTTGACGCCGCTGCCCATTCCCGATGTAGCTATCCCAACTGGCATCAAGCTCTTTTGACGCGCTGCAGAAGACGTCGCCGTCAGCAGTACGGCGGACAGAAAAAGCCCCGATTTCCATGAAATCGGGACTTTTTGTGCTTCGCTTTATTCGGATGAATTCCGGGTTTACTTCTTCACGCCGAAGGAAACGCCCATGTTCAGCGCCGCCTTGACCGCCTGCGCGTCCTGCGGGACGAACTTGGTTTTGCCGGCGACTTCCTTGAGCGGGTTGTGACCGACGGTGCTGCCCAGCATGGCGACGGCCTGACCATAGTGCTCCTGCGCAATGAGCTGCGCCGCGTGCACGCCGAAATTGGTGGAGAGCATGCGGTCGTAGGCGCTGGGGCTGCCGCCGCGCTGCATGTGGCCCGGGATGACGGCGCGCGCTTCCACGCCGACCTTCGCCTCGAGCTCCTTGGCGATGCGGTTGGCGATGCCGGAAAAACCGTTTTCCGCGCGGTATGCGGCGCGCTCTTTTTTCTTCATCGCGGCTTCCTGAATGGTCATTGCGCCCTCGGCGACGGCGATGATAGAGAAGTTCTTGCCGCTCTGTGCGCGCTTTAAAACCGCGTCAGCGACGGCGTCGATGTCGTAGGGGATTTCCGGCAGGAGGATGATGTCCGCGCCGCCGGCGATGCCGGAATACAGCGTCAGCCAGCCGGCTTTGTTGCCCATGATTTCAATCACCATGCAGCGGCCGTGGCTGGCGGCGGTGGTGTGGATGCGGTCGATGACGTCGGTGGCGATGTCCACCGCCGTGTGGAAGCCGAAGGTCACGTCCGTTCCCCAGATGTCGTTGTCGATCGTCTTGGGCAGACCGATGACGTTGAGCCCCTCCTCGGAAAGGAGGTTGGCCGTCTTGTGCGTGCCGTTGCCGCCAAGGCACACCAGGCAGTCCAGCTTCATCTTCTTATAGTTCTGCTTCATGGACTTGACCTTGTCCACGTTGTCCTCTTCGATGACGCGCATGTTGCGGAAGGGGGTTCTGCGCGTGCCCAGAATCGTGCCGCCAAGGGTCAGAATACCGGAAAAGTCCGACTGCTTCATTTCTTTATAGTCGCCGGAGATCAGGCCTGCGTAGCCGTCCTGAATGCCGATAATCTCCGCGTCGAACATGGAATAACTCGCGCGTGCAACGCCGCGGATACAGGCGTTAAGCCCCGGACAGTCGCCGCCGCTGGTGAGGATGCCGATGCGTCTTTTCATGATGAGTACCTCCCGCTTGGTTAATCATCTGCCGATTAAGTCGATCCGGCAGGAAAGATATTCTTATTTTACCACCTGACGGCGGCTGTGACAAGGAATTTCCGCTCGTGATAAAGCCGGCGTATAAAAATCCTTTGACATCTGATGATTTATTCACCATTGACAAAATGAACCGCCGGATTTTGCCTGAAACCTTGACGCAAAAAAAACACGATGATATACTGTATACAGTATGCATGGAAGATAGGTGCAGTATGCGTTTTCGTGCCTGTGCTGCGCTTGACACTTGCTTTTGTTCAGGAGGGACTTTCATATGATTCAGCTTAATTCTGCCTCTCTTGCTTCTGTCGGCACGGTGCGCGGCGTGAAGCCGACGACCGAGCGCGTGATTCAGTTTGGCGAGGGCGGCTTCCTTCGCGCCTTCTGCGACCAGATGATCGATCTGGCGAACGAAAAGGCCGGCATGGACGCCGGTGTGGTGATCGTTCAGCCCATCGAGCGCGGCATGATTGGCATGCTTAACGAGCAGGACGGCCTGTACACCCAGATCCTGCGCGGACAGGTGGACGGCAAGGCCATGAAGGATGTCCGCATTATTCAGTGCGTTTCCCGCGGTCTGTCTCCGTATGAGGATTTTGAAGGCTATCTCGCGCTGGCGCGCAACAGGGAGATGCGCATCATCATCTCCAACACCACCGAGGCTGGCATCGTCTATACCGGTAAGGACGCCTTTGACGACAAGCCGCAGGCCTCCTTCCCCGGCAAACTGACCCGTCTGCTCTACGAGCGCTTCACCGCCTTTGGCGGCGCGAAGGGCACCGGCTTTATCCTGCTTCCGTGCGAGCTGATCGACTACAACGGCCGCAACCTCAAGGAGTGCTGCCTGAAGACCGCCGATCAGTGGGGACTTTCCGCCGAGTTCAAGGCGTGGGTTGAAGAAGAGAACGTCTTCTGCTCCACGCTGGTTGACCGCATCGTTACCGGCTATCCGCGCGGCGAGGCCGAGGCGATCTGGGAGGAACTGGGCTACAAGGACAACATGCTCAACACCGCCGAGCCCTTTGGCCTGTGGGTGATCGAAGGCCCGGCGTGGATCGAGGAAGAACTGCCCTTTAAGAAAGCCGGCTGCAACGTGATCTTCACGCAGGACGTCTCTCCCTACAAGCTGCGTAAGGTCCGTATGCTCAACGGCGCGCATACTTCCATGGTGCTGGGTGCGTACCTCGCCGGTCACGAGATCGTCGGCGACTGCATGGCCGATCCGGATACCCGCAAGTATATGTCCGACGCGCTGTATAAGGAGATCATGCCGACCCTCGACCTTCCGAAGGACGAGCTGGAGGCGTTCGCTTCCGCGATCTTTGAGCGCTTCTCCAACCCCTTCAACCGTCATCTGCTGCTCTCCATCTCTCTTAACAGCCAGTCTAAGTTCCGCGCCCGCGTCCTGCCGACGATCAAGGAATACGTCGCGCGCAAGGGCGAGCTCCCCAAGATCCTGACCTTCTCCATGGCGGCGTTCATCGCTTTCTACTGCGGCAAGAAGCAGGCCGACGGCAGCTTCGCCGGCGTGCGCGCGGCGGGCAACAGCTACCCGATCGTGGACGACCAGTTCGTGCTGGATTTCTTTGCTGGCATGGACGGCAAGACCGCTGCGGAAATCGCCAAGGCTGTTCTGACCAACGTCGATTTCTGGGGCGAGGACCTCACCGCTATTGAGGGCTTTGAGGCGAGCGTTGCGGCTTCCCTCGCTGAGGTTCTCACGGACGCCAAGGCTGCGATTGCAAAGGTTGTGGGCTGATTTATGAGCAGATTTATTAAGATCACCGACCGGGATAACGTCGCTGTTGCGCTGGAGCCGATTTCCGCGGGCGAATGCATCCTCGGCGTCACGCTGCTGGAGGATGTGCCAGCCGGTCATAAGTTCGCGCTGGTGAACATCGCTGAGGGCGAAAACGTCATCAAGTACGCTTTTCCGATCGGTCATGCGACCAAGGCGATTGAGGCGGGCAGCTGGGTGCACACCCACAACGTCAAGACCAACCTCTCCGGCCTGCTTGAATACACCTATAACCCGCATCCCTGCGCCGTGACGGTTGACCGCGAGGCGACGTTTGAAGGCTATGTCCGCGAGGACGGCCGCGTCGGCATCCGCAACGAGGTCTGGATTGTCAATACGGTCGGCTGCGTCAACGGAACGAGCAAGACGCTGGAGCGCCTTGCGCAGGAAGCCTATGGCGACCGCGTGGACGGCGTGCACTGCTTCGTGCATCCTTACGGCTGCAGCCAGCTGGGCAGCGACCACGAGAACACTCAGAAGCTCCTCGCGTCGATGGTTCGCCATCCCAACGCGGGCGCGGTGCTGGTGCTTTCTCTGGGCTGCGAAAACAACAACGTCGCGGAATTCAAGAAGGTTTTGGGCGATTACAACCCCGAGCGCGTCAAGTTCCTCATCACCCAGAACGTGGAGGATGAGATTGAAGAGGGCATGAAGCTTCTTGACGAGCTGACGGCGTACGCCAGCCAATTCAAGCGTGAAACCGTTCCGGCTTCCGAGCTGGTGATCGGCCTCAAGTGCGGCGGCAGCGACGGCCTGTCCGGCATCACTGCCAATCCGCTGCTGGGTTCCGCTTCCGATCTGCTTGCGCGCCACGGCGGCACCACGCTGCTGACCGAGGTGCCGGAGATGTTCGGCGCGGAAACGATCCTCATGGATCGCTGCAAGGACGAGGAAACCTTCAAGAAGGCTGTTGCGCTGATCAACGACTTCAAGGCGTATTTCATCCGCTATAATCAGGAAGTTTACGAGAACCCGTCCCCCGGCAACAAGGCCGGCGGCATCACGACACTGGAGGATAAGTCCCTTGGCTGTACGCAGAAGGGCGGTACCGCGGAAGTGCGCGGTGTGCTCAAGTACTGCGAGCAGGTCACGGAAAAGGGCCTCAATCTTGTTCAGGGTCCGGGCAACGACATCTGCGCGATCACCGCGCTGATGGCTTCCGGCGCGCAGATGGTGCTTTTCACCACAGGACGCGGAACGCCGGTCGGCGCGCCGATTCCCACGGTGAAGGTGGCGACCAATACGCCCCTGGCGATGAAGAAGCACAGCTGGATAGACTTCAACGCCGGCGTGCTCGTTCAGGGCGCGGGCATGGAAGAGACCACCGAGGAATTCTTCAAAAAGCTGCTGGCGATCGCCTCGGGCGAAAAGACCCAGAGCGAAAAGCACGGCTACCGCGAGATTGCGATCTTCAAGGATGGCGTCACACTCTGATGCTGTTTCATCATTGAAACATTGCTTAAAACCGCGCGAAGCGAAGAAGGGAGTCTGAGGGATGAAGTTCCTCAGGCGGGTTTGGGCGGCGGCCCAACGTATCTTTGATCTTACTGACGCGGAGTTTTATAGAAATAACTGTAATCCACCGCAATATGCGGTCAAGATATCAAAGGAGGATGAATCCAATGAAAAAGTTTATGGACGCCGACTTCCTGCTTGAAAGCGAAGTCGCGAAGAAGCTCTACCACGACTATGCGGAGCATATGCCGATTTACGACTATCACTGTCACATCTCTCCGGCGCAGATCGCTGCCAACCACAAGTTTGAAAACATCGGCGAGCTGATGCTCGGCGGCGACCACTACAAGTGGCGCGTGATGTTCTCCAACGGCGTGGAGGACAAGTACTGCCGTGGCGACGCGACCTGGTTTGAAAAGTGGATGGCGTTCGCCTCTTCCCTCAAGTACTGCGTCGGCAACCCGATGTACCACTGGACGCATCTTGAGCTCAAGCGCGTTTTCGGCATCGAGGAAGTGCTCAGCGAGAAGACCGCCGAGGACATCTGGAACCGTGCCAATGCGCTGCTGGCAACTGAAGAATACCGCTGCCACGGCCTGATCAAGAAGTTCGGCGTTAAGCTCATCTGCACCACCGACGACCCGATCGACGATCTGGCGGCGCATGCGGAAATCGCCAAGCAGAACAACCCGTTCAAGGTTTACCCGGCCTGGCGCCCGGACAAGGCGATCAACATCGACAAGGTCGGTTTCGTCGAGTACATGGCGAAGCTCTCCGAGGTTGCCGGCGTGAAGTTTGAGACCATCGACGACGTCGTTAAGGCGCTGGACATCCGTCTGGATTACTTCCATGCGCATGACGCCCGCCTGGCTGACCACGGCATGGACACCGTGCCCTACGCCAAGCCCGACGCGGAAGCGGCGACCAAGGCCCTGAAGGCGGCGCTTGCCGGCGAGGAAGTCTGTGAGTACGGCGTTGCCGTTTACAAGACCTACCTGATGGTCAAGCTCGGCGCGATGTACAAGAAGCGCGGCTGGGTGCAGCAGTACCACATGGGCGCGATGCGCAACAACAATCCGCGCATGTTCGAGATGTACGGCCCGGACGTCGGATTTGACTCCATCAACGACACCTGCATCGCCGAGAACCTGTCCCACCTGATGGCGGATCAGGAGCGCACCGGCGACCTGCCCAAGACCATCCTTTACTGCCTCAACCCGAAGGACAACTACGTTATCGGCACGATGCTGGGCAACTTCCAGGGCGAAGGCATCCCGGGCAAGATCCAGTTCGGTTCCGGCTGGTGGTTCTGCGATCAGCAGTTCGGCATGATCGAGCAGATGAAGTCTCTGGCTTCCCTGGGTCTGCTGGGCCGCTTCGTGGGCATGCTGACCGACTCCCGTTCCTTCATCTCCTACACCCGTCACGAGTACTTCCGCCGCATCCTGTGCAACCTGATCGGTCACTGGGTTGAGAACGGCGAGTATCCGGAAGACTATGAGGTGCTCGGCGAGATCGTCAAGGGCATCTGCTACAACAACGCCGTCGCTTACTTCGGCATGGACGTTGACTGCTGAGGAGTGCGCGATGCTGACTTTTGCCAAGCACGATGAAGTAAAGCTCATCGAACTGCCCGGCGGCATGACCCGCCGCATCCTCTGCCATAACCCTGAGATGATGGCGGTGGAGGTCGGCTTTGAGGCCGGCGCTGTCGGCGCGGATCACGTGCATCCGCATACGCAGATTTCGTATGTCATTTCCGGCGAGTTTACCTATCACATCGAAGGCGAGACGCGCGTCATGCTGCCCGGAGATTCCATCGTCGTTGATGGCGGCAAGGTGCATGGCTGCGCCTGCGTGAAGGCGGGCACCCTGCTGGACATCTTCACCCCGATGCGCGAGGATTTCGTCAAGTAATCAATTTATCTATCCGATAAGGATTTCAGGAGGTAATACCCATGGACGTTATGAAGCAGCTTTCCAAGATCGGCATCGTGCCGGTTATCGCTATCAACGACGCGGCTGACGCTGTGCCGCTTGCCAAGGCCCTCATCGAGGGCGGCCTGCCCTGCGCGGAGGTCACCTTCCGTACCGCCGCCGCTGCGGATGCCATCAAGGCGATGAGCGACGCGTTCCCGGAGATGGTCGTCGGCGCGGGCACCGTGCTGACCACCGAACAGGTTGACCGTGCGGTTGCCGCCGGCGCGAAGTTCATCGTTTCCCCGGGCCTCAACCCGACCACCGTCAAGTACTGCCAGGAGATCGGCGTCCCGGTTTGCCCGGGCACCGCGAACCCGAGCGATATCGAAGTGGCTCTGTCTCTGGGCCTTAAGACCGTCAAGTTCTTCCCGGCGGAAGCGGCGGGCGGCCTGAAGTACATCAAGTCCATCGCGGCGCCCTACGGTGACGTGACCTTCATGCCCACCGGCGGCGTGTCCGAAAAGAACCTGCTGGACTACCTCTCCTTCAAGAAGATCATCTGCTGCGGCGGCTCCTGGATGGTGCCGGGCGACGCGATCAAGGACAAGGATTGGGATCGCATCAAGGCGCTGACCGCCTCCGCCGTGCAGCTCATGCTGGGCCTTGAGATCGCGCACGTTGGCATCAACTGCGAGAACGAAGAGGAAGCCATGGACGCGGCGACCAAGCTGTGCAAGATGCTCGGCTGGGCGCTGAAGGTCGGCAACAGCTCCATCTTCGCCGGCACGGGCGTTGAGGTCATGAAGAAGCCGGGCCGCGGCAAGAACGGCCACATCGGCATCAAGACCAACTTCATCGAGCGCGCGAAGAACTATCTGGAGACCCAGGGCTTCGAGTTCGACGAGGAGAGCGCGGTTGTCAAGGACGGCGCGCTGAAGGCCATCTACATCAAGGGCGAGATCGCCGGCTTCGCTATCCACCTCGTCCAGAAGTAAGCACCTGCGGTGCGGCTGCATTGCTTCGCGGCGGTGTAAGCCGCTGCGTTCGGGCGGAGGGCCCTCCGCAGCTGAGAGTTGCGGAAGAAATGGAATTTTTGCCAAAAGCACGAAACCGGAGACGAAAGTCTCCGGTTTCTTTCTTATTATGGCTCAATGGCTTAAAGCTGCGCGAAGCGATGTGGGGTCAAGGGGCTCAGCCCCTTGGCAGGCAGGCGAAGCGTCTGGAATCGCAAGGAGCAGCAGATTGCTGCGACTATGCGAATTCCCTGGATCGGCAGCCCAACGCATCCCAAGCCTTCCCCTTTGGGGAAGGTGTATCGCCGAAGGCGAGACGGATGAGGTCTCCGCCCTTACCCTTCGCAGTAAAAATCGTCCTTTTTTTCCGACATGACGAGATAGCACTCTTTTCCGTAGAGCAGCCTTGCCGGAACGCGCCACGCCTTGCCGGTATAGAAATTGTCGGCAACCAGCTGACCGTCTGCGTAAATCTGCGCGGCGTCGTAGTCTTCCCGGATGTGAATCAATCCTTCGCCGGATGTGACCTCGACGCGCATCCATGTGCGCTTTCTCGCGCCGCCGAGTTCCAGCTCGCGCGCGTAGGGCGGCGCAAAAGGCTCGCTGACGGGCGTAAGCTTGCAGACGGCGGGGATAAAGTCAAGCTGCACATGGCGCTGGGCAAAGCTGCCCTCTTCATACACGCAGTAGTCAAAGCTGCCGTTCTCGACAGCGCGGATTTTGCCGCCGAGCGAATAAAGATTGACGTTTTCGCCGACATACAGGCGGCTTTCCAGCCTGCGCGTGAACCGCGCCTGATCCCATGCGAGGGTGATGATGCGCGAATCGCCGGCGTCAAACGCCGAATGAAGACCGGCTTCGGGGCGGACGGTCCTTGTGCTGCCGTTTGCAAGCGTGATATCGTACTGCGCGGGGATGCCCGGGATTTCGGCAAAGAAGAACGTATTGCCCTCCCGGCATAGCGGCTGCGCCGTCGCGCAGCGGATGACGGCGCCGTCAAGCGGCATATTCACCGGCAGGAAGAAGCTGACGTCGCCCCTGACGTCAAGCGCGGGGAAGGCAACGCCCAGCGCGCTGATTTCCGCGCCCCAAACATCGCGAAGCGCCATGCCGCGCTGATGATGATTGACAAAGACGAAGCCGGATGCGCCGTCCGTGCGCAGGCAGCAGCGCAGACGGGTGTTGTCCGTGCAGGGCACAAATTCCTCTGCCGGCACGTGCTCCATCGGCGCAAGCAGAGCGCCGAAGCTATGGGCGAACAGGTGCAGCATGTTGAGCAGGCCGTATTGATCCCGCGCCTCGCCGTACTGGCTCAGGCAGGTCTGGAAATCGTAATTGAGGATCGGCACGTCGTTGGGATAGCCGGTGTCGGTGGACTCCTGGAAGGTGGAGCACTTGCCGATTTTATTGGTGCCGCCGTGATACATGTAGTAGCCGATGAGGTTGTTACCGCAGCCCAGCTTCACCAGCGACAGCGCGTAGGCATCCATCGCGGAGACGAGCGGACGGCGGTGATGCGTGACCTGCAGTCCGCTGCCCAGCTCGCAGGTGGCAAAGGGATAGCGCTCATACGGCAGCCGCCAGCCGCTTTCGTCGGCGTCCTTCATCAGATCCATGCCGACGGCGGCGTCGTTGCGGGTGGGATCGAAGGAGAAATGATGCGAAGGCGGGAGTTGCTTAAGCGATGCGTCCCACGGCGCGTCCACATACCCGGCAAAGACGGGCAGCATCTCGTCCACGGGCATCTTCGCGCCGTATTGGCTGTTCCAGCCGGTGGCGGTGTACAGCGGCGCGTCATAGCCGATCAAAAGCGCCATGTTCTTGAGCGCCATCAGGTGTTCGGCCTGATCGACCAGCTCGTTTTCAAACTGAATGCCGATGATCGGGCCGCCATCCCTAAAGAACAGGCCCTTGACCTGTTCATAGATCTGTTCATACCAGATCCGTGCTTTTTCCATGTATCGCGGATCGTTGCAGCGCAGCGGAATGCCGCTGTGCACAAGCCAGTCCGGGAAGCCGCCGTTGCGGCATTCGCCGTGCGCCCATGGACCGATGCGGATGATAACCTCCAGTCCCTGCGCGGCGCATTGCGTGATGAACGCGCGGATATCAAGATCGCCGGAGAAGTCAAATTCGCCTTCGATCTCTTCATGATAGATCCAGAACAGATACGTCGCGACGATGCCGACGCCGCCGGCCTTGATCTTCGCCAGCTCGGCTGCCCAGTTTTCCCGGCTGTCGCGGCAGAAGTGGTACTCGCCCATGACGGGGATGACGGGCGTCGCGTCTCTTTTGATATACAGGCTGTTGACGGCGATTTCTTCGCCCTGCGGATTCTTGCCGCCCATGCGCAGATGACCGCTGAGGACGGGCGAGGGATGATAGGGCTTAAAGCGGATGCGCATAAGACAATTCCTCCCAAATGACAGCGGCCGTATGGCTTAGTCCTTCTGCTCCCTGCGCTTGATGACCATTTCCGTTACATTGGACAGGACGCAGACGCCGTGCTGGTTGCAGATGGTGACGGTGACTTCCACGATGCCGTTGCGGGCATTTCGGACGGTCAGTGCGGTAACCTCTGACCGGGCATACAGCGTATCGCCGGCATACACGGGCTTGTGCCATTCAATCTTTGTGGACTTTCCGGCGATCAGCTCGTCGCCAAAGAGATTCTGAGAAAGAAAGCTGGCCCAAACGGACATGAAGGTCATCACGCCCGGCGCGATCAGCGCGCCGAAGTGCGTGCCTTTGGCATATTCTTCGTCGGTATGGATTGCGATCGGATCGTATTCGCGGGCGAATGCGATCATTTTTTCTTTTTCAACGACAACGGGTGCAACATCCCATGCGTCATGCAGGGAGAAATCATCAAAATACATGACTTCGTGTTCCTTTTATCCGTTTTCCTTGGGGAGATTTTTGATGAAGCAGCGGCGGCGCTTGTGCTGCTCATGCTCAAAGAACTTCCACTGGCTCTGGACCTTTTCGTTGGTTTCCAGCGTCGGGCCGCTCTCGGCGTAGCGGATGCCCATTCTGATCGCGCCCTGAACGATGTGATCCATGACGATTGCATTGATGCCCGAACCCTGAAGCTCCGGCTTGACGGCGATGAGCATCATATCCAGCGTATCGTTATACCTGAGCGCGCGCAGGACATGCAGCCAGCCCAGCGGGAAGAGATGGCCGCGGCATTTCTTCATTGCTTCGGCCAGAGAGGGCAGGCACATGCCGAAGGCGACCAGCTCGTCCTGCTCGTCCATGACCATGCAGAAGAGGTTGGGGTTGATCATCGGGACGAATTCCTTGGCGTATTTATCGATCTGGCTCTGTTCCAGCTCGACCACGCCGTACAGCGGCGCATACGCGGCATTGAGCAGGCCAAAAACCTGATTGATCTGCTTTGTCGTGATGTCCTTGGAGCTCCTGATATCGACCTTGTGCAGCTTCTTGCGCTTGAGCACCCACTCGGACAGGCGGCTGAGCTTCTGGGCGGTTTCGCTGTCGGCTGTGGGGAGCGTGATGAGATTCTCCACCCAGTCGGTATCCTTGCCGTAGCCAAGGGCCTCCAGATGGTCTTTGTAGTAGGGATGATTGTAGTAGGTGATGAACATGCCGCGGCGGTCAAAGCCTTCCACCAGCATGCCTTCGCGGTTGAGATCGCAGAAGCCCAGCGGACCGTGCACCTGATCGCAGCCCTTTTCCCGCGCCCAGTTTTCTACGGCGCCAAAAAGGGCTGCGGAAACCTCGCGATCGTCGATAAAATCGACCTGAGAAAAGCGCATGCGCTTCGTGTTCCACGTTTCGTTGGCTCTGTGGCTGAGGATTGCGCCGATTCTGCCGACGATCTTTCCGTCTCTGTATGCAAGGAAGCACTTGGTCTCGCAGTAGGAGAATGCGGGATTCTTCCTGGGATCCCAGTCGTTGAGATCATCGGAGAAGAGCGCGGGGACAAACGCCTCTACGTCTTTGTAGAGGATGTTGGGAAAATCCACAAACCGGCGAAGGTCAGCCTTAGAGGTGATTTCGCGGATTTCGATGCTGCTGTGTTTTGTCATATGCTGTTCTCCTGCGGCATGCCGCGGTCATCGGTAGTATGGGCAATCAGGAACTGTAAAGCAGGGATTCAATGAATCGGATCTTCTCGTGGTCCTTCTTGTTCCGGGTGTTGATCCGGTAGCCGTCCTTCGCGGAAGCGGTATACACCTTAAGATACTGCTCAAGGGAAAGAAGCTGAAAGGGGACGCCGTTGTCCGTTCGCTGCGCAATGTCCGTCAGGCGGATTCCCGCAAAGGAGCCAAGCTCCTCGATGCAGGCGTAGGCGAAATGAACGCCGTCCTTTTCAAATTCGTGTTCATGCTCGTCAATGAGCGTGTAGCCGTGCTTTTCCAGCAGGGCTTTGAGCGCCTGCCATTTTTCCCCGACATAAACGCCGGGAATCAGGATGTCGACGTCATCTGCATTCAGCGGCTTGCCTGTCAGGTATTCCAGCCCGAGGGAGCCGTACATCAGCGGAAGGATGCCGAGCGTGCGCAGTAGACGGGCGTTTTCAAGGAAGGCTGCGGTTTTGCTGTTCATGCGTCTTCTCCCGTGCTGCGCGCAAAGCACATCACCGTCTCCACTGCGCCCGTCCAGCAGAACATGTCCACGCACTGCACTGCCGTTGCGGTATAGCCGCCCTCGGTCAGGAGCTTGGCGTCGCGCGCGAGCGTCGGCGCGCCGCAGGAGACGTAGACCACGCGCTCCGGCTGCGCCTTGATGATTGCCTCCAAAACCTGCGGCTCGCAGCCCTTGCGCGGCGGATCCACGACGATCACGTCCGGGCGAAGGCCGTTTTCCACCAGCTTGGGCAGCAGCTCTTCCGTTGCGCCGACGAGGAATTCGGCGTTGCTTACGCCGTTGGCCGCAGCGTTTTTCTTCGCGTTGTCGATCGCCTCCGGGACGATTTCAATGCCGATGACGCGCCTGGCCTTTTTTGCCAGCATCAGGGAAATCGTGCCCGCGCCGCAGTAGGCGTCCACGACGGTCTCTTCGCCAGAGAGCTGCGCGTAGTCAAGCGCAAGGCCGTAGAGCTTCTCCGTCTGCACGGGGTTGACCTGAAAGAAGGAAAGCGGGGAAACCTCAAAGCGCAGGCCGTGGATGGTGTCCTCCATCACGGCTTCTCCCCAGAGCACGCGGATGTCCGTGCCGAGGATGACGTTGGTGCGCTTGCTGTTGATGGACAGGCACACGCTCACAAGCCCCGGAACGGCCTTTTTAAGCAGTTCGATGAGCAGCGGCTGATTGGGAATCTGCGCAGAGGTGACGACGAGCACGACCATGAGCTTTCCGTCGGTCGTGCAGCGGGTCATGATGTGGCGCACCAGTCCCCTGCCGGATACCTCGTCATAGGCGCGCACGCCGGTCTTCTTCATCCACGCAAGCACCGCCTGCGTCGCATCGCGGGAGTCCTCGCCCTGAATGCGGCAGCCCTGCTTTGGCAGGGGGATGAGATCGTGGCTGCGCGGGGCGAAGAAGCCGCAGGCCGGCTCGCCCTTGATGTCGGCGACGGGGTACGCGCCCTTGTTGCGATAGGCGAACGGCACCTCCATGCCCAGCACGGATGGAACCGTGATATCAAGCCCGCCGACGCGGCGCAGCAGCTCCTGCACCTGACTCTGCTTGAAGCGCAGGCTCGTGTCATACGTCATGTGCTGGCAGGAACAGCCGCCGCAGCGCTTGTAGGCGGGGCAGAACGGCTCGGCGCGGTCGGGGCTTTTTTCAAGCAGCTGTTCCACACGCCCAAAGGCGTAGCGCTTTTCCGGCTTGACGATGCGCACCAGGGCGCGCTCGCCCGGCAGAAGACCGGGCACAAACACGGCGATGCCGTCGTGACGGCATACGCCCTGCGCATCCTGACCGAAGCCCTCGCAGGTCATTTCAAAGATGGCGTTTCTAGAAAGCATGAAATCCTCCGTCGCGCATTGATTGATGTCTGAAAAAACAAAGGGATTTCCGGGGCGGGTGCTCCGGAAATCCCCGTGGGCATTTGCTTAGTGATCGGAGATGCCGTTGATCATCTCATACAGCGGGAGGTTGAACTCGCGCTTGGTAGCCAGCGCCTCGTCGATGGGCAGATAATACACGCGGCCATCCTTGATGCCGATGACCTGGTTGCCCAGACCGTGGGCGAGCATCTTGACGGCCAGCGTGCCGGCCTCAAAGGCGAACCAGCGGTCATAAGCGGTCGGCGTGCGGCCGCGCTGTGTGTAGCCGCAGACGGTCGGGCGGATTTCCGCCTTGGTCTTCACCTTGAGCACCTTGGCGAGGTAATCGGTGGAGATCACGCTGTCCGCATGGCAGCGGACGCCGTTTTCCATGAGGACCTTCTGCCAGTCATAGGGGGCCATGGAATCCCACGCGCCTTCGGCGATGACGATGGTCGCGCGCGGATTGCCGTTGTCCACCTGACGGGCGAGGCGGTCGGAAACCTCCTGAATGCTCCACGGCACCTCGGGCACGATGCAGATTTCCGCGCCGGAAGCGGCGGCGGTGCGCAGGGCGAGGTCGCCGCAGTGACGGCCCATGACCTCGACAATGTGCGGTCTGTCGTGGGAACGGCTGGTGGCGCGGATGGCGCGCACGTCCTCCATACAGGAGTTGGAGGCGGTGTCGTAGCCAAGCGTCATCTCGGTGTAGGCAAGGTCGTTGTCGATGGTGCCCGGAATACCGATGCACGGGATGCCCTGCCTGCAAAGCGCGCGGGCGCCCATGTAGGAACCGTCGCCGCCGATGACAACGACGCCCTCGATGCCCATTTCGCGCAGGTTGTTTGCCGCGCGGACCTGATTGGGCAGATCCTTGAACTCGGGGCAGCGGGCGGTGCGCAGGAACGTGCCTGCCTGGTCGGCAATGTCAAGGATCGTATCCAGATCCAGATTGATGATGTCATCTTCAAGGCGCGCGCTCTTGCGCAGAGCGCCGTCATAGCCGCGCTTGATGCCGACAAGTTCCATGCCGCGATGACGGGCAGCCATCGCAACCGCCATGATGGCGGCGTTCATGCCCGGCGCGTCGCCGCCGGAGGTAAGAACTGCAATTCGGCGCATAGGAAAATCTCCCTTCTGTTATGTAAGGACGGTCAAGCCGCCGCATATGATTGTGTGACCGGACGGGTCCGGATCAAAAAACTTCATTTGGAGATATTATACGATGCAACCTCAAGTGAAGTCAATATCAAACCCTGTGCTTTGGGGCAAATCATTGCCGCTCAGCCGGCGTATTTGGCTGATAATGGCTGGAAAATCTGGTTTTGCTTGATTTTTCGGCTCTTTTTCAGGCTTTGGCTGAAAATCCTCTTGACTTGTTACAGCTTTGTGAAGTATACTATACTAGCTTACGCATGGAACAACGTACCGCCCGGCGGTACGGCACCCAAATCAGCTTAAAACAACCTTAATATAAGGAGAGTGTAATTATGGCTTCCTCTGTCAGAACTTATCAGCCCAAGAAGCGTCAGCGCGCGAAGGTGCACGGCTTCCGTTCCCGTATGTCCACCAAGAATGGCCGCAAGGTTCTTGCCCGCCGCCGCGCTCGTGGCCGCGCCCGCCTGACCGTTTCCAATCCCGTGTAATTGCCTGACGGCATGATTGCCGTCATCCGCCTTCTGGCGGTGCCCGTTTCTAACGCAGCCCGGCTGCGCAGTGTTATTAGAAGCGTTCGGTCCGGCCCGGACAAGTCCGGGAACGGGCCTTTTTCTTTAGTGCCGCCGCACGGAGGGAGCGTTTCCCTCCTGTGCGGCATGATTGGAGCGAAGGAATTTTGCAGAGAACATACAGCCTGAAAAAGAACGCGCAGTTCAAATACGTCTATCGCCGCGGCGCGTCCGGCGGCTCGCATGAGATGGTCATGCTGTATGTGCGCTCAAAGCAGCTGAAGGTCGGTTTTTCCGTCGGAAAAAAGATCGGCTGCGCCGTGGAGCGCAATCGTGTCAAGCGCCGTCTGCGCGCTGCTGCCGCCGAGCTCCTCCCCCGAATGAAGCCGGGGCTTTATGTCTTCATTGCCCGCCAGCCGGCCCTCACAGCGGAGTATTCGAAGCTGTGCCGTTCCATGCAGTACCTGCTGCGCAGGCAGAACCTCCTCCTTCCCGAAGATAAGCAGATCGGAAAGGACGATGAAAAAGTGGGTGAACAGGCATGATCAAGCGTGCGCTGCTTGCGCTGATCCGTTTTTACCGGAAGCATCTGCGCCATGCGCCCTGCTGCCGCTTTACGCCCACCTGTTCCCAGTATGCTCTTGAGGCGATCACCAAATACGGTGCGCTCAAGGGGAGCTATCTGGCCGTGCGGCGCATTCTGCGCTGCCATCCCTTTTACAAGGGAGATCTCTATGATCCGGTACCGTGACGGCTTTTGCCGCAGTCGCCGCTTCTGCCAAGAGGAGCGGCGCACGGGAATCTCCGGCGTTTTGCCGGGCTTTTCTGCGGGCGGATTGCCTGCATCTTTCTGAAAAGAAATTAAGGAGGACGCAAGTCCATGGGTTTTCTTAACTCCCTGCTGCTCACGATCATCCGTGCGCTGCACTCGATCATCAATAACTACGCGCTAACGATTATCATTTTCACGATTCTCATCAAGGTGGCGGTGCTTCCGCTCAACATCAAGAGCCGCCGTTCCACCATGCGCATGTCCGCCCTGCAGCCGCAGATGAAGGCCCTGCAGGACAAGTACAAGGACGATCAGGAGAAGCTCAATCAGAAGATGAGCGAGCTCTACCGCAAGGAAGGCGTCAGCCCCCTGGGCGGCTGCCTGCCGATGATCATTTCCATGTTTGTTCTCTTCGCGATGTTCTATGCGCTGCGCGCCTTTGCCGATACGCAGCTCATCACCCAGTTCCTGACCTTCTACCACAACCCGGAAATCGACCCGCGCACCATGTGCGAGCCGTTCCTGTGGATCCGCAACTTCTGGATGCCGGACAGCCCGTTCGCTTCCTACATGCCCAACGCCAACGCCCTGCGCATGGCGGACTTCAAGGTCTGGAACGAGGTCAGCGCGAATCTGGCTGCCTCCGGTGTGATCCCGCAGGCGCTCAACTTTGCTGATTCTTCCGCTGTCCAGACGTATGTCAACGAAGTCGTCGCGCCGTTCATTGCTTCTGAAGCGTATGCGCCGTATGTCGCTGTCGTTCCGGGTCTGGAGAACCTGAGCATTCTGGGTCTGATCAAGCTGACCATCTTCAAGGAAGGCAACGGCTGGTTCATCCTCCCGCTGCTGTCCATGGGCACGCAGATCCTCATGCAGAAGCTGACTATGGGCGCTCAGCAGATGGATCCGTCCCAGCAGAGCACCCAGAAGACCATGATCTATGTCATGCTCTTCATGTCTCTGTATTTCTGTGCGAGCTACAACTCTGCGTTCGCTCTGTACTGGGTTGTTGGCAACGTCTATGCGATCTTTGAGCAGCTGGGCATGAACAAGTACTTCAAGACGCAGGAGCTCAAGGCGGCGAAGGCCGAGGAGGTTGGCATTTTATGAGAACGCAGGAATTTACCGGCAAGACGACGCAGGAAGCGATTGACGCCGGCCTCGCCGCGCTGGGCGTCACGATTGCCGATGTGCATGTCGACGTCATTCAGGAAGGCGCGAAGGGTTTGTTCGGTCTGTTTGGCAGCAAGCCGGCTTGCGTCCGCCTCACCGTCATGGAGGACGAGCAGGAAGACGATCATGGCCTGAGCGATCTGCTGGGCAGCTTCTCCCTGAGCGATCCGAACCAGAAGAAGAAGCCGCAGCCCAAGGCTGCCAAGCCGGAAGCCAAGAAGGAAGCGCCGAAGGCCGAAGCCAAGAAGGAAGCGCCCAAGGCGGAACCCAAGAAGGAAGCCCCGAAGGCGGAAGCCAAGAAGGAAGCGCCGAAGGCCGAACCCAAGAAGGAAGCGCCCAAGGCCGAGGTGAAGGCGGAAGCCGAGCAGGAAGCGCCGAAGGCCGAAGCCAAGAAGGAGCGCGCGCCCAAGCAGCCGCGCCCGGCCAAGAAGGAGCGCGCCCCCAAGGCGCCCAAGGCGGAAGCCAAGGCCGAAGAGCCGAAGGAAGAAAAGGAATACGCCCCGATGACGCCGGCCGAGCCTTTCAACCCGACCGAGCCGCCGGTGATGCACGACGAGGCCACGCCGGCCGGCCGTGCGCAGCGTTTCCTCATGGATGTGACCGAGCGCATGAACGTGAAGGTGGACGTCTATGTGGATGATTCCAAGGAAGATAATCTCTACATTCACATGATCGGCGATACGCTGGGCATCCTCATCGGACGCCGCGGCGAAACGCTGGATGCGCTGCAGTACCTCACCAGCCTGCAGGTCAACAAGGGCCGTGACGGCTATATCCGCGTCACGCTGGATACCGAAAACTATCGCGCCAAGCGCGAGGACAGCCTGCGCCGTCTGGCGCAGCGCATGGCCAACCGTGCGCAGAAGACCGGCCGCAAGGTCGTGCTGGAGCCGATGAATCCGTATGAGCGCCGTGTGCTGCACACCGCGCTGCAGAATCATCCGGCGGTCACGACCCATTCCGAGGGCGAGGAGCCGAACCGCCGCGTGGTCATCATGCTGGCGGGCCAGACGGAGAACAGCGCCAAGGCCGAGCGCGGCGAGCGTGCCGAGCGCGGCGAAAAGCCGTCTTCTTCCCGCCGCAGCCGCAGCCGCCGCCGTGGCCGCCGCGGTTCCAAGAAGGACGGCCAGAACGCTCCGCAGACGGAAAACGCGCAGGAGACTGTCGTTTCCGCTGAGGCCGGCAGCGAAGAATAATCAGGGGCGGGGGGAGGAATCCTCCCGCCTTTTCGCTCTCCCGAAGAGGAAAAAGAAGGAGGAGAAGGAAATCGGGCATGAAAATGGAAATAAGCATGAATAAGGCTGTTCGTTTCGTTCGCAGGATGATTGTGAATGCAGTGACGGATGCCGGATTGTTTGTTTTTGTGTCGTTCATGATGGCATTCTTTTCCAGCATGGATCCATTCCTGCTTACCAGGGAAGAGCTTTCGCTGCTCAGGCAGTATGTGTTTATCCCCTGGGGGGCTGCGCTGTGTATATATCGTATGCAGCGTGCGAATGAAAGAAACCTGAAGACGCGCGCCGAGGTCGGGGCGCTCTTTGTGCTCTGGCTGTGGCTGGTTGTGCCGTTTGCGCTGCGCTTTGGATTCCCTGCGCGTGCGGTCGGCGGATGGCACAGCTATGGCGTGATGTTCTTTGCGATCTATGCGCTCGTCAGTGAGGAGGAGCGAAAGCGCAGAGAAGCGGCGTTTGATCATGTCACGCTGCTCTTTGCGGTGCTTGGCTGGATTCTGGGCGTTACGCTGCTGTATTGTGCGGTGACAGCCAAGTCCTTTATGACGGAGTTTGGCAGCTTTTCCTATGGCGTTCATCAGGACATGCACCTGACCAGCGGCCATTACTACAATACGACGGCCCTGATCGGGCTGTATACCGCGCTGATGTGTCTGGCGGGCATGAGCCGCAGCAAATGCGCGCGCTCCCGGCTGCTGTATGCCGTTCCAGCGGTGATGATGAGCGTTGTTACGATTCTGACCCAGAGCAGAACGGCGCGGTATGCGCTGCTTACCGCGCTTGCGCTGGGCACATATGGTGTGGCGAGCTGCCTGCTGAAGGGAAGACGCCTGCTTGTGCGGCAGTTCTGTGCGCTTGCGCTGGGCACGGTGGTGCTCGTCGGCGGCTATTTTGGCGCCGACTATCTGACGGAGAAGGCGCTTGTTCACTTTGCTACCCATGAGACGAAGACCAATATGCTCACGCTGATTGCGCCGGCGGTGGCGGAGGAGGCGGAGCCAGAAATGCAGGCGGAGGAAGTTGACGTCGATGACCTCAAGCGAGGCTTTGGCGATGCGACGTTCACCGGAAGAACAAAAATCTGGAAAAACGCGATAGCGATCTGGAAGGGAACGCCCAGGTATATGTTTATCGGCGTGGGTGCCGGCAATTCCGGCATGCTGCTGGCTAAGAACTTCTGGGCGTTTGAACAGATCGGCGGGGTGGAGGCGCACAATGCGTGTCTGCAGTTTGCCGTGGATTATGGCATCATCGCGCTGGCGCTGATTTTCGCGTTTTCGGGTCTTGTGTTCGGACCGGCGCTGCGGGTGTTCTGCAGGGACGACTGGCGCAGTGGCTACGGCGTCATGGCGATGCTCGTGGCGGCGGTGATGCTCGTGGGCCTGATGGAAAGCGACCCGCTTGCCGGGCTGACGCTCAGCAGTACGCTGCTGTTTTTCGCGCTGGCAATGCTTGCCGCGCGCGGCAGGGAGCTGAAGCAGGCTGAAAATGAAAAGGAGTGAAATTCGATGAAGCAGAAAACTCTGGGCATGCTCCTTTGCATGTGTCTGTTGATGATGGCTTGCTGTGCCGCTGCGCAGAATGCCACCTATGTCTTCCCCTATGAGGGGCTGCGCTATACGCAGCAGGATAACGAGGTGGTGCTTACCCAGACCAACCTTGATGAACATGCTGCGCTGATTGAGTCGATGGGCACGACGCCCGACGCCATTCTCGCCAGCTATATCGCCTCCAGCATCGTGCTGGAAGTGATTCCGCAGGAAGGCGGGCAGATTGCCGTGAGTCTTGCGGACGCCGGCGCGTATGCCGGCGTGAAGGCGATGGACGAGATGGACGAAGCGGCGCTCGCGGCCTTTGCCGCGCAGTTTGAAGACAGCGGTCTGTATCAGAGCGTTTCCTTTGCGCAGACGCAGCCGCTGTGCCTGCGCCTGACGTCCTCGGCGATGTATGGCTCCATGCCGGTGTATTCGCTGCGCTATGCGACGCTGCACCTGGGACGGCTTGTTCTGCTGACGCAGACGATCGTCGGCCGTACGCCGGATGAGCAGGATGACGCGCAGATGGAACGCGTGCTTGCCGGCGTCAAGCTGCTTTCCGCGCTTCCTACGCCCACGCCCGCACCGACTGCCGTGCCCACGCCGACCCCCGTGCCCACGCCCAAGCCCACGCCCGGCGTTGCCGAGGTGGTTGCGGCGGAGGGCAACATGACGGTTGAAGGCGTGCCCGCGTTCACGGAGAATGCTCTGCTTGAGATCAGCGGCACGACGGATGCATCCGCCGAGGTTCGCGTGGTGATTGATGCGGAAACGATCGGCAGAACGACCGCCAAAAAGGACGGCACGTTTGCGCTGAACGTGAGGCTTCCCTATGAGGGCGATCTGACGCTGGCGGTGATGACCGATTCGGCGGAGCAGATGCTTTCCGTGCACTACGAAATGACGCAGGCTAAGCTTGTGATCACCGGTCCGCAGGAGACGGTCTTCACCGGAAAGACCAACACCATTCGCGGCGAAACCGAGCCGGAAGCCACGGTATATGTGGAGGGCGGCAGCGTCAAAACGAATGTGAAGGCGGGTCGGACCGGCGTGTTTACCGTGCGCATCAATCAGGAGACGGAAGGCGCTGTGGAATACACCGTGCGCGTCAAGGCGGACGGATTCAAGGAAACCAGCACGGTTGTATCGCTGACGCGCGAACTGACCGAACGCGAGGGCATTGCGCTCTTCCGACAGAAGATGGTGGAGCCCAAATACGACGAGTATGTGCGCAATGCGGAGAAATACGCCGGACGCAGCGTCAAGTACCGCGGAAAGGTGATGACGTTCACCGACTATAACGGCAGCCCGTGCGCGCTGGTCTGCGTGAGCAATCCGGGCGTCGGCCTGTGGGAGGATCCGATTTACGTCATCCTTGACCCGGCGGTGGAGCTTGAGGTTGGTCAGGTTGCGACGTTCTATTTCATCGGCGAGGGCCAGACGCTGCCCGCCGGCGGGGAATATACGTCCGATGGCGCGGAGATTGAGGCGCCTGTCGGCCGCGCAAAGTACGTGACCGATATCAAGACGCCGAATATCCAGTAAAACAATGCAAGCGCGCCCGCTTCGACTGATGCAGGCGCGCTTGTTTTGAAAAGAGGCAATGCCGGGTGCAAGGCAGTCGCGCAGCGCGCGACACAAGAGCGCGGTGATGTGGTAAGATATAGTTGCAGAAAACAACAAGGAGGCAGGCATATGTACGGTGCGATTATTGGCGATATTGTGGGCTCTGTGTATGAAAGAAGACGCGACAGGATCAAGACGAAGGAGTTTCCGCTGTTTAAGGAAAAAAGCCGCATCACGGATGACAGCGTGCTGACCATCGCCGTGGCGCGCGCGCTGATGCGCGGCTATGCGGAGGAGCGCGAATATGCGGATATCCTCGTGGAGGAGATGCAGCGCATCGGCCGCAAGCACATCGACGCGGGCTTCAGCGATGCAACGCAGGCATGGCTCCTTTCCGACGATCCCAAGCCCTACGGCAGCTCCGGAAACGGCGCGGCGATGCGCGTATCCCCGTGCGGCCTGATGGCGGTGGCGCTGGAGGAGGCGCTGATCCTTGCGGAAGCGACGGCCAATGTGAGCCACAATCACCCCGAAGGCGTCAAGGGCGCGCAGGCGACGGCTGCCGCGGTGTATCTGGCGAAGGAAGGTAAGAGCAAGGAAGAGATCGCGGCGTATATCCGCGAGCACTTCTATCCGCTGGATAAGACACTGGATGAAATCCGTCCGGTGTATCAGTTCGACTATACCTGTCAGGGTTCCGTGCCGGAGGCGATCCAGTGCTTCCTTGAATCCGACAGCTATGAAGACGCCATCCGCAATGCGGTCTCCCTCGGCGGAGACGCCGATACGCAGGCGGCCATCGCCGGCGCGATTGCGTGGACGTATTATCTGCGCAGGGATGATCTGCTCTACACCGGGTCGGATGGCTGGCCGGAAGCCTACGCAAGCCTCATCCGGGAGGCGGACAGCCGCATGGACGCGGAGGAGATTGAGGATATCCGCAGGTTCCGGGAGATGTGGATGTATCGTGAGGGCGCGTACGACCGCATCGGCATGGTGCGCAGGATCGTGAAGAACAGATAAACCATACCGGCTTCAACAAAAAAACGGACGGCTTTTGCCGTCCGTTTTTGTTTGTCCAAAACCTTGCGTGAAGCTGAATGTTGAATCGATCGCGGCTGCAGGCCTACACCTGATAGCCGACGCCGCCGCGCACGAGATAGAGGATTCGCTCCTGCACAGGCGTATCCGTCAGGCTTTCAAGCGCATCGGCGTAGAGCGCAAGCTGGGGACGATGCTTCGTGATGGCGGCAGGCGCGTCCTTGGCGCTGTCGGTCTTGTAATCCACGAGGATCCAGCGTCCGTTTTCCATGAAGCAGCAGTCGATGATGCCCTGCAGCAGCTGCACGCTGCCGTCTGGCGTCGTGCGCTTCCATGTGAACGCCCATTCCCTTTCCACCCGCGGGGAGGCGAGGAGACGGACGCCCAGCGGCTGAGCGAAGAAGCGGACGAGCATATGCGCGGGAACAGCGTCGTATTGTGCGCGTGTGAGCACGCCGTCGCCCAGCATGCCGCTCAGCTGGGCAGCGATCTCCTTTTCAAGCTGCGTGGTCATGCGCAGCGCGTCAAGATCGATCATGCGCATCATCCGGTGGAAGACCGTGCCGATTTGCGCGCCCGTCATGCCTGCTTCCTGCATGAAGCGCGGCAGGCGCATGACCTCGACGTCGCGCTGGTGGATTTCATCGTCTGCGGCGCGTTTTTCGTCGCGCAGGATCGAGGAAACGCTTGCCTTGCGCACGCTTTCACCCGCGCGCTGCGGCGTGAAGGCGAGAAGCGCGGCGAGGTCGTGGTCTTCAAGCGGCGTGCTTTCCAGCTGCGCGATCAGGCGCATGACGCCTTCCTGTGTGCGCGCAGAAAGGGAAGCGCCGCCGCTAGCCGTGTGGGCAAAGATGCGCCAGCTGGAATCGCCGGCCTGAATGGCTTCCTCGCGGATGGTCATGACAGCGCCGGCCTGCATCAGCGCGGGCGCGATCATGTCAAGGCCTGTGCGCATGGCGCTCAGCACGGCTTTCTCGCCGCCCCGCTTCCAGCGGGCGGGCGGCTCCTGCGCCGCGGCGTCGCCGATGAGGATCAGCCGTTCGCGCGCGCGCGTCATGGCGACATACAGGATGCGAACCTCCTCGGCCAGCTGCTGACGGCTGAGCTTGATGCGCATGGCGCGCCGCAGCAGCGTGTCGCGCTCGCTGCCCAGCTCCGTGTCCACGCAGGGCAGGCCGACGCCCAGCTGCGCATCGGTCAATACGGGATCGCGCGGGGACGCGGTGCGCATCTTCCGCCCGAGTCCCAGCACAAACACGACGGGGAACTCCAGACCCTTGCTTTTGTGGGTGGTCATGATGCGCACGACGTCTTCGCTTTCCGTGATGGCGCTGGCGGTCATGCTGTCCCCGCCGGCCCTGAGCCTTGCCGCGTAGCGCAGGAAGGCGTGGAGCGAACCGCCCTGTGTGCGCATGAACGCGCGGGCGCGGGTGGTCAGCAGGTGCAGATTGGCCTGCCGCGCAGCGCCGCCGGGCAGCGCGCCGGCAAGGGCGAGGAAGTCCGTTTCGCCGTAGATGGCTTCGATCAGGCGGTCTGTGCCCTCGTGGCGGGCAAGCAGACGCCAGCGGTTCATCCGCGATTCGAATTCGCGCAGCTTGTGGGCCAGGTCGTCCTCCATCTCCTCCCTGTAGCGGCAAACGGCGACGTGATAAGGCGTTTTGGTGTCCGGCGTATGGATGCGGATCTGCGCCAGCTCGCTGTCGCTGAGCTCAAGCGCAGGGCCGGTCAGGGCGGAGAGCAGCGCTTCGTCCTTGGCGGAGTTGTCGATGGCGGTCAAAAGAGCCATCATGGCGCGGACTTCCGGGATGTCAAAATACCCTTCGCCCGCATCACAGAAGACGGGGATGCCCTGCGACTGGAGGATGTCGGCGGCAAGGGGCGCGCAGCCGTGCGCCACGCGCATGAGCACTGCCATGTCCCGATAGCACAGCGCGCGCTCACAGCCCTGCTTGGCGTCATAAAACGGCGTGCCTACCAGCACATGAATGCGCTGGGCGGCGATCATCGCTTCCTGCTCGATGCTCTTGAGATCGGCGCTTTCTTCGTCCTCGTCGTGCGCCGCGTCCGGCGCAGCCGCATCGGCGTCTTCGCTGCGGTAAAGGATGTGCAGCTCCAGCGGGGGATCATCCTGACGCGTAGGCAGGCCGGCAATCAGCCGTTCGCGCTCGTCATACTGGATTTCCGTCACGTCAGCGCGCATGATCTGCTCAAAGACTGCGTTGACGCCCGCGAGCACATTGGCGCGCGAGCGGAAGTTCTTCTGCAGATCGATTCTGCGTGAGAACGCCTCATCTTCCCGGTCGAAACGGGCGGCCTTTTCAAGGAAGAGCGCAGGCTCCGCCTGACGGAAGCGATAGATGCTCTGCTTGACGTCGCCCACGAGGAACAGCCCGTCCTCCCGTGCAAAGCAGCCGATGATCGCTTCCTGAATGGCGCTGGAATCCTGATATTCGTCGATGAAGATGTAACGGTATTTTTCCCGCAGCGCGGCGCGGACGCTATCCATGCGCAGGGCGCGCAGCGCCAGATGCTCAAGATCATTGAAATCCAGCACATTGCGCCGGCGCTTGGCAGCGCAATAGAGCGCGTCGTATGTGCGGATCAGCTCGCTGAGTCCTTCAAGCGGGAGCTGCGTCAGCTGCATATCCTGTGCGGCGTCCGTCAGGGAAACGGAGAATTCCTCTTTAAGCGCCGTGAGCGCTTTTTTCAGCGCATCGCGGCGGGCTTTGACGGTTTCGGCAATGTCTTCGCTGAATACATCGCCCTTTTTCTTTCTGCCGAGCGCGGCGAAGGAAACATCCGCAAGCGCACGACGCAGCGCGCCGTAGCCGTCCGGGCAGGCGGCAAGCAGGTCGTCCATGATGGCGGCGTCCTGAGCACATGCGGGGAGATAATGCGCGGGGCCGTCGTCCTGACGGCAGAGGGAAAGCGTCTGCCGCGCATCGGCGGCGAGGGCGCAAAGGCGGTCCTTCGCGCTGTCCAGAAGAAGGGAAACGGCTTCGCTGTCTTCAAGCGTCTCTTCGTCCGTGCTCAGGGCATGCGCCGCGCGGTCAAGCCATTCAAAGGGATCGGGGCGCGTCATCATGAAGCGGTGGATTTGGCTGGCGATATCGGCGATGGCCTCCTGTTCAAAACAGGCGTCAAGGCGCATGAAGGCTTCGCTTGAAACGTCATAACAGGCGTAAAGCGCGTCGTCCATCGCCTGCGCGCTGAGCACGGCGCACTCCTGCTCGTCGGCGATGCGGAATGCCGCGTCGATGCCCAGCGCATCAAAATGCTCCCGGAGCAGACTGCCGCAGAAGCGGTGCAGTGTGGAGATGCTCGACCGGGAAAGGGCGGTCACCTGCTCGCCGAGCGACGGCTGCGTTTTTGCGGCAGAGGTCAGGGCTTCGCCGATGCGCTGGCGCATTTCGCTGGCAGCAGCGTTTGTGAAGGTGACCACGAGCATGCGGTCGATGGGGCAGCCCTGCGCGACAAGCTGTGCAATGCGGCTGACGAGCACGGCAGTTTTACCGGAGCCGGCGGCTGCGCAGACGATCAGGCTATGTCCGCGATCGTTGATTGCATCAAGCTGTTCGTTTGTCCAATTGGGCATGGCAGTTTTCCCCCCTTTTTACTGATCGGTAGAGGTATTATAGCATAAACCGGCTGCTGATGAACAGCGCAAACCATCATGCTTTGCGCACCAATGTTTTTTACATGAATACGCAACAGGACAACTATCATCGATGCTCATAGTACGCTCTGCGTACATAAAAAAGTTCCCGGTTTTCCCCTCTCAGCTTTCCCCCTGCTTCCAAAACACGGAGGATTTCTGCGGGGCAAATGCATGGATAAATCCCTGAAGAAGTCAGGGATTTATTGACTTTGTGACAAATGTGTGTTATTATGTTATCAAATGAACTGCCTTGAAAGCCGAGAACGACCATGTCGACTTTCTGACAGCAAGTGTTTTCAGGAGGAATTTGTTATGATTCAGACCCGCCGCGATTTTCTGAAGAACGCTGGCAAGCTCGCTGTTGCCGCTTCTGTCGCTTCTGTGATCCCGATGAGCGCCATGGCTGAAGCCCCGGCCCATCCGTATGCCTACACCAAGCTCGATCCGGACGCCACCGCGAACCTCGCGTACGAGTCCTTCTCCGCCATGGGCGGCTGCTGCATCGGCGTTGCCAACGCCCTGATCGGCCAGCTCTATCCGGAGTTCCCGGTTCAGATGTTCGGCAACGGCGCTGCCGGCTACACCGCCAACTCCCTGTGCGGCTGCATCGGCGGCGCGGCTGCTGCGTTCGGCCTGTACTGCCCCAATGCGGACTCCAAGGCCCTGCTCAAGGAGCTCATGGCCTGGTACAAGGAGAGCACCCTGCCGATGTTCGAGCGTGACGAACCGGTCGTCGCTCAGGTTGTTCCGGGCAGCGTGAACTGCGCTGACTCCGTCGGTAAGCTGTTCCAGGCGACCGACATCCGCGAGATGAGCGACCCGCGCCGCATCCATCGCTGCGCCCTGCTGACCGCTGACGTTGCCAAGAAGGCTGCGGAGCTGCTCAACGCGCACTTCGGCGTGTAATTCAGTTTCGAAAAAGACATAATAAAAGACGCTTCCTTTCGGAAGCGTCTTTTCAGACTGTCAAAAAAAGTTTTTGACAGTCTGGTGGACGGGGGAACCTTTCCCCCGCCACAACCACCCCCTACATTTTTCAGCCGCGCCCTATGGGCACAACTGAAAAATGCAAGGAAACGATTTTTCTACCGGGAAATGGGATTTCCCTCACGAAAAATCGCTGCGGTCGCGCCGTACGCGCCGCCGCGACCGATCCCATTGGCTGCTCGATGCAGATTTGGGGGAGAAACGGAAAGGACGCTTCCGGAAGGAAACGTCCTTTGTCTGTGAAACTCAGTGGCCGCCGCGACGCTGCGCAAGAACCTCGGCAAAGGGATCGGATTGCTCTTCCTCCTCGTCGATCAGGCCGTCGGCAAGCATCATGTCGCGCAGGACGTCCATTTCGCTTTCCAGATCGATAAACCGGTACTCGTCCAGCGATTCGACCTGTTTGAGGAAGGCCTTGGCGATCACGCCGAGCGCCTCTGAGATCTTCGTGCGCACCTCACGCGCCTTGGGCGTGTTGGCGGTCAGCTCCAGCTTGGCGCGGGCGTCGAGCAGACGCAGCGTGGTGGGCAGATAATAGCGAAGGAACGTGCGCAGCTGGGGCAGCAGCTGCGCACGCTGCTGCAGGATGGAAAGAATCTGACCGCAGCTGGTTTCAATGGAATCGATCTGGGAGGAGAGCAGCGGATCGGGAATCAGATCGTTGGCGCGGCGGATGCGGCGCATGGCGTCGCGGCCTTCATTGAGTACGTCGTCAAGCGTCGCGTTCTCATCCAGCGGTCTGTACAGCGTTTCCTGCTCCATGGCGGTGCGTGCGGAAGCTTCGGTCTGCTGCCAGCGCATCTGGATGTCGTGCTGATCATCCTGCTGTTCCTGTGCGGCAGAGGCGGAAGCGTTGGCGGTGTTTTCGCTCCGGTATTCCTGATCCAGCTTATTGAGAACATGGAACACAAGGTACACCAGCAGCAGGCCAATGGGACCGCCGGCAAAGAGGAAGCCGAGCAGATACCATGCCCAGCGGGGCAGGTAATCGAGCGTTTTGAGCAGTTTCTGGGGATTGAATTTCATATAGATTGGCCTTTCCGGGGCAATGCCCATCAAGATTCACGACAGATATACGTATATTATATCAAAGAGCGGGGCTGATGTCATCCGGAAAGTGCATTTCCCGGCGGAAGAACAGACAGAAAATATGCGCAACGGTCGTCACTTCGCCGCCTCGGCGCTTTCGCCCGGATAGCCGAGCGCCTCAAGGAGCATGGGACGATTGGCCTTGTAGAGCTCGACGCCGTCGTTGCCATACTGCCACTGGCCTTCGAAGGGGACGGTGTAGGCAGTGACCTTTGCGCCGCGCAGCCACAGCGCCTGGGAGAGCAGCACGCCCTGCTCGCCGGCGCTCATGGAAGAGCGCCACATGTTTTTGAGGGACTGGAAGACGTTCACAAGCTTGGGAATGGTCAGCTTCTTCGTCTGTGCAACCATGGCGGAGAGGAGCTTGCCCTGACGGGCGCCGCGGCCGATGTCGTTGTCAAGCTTGCGGCAGCGGGCAAAGGTGAGCGCCTGTTCGCCGTTGAGCAGACAAAGCCCTTCGCTGAGCGGGTGATCGTCGTATTTGCCGATCTGGTTGTCGATATACATGGCTTCCTGGCTGGTCAATTCCACCTGAACATCGCCCAGAGCCTCGACCAGAAGGATGACGGAGGCAAAATTCACGCGGAACCAGTCGTCGATGGAGACGCCGAAGTTGCTTTCAATCGCGCTGACCAGCGCATCCTCGCCGCCCAGACGGATGATCGTATTGAGCTTTGCGTCGCGGTTGTCCTTGTCCTTGACGATCATATCGCGTGCGAAAGAGACGGTTTTGATCTGCGAACGCGTGAAGTCGATCTGAACGAGCATGGTTACGTCGCTTCGTCCGTTGTTCTTGTCAAGGGAGTCGTAGTTATCCACGCCGATGATCAGGAAGGTTTTGGTTCCCTTGGGGTGAAGGATCAGGATGACGGCGAGCAGCAGCGCTGCGACGATCAGCGCGATGCGTGCGGCACGATGCGCCTTGAAAAAGGCGGCAATGCGCGAAAGCGTGGATTTCATGGGCATATCTCCTTGGATTCTGGTCAGAATATGAGGAACAAAGAAAAATGAAAGCGGAACGGTCCGGGTGATAACGACCGTATTATTGGCAGACAATTGACATACAATATAGCATAATTTGGGGGTGAAATCAAGCTGACACCAGCCTTTTTCGGGCTTGTCCATGTCGTTTGCCGAAAAGGCTTGAATTGGTCTGATGTTTTGTGTATAATAAAAGAAGTATGGCTTTTTGCATGGGATGCCCGTGCTTGAGACAGGCGCTGATACGGGATGACCTCCGGGTGCGCCGAACATAGATATAAACCGCGGCAAAATGACCGAAACGGCGAAGAAAGCGATGCGTATCCCTGCATGGCTTAGCGCCGGATGATCGATATTTACCCCCAGAGAAAGGAAAAATCCGTGACTGAAAACGAAAACAAGAACATAAACAGCGAGGGCGGCAAGGAGCAGAGCCCCAAGACGGCTGCCCGCCGCCGTTATCCGGCGCGCAAGCCGGCGGCAAAGAAGACGGAAGCCGCCCAGAAGAAGCAGGAACAGAAAACCCCGGCGCAGCGCAAGCCGCGCGCCGTTCATAAGAATCCCGCCAAGCCGGCAAAGAAGGCAGCGCAAGCGCCCGAGGCCGCGCAGGAGAAGAAGACCGAGGCGTTCTACAAGCCGGTGACGGCCAAGAAGAGCGCAGCAGCCAAGGGCAAGGCGAACGCCAAGCCGGCGGAAAAGCAGGCAAAGAAGCCCGCTGCCAAGGCGGCGAATTCCCGCGCGCAGGGCGGCAAGCGCCGCATCACCGCGCCGGCGGTGCAGGCGGACAAGCCGATCATCTCCGCGACGCTGCAGCTGGTGGGCAAGAAGCCCCCGACGCTGCGTTCCCGCGCGAGCGAGCATCCTTCCCGCGCGACGCTGCGCATGATCCCGCTGGGCGGCATGTGCGAAATCGGCAAGAACATGACGGCCTATGAATACGGCAGCGACATCATCATTGTCGACTGCGGCCAGTCCTTCCCGGACGAGACGATGCCCGGCGTCGATTCCGTCATCCCGGACTTCACCTACGTCCTGCAAAACCGCGACCGCGTGCGCGGTATCTTCATCACCCATGGCCACGAGGACCACATCGGCGGCCTGCCGTATCTGCTGCGCGAGTTCAAGGCGCCGGTGTACGGCGGACGCATGGCGGTGGAGCTGCTCAAGTACAAGCTCGACGACCGCGTTCCGGGTCTTGGCAAGAGCTGCGATCTGCGCGCGGTGGAGGCAGGCGATAAGGTCAGCGCCGGCTGCTTTGCCGTCGAGTTCATCCATGTGAACCACTCGATCGCCGATGCGTTCATGTTTGCGATCAAGACCCCGATCGGCACGGTTGTGCACAGCGGCGACTTCAAGATTGACTATACGCCCATCAACGGCGAGATCATGGATCTGCAGCGCATTGCGCAGCTGGGCCGCGAGGGCGTGCTGCTCTTCGTGTGCGAATCGACCAACATCGAGGTGCCGGGCTTTTCAAAGTCCGAGCGTCACGTCGGCGAATCCATGGCGGAGATGTTCAAGGGCGCGCAGGGCCGCATCTTTGTGGCGACGTTCTCCTCCAATACCTCCCGCCTGCAGCAGATCTTTACCGCTGCCGAGCGTCACGGCCGCAAGGTTGCCCTCGTGGGCCGCAGCATGCTCAACGTCTTCAACGCCGCCAACAACCTCGGTTACATCCAGATGAAGCCGGATACGCTGATTGAAGCATCTCAGGTGGATAAGTATCCGCCGGAGCAGGTCGTGATCATCTCCACCGGCTCTCAGGGCGAACCGATGAGCGCGCTTACGCGCATCGCCTTTGCCAATCACCGCGAGATCGAAATTCAGCAAGGCGACACCGTCATCATCTCCGCCACGCCGATTCCGGGCAACGAGAAGCCGATCTATAAGGTCATCAACGAGCTTTACCGCCGCGGCGCGAAGGTGTATTACTCCGCGCTGGCGGACGTGCACGTTTCCGGCCATGCCTCGCAGGAGGAGATCAAGCTGGTGCACAGCCTCGTGCGCCCGAAGTTCTTCATTCCCGCGCACGGCGAAACGCGCATGCTCTATCAGCACAGCGAGCTGGCGCATAAGCTGGGCGTGCCGTTTGAGAATATCTTCATCCTCGCCAACGGCGATATCTTTGAGATCAGCAAGGGCAGCGCGAAGGTGACGGGCTTCACCAACGGCGACGCCGTGCTCATCGACGGCAGCTCCAAGGGCGAGGTGGATAACCTCGTGCTGCGCGAGCGCAAGCTTCTCTCCGACGACGGTGTGGTGTCCATCGCCCTGTGCGTCAATAAGACCACCGGCGCGATGATGGCGCAGCCTGTCGTCAGCGCGATGGGCTTCCTCTACGAAAGCGAGCATCAGAAGATCGAGGCGGGCTGCCGCCAGCATGCGGCGAACATGGTGACCCGCGCGATTTCCAGCGGCAAGAAGGTGGCCGACATGGTCGCTTCCGGCCAGATGCAGGGCCAGATGCGCTCCTTCCTCTACGAGCGTACCAAGCGCCGCCCGGTCGTGCTGATCAACCTGATCGAGGTCGAGTAAGCTTCTTAATACCGCGCGAAGCGAAGAAGGGGGTTGGGGATGAAATCCCCAAGCAGGTTTGGGCGGCAGCCCAACGTATCTCTCTGGGAAATAACCAGAACCGAACAGGAGCCGAAGGCGACGCTTTCGGTTCCGTGTTTGTACAGAGCTGCTTTTCTCCAATCAAAGCGATGATGAAAATCATATCAACGCCTGTTTCCGCAAGGAAACAGGCGTTTTTGTCGCACAAAAAGCAACTGCGTACAGATGAAAACCGTGTATAATAAGCATATCGACAGAAGGGAGGTGCAGAAGATGAAGCTGAATCGCAGATTTGCAGGCAGGAACACAGCGGACGGCACATACCGCGTGCAGTGCGGCGGCGCGCAGCGCATGCGCCTTGCATGGGATGCAAAGGATGGCGAAATGGAGGATTATCTCGACTTTGCGTGCCTTCCGATGGATGAAAACGGCTGCGCGGAATTCGTGCTCAGCGGGGAGCACAGCGTGCCGCCCGGGGCAACGCATATCCGCCTGACCGCTGAATTTGCCGACGGACATACGCGAACGCGCCGTTTCCTCATTCCCGAAACGCGAAGGACGCAGCCGATCGCCCCTGCGCTTCGCCTGTGCCTGATGAGCGACCTGCATATGACCAAGAAGCCGTTCCGCCTGCGCAACGCCATCCGCATGGGCAGTGCGTACGATGCAATTCTCTTTGCCGGAGATATCACCAACGACGGCACGCCGGAGCAGTTTGAGCGGGTCAGGCAGATCATCGAGGAGGAAGCGCCGGATACGCCGGTGATCGCCGTGTGCGGCAATCACGACTGGCCGCACAGACCGATGCCGGAGATTTTCGACGGTGTGAGCAATTATTACCTGTTTCAGCGCTGGCTGCTTGAGCGCGCGCAGAGAATGGGCGTTGAGGTCAGCGAGGATGACAGCGGCGCGTTTGCTGCCCGGATCAAGGGCGTGCCCATCTTCGGGCTCAATGCCGTGAGCCATTTCCGCCGGTTTATCTTCCACGACGGAAGGCAGCTTGACTGGCTGGAAAGGCAGCTTTCTGCTGCGGGCGATGGAACCAAGATCGTCATGTGCCATGCGCCGCTGCGCGCGCACCGCCCGGCAAAGGAGAGCGAAGCGCCGTATCTCAGCCGCGACGCCCGGCTGCAGGCGATCATCAATGGCGCGAAGAACGTCGTCTTCCATTCCGGACATACGCATGTGACGCTCAACGAAATGAACGGCTGCGTGGAGCATGACCATGAGCGCGGACATGTGTATCTCAATGACGGCAGCATCTGCGTGACGACCTTCCGCGTGCACGAAGCGATCGAAGAGGAAGACTGGCTTGCCGGGGCGGTTGCCGAGCTGAGCATTGCAGGGGATGAGATTGAAATCGCCGGACGCACGATTTACGGCAGAAAGCGGTTTGGCCGGGCGTATTACCGGTTTGGCAGAAAAGAATGAAGAAAGGGGCTGTCAGGATAAAACCGAACATTCTAAGAAGTGATTTTTCTAAGTATAGCTTGCTTTTAAGGCATGGGGCTCTGCTCCATCGCCCCGCCAAAGGGCTTTCCGGTCGCCCTTTGGAAACCTTCGGCGCGAAATACTTAGTTTTTCTTAGAATATCTGGTTTCTTATCCTGACAGCCCCATTTCTTATGGGGTGTGTTTGAGCGGAATTTCGTCGCCAATAAATGCGTTATCTTCGGGGCGGAGGATCAGGCTGCTCGTGTCCGTGGGCAGATCAAACTCGAACAGAACGTGATACTTCCCCTCCTCGTTCAGACCGAAGCCGCCGCCGATGTTGGCAAGCACTTCCTCTCCGGCGATAAGCTGATAGCTGGTGATCATGTCGGGCATGACGGGCGGTTCGCCTTCGCGCCCGGTCTTCCAGAAATCGGCCTGCGCCTGACAGGCTGCCGCCCATACGGGCGCGTCAAAGATGACTTCGCCGTAAGCGGTCACATCGGAAAACGTGATCGACGCATCTGCGGTATACCCCTGCGCGTGGAGCGTGCCGGTCATCACGTTGGTGCTGCCGCCTACGGTCACGCTGAAGGGGATGCGCAGGATGCCGCGGTTTTCTGCCTGCCGGATGCCCATGCAGTATACGCCGGTTTCGTCCTGATAGTAGACATTCGTGCTGTAGAGGACGGGCATCAGCAGTTCGATGGTTTCTCCGGCGGCATACGCTCCGGGCAGCTCAACCTCCTGAAAGCCGCGCAGGGTCGTCTCGTCAATCCATTCCTCGGCGGAGTCAAGGATCATCGCCGGAATGCCCTTGGCGCTGCCCATGCTCATCACCTCCTTCATCAGTAAAGACGGACGCAGCCTTGTGTTTTTCGCATGAATTCCGGTGTGTGGGAGAAAATATTTTTGCCCGGCCTCCCGGACAACGGTTTGGCGCTGGGGGTTGACAAACGGAAGAAATCGGCGTATTGTTAATTTGGCGTTAGATTGATCATGAATTGCCGGAGGTGAAAGACGTGGACGATTATCCCAGTAGCGCAGCGGGCAACCCCCGAGAACGTGTGGCGCATTGCGCCCGATTGGCTGCGTCTTTTGCTTAAAGGATGATAAGCAAAGCGCGCGGCCGGTGTCTGCGCGCTTTTTTGCGCCGTTTTTGGGAGCCCTGCATTTTCAAGCATGAAAATGATAGGAGGGATTCCGTATGGAAGAGGAAATCCGCAAAGATTTTAATGAACTGCTGCGCCTGATGATGGAGGGCAAGCGCCTTCTTTTCAAGGAGAAGGCTACCGAGTGCCTGCCGGTGGATATTGCCGAGGGGCTGGAGGAGATCGAGGACGATTCTCTGGTCATCAAGCTTTTCCGCCTGCTGCCCAAGGACATTTCTTCGGACGTGTTCGCGTACATGACCAGCGACCAGCAGCGCGTCATCGCTGAGAGCGCGACCAACGCAGAACTGAAGGCGCTGGTTGACGACATGTTCATCGATGATACGGTCGACTTCCTTGAGGAGATGCCGGCCAACGTCGTCAAGAAGGTTCTTCAGAATGCGGACGAAAACACCCGCACGCTGATCAACCAGTTTCTCAATTACCCGGAGAACAGCGCCGGCAGCCTGATGACGATTGAGTACGTCGATCTGCACGACTATTTCTCCGTGCGTAAGGCGCTTGACTACATCCGCCGCACGGGCATCGATAAGGAAACGATCTACACCTGCTATGTCATCGACGACAGGCGGCATCTGGTGGGTCATGTTTCCCTGCGCAGGCTGATTCTCGCGCCGGAAAACGCGTCCATCCGCGAGATTATGGAAACGAACACCGTATCTGTTTCCACGACGGACGACCAGGAAGCCGTTGCCGACGACTTCCGCCGCTACGACCTGACCTCCATCGCCGTGTGCGATAAGGAGAACCGCCTGGTCGGCATCATCACCGTTGACGACATCGTTGACGTCATTCAGGAAGAGAACACCGAGGACATCAAGAAGATGGCCGCGATTATCCCTTCCGATGAGGAATACATGGACGCCAGCGTTCTGCATCTGGTGGCGCACCGCCTGCCGTGGCTGATGATCATGATGCTTTCGGCGACGCTGTCCTCCACGATCATCACGCATTTTGAATCCGTCCTCGCGGGCGCGGTGGCCCTGACGGCGTTTATCCCGATGCTCACGGGCTCCGCCGGTAACTCCGGCAGCCAGACGTCGGTTACGATCATCCGCAACATGTCCCTTGGCGAGGTGGAGCTTGCCGACTGGCTGCGCGTGCTCTTTAAGGAGGTGCGCGTCGCGCTGGTGACGGGTCTTGCGCTGGCCGTGGTCAACTTTGGCCGCATGATGGTCTTTTCCGGCACGGGCGCGATGATCAGCCTGACGGTTTCCGTGACGCTGCTCTTTGCCATCGTGCTGGCGGCGAGCGTTGGATGTCTCTTGCCGATGGGCGCCAAGCGTTTGGGCCTTGACCCGGCGGTCATGGCCAGCCCGATGATTACCACGATCGTTGACTGCGCCGCGCTGCTGATCTATTTCATGGTTGCGGGCGCGATGCTGGGGCTGTAAAACGCCGTGCTGCTTTAAACAGCGCGAAGCGAAGAAGGGAGTTTGAGGGATGAAATCCCTCAAGCGGGTTTGGGCGGCAGCCCAACGCCTCCTTATAGTCGAAGGGAAAACAGAACCGAACAGGAGCCGAAGGCGACGCTTTCGGTTCCATATTCTGCAATAAAGCTTTTCGATTATCAGATTGCATAAAGTAATATACGGGTTCATTCTAATTTGAGAATCGTATAGGATAGCTATAAAGAAAAGAGCAGGTTGTCCTGCTCTTTTTTTGATGGTCAAATCAGCTTGCGCAGCCGTTCGATTTCTCTGCGTCTGCTGTCTGCCTGCTCGCTTTCAATGATATCGTAATCCTTCTTAAGGCAATCAAGAATTCTTTCGTTTGCCTGAATTGCCAGTGCGTATTCGCCTCGCTTTTCGTGAAGCTGCGCCAAAGAATACAGCCCGTC
The DNA here is from genome assembly GCA_017547805.1 of Clostridia bacterium. Classification (GTDB taxonomy): domain Bacteria; phylum Bacillota; class Clostridia; order Christensenellales; family Aristaeellaceae; genus Ventricola. The sequence goes on from JAFYOR010000064.1 coordinate 63,820, forward strand.
GACGATTCGGTGTGGATGCTGCATGACGACGCAAGTTTCATAATCGCGGATTGCTTCGTCTTCCATGCCGAGCTTTTTGAGTCTGTCAGCTCGGGCGCAGTACGCCTGCCATTCGTCCGGATACGCTTCAACCGATTGATTCCATAGGCGCAGTGCTTCCTCGCGCTGACCTTTTCCAAACGCGATGTCACCTAGATACCGCAGAACCTGAGAATTGCTGCGTACTTTTCTCAGCATTTCAACGTATTCAAGCGCTTCGTCATAGCGTGCGTCTGCAAGCATATTCTCGATGATCGCGTACAGACCGCGGAAATTATACGGATTTTTCCGCAGAAACTCCCGGAAATACTCGATGACGGCAAAATGATTATCGTACCACTCATCGCCTGTAACGCCGCCCATTGCCTCTAGATAGGCAACCCAGCCAGACTTGCTCTGCGGATCCATCTCAAGAACACGCTTTGCATATTCTGCTGCCCTCTCGTGATCGGACGCAGCGCGGTGATTGTACAAGTATGCCAGACATTCGTAAGCGCGTACCTGCTGTTTCCGGTTCACCGTCTGTTTGTCAAGAAAGCGTTTGATCCGGTCAAAGCGTTCCGGTGAAAACTCACGCTGGCTGAAGAAGCTGTTTTCAATCCGTTCAAATTCATCTTCTTCCGGAAATGCAAACAGCTCGTCAATCGTTATGCCAAAATACACCGCAATCTGCGGCAGCAGCTCGATGTCGGGCGTACTGGCGCAGGTTTCCCACTTGGATACTGCCTGTTTAGAAATGTGCAGGAAATCTGCAAGATCTTCCTGCTTAATCCCCTTTTCCGTTCTCAGCATTTTGATTTGATTGCCGATATTCACGATATCATCCTCCTTGGCGGAGTCTTTCTGCCGGCCGGCGCATCTCCGATGTCTATATCATACCGAAATAGAGTGCCCATATCAATGGAGGCGAAGTTTATTGCGGTCAACCGTTGGTGGACAAAAAAGGCGGGCCAAGCCCGCCTTACGCCACCAGCCGATCGCACGCCCCGGCGACGATTTCATAGAGCGCCGGGAAGTAATTCTCACCCAGATCGCCAAAGTTCAGAATAGAAAGGTACAAAAGCTGAATCACCGAGGAAACGGTTTCGTCCGGCGCGGTGAAGCGGATGTTCGCCTCGCGCAGCGCCTCAAAGAGCAGCTGCGCGGAGGAAAGCATGTGCGCCTTGACCTGCTTTTCCTGCAGAAGCTCATTAAGCAGCGGCGCATCTTCGCGCAGGAAGCGGGCGATGCCCAGCTCATGAATCGTCTTGAAGACGGAAAAGACCATCGCCGCCGCGCGTTCTTTGTCGCTCAGGTGGCCGTTCTCCGCAAGCGTCTGCTGGACCCGTGCGTGGATGTCCGTCTCCCAGCGCGCGCCAGCCTCCAGAAAGAGCAGCTCCTTGCTCTCGTAGAACTTGTAGAACGAGGATTTGGCGATGCCCGCGTCCTGGGCGAGCATGTCAAGCGACGTCTTTTTGATGCCGATTTTGAGCGCGTGCTTCATCGCGCTTCTGAGCAGACGTTCCTTGATCGTGTTTTTCTGTTTGTCCGTAAAGGGGAGCGCCATTGCAGTCCCTCCTTTCTGCGGATGGATCCTGCGGATTACTTGCCGAGTGTGACGGTGCCGTTCATGCCGGGCAGGATGTTTCTTTCGGAATGGATGGACAGGCGCACGTCAAAGTACGATGCGTTCTGGCGCTGCATGCCCAGCGGGCGGATTTCCTTAACCGTGCCGGTGAAGGTCTGGCCGGCGTATGCATCCAGCGTATAGGTAAGCGTATCGCCTACGCGCAGGCCGTCAAGATCCATTTCGTCGACCTCCACGCTCAGCTCCAGCGCGTCAAGGTTCGCGATTTCGCACAGCAGCTGGCCGCGATAGACCTGCATGCCGCCGACTGCGTACAGCGCGGAGAGCACGCCATTTGCCGGGGCGGTCAGGGAGAGCGGCTCAAACGGCTTGCTGCTTGCATCCACAACCTCAAAGAGCAGATCGCCGTCGGCAACGGTGTCGCCTTCCTTGACGTGGATGGCGGTGATGCGGCCATGCGCCTGTACGGCGGTATCCGCATAGCGGGCGACGGTGCCGCGGCCGGTTTCCTCCTCGGCCTTCATGTCGCTCTTGCGGAAGCAGCGGACGTTGTCGCGCAGCTCAAAGTCGCCGTCGAGGATTTCAACGATGTAGTTCGCGCCGTCGATGTTGGTGATGCGGCCTTCGCCCTCTTCGCTGCCGCACTTGAGGTACAGCGTCTGACCGACGTGGAGGAAGCGGTTTTCCTCCTTGTTGTACGCCTGCGCGGTGGAGGCGGCGATATACAGCGCGTTCTTGGGCTCGATGACGGCCAGCGCGCCGTAACGCTCCATCACGCCGGCGCCGCTGGCGCCTTCCTCGGCAAAGATGGCGACAACCTTGCCGCTGCTCTGGGCATAGACCGGAATGGTATCATAGGTAAAGAGCGTATCGCCCGCCGCAACGCGGTCGCCTGCGACAAAGTCAAAGGGAAGCAGGATGCCGCTCATCGCCGCGGTGATTTTCGTCGTTTCGGGCGCGACGACGGTCGCATTCGCGGTCACGGCGAACGCGAGCGCACAGGAAAGGGTCAGCGCCAGCAGCAGCGCGGCGAAGGTGATCAGCTTGGTTTTCATGGTAGCGTTCCTTTCTATATTTGGATGATTGATTTGGATACGACAAGGGCTGCCGCCCTTATGATCCTGCGCAGGGGCCTTTGTCTCTTTGCTCGTCGGTCAGGGCGGCTCTGACAGCCCGCTGGGCTGTCATTCACTCCCGTCCCAGTTTGGCGAGAGCCAAACCCCTGCACCCCATATCGCTTCGTGCGGTAAAAAGTTACTCGACGGATTTCAGCGCTTCAACCATGTCGATCTTCCTGACCTTGCGGGTGAGCACCAGCTGGATGAAGATGGAGAAGAAGAACGTGATGACGCAGGCGAGGATGACCGACTGAAGGTTGGGCATGCCGGGATAGTAGGACGTTTCCGGCTCGCAGGTGTGCATGACGACGTCTGTGAGCAGATAGCCCGGATAGACGCCGCACAGGACGCCGAGGATCGTGATGATCAGGTTTTCATTAAGGATCAGCCTTCGGATCTCCTTCTGATGATAGCCAAGCACCTTGAGCGTGGCGTATTCGCGCAGGCGCTCGACAAAGTTCATCAGGCCCATGTTATAGCAGATCACAAACGCCAGCGCCAGGGCGATGCACGTCAGCAGCGAGAAGACGGAGTTGAGCGCTTCCAGAAGCGCGAGCATGTCGCGGATCTGATCCTGAGGATTGTCAAGCGTATCCACTTCGTCCATGTCTTCAAGCTCCGCAATCAGCGCATCGCTCACGCCCTGCAGCTGGATGGCGGTGGGGACGAAGTCGCCCTTGCGCTGTGCCTCCCATGTGCTGCGGTTCATGTACACGCCCTGCACGGTATTGTTGTGCGCGATCTGCCCGACGGTCATGACGAGCGGCTCGTCATCGCCGGGGAGATACAGGCGAACCGTGTCGCCGATGCGGATGCCCAGCGTCTTGGTCATCTTGAGCGTCACGGCGATGGTGCCCGTTTCAAGCGGGAGATACGTTTCGTTTTCGCCCAGGTGCTGCATCGTCTGGTTGTCGCCAAGGATCGTGCACATGACCGTGCGCGCGCCGCCGTCCGCCCGCAGGGAGACGGACGTTTCCATGATGCATTCAACCTTGTCGGCGGCGAGCCTGCGCTCGTAGCTTTCCGCCGTGCCGACGCTGCCCGTCAGGTTGGCGCGCAGGTCATAGCGCAGGGTTTCCGTGTAGTATTTGTTGGAGATGCGCTTGACGGAGTCCTGCAGGCCGAAGGAAAGGATGATCATCATCGTGCAGCACAGCAGGCCAACGAAGGACATGATCGTGCGCAGCTTGTTGCGCATGAGGTTGCGGATGATCATCTTGCTGTTGAAGGACAGGCGCTTCCACAGCGGTGTGATCCGTTCCAGCAGAATGCGCTTGCCGTCCTTGGGCGGCTTGGGACGAAGGAGCGCGGCGGTGGTTTCCTTCGCGCTCTTGCGGTAGGTGAAGTAGCAGATCGTGACGCTCATCACGACTGTCAGGCCGACCATGGCCCACGCAGGCAGGGAGATCGGCGGACGCAGCCGGTAGGGCATCTCGCTCTGGCTCATCAGCGCGTTCCATAGCAGCGGCGGCAGCGCGGTATGCCCTGCGATTGTGCCGAAGAGCGCGCCCAGCAGCGAGGGCAGGATGGCGTAGGAAAGATAGTGATCGCGGATCTGCCGGGCGGAGAAGCCCAGCGCCTTGAGCGTGCCCATCTGCATGCGCTGGTTGTCGATCATGCGCGAGAGCGTCGTCATGACGATCAGCGCGGCGATGGCGTAGCTGAGCAGGGGGAAGATATACGTCATGTTTTCAAACATCTGCGCGTCGTTTTCGCAGCGCGCGGTGCTCGTGTGCGCCTTGCGGTCCAGCACCAGCGCGTCGGGCAGCACCTGTTCGATCGCCTGCTTCACGCCTTCCACATCCACGCCGTCCTTAAGCGTGACGACAGCCTGTGTCAGCGGCAGCGCAGGCAGCGCGCAGCTGTTGGTGAGGATGAAGCCGTATTTTTCCGGATCCGCCGCCACGCCCAGCGAAAGCGCGACGTATTCCGGGCTGACGACGATGCCGCGGATGACAAAGGTGTGCTCCTGACCGGCGAGCTTGACGCTCAGCCGGTCGCCCACGCCAAGCCCCTGAACCTGAGCAAAGCGTTCCTGAATGAGGCAGCCGCGCGTATCCAGCGGGTCAAGCAGCTCGCCCTCGCGCAGCAGCGGCGCGTTGATTGTCATGGCGCCGTCGTAGGAGGTGAGGTTGACGTTGATCTGCGGGCCGAGCGTCGTTTCAAGGTCCGTGACCGTCCGGGCGATGACCTCCTCGATGCCGTCAACCGCCTGCAGTTTGGCCAGCGTGACGCGGTTGACGCCGGCGGGAATCGTCACCCAGAAGTCTGCCAGATTGTTTTCCTCAAAATAGGTGTCGATGGTCGTGCGCGTCATGCGCGCCATGCCGTCCAGCGCGGCGAAGGCGAACGTGCCCAGCGCACACAGGAGAATGATGGAAAGAAACTGCATCGCCGAGCGGGCCATGTCCCGCAGGAGTTTCTTTCGCAGTGTGTTTTTTACCATGCGATGTCCTCCACGCCGGCGGGGGTGTCCGTCGTTTCAATGGACTCGATGCCGCCGTTTTTGACACGGATGACGCGGTTGCCCAGCGGCGCGATCATCGCGTTGTGCGTGATGATGATGACGGTGGCGTTCTGCTCCCGGCAGATATCCTTGAGCAGGGCGAGCACCTGCACGCCGGTTTTGGAATCCAGCGCGCCGGTCGGCTCGTCGCACAGAAGCAGCGCGGGGTTTTTGCACAGCGCGCGGGCGATGGACACGCGCTGCTGCTCGCCGCCGGAAAGCTGCGCCGGGAAGTTATACAGGCGTTCGCTCAGACCCACCTGCTCCATCACCTCGCGGGGATTGAGCGCCTGCTTTTTGCAGACCTGACGCGCCAGCTCGACGTTTTCAAGCGCGGTCAGGTTGGGCATGAGGTTGTAAAACTGGAAGACAAAGCCGACGTCGTGGCGGCGGTATTCCGTCAGCTGCGAGCTGCGCAGGCCCGTGATGACCTTTCCGCCGACAGTGATGGTGCCGCTGGTCGCCTTGTCCATGCCGCCCAGCAGGTTGAGAATCGTCGTCTTGCCCGCGCCGGAGGGACCGAGCACCACGCAGAACTCTCCCTTCTCAATTTCGAAGCTTACGTCGTCGACCGCCTTGACGACGGCGCCGCCGGTCTGGTAGTGCTTGCAGACGTTTTCAAATGTGATATAGCCCACGGGGAAACCTCCTTGCTTGCGCCGCAGAGCGGGCATAAAAACGAATATTTCAAGTTGTTTTCACCGATGACCGGAAAAAACCGCCGGAGAATGCCGGGCGGCGCATCGCGTAAAAACGAATGTCAAAATCTGTTTTTATTATAGGGTGGAAGATGACCGCTGTCAATAAAGATTATGATAAATTCATTGACCGGCGGCGGGCGCGAAGGGCTCGTGTGTCTTCGCGGAATCGTTCCTCTGGCTGGTACGAAAACCATGGAGTGTGCACCAGTACAAAAGCACGCAGCCATGCAACAAACATACGTTCAGCGCCCGCTGGCTCCCTCAGTCTGCCTACGGCAGACAGCTCCCTCCCGGAGGGAGCCTCCTCGTATACGTTTCTTCTGTAAATCAGCGGCTTATTTTCTCAGAGGCAGCGCTTTTTCAAGCCTCCCTCCGGGAGGGAGGGGGACCAGCCGCAGGCTGGTGGAAGGAGCCTGCGGGCGTGAAGGTTTCGTGCATTATTGCAGTAACGTTCTTTTGATTGGTGCACACCTCATGCCTTGCGTGCCGCTGCAAAGCCGCTATGCAGCAAAAAAGCGCGCAGTGCGCGCTCCCACTTCCGAAACACTCCGTGATCTCTGTTTCTTCTGCGTACGCGGCTGATGATTTTTGCGCAATTTCCTGTAACGCAAAAAGCCCGCAGGCACTGCCTGCGGGCTTTATAATGTGGATCAGTCAGCGAGCTTGGTGAACTCGTAGGTCTTGCCGTAGGTCTGCACGAACACTTCGCGCATGGCCTGCTCGGTTCTGGGCTTGTCGTTGCTGTCGGTCTGCACGGAGGCGATCAGGTCGACCGTCTCGATGCCGCCCAGCACCATGCCGAACGCCGCGTAGTCGCTGTCCAGATAGTCGCTGTCAGCATGCATGATGAAGAACTGGCTGCCGGCGGAATCCATCGCGGAGGAACGCGCCATGGAAATGACGCCGCGCACATGGGAGATGCCGTTCTCCACGCCGTTGTTGGCGAATTCACCCTTGATGGCATAGCCCGGGCCGCCCGTGCCGTTGCCGGCCGGGTCGCCGCCCTGGATCATGAAGCCCGGGATGACGCGATGGAAGATCAGGCCGTTGTAGAAGCCCTGATTGGCAAGGCTGATAAAGTTGCCCACGGACTCGGGCGCGGTCTGCGGATACAGTTCGCCGAAGATCACGCTGCCGTCGTTCATGGCGATGGTGAAGGTCGGGTTCTTGTCAAGCGCGTCGGCCGCCTTGACGAGCGCGGCGTTGTCCGCGGCCAGCGCGGTTTCCTCTTCCACGGCGATCACGCCAGCTACGTTGACGAAGCCCTTGAACTCGGTACCCGGAACGCTGGCGAAGACAAACTCTTCACCGTCGATGCCGATGGTACCAAGGATGTACAGGGACGCGCCAGCATTAAGGGTGGCGATGGTATCACCGAAGGGGATGTCGGTCAGCACGGTGTCCTCGCTGATGGAGACATAGGCGATGGACGGCTCGATGCTCTCGGAAACGTAGATGTGATAGAGCGCGGAGGTGTCCAGCACTTCGATGTTCGCCTCAAGGAGCACAGCCTCCAGATAGGCGCCGAAAACCTCGTCCTTCTTGGCGGCGAGGGCGTCTTCCGTTTCGGCTTCCATGCGGGACGCATAGTCGGCAGCGCCGGCTTCAAGATCCGCGGCGTAGCGCAGGATGAAGCAGCCGTATTCGGTCACCAGCACTTCGGACACATCGCCGATGTTTTCAAGCGCCATCGCGGCGTTCTTGAAGTCCTCGCTGTAGGTGGCGGAGGCGTCGCAGATCGGATAGCCGGCGAGCAGCTGCTCGGCGGTGGAGGTATCCTCGTTGTAGGCGATCATGGTTTCTTCGAAGTCGGCGCCGTCCTTAATCAGCGCGAGAACGGCTTCGGCCTTCGCCTGACCGGCGAGCGCGTCGATGCCGGCCGCATCGGCGGCGGGCTCGGCCGCTTCATCGGCGAGCGCGAAGTAGATGCTCTGCACGATGCGCATGCCTTCCGGCGTGTAGAGGATGTCGGCGGCGTTGATATAGTCGGAGATGAAGGTGTCGGCGTCAGCGTAGGCGGCCTTCGCCTCTTCCACCTTCGCGTCAAACGCGGCCTTGACCTCTTCCTCGGTCACGGTCACGTCCTCGGTAGCCAGCGTGAGCAGGTGACGGAGCATGTCGTTGAGCTTGGCGTTTTCGTAAAGGGCTTCAAAGGTGTAGCCTGCGGCAAGCAGCTCTTCCTCGACAATCTGGGCGAGCTCTTCGCCGCTGAAGCCGTAATATGCCAGATAGCTCTCGTAGTATTCGCGCGCGCTGTCCAACTGCGCGTTGGTCTGCGCGGCGAGCTCCTCTTCCTTTTCAGGCGTGAGGGCGTAGCCGGTGTTGGCGGCGTGGAGCTCGACGGCCTTCATGCTCAGCACGCTGTTGACGGTTTCCTGTGCGATGTAGGACTGGAACTCCACATCGTACTCATCCATCGTATAGCCGTACTGCGCGTAGTAGTTCAGATAGTAAGCCAGCATGCTCTCAAAGTCATCTCTGACTTCGGACAGCGTGACGGTCACTTCGCCGCCATACGCTTTGCCCACGATGGGATCTTCCGCCGCTTCGCTTTCGGCGAAGGCGCAAACGCTCGTCAGGGTCAGCACAAGCGCCAGAAGCAGCGCCAGCAGTTGATTCTTCTTCATTTTCTTAACCCTCCATCAGTTCTGTCGGATAAACGGTGTTCCCATTATACCTGCGGCTATGCGAAAACGCAACGATTTTGAGAAACTTCCACCGCGATACCTTGGTTGCTTCACATTTGCTCCACATTCTTATCAGCCGTTCAGGCTGCGGACAAATTCCTCGATGCGCTTGAGGGCTTCGGCCAGGTTTTCAAGGCTGGTGGCGTAGGAGCAGCGGATGTGCCCTTCGCCGCTTTCGCCGAAGGCCGTGCCCGGCACGCAGGCGACCTGCTTTTCCTTGAGCAGGCGGGTACAGAATTCCTCGCTGGTAAGCCCCGTGCTTTCAATCGACGGGAAGACGTAGAACGCGCCCCTGGGCTCAAAGCAGGTCAGGCCCATCGCATTGAGCTTTTCCACCATGAGCCGGCGTCTGCGGTCATAGGAGCGCACCATCATCCTGACGTCTTCAAATCCGGTTTCAAACGCGCGGCCAAGCGCCCTGTCAGCGGCGATCTGTCCCTGAATCGACGCGCAGAGCATCGTATACTGGTGAATCTTGAACATCGGGGCGAGCAGCTCGCGCGGGGCACACAGATAGCCCACGCGCCAGCCGGTCATGGCAAAGGCCTTGGAAAAGCCGTTGATGGTGACCGTGCGCTCGCGCATGCCCGGCAGGGCGGCAAAAGACGTATGCTCGTGACCGGAATAAACCAGCTCGGAATAAATCTCGTCGGAGATGACGACGATGTCCGTATCCATGAGCAGATCGGCGATTTCGCGCAGCTGCTCTTTATTCATCACGCCGCCGGTGGGGTTGTTGGGATAGGGAAGGATGAGCGCCTTGGTTTTGTCCGTGATGGCGGCGCGCAGCGCTTCGGGCGTGATGGCGAACTCTTCCTGCGCGTTGGTTTTGACCGGAACGGCGACGCCGCCGGAAAAGGTGACGCAGGGCGCATAGCTGACGTAGCTGGGCTCGGGGATGAGCACCTCGTCGCCCGGGTCAATGAGCGCGCGCAGGGAGATGTCGATGCCTTCGCTGGCGCCGACGGTCACCAGCACCTCATCCTTCGGGCTGTAGGAGACGCGATAGCGCATGCGCAGGTATGCGGCGATCTTTTCGCGCAGGCTTTCAAGACCCCAGTTGGAGGTATACTGCGTCTGTCCGTCCTCGATGGACTGGATCGCGGCGTCGCGGATCTGCCACGGCGTGATGAAATCCGGCTCGCCCACGCCCAGCGAAATCGCCTCGGGCATCTGGCGGACGATGTCAAAAAACTTGCGGATGCCGCTTGGCGGCACGTTGGCGATGCGCTGGTTGATGACTCGGCTGTAATCCATCAGGGCATCACCGCCTGACGCCTGTCGGCATGACCGCTTTCAAAGAGCACGCCGCCGTACTTATAGGTTTTGAGCATGAAATGGGTGCTCGTGCCGGTCACGCCTTCCAGCACGGACAGGCGGCTGTGCACGAAGGAGGCCAGCTCCTTGAGCGTCGCTGCTTCGCACAGCACCATCAGGTCGTATGCGCCGCTCATCAGATACAGCGACTTGACCTCGTCGTGCTGCATGATGCGCTGGGCGATCGCGTCAAAGCCCTTTTCGCGCTGGGGCTGAACATTGACCTCGATGACCGCCTGCACGAATTCCTTCTCCGTGCGCTCCCAGTTGATCAGCGCCTGATAGCCCACCAGCACGCCTGCGCGGCGCAGCCCTTCAAGGGCTGTGTTGACCTGGTTTTCATCGCTGCCGGTCATGACGGCGATTTCGCGCGGGGAGACGCGGGCGTCTTCGCAGAGGATTTCGAGAATATGCATATCGAGCGTAGAGAACATATCGGTTCCCTCCTTCAGAAATAGAGTCGGATAAACGGGAGAATAGCGCTATTATACATGACAAATGATTTTATGTAAAGAAAAAGAGGCGCGCGCGAGGGCTGCGACTGTTTCTTCCGGCCGCGGATGGTGGTATAATAAAGGAAGATTTTTGCTTTGCATGATGAAAGGAGTCTGCTATGTCCATCCTGCACATCCCGGCCAATCCCGCCATGAACGGTCAGGCGCGCCTGACCATGAACGTCGTGTTTTCCGAGGCGACGGGCACGGCGCTTTCCTGCGCCATCCTCTCCCCGTGGAACGAGACGCCCGAAAAGCCGTATCCCGCAATCGTCTTCGTGCAGGGCAGCGCGTGGCAGTTCCCGGATATTGGTTATGAAATTCCGCAGCTCAGCCGCTACGCCCGCGCAGGCTATGTCGTGATGACCGTCACGCACAGGAACTGCCTTGAAGGCCATCCCTTCCCGGCATTTCTGGAGGATGTGAAGACGGCTGTGCGCTTCCTGCGTGCCAATGCGGAAAAGTACCATGTCGATCCCGAGCGCATCGCCGTGTGGGGCACGTCCTCCGGCGGCAATACGTCCATGCTTGTGTCCATGACGGGCGACGACCCGCGCTACAACACGGGCGAATACGGCGGATATTCCGACGCCGTACGCTGCGCGGTGCAGTGCTTTGGACCGACGGATATCCTGACGCTCTTTGAGTATCATTTTTCCGGCGGAAACAGTGACCGCACGCTGGCCAATGCGCTCGCCGGCGAGCGGCCTTATGAAGAGGTTGCGCAGGAGATGAGCCCCTACCGCATCGCGGAAAAGGGAAAGAATTACCCGCCGATCCTGATGATTCAGGGCAACGCCGATCCGGTCGTGCCGTGGGATCAGGCAGAGATGATGTATGGCAAGTATCAGGAGGTCGGCGCGGACGCGCAGCTCATCTGCATCGACGGCGCGCCGCATGAAGGCCCCTTCTGGAGCGACGCGGTGCATGATCAGATCATGGCGTTCTTCAAAAAGAATCTCTGATAAAACAAACAGCGGGTGGCTGATAGCCGCCCGCTGTTTTTCTGCTTTACTTGCTTTCCTTTGGCGTCAGCTCGCTGATGAGCACCGCGGCAAAGATGATCACGAAGCCCAGCGCCATTTTCGCAGTAACCACTTCGCCAAGAATGATGCAGGAGAAAATCACGCCGAACACCGATTCAAGCGAGAGGAGTATGGAGGCGTGTGAAGCCGGCGCCATGCTCTGGCCGATGTTCTGCATGCTCATGGCGATGGTGGTGGAAAAAACCGCCAGATAGAGCAGGCCGCCGATGCTGCCGGGGGTGAAGGACAGCGGCAGACCGCGCTCAAAGAGCAGATAATAGGAAAGCGCAAAGACCGCGCAGAAGGCAAACTGCAGCACGATCAGCGCGTAGGTATCGGTCTTTTTCTGGCAGCGCTCCACGGCGATGATGTGTCCGGCGAAAAGACCGCCGGAAATCAGCGTGAGGCCGTCGCCGATGTTCAGCCCGCCGCCTTCTCCGTCAAGGGACAGAAGGCCGATGCCGGCGAGCATCATGCCGGCGGCGATGAAATTGGCGCTGCGCAGCTTCTGATGGAAGAGTATGCAGCAGCAGAAGGGAACCAGCAGCACATAGATGCCCGTCAGGAACGCATTCTTTCCCGCCGTCGTATGCTGAAGGCCGATGGTCTGAACGATATATGCCGCAAAGAGCATCGCGCCCACCAGCGCGCCGCGCATGATGTCGGCGGGGGTGAGGCCGCGCAGGTGTTTTCTGAAAAAGAGCGCCGTGAGCGTGGTGGCGATGGTGTAGCGCATGGTGATGATGGCCGCGGGAGAAAAGCTGTCCAGCGTGTTTTTGACGATGGCAAATGCGCTGCCCCAGATCAGCGCCGTGGCAAGAAGAATGCCGTCGGCAAGCAGCTCGCGTTTGGTCATGTGCATAACAATACTTCCTTTATGAACTCTTCTGTTGTCTGATTTCATTCTGAAACGACATTCTACCACAAATGGATAACAAAGAAAAGCTTTACACCCCCGATAATTTGGTGTATCATGAACATTAAGAGGCTGCTGCAGTCCGGCGGCGGCGTGATCATATGATGGGAAAACTGTCTTTACCGCCCGGAACCGTCCCTGAAGAGTGGGGATGGACGATGGGATTTCCTGATGAAAAGGAGATGCTGTTATGGATAAGAACATTCCGATTCTGGTGCTTCCCGGCGAGGAAAAGCCTGAGCAGACCGAAGCTGCGCCGCAGGCGCAGGCTGCCGCTGCCGTTCAGGCTGCGCCTGAAGCCCCCAAGGCCGAGGAAAAGCCGATGGAGCCGGTCGACGCGAAGGACGATTCTCTGAATATTGAGAATCTTTCCGAGCAGGAGCGTGCCGCGGTGCTTGCTTTTGTCGACCGCATCGACGTCAGCGACAGCGAGACTGTTCTCAGGTACGGCAATGCTGCTCAGCAGAAGATTTCTCAGTTCTCTGACAAGATTCTGCAGGATGTGAAGACCAAGGATACCGGCGCGATTTCCGATATGCTTGCCGACCTTGTCGCCGAGCTCAAGGGCTTTGACGTGGACGAGAGCAAGAAGGGCGGCCTGTTTGGCCTGTTCAAGAAGGCCGGCACCAACATCGCTCAGCTCAAGGCAAAGTTTGAAAAGGTCGAAGAGAACATCGTGGAGATCGTTGCGACCCTTCAGGGCCATCAGAAGCAGCTGATTTCCGACTGCCGCATGCTTGACGAGCTGTATGCGCAGAATGAGCAGTACTATCATGAACTGACGCTTTACATCATCGCGGGTGAAATCAAGCTTCGCCGCCTTCGCGAGGAGGAGCTGCCCACGCTGCTGGCCAAGGCGCAGGAGACGGCGGATCCCGCCGACGCGCAGGCTGCCAACGACTTCGCCCAGCTCATCGACCGCTTTGAAAAGCGCATCCATGACCTCAAGCTCACCCGCATGGTGTCCATCCAGATGGGTCCGCAGATCCGCCTGATGCAGAGCAACGACAATGTGCTCGCCGAGCGCATCCAGTCCACGATCGTCAACACCATTCCGCTGTGGAAGAGCCAGATGGTCATCTCCCTTGGCATGCAGCACGCCAACGAGGCGCTCAAGGCGCAGCGCGCTGTGACCGACATGACCAACGAGCTGCTCCGCTCCAACGCCGAGCGCCTGAAGATGGGCACCATCCAGACGGCGAAGGAAGCCGAGCGCGGCGTGGTGGATCTGGAAACCATCCGCACCGCCAACACCGCCCTCATCGATACCCTTACCGAGGTGCAGAAGATCCAGCGCGAAGGCGCGCTTAAGCGTGCCGAGGCGTCCATTGAACTTGGCCGCCTGGAGAAGGAGCTGCGCGACAAGGTGCTCTCCATTCACAACAGCTGATTATTCTGATTCCAATAAAAGCCGTGAAGCAGGTCTGCTCCGCGGCTTTTCTCAAATCCGGAGGCAATATGGCAAGACAGCGTACGTATGCGCCCGTGAAGCCCGCGCGCAGCTACGAAGGACAGATTGAGCGGCTCATTCAGGCGCACGGCCTGACCATCGGCGATGCCAATCGTGCCCGGGAAATCCTTTCCACCGTCAACTACTACCGTTTGACGACCTATGGCAAGCATCTGCGCAGAAGCGACGACCCGGAGCGCTTTGCCGACGGCGTGTCGCTTGATACGCTCTATGCGCTGTATCAGTTTGACATGGGGCTGCGCCATGCGATTCTGCCGGTGCTGGAATTCTTTGAAATCCAGCTGCGCGCGAAGATCGCCTACCATCTGGCGATCACCTATGGCTCGCTCGGATACACGCAGGCGGAGAATTTCCGCGGCGACCGCCAGTCTCAGGGCTGGTTCAAGGACATGCACAACAAATTCCGCACGGAGGTGCGCCGCTGCAACGATCTGGCTTTTGTCCGCCATCACAAGGACAAATACGGCGGGAAGTTCCCCGTCTGGGCGGCGGTGGAGCTGTTTTCCTTCGGCATGCTCGGTCAGCTGTTTGCCATCATGCGGGAAAGCGACCAACGGGCGGTTGCCGGGGAATACGGCATGGACGCGGCGCGGCTTTCCGCGCTGATCGGCGCGGCAATTGACGTGCGCAATATCTGCGCGCACTATAACCGTCTGTATAATCAGGCGATCGAGGACCAGCCGCAGCTTGGCGCGGAGCAGAAGGTGTATGAAAGCGACAGGGTGTTCCCCACGATTCTGGCGCTGCGCGCCGTCGCTGGTCGGGAGCGCATCTGGCAGGAGATGAAGCAGTCGGTCAAGCGGCTGTGCGCGGAGTTCCCGCAGGCGGATCTTTCCCTGTGCGGCTTCCCGGAGAATTGGGAAGACGTCCTGTAATCAGCAAAAGAATCGGCATAATAAAAGGGAGGAGATGATCTCCTCCCTTTTGTTGTATATAGGAGCGTGTGGAATCGCAAGCGAAGCGCACTTATTCCCGCTTCGTCAGCTCCGCGGGCAGGCGCATATCCTGCGTCTTTACGTTCTTCCAGTCAAAGACGCGCGTCAGCTCCTCAAGCGTTACGCTGCGCCATTCATTAAGCACGCCGCACGTATAGGCCAGCATGCCCAGCAGCTGCTGAGGCGTATAGCGCTTTGAAAGCTCGTCAAGGCTCAGATCCTTGTCCCGCTTGGCAAGCCGCCGCCCTTCGCTGTCCATGAGCAGCGGGATGTGCGCGTACTGCGGCACGGAAAAGCCGAGCGTGCGCAGCAGATGAATCTGGCGGGGCGTGGAGGCGAGGATGTCGCGTCCGCGCACAACCTCGGTCACGCCGCTGAGCGCGTCGTCCACGACGGCCGCCATCTGATAGCCAAAGAGTCCGTCCGAGCGGCGGATGATGAAGTCGCCGGTTTCCCTTGCGAGGTTTTCGCTGAAAGGGCCGTAGTGCCGGTCGGTAAAGCTGACCGTCTCATCCGGCATGCGCATGCGCATGGCAGGCCGGCGCGTCTTTGCATGCTCGGCGATCTCTTCGGGGGTCAGCGCTGCGCAGGTTCCCGCATAGACGGGCTCCCGGTCGCCGAGGTTCGGCGCCTGCGCGGCATGCAGCTGCGCGCGGGTGCAGAAGCACGGATAGATCAGCCCGAGGTCGTCAAGCCGATCAAAATACCGCTGGTAGATTGCCGTGCGCTCGCTTTGAAAAAGCGGCGGTTCATCCCACGAAAAGCCCAGATATTCAAGATCCGCGATGCACTGATCGGAAAGCCTTTTCGGGCAGCGCGGCACATCGACGTCCTCGATGCGCAGCAGGAATCTGCCGCCCGCGCTGCGTGCGGAAAGATAGGAAAGCAGCGCGCACAGAAGGTTGCCCAGATGCAGCCGCCCGCTGGGCGTGGGCGCAAAGCGGCCAACAGGCTGCGTGCATGGCGCGCTCATGCGTCCATGATCGGCGAGCGCGCGCCGGAGGATTTCTTTGCGCCGTCGGGCATGATCAGCTCAATCTCCAGCCTCTCAAAGTCGACGCTTTCGGTGAAATGCTCGCGGGCATAAAACGTCCGTCCGAAGCGTTCAAACTCGCGGTTGTGCTTGGGCAGCTGAATGGGGCGCTGGACGTCAAAGCGGCGGCAAAGCTCAAGGAAGGCTTCCTCCATGTCGTCGTCTTCGATGGTCACCGTTTCGTTTTTGAAGATCCTGTGGTTTTTGATGATCCGGCCCCAGAGGCGGTTTTTATCCATGATTGTCTCCTTTACGCAGGCGGGAAAATACGCTATAATGAGGTG
The DNA here is from genome assembly GCA_017547805.1 of Clostridia bacterium. Taxonomy (GTDB): domain Bacteria; phylum Bacillota; class Clostridia; order Christensenellales; family Aristaeellaceae; genus Ventricola. The sequence continues at coordinate 79,913 of JAFYOR010000064.1, forward strand.
CCGTTTCGGCATTGGCGATACATAATCACAAAAGAGCGCGCCGCCGGCAGCATGCCGGCCCGCTCATTGTACTGGATGAAAGGGAATTTGTAAAGAGATGCGGCTCACACTTTGTCCGTTGTTTTCCGGCTCGTCGGGAAACTGCATTTATGTTGCCTGCGGCGGCGTCCGGCTGCTGGTGGATGTGGGCATGGCGGCTTCACGCATCGAGGCGGAGCTGCGGGAGATCGGCGTGGATATCCGCGATCTTGACGCGGTGCTCATCACCCATGAGCATGTCGACCATATCCGGGGAATCGGCGTGCTGTGCCGCAAGTATGGTCTGCCGGTTTACGCCAACGAGGGCACGTGGAACGGGATCATGGCCAAAGACAGCCGCATTCCGGCGCGCTGCATGCGCACGTTTTTTACCGGCGAGGATTTCTATATCGGCGATGTGAACATTCATCCCTTTTCCATTCCGCATGACGCGCTGGAGCCGGTTGGCTATGCCTTTTCCTGCAAGGGGCTCAGGTGCGCGGTGGCGACGGATATCGGACATATCCGCGCGGACTGGATGGAAGCGGTGGCGGGCAGTCAGGCGATTGTCCTTGAAGCCAACCATGATATCGATATGGTACACATGGGTCCCTATCCGCAGCGGCTCAAGCAGCGGATTCTGGGCAGGCATGGCCATCTCAACAACACGGATTGCGCAAAAGCCCTGCTGGAGCTGGTGAAAACCGGCACACAGGCGGTTTTTCTTGCGCATTTGTCCAATGACAATAATTTGCCGGAATTGGCATATAATACTGTATGCGAGGCGCTGAAAGCGGCAGGATACGACGCGGACGATGAAATCTGCGTCCATGTCGCCAGACGCGACAGGGTGTCTGATCTGCTGATTCTGGATACCGGCGATCCGGCCTGATGCGCGCCTTGCGCAAATGAGCCCATCAGGAGGCATGGCATGGTCAGGAAAATCACGCTCAGGCTGACAAAAGAGGACGCCGGGGAGCTGGCGTATCTTTCATCCGCAGTCGGCTATCCGCCGGAGCTGGCGGCGTTGTATGCCGTGCGGCTGGTGAGCGCATGCGTGAAAGAGGGGCTGTTTGCCGATATGCCGGGCAGCGCATGGCCGCAGGAAGCGCGGCTGCCGGGCCTTTTTGACACGGGAACGGGCGGGAAAATCCTCGCCTTCAAACGGGACGACCGGGAAGAAGAGGCGCATGTATAATGGCGCGCCTTTCTGCGCAGACTTGTTTTCGCAGAAAGGAGTGGATCAGATGGATCGTCTGTCCCTTGCGCTGGTGATTGTCGGCGCGATCAACTGGGGCCTTGTCGGCCTGTTTCAGTTTGACCTGATTGCCTTCCTCTTCGGTGGTCAGGCTTCCCTGCTTTCCCGCGTGCTGTATTCCATTGTGGGCGCGGCCGGCCTTTGGAGCATTTCGCTGCTGTTCATGGGCCGTGAACGCGACAGGGATGAAAAGCATCTGCGCGCCGACGGCGCCGGAGCGTAAAAACCCAGCTGAAGAAAACCCCCGTTCATGCGGCGCACCGCCGCTGTGAACGGGGTGAAATTTTGTTTTCAAAAACCGTCGATTTCCTCTGTCATATCCCATGGTGATGGTGTATAATAAAGCGGTAAGATGGATGCTCTGCTTTATTGTGATGCGCAGAGCGGACATTCAGCCTGAAGCCGGATGGGAAAGGGGGAGTCTGCCGTGAACGATATTGCCGGGCAGGTGTCTGCAATTATCTGGAATATCTTCAATCGGCCGCGTCTGGTGGACGTCATTGACATCCTTCTGCTGACTGCGGTGATTTATTATGCGCTGACGCACGTGCGCCATACCCGCGTATCCCAGACGATCAAGGGCATCGCGATCCTGCTGCTGGCGACGTGGCTGTCTGACGCCATCGGCATGCGCACCGTTCATGCGCTGCTTTCCTGGCTGATCAACGCCGGCCCTGTGCTGCTGATCGTGCTTTTCTCGCAGGAAATCAGGCGAATCCTGGAAGAACTGGGCCAAAGCAGCGTGCTGGATACCGCTGCGCGCCTGCGCCAGACCGACAATTCCGAGATGATTATCGACGAGCTCGTGCTTGCCCTTGAGCGGATGTCCCGCCGCCGCGTCGGCGCGCTGATCGTCTTTGAACGCAAGATTCTCCTCAATGACGTCATCGCCACCGGTACGCATGTGGACGGCGCCGTTTCCCAGCCGCTGCTTGAAAATATCTTTGAACCCAACACGCCCCTGCATGACGGCGCGGTCATCATCCGCGGCGACCGCGTGATGAGCGCGGCATGCCTGCTGCGCCTGTCGGATTCCACGGGCGTGGGACGCGACCTTGGCACGCGCCACCGCGCCGGTCTTGGCATCACCGAGGTCAGCGATGCGACGGTCTTTATCGTTTCCGAGGAGACGGGCATCATTTCCATGGCGGAGGGCGGTCATCTGGTCAGGCATCTTGACGAGGCTTCCATGCGCCGGATCCTGCATGGCATTTACGACAAGGAAACCAAGGATCTGCGCCTGACCATGCCTAAACTTCAGCTCAAGGGAAGGAGGCGCGTCAAGCATGATGAACAGCAGACCGACAAAAAAGCCTGAGACGCGCGGGCCTTTCAAGAGCCTTCGCAAGAGCATCGGCCGGATTCTTTCCAGCAATGCGTTTCTGCTGATCGTATCCTTCCTGACCGCGCTGCTGACGTGGGGCGTTCTGGTCGCCTCCGACGGCACGCTGATGCGGGAAAAGACGCTCAATAACGTTTCCGTCAGCGTCAGCGGCGAAACCGCGCTGCGCACCCGCGGCTATGTTGTCATGGACGATATCAAGGCGCTGCTGCCCGGCATCAAGATGAATGTCGAAGTGACGCAGAGCAATTACAGCCGCGTGACGGGCGCTTCCTTCAACCCGCATATCGACCTGACCGACGTGACGGGCGTGGGCGAAAACGAGCTGCAGGTCAGTTTCGGCACGACGGCGTACGGCCGCGTGCTTTCCTGCGAGCCCAAGAGCATCACGGTGAATGTCGACCGTTACATCACAAGGCGCGTGCCCGTCCTGCTTTTGACCCATGGTCAGATTCCTGACGGCCTGTATATGGACAGCGCGAAGAGCGATCCGAGCAGCCTGTCCATTTCCGGTCCGCAGTCTATCGTTTCCACCATCGCGCGCGTTGTGGCCCGCGCGGATCTTTCCCAGATGAGCGCCGAGCGCATGAGCGACCGCATTTCGGTGCCCATCGAGCTGCAGACGACGTCGGGCGAGGTGATCGTCTCGGACAAGGTGCAGGTCACCAACCAGTCGGTCATCACCGATACGGTCATCGTGGAGGTGGAGCTGCTGCCCATCCGGGAGATTCCGCTTGCGCTTGACGCCTTTGTTACCGGCGAGCCTGCGCAGGGCTATGAACTCTATGCCGTTGAACCGGCGCAGACGCATCTTTCCGTTTCGGCGAAGCAGGAGGTGCTCGACGCGCTGGAGTACCTGACGACGGATAATCCGCTGAACATCAGCGGCGCGACGCAGGACGTCGCGGGCATGATCCGCCTTAAACGGCCTACAGGAATTGAAAACGGCGTTCCCTACGACGTGAGCGTTACGGCGAAAATCCGCGAAAAGGTGATCGAACGCACGTTCCGCTCGGTGAACGTTGAAGTGATGGGCGTGGATGAAGCGATGAGCGCCACGCTTGACAAAAAGCAGCAGACTGTTCAGCTCAGCGGCGGCTATGGCTTCATCTCCGCGCTTGAAAAGGACGAGATTCGCCTGTTTGTCGATGCGGCTGGACTTGCGCCGGGCGAATACACGCTTCCGGTTCAGATCGATATTGATAACGCGCCGGAATTCTCCTGTGCGCTGAGCGCGCCGGAAATTCTGGTGACGATCAGCGAAAAGCCGTAAACGGATGAAAGACGGCGTCCGGGAAACCGGAAAAAAGAAGCGGAACATCGCTTAACAGATTCCGGCCGCCTGATCGCGACCGGAATTTTTTTGAAAGAGCATATGAATGGTTTTCTGAACGATTTTCTCAATGCTGGAAGGATCTGAAAGGGGGAGAACACGTGGGCGCATTTGCCGATTCTCTGTTTGCTGTGCTGATGAGCTGGGTGCGGGCGCTGGTCAATTCCCTCTGGGCGCTGATCACCTCGGAAGAAACGACGGTGCTTGAGTTTCTGGGGAAAAACTGGCTGCTGATCGTCATCGTGCTCATTGCAGGCGGACTGCTGATTGACTGGATTATCTGGATGATCCGCTGGAAACCGTATGCCCTGCGCGCAAGGATGCGCGAGGCGGAAGCGCGGGATGAGGAAGAGGACATCGAACGCCGCGCGCGGGAGATGTTTGCGCTGGATGACGAGGCGGACGACGACTTCTTTGGCGGGGATGACGGCTCGGCGGACGAGTTCTTTGATGAAGAAGAGGAGGCGGACTGGCTGCCGGAGCGTCCTGTGATGGATGAAGAAGACGAGCAGCAGGCCATCGAGCGCGCGGAGGCGATGCCGGACGATGCGCTGGCAAGCTATCCGGGCAGGCGCTACAGCGAACAGACGCATGCCGTGCCGGCGCAGGATGTGGCGGGTGAAACGCAGCGCTATGCCGCAGTGCACCACGAAGGCCCCGGCGCTGCGGAGGTCAGCCGCCGCAGGGCGGAGATTGACGCATGGCAGCAGCAGATGCAGGATGAAGCCCGTGCCGAGCGCATGAGACGCCTTGAAGAGATGCGCAGCGCCGAGGCGGCAAAGCAGGCCGAAGAGGAACGCCTTGCGCAGGAAGCAAGACGGGCGCAGGAAGAGAAGGCGCAGGAAGAATCCCGCCGCGCGCAGGAGGAATACCGGCGCCAGCTGGAGGAATACGAGCGTCAGAAGGCGCAGTACGAACAGGAAATGGCGCAGTATGAGCGCGACCTTGCCGCCTATGAAGCGGCGATGGCGCAGCGGCAGGCGGACGCCGAGACGGCGCAGGAAATTGCGCCTGAAACGGGGGAAAAGCGCAGCCGCGCACGCCACCGGACGTCGACCTACAGCGACATGGTGCAGGGCGATGCGGTGGAAGCGCTGCCGGGTACGCCCGCATGGCCGAAAATGGAGGAAACGGTTTCCACCGTCAAGCGGAGCGCCGCGCCCAAGGAGCGGACGGCGAAGTCCGGCGGGCTCATGGGCAGGATGGCGCATCTGATTGAGCCGGAGCAGGAAGAGATATCCGGCGTGGGCGCGCTGCCGCCCCGGGTGGATCCGCAGGAGGCCTACAAGCCGGCGGCACAGCCCGAAGGCACGCAGAGAAGGCGCAGAAAATGAGTGAAAACCTGATCGTGATCTGCCAGAGGGCGGCGTCGCTTCTCTCCCTTGCGCTGATGGGCGCGGCGGGCGTTCAGCTGCTTTTTCGTCTGGTTCGTGTGCTCCGGGGCGAGGAACGGGCGGAAGGCAGCCTGAAGCGGACGCGCGGCGCGCGGCATAAGGAGATGCTGCTGGCGGCCGGCGCGGCGCTGGCCTCGCGCGTACTCGTGGCGGCGGCTGCCTATGCGATGATGCGCATGGCGGGCATTGAAGAAGGCCCGATTGAATCGCTTGAGCGCCTGTGGCTGCATTGGGATACGCGCCACTATATCGGCATTGCACAGGAAGGATACACCGCCGTGGGCGACGAACGCCTGCGGCTGGTGTTTTTTCCGCTGTTTCCGCTGCTGATGCGCGCGTTCTCCATCTTCACGGGCGGCAGCGTGTTTTATGGCGGACTGCTGGTATCGCTGCTGTGTTCGTGTGTCTGCGCCGCGCTTTTGTGCGATCTGGGTATGCGGCACGGGGGAAAGAAGACGGCGGCGCTGAGCGTCGGCTATTTTCTTTTGAGTCCGATGAGCGTGTTTCTCAATTGCGCGTATACGGAGGCGCTGTTCATTGCGCTGACGCTGGGTGCTGTGTGCCTGCTGCGGCGCGGGCATCCGTGGCTGGCGGCGCTGTGCGGCGCGGCGAGCGCGCTGACGCGCATGCCGGGCGTGATCTGCGCCGGCTTTTTCATCATCGCATGGATAGGAAAATACGCCGGGAAGCGCGCGGGCGCGAAGGATCTGCTGGCTTGTGCGCTTCAGGTGCTCATCGTCTTTTCCGGCTTGCTGATCTATTGGGGGATCAACTGGGCGGTCACCGGCAATGCGCTGATGTACCTGACCTATCAGAAAGAGAACTGGTTTCAGTCTGCCGGGTCGTTCTGGGAGACGGCGGCGACGACCGTATACTACACGATCAGAACCGTCGGCGAGGAGGACTGGTTTTTCTGCTGGGTGACGCAGCTGGCGGCGATGTTTGCCATCTATGCGCTGCTTGCCCTGCGCCAAAAACGCCTTCCGTTTGATCTGGCGGCGTACAGCTTTGTCTATATCGCGGTGATTTTCGCGCCGTCGTGGCTGCTTTCCGGTCCGCGCTATCTGTACGGACTGTGCGCGCTGCCGCTGCTCAAGGCGAAGATGATCAGGAGCGGCGCGGTGCACGGCGTGCTGCTGACGCTTTCTGCTGCGCTGCTTGTGATCTATACATTCGGCTACACGCTGGCGGTTGCCGTGCTGTAATACATAATATGAAGGGATGCCCGTCATGATTCACGTTCTGTGCCTCAATCCCGCAATCGACAAGTTTTATGAAATCGACGGTTTTGCTGCCGGGGAGGATTATCCCGGGCAGCGTCCGCGCTGCATCAACGGCGGCAAGGGCGTGAATGTCGCGCGCGTGCTTGCGCAGCTTGGCGAGCAGCCGACGCTGTATGCATTTGTGGGCGACGGCGCGAAGGCGCTTGAGCAGGAGATGCGTTCGCTGTGCCGGTGCGTGTTTTTCCCGGTCGTGGGAAGCTGCCGCACGACGATCAACATCCTTGACCGGGCAAACGATCGGGAGACGGTCATCACCGAAGCCGGACCGGCGATTACAGCGGCCAATGTCAGTCAGCTGCTCATTGCGCTGGAGGAAATGATTGCGCCGGGAGACATCGTCGTTTGCTCCGGATCGCTCATTGCCGGCGCGCCGGCGGACCTGTATGCGCAGATTAGCCGGCTGTGCGCGCAGTCCGGCGCGGTGTGCGTGCTTGACTGCAACGCCAAGACGCTGTCCGCCTCGCTTGACGGGGCGTGCTATGCGCTGGGCAAGCCGAACGAGCGGGAGCTGTGCGCGCTGATGAACGCTGCGCGCACGCAGGAGCCGGAGGAGATTGCGCAGCTGGCGCGCAGGCTGATGCCGCCGTACAACGCGCTGTTGGTTTCCATGGGCGGCGCTGGCGGCGTGTATGTGACGCGGGAGGGCGCCGCGTATTCGCCGGGGGCGAAGGTGAACGTCGTATCCACCGTCGGCAGCGGCGATGCGTGCCTTGCCGGCGCGGTATATGCCATGGCGCGCGGATATAATATGGAAGAAACGCTCAGACTTGCCATGGCCTGCGGCGCGGCGAACGCGCAGCGGGAGGAAACGGGCGTAGGGAAGGGTGCGGACGTGTTTGCGCTGAAAGAGAGGATCGCGGCAAAGGCGCTGCGAGGAGGAGCGAAATGATTTACGTTACCTATGACGAAGCCGTGGCGGCGATGGCGCGCGGGCTTGCGCGCTGCATGGATGAGGAGCGGGCAAAGCGGTTTGCAGAGGTTTTTGCCGGCAATTCGATGGACGGCGTGTACAGCCACGGCATGAACCGATATCCGCGCTACATCCGCACGATTGAAAGCGGAATGTGCGATGCGTCCGTACTGGAGATTGAGAAGGTTTCCGGGGTTGGCGCGCTGGAGGTCTGGGACGCGAAAAATGGCATCGGTCCGCTGATGGCGGATCAGGCAGCGGAACGCGCAATTGAGCTGGCGAAGGCGCACGGCATTGGCTGCGCGGCGCTCAGAAACAACAGCCACTGGCTGCGCGCCGGACGCTTTGCGCTGAAGATGGCGCAGGCGGGTCTGTGCGGTATCTGCTTTACGAATACCTGTCAGAATCTGGCGCCGTGGGGCAGCATGACCAAGGCCATCGGCAACAATCCCATCGCCATGGCGATCCCGGCTGCCAAAGGACCGCTGCTCATGGATATGGCGGTCAGCCAGTACGCCTATGGCAAGATGGAAGTGATGGCCAAGCAGGGAAAGGTGCTGGACGTCCCCTGCGGATACGACAAGAACGGGAAGGAAACCTGCGATCCGCGTGAAATCGTCGACGGCGGCGTGATGACGCCGATGGCGATGTGGAAAGGAAATGCGCTGTCCATCATGCTTGATCTGATGGCGGCGATGTTCAGCGGCGGCAAAACCTGCCTTGATCTTGGCGCGGATGCGGCAAAGGAGCAGGGGATGAGCCAGATCTTTATCGCGGTGCATCCCGCTGCGGTCCATGATATGGAAGAGATTGAAGCGCGCATGCAGAAAACGCTTGATTTCCTGCATGGCCTTGAGGTGATGGACGGGATGCCCGGCGTGCGCGCGCCCGGAGAGAATCTTGAAAAGACCAGAGCGCGGCATGCGCAGGAAGGCATCCCCGTGGCGCGGGACACATGGGAACAGATCTGCAGGGCGGCAGACGCATAAGCAGGACAAAGATGAAATAAACTCATTGATGAGACGCTTGCGCTTAATTCTACTACACTATCCGCGCAAAAATGCATTATTGTATGCATAACGATTCATAAAAAACCAGAATGACAGCCATAAGCCCCTGCTTTTGACATTGACACAGGGGACATAAATCGGTATAATAAAGCCTGTCTAATATTGTTCGGGTGTGTAAGCTCGTACAGGTTGGACAGGCTTTGTATCTTTGAGCGGGTGAAACGCAAATCTTCCCTGCCGCAAGATAAAAATTCATCAAGGAGGATATTCCTATGAAGAAGCTTATCTCTCTGCTTCTGGCGATCGCCATGGTTCTGTCCATGACTGCTGCTTTCGCTGAGAACACCGCTGAGAAGGGCACTGTCATCTACGGTTCTTCTACCGAGATCGGCGGCGACTTCGCTCCGGGCGCCTGGTGGACCAACAACGCCACCGACAAGATGATCCGTGACATGACCAACGATTACTTCGTGACCACCACCAACCAGGGCGGTCAGTACGTGATCAACGAGACTGTCTGCGGCGGTCTGTCCAGCGTTGTCAATCCGGACGGCTCCAAGACCTTCACCGTGAAGATCAACGAGGGCCTGACCTACAACAACGGCGAAGCCATCACCGCGAAGGACTTCGTGTGGCCGATGGTCTTCGCGTGCTCCCCGGTTGCGACCGAGGTCGGCGCGAAGCTGACTGGCTACCTGACCTACGTCGGCGGCCAGGACTACTATGACGGCGCTGCCGCTGCGGTCTCCGGCGTCCGCCTGATCGACGAGTACACCTACTCCGTGACCATCGTTGCGGACAAGATCCCGTACTTCTTCGATATGGCTTACGTTGCTGACCATCCGTTCTCCATCAAGTACTGGCTGGGCGACGCTGTCGAGCTCAAGGACGACGGCGAGGGCGCCTACATCGCTGGTCTGACCAAGGAAGCCGTTGAAGCGCAGCTCGAGTTCGCTCGCTTCCACGCTGGTGAGGACCGCGTCTCTGCTGGTCCGTACAACCTCGTCGAGTACGACAAGGCTGCTCTCCAGGCGACCTTCGTCATCAACGAGAACTACGCCGGCAACTTCGAAGGCCAGAAGCCGTCCATCGAGAAGGTCGTTATCGTGAAGGCTGAAGACGCCACCTGGGCTGACCAGATCAAGACCGGCGCGTTCAACTTCTACGACACCATCACCGATGGTTCCCAGATCAACACTGCGCTTGACATCATCGAGGCCGGCGGCTTCGAGTATGTTGAGTTCAACCGTGCCGGCTACGGCATGCTGAACTTCCAGTGTGACTTCGGCCCGACCCAGTTCGAGGCTGTCCGTCACGCCGTTGCTCTCCTGCTTGACCGCAACGAGTTTGCTAACACCTTCTGCCAGGGCTGGGGCGGCGTCGTCAACGGTCCGTACGGCACTGGCCTGTGGCAGGCTCAGGAGGCTGAGGAGTGGCTCGAGAACACCCTGAACTCCTACGCTTACGATCCGGAGCTGGCTGTTGAGACCCTGGTCGCCGACGGCTGGATCTACAATGCTGACGGTTCCGAGTGGACCGAGGGCAACGTCCGTCACAAGAAGGTTACCGCTGTTGAGGCTGGCGACTACGTCCACAACGTGACCCTGGCCGATGGCACCATCCTGATGCCGCTGATCATCGAGTGGTCCTCCTCCGAGAACAACTCCGTTTCCGAGCTCCTCAACGTCATGCTGGCTCAGGGCGAGCAGACCAAGGCTGCTGGCGTCCAGATCAACCAGAACGTCATGACCTTCACCGAGCTGCTCAACTACTACTATCGTGACGGTTCCCAGGGCGACAAGTACCTGGTTCCGACCTACGGCATGTTCAACCTGGCCACCAACTTCACCCCGGCCTACGACATGTCCTACGAGTGGACTCAGGATCCGGACATGGTTGCTCAGGGCTACAACCTGAACCGCCTGTACAACGATTCCCTCGACGCGCTGACCATGAACATGGTTTACGGCGTTGACTCCACCGATCCGACCACCTACATGGCGTACTGGAAGGCGTACATCATGCTGTGGAATGACATTCTGCCGCAGATCCCGCTCTACTCCAACGTGTACATCACCCTGTATCCGGATTGGCTCGAGGGCTATGAGCAGGATTCCTTCTGGGATTTCAATCAGGCGATCCTCTACGCCACCGTTGCTGAGTAATCAAACCTTAAGCGCGTAAAGCGTACTTGAGGGCGGGCATTGCGCCCGCCCTCATATTCGCGTTTTTCGGAAAACTGTATTTTTCGTATGCTGTCCCCATGGGACAAGGGCTTTGCCCTTGACGAGGGGCGTTCTGCCGCGAGAGTAAAGGCAGAGTCCTTGTTCCGTATCGTACAAAACGACCAAACTAAGAGAGGATGGATGAGATGGGCAAATATATCGCCAAGCGTATCGGTTACATGGCGCTGGTGTTCCTCATCGTTTCATTTTTGATGTACTCGCTGTACAACCTGATTCCTTCCGACCCGGCGCGCGCCGAGCTGGAAGCGATGAAGAGCACGCTGAAGCCGGCGGAGTATGAGCAGATGTATCAGGACCTGCGCGAGCGCATGGGCCTCAACGATCATCTGGTCATCCGATATGCACGCTGGATGGGGCTGTATCCTGACGTACAGGATCAGGGCTTCAACGGCCTGCTTCAGGGCAACTTCGGTTATTCCAACTTCTTCAAGCAGGACGTGATCAAGGTCATCGAAGCGCCGATGAGCAACACGATCTTCATCAATATTTTCTCTACCATCGCGGCGCTGAGCATCACGATCCCGCTGGGCATCTACTGCGCTGTGCATAAGGGTAAGAAGATCGACTCCGGCGTGCAGGTTGTCACGATGGTTGGCTATTCCATGCCGATTTACATCATCGCGCTGATCTTCATGTTCTTCTTCTGCGTCTTCTGGCGCATCTTCCCGATCTCCGGCACGAAAACAGCCGGTGCGATCTACGCCAATGGCTGGGAAGAGTTCGTTGATATGTTCAAGCACATCTGCCTGCCGGTCATCGTCATGACGTTCGCGTCTCTGGGCGGCATGACCCGCTATGTGCGCTCTTCCATGATCGATGCGCTGAGCATGGACTACATCCGCACCGCCCGCGCCAAGGGCCTCAAGGAGAAGGTTGTTATCTACTCCCATGCCTGGCGCAACGCGCTGCTGCCGGTCATCACCTCGATCATCGGCTGGTTCCTGTCCATCTTCTCCGGCTCTGTTATCATCGAGAACACGTTCTCCCTTAACGGCATGGGTAAGCTCTACTGGACGGGCCTGAATAACCTTGACTATGAGCTGGTTCTCGCCATCCAGATGTTCTACACCGTCATTTCCCTGATGGGCTCCCTGCTGATGGATATCAGCTACGGCCTCGTCGACCCGCGCGTTCGCGTTGATAAGTAAGAAGGAGGAAGAAATCATGAGCAAAAACAAAAAAGAATTCTTCCTCGTTCGCTGGTTCAAGCGCATGTTCCTGGGCGCTCGTCCGGAGCTGTCCATGGAGGAAGCTGAGAAGATCCAGACGCCGATGCGTCAGATGATCTCCAACTTTGTGCATAAGCCGCTGGCGATGACGGGCCTGATTGTGTTCCTCGCGATCTTTGCCTTCGTCATGATCGGTCCGAAGTACTGGGTGCTGGATCTGTCCGAGCAGGATGCGACCCTGACCAACCTCCCGCCGAGCAGCAACATGATGACCGTGCCGGAAGCGATGCTCAAGGCCGGTATCGCGGATATCGCTGCGGGCAACACCTACGGCATCGGCACCGACGTCAATGGTGAGCTTTACATCTGGGGTCATACCCGCATTACCGAAAAGATCGACATCGCTAACGTGCCGGACGAAGTCCGCGCGGCGGATCTGTCCATGATCGCTGCTGGTACGGACCACGTCGTCGCGCTGGCGGAAGACGGTCAGGTCTATGTCTGGGGCAACACCCGCCTCAAGCAGGACAAGTTCGGCAACGACATGGAAAAGGCCATGAAGAAGGGCGGCAAGGACTGGGAGGTTATCCAGCTGGAAGCCAGCAACCAGTTCTCCGCGATCGTTACCGCTGATGGCAACTGCTATCTCTGGGGCAACGGCAACATGGCCGACGTCAAGATCAAGTCCAAGTTTCAGGGCAAGGTCGCCAAGGTGGCCCTGACCGAGAACGAATACATCGCGCTGCTGAACGACGGCAGCGTCGCCTACACCGGCAACAAGGATAAGAACTCTCCCTTCGCCCGTATCCCGGACGAAGTCAAGGGCAAGAACAGCGCTGTGGACGTTGCGGCTACTGCGAAATCCGTTGCCGCGCTGACCACGGATGGCAAGGTTGTTGTCTGGGGTAGTGCTTCCAAGGGCGAAAACAACGTGCCGGAATTCGGCGCGAAGGTCACCAAGCTTTACGGCGGCCGCTTCCATTACACCGCGCTGCTTGAAGATGGCAGCGTCGTGACCTGGGGCGACAACAAGTATAAGCAGCTCGACGTTCCGGAAGAGCTTGCCTCCGTCAAGATCGATCGTATGTTCATCTCCAACTATCAGAACTATGCGCTGGATACCGATGGCAAGCTGCACACCTGGGGACTGAAGGGCTTCACGCTGGGCACGGACGGCCTCGGCCGCGACATGCTGACCCGTATCGTCAACGGCGGTAAGGTCACCATGACCGTCGGTGCGATCTCCGTCGTCATTGCCACCATCCTGGGCATCATTCTGGGTGGTACCGCCGGTTACTTCGGCGGCAAGCTGGACATGCTGATCATGCGCGTGGCGGAAATCGTCGGCGGTCTGCCGTTCATTCCGTTCGCGATGATCCTCTCCGCGGTCATCGGCACGCGCCTTGACCCGACGCAGAGAATGTATCTGATCATGGTGGTTCTGGGCGTCCTTTCCTGGGTGCCGACCTGCCGTCTCGTCCGTTCCCAGATTCTGGCGCAGCGCGAAATGGAATACGTCACCGCGGCGAAGGCCATGGGCATCAAGGAGAGCACGATCGTGTTCCGTCACATCCTGCCCAACGTCTTCTCCCTGCTGATCGTCTCCATGACGCTCGACTTTGCGACCTGCATGCTGACCGAATCCACGCTGTCCTACCTCGGCTTCGGCATTCCGCTGCCGACCCCGACCTGGGGCAACCTGCTCAACGGCGCGAACAACTCCATCGTCATCCAGCAGTACTGGTGGCAGTGGGTGTTCCCGGCGACCATTTTCGGTATCTGTACCATTTGTATCAACCTGATCGGCGACGGTCTGCGCGATGCGCTTGACCCGAAGACCATCGGACGCTAAGAAGGAGGTAAATTATGGCGCTTCTTGAAATGAAAAATCTGAAGACCTTCTTTACCACCAAGCGCGGCGTGGTCAAGGCGGTCAACGGCGTTTCCTACAGCGTTGACGCTGGCAGAACGCTCGGCGTCGTCGGCGAGTCCGGTTCCGGCAAGAGCGTTTCTGCGATGAGCATGCTCAAGCTGCTGGACGGCAATGGCTACATCGAGGGCGGCGAGATCATCTTTGACGGTCAGGACCTGACCAAGCTCTCCATTCCGCAGATGCAGAAGATCCGCGGCAACGATATTTCCGTCATCTTCCAGGAGCCGATGACGAGCCTGAACCCGGTTTTCACCATTGAAAAGCAGGTTTCCGAGCCGTTCATCATCCATCAGGGCATGAGCAAGGAAGAGGCGAAGAAGAAGGTCATCGAAATGCTGGCCGACGTCAAGATTCCCAATCCGGAAGTCGTCGCCAAGCAGTATCCGCATCAGCTTTCCGGCGGCATGCGTCAGCGCGTCATGATCGCGATGGCGCTGGCCTGCAAGCCGAAGCTCCTCATCGCGGACGAGCCGACCACCGCGCTGGACGTGACGATTCAGGCGCAGATCCTCAAGCTCATGAACGACCTCAAGCGTGAGCACGGCACCTCCATTCTCTTCATCACCCATGACCTTGGCGTTATTGCCCAGATGGCGGACGACGTTGCCGTCATGTACTGCGGTCAGGTGGTTGAGATGGCGCCGGCCCGCACGATCTTCACCGACTGCGAGTTCTCCCATCCCTACACCGAGGGCCTGATGGTTTCCATCCCGCGCCTGGATACCCCGGCGGATACCCGTCTGGAGTCCATCCCGGGCGCCGTGCCGCATCCGCTGGATCTGCCCAAGGGCTGCAAGTTTGCGCCCCGCTGCAAGTATTGCCAGCAGCGCTGCCTGGAGGAAGAGCCGGAGCTTGTCAGCGTGAGCGAGAATCAGCAGGTTCGCTGCTTCTATCCCAGAAAGGAGGAGCGCCGTGCAAACCTCTAATAAAGAAAAAAAGGTTCTGCTTCGCGTCAATAACCTCAAGCAGTACTTCCCGCTCAAGAAGAAGGGCCTGTTTGTCAAGGCGAACGACGGCATCACGCTGGATATCTACGAGGGCGAGACCTTCGGTCTGGTCGGCGAGTCTGGCTGCGGCAAGTCCACGCTTGGCCGTACGCTGCTGCAGCTTTATCGCCAGACGGACGGACGCTCCATGTACTATGGCCGCACGATCGAGGAGATCGCGCCCAAGTATGTGGAAAAGACGCTGAAGACGGTTGAAAAGCGCCGCGCGAAGTGGAAGACCCTTGATGCTGCGGCTGTGACTGCGCGCAAGGAATACGACGCCATGCCCGACGGCGAGGAAAAATACAAGAAGAGCAACGACGTCGCCAAGGCGGAAAAGGAAGCCAACGACGAGCTGCTGGATATGGCCACGCTTATCGGCGGTTTCGTCGCCATTGAGGATATCAAGGATGTCATCGCCCTGTTCCTCAAGGAGTACGGCATTGCCGTGCAGCGCAAGAAGATCCGCGAAAAGCGCGCCACGGTTCAGCTGGATTACGACGACGCTGTGTACAGCGCGGCGAAGGCCGAAAAGCCGGATGCGGCGAAGAGCGACAGCCTGAAGAAGAAGCTCGACGCGTTTGACGCGCAGATCAAGGAATTTGACGCTCAGCTTGCCGAGGTTCGCGCCCAGATTGATGAAATGCGCAAGCCGCACAAGGGCAATGCGGAGTTTGAAAAGTACGAAGCGCTGCGCGATGAGGGCATTGACCTTGCGCGCCTTGAGTACCCGGAGATCCGCCTGCTGCGCAGCGACCTGCAGCTGATCTTCCAGGATCCGTATTCCTCCCTGAATCCGCGCATGACCGTCGGCAACATCATCGGCGAAGGCCTGCTGGCGCATAACTTCTTCAAGAAGAACGACGAGCGCATGCAGGAATACATCGTCAAGACGATGGAGGACGCCGGCCTTGCCAGCTACTTCCTGCACCGTTATCCGCATCAGTTCTCCGGCGGTCAGCGTCAGCGCATCGGCATCGCCCGCAGCCTGGCTGTCAAGCCGAAGTTCGTCGTCTGCGACGAGGCGGTTTCCGCGCTGGACGTGTCCATCCAGTCCCAGATCATTAACCTGCTCTACGACCTCAAGGAGCAGAGCAACCTGACCTATCTGTTCATCACGCACGACCTGTCCGTCGTCAAGTACATTTCCGACCGCATCGGCGTCATGTACCTTGGCAACATGGTTGAGCTGGCGGATACGGAGTCCCTCTTCGCCAACCCGCTGCATCCCTACACCGAGGCGCTGATGGCGGCGATTCCCACGACGGACGTCGACTCCGACAAGGAGCTGCGCATTCTGGAGGGCGACATTCCCAGCCCGGTGAATCCGCCTAAGGGCTGCAAGTTCCACACGCGCTGCAGCCGCTGCACCGAGATCTGCAAGCATGCTGAGCCGCAGTGGACCGAGATGGCGCCGGGTCACTTTGTTGCCTGCCACCATCCGCTGGAGACCAAGGAGTAAAACATGCATCTGCCTTTTCAGGGGAAAATCGACCGTGCGCACAAGTTCCAAAAGGAGCAGAAGGCGCAGCGCGGTCAGCCTTCGGGCTATGACGAGGAGCTTTCCCCGAGCGATGTGATGGAAAAGGGCGACGGCTGCGCGATGGCGATTGCAGCGCTGATTACGTTCGTGCCGGTTGCCTTGGTTGCACTGGCGGCGATGTGCGCAGTGGGTTACTTTTTCCTCATCCGATAATATGGAGAAACCAGCAGGGTTTGCGCCCTGCTGGTTTTTTAGTGTGCGATATTTATCAACTGAATTGCAGCTTAAAGCTGGGCGAAGCGGAGAAGGGTTAAGGGGTTCAGATTTATCTGAACTGGTCCGGCAATGAATGAAATCCCAGAGAGCCTTCAGGACCGGATTGACCGACGAGCGTCGAGCGAGAAGAAGGATATCCCCATGGAGGATTGGGCGGCGGCTATGCATCGATCCTCGGATTCCGTCTCCCTGTGCGGCTTATAGCACGCCTCATGGTCGATCACCGCCCATGCATCCATCTGGCTGGTGCGCAGCTGGATTTCAATGGGGATGAGCAGATGCTGTCCGCGGTCAATCACGGGAACGACCATCAGCAGATGAAGGCTCTGATAACCGCTTTGCTTCGGCTCGGCGATATAATCCCGGCAGGAGACAAACTCTGCCAGCGGGGATGCGGTCAGCAGCGCGGCGAAGCGATAAACGGCGCTGACGCTTGTGAGCACCACGCGCAGGCCGGCGATGTCGTGCAGAGCGGCGCTGGCGGCGTCGCATGAGACGGGCAGCTTCTTCTTTCGCAGCTTGCCGCTGATGGACTGTGGGGATTTCAGGCGAAAGGTCATCTGCTGAACGGTTTCCTCGCCCAGATCGCTGCGAAGCAGGCTGCGCGCGTGGCAGAGCATGGCAAATGCGGTTTGGACGGCGAGGCGGTACGGCTGATAAAACGTTTCACAGAACTGGTGATCTGCCAGAACAGGCGGATAGTTACTCTTTTGTGCACAGATGCTGCTTGACAATGGAATCACCTCGTTTGAGAGAAGGTCATGACGATTTATGATTGTACAGGATCAACGTACCATACAACTGCGTACCGGATATGAAAGCCATGTGAAGCGGTTGGAAACTCCGGACAGCAGCGCATTTTGACAGATTCATCCTATGACGGCGCAGGCGGAATTATGCCGCTTTACAGGACTGCGCTGCGCAGCGCCATACGAACTTTTGACCGGAAAGGCGTTTACATCGGGCGAAAGTATGGTATAATTGATGTATACAAATTGTCAAGGCCTCCTGTACGCGCGGAGGCTGACGGCGCAGATGATCACAACAAACGGAGGAAGTGCATGAACAGAGACGATATGCTTGCGTTTCTTAAGAACGAAGCGAAGGGTATTGCCACCATGTTCGGACCGAACTGCGAAACGCTTGTCCATGATATGACGCGACCGGGACATCCGATTCTGGCAATTTACAACGGCACAGTGACGGGTCGTGAAGTCGGATCGACTGCGGATATTTTCGGCGACATCGGTGATTATGATGAGTCGATCTACAGAAACAGAGATTATGTCAACCAGCTTGTGATTTCCCGCGACGGGCGAACGATCAAGAGCTCGACATTCAACATTGTCGGCGACGATTTCCATTTTGCCTTCGGCATCAATATGGACATCACTTCCCTCGTGCGTGCCGGGCAGATGATCAGCGAGCTGACGGCGACCAGCGGCGAGCTGCAGCAGACGCTTATGCAGGACGCGCGAAGCCAGCTTGAAGAGTTGCTGCGCGAGTGCATCAGCACCGTGGGCAAGGAACCGGAGGCGATGAAGAAGACCGACCGCATGCGCATCATTCGCATGCTCTACAAGCGCCGCGCGTTCACTTACCAAAAGTCCGTGGCAATCGTCGCAGAGCGCCTGAACGTCTCCCGCTACACGGTCTACAAATACATGCACGAGCTGGAAGAACTCGAAAAAGCCGGCGAACACCTCCAAGACTGACGGGCAGGACCCGTAGCCACATCGCTTCGCGGCGGTATGACACGCTGCGTTCGCGTGAAGGGCGCTCCGCAGCTTGGCTGGGCGGGGGAATATGCGGCTTTGAGGAAAGCACGAAACCGAAGGCGGAAGGTCTTCGGTTTCTTACTTTTTGGATTTGGCGTGGATAAGGAAAAAGCACCGGCATACCGATGCTTTTATTTTGGATTTTTGGGTTGGTAGGCGCCGAGGTTCAGGATGGGCTTTTTGCCGGTTATGTGATCAAGTGGTTCATAGATTTTACTATCTGCATGTTCAACGTAGGTGATCATCAGGTCACACTGTTCAGCCATCCATTTATTCCGGCATGGAATATGCCATCTATCAGGATAATTATCGAGGTGGTCGGGATAGAAGCAGGAGTCGAAAGTCGGGCGTGGGGCGTACTGCGGTTTATAGGCGCATACGAGCCGGTTTTTGATATGGGGATATTCGGGCTTTAGCGAGGCGACAACGTGCTCTGCGAGGCGATCAAAGCCGCCATAGCCGCCGTTCCAGAACTCGGTAATGCCGTAATCTTCGATAGCTTGCCTGATTGTTTCGCGCAGGCGCGGCTCGAGGTCATCCGGGATGGTGCGATGACCGAAGAAGGCGCAGATAATAGACATAGCATTGCTCCTATTGAAAGATAATAGATTAGGGGGATAACGAAATAGTGAGTCACATTAACGTGAGTTTTTGATTACGAACTAATTATATATAATAATCCTAACGATGTAAAGAGGGGATTATATGTTAGTTTCAGATCAGGAAAACTTTGGAAGAATTGAACTCCGTATCAACGACATATTAAAAGAAAAACGGATTTCTAAGAATAGAATATGTAAGGATATGGATATTCCTAGAGCGAATTTCAACCGTTACTGCAAGAATAGTTTCCAGCGAATCGACGCCAACCTGATCTGTAAGCTCTGCTATTACTTAGGCGTGGATGTTGGCGATCTGATCGTCTACAAACGACCGGAAAATGAATAATGCGAAAGCATGCCCCTGAAGACAGAAGGTCTCCGGGGGCGTTTTGTATGCTGAAAAACAAGATCGCAGAAGAAATCAGCAAAGAAAGAACCCGAGGACCTTCCGTCCTCGGGTTCGTGCATCCTGCAAAAAACAAGAGAAAACCGAAAACCAGCTGCGGAGCGCCCTCCGCGCGAACGCAGCGAGTCATACCGCCGCGAAGCGAAGCGGGTGCGGGCACAGCCCGCCTTAACCCTTGACTGCGCCGGCGATGACGCCTTCGATGATGTGCTTCTGGCAGAGCAGATACATGATGATGATCGGGATGACCGTGATCATGATGCATGCCATCATCGGGCCCATTTCCACGCGGCCGTAGCTGCCGCGGAAATACTGGATGGCCATCGGGATGGTGCGGTATTTCTTGATATCCAGCACCAGCGTGGGCAGCAGGTAGTCGTTCCAGACCCACATCGTTTCAAGGATCGCCGTGGAGATCATCGTGGGCTTGAGGATCGGGAAAACGACATTGAAGAAGATCTGTAGCGGATTGCAGCCGTCGATCATTGCGGCTTCTTCAATCGCGATCGGGACGGATTTCATGAAGCCTGTGAACATGAACACCGCCAGACCCGCGCCGAAGCCCAGATAGATGATGCAGATGTTGAACGGATTGTTGAGCCTCAATGTGTCGGCCGTTTTGGAGAGGGTGAACATGACCATCTGGAACGGGACAACCATCGAGAACACGCACAGCAGATACATCAGCCTGGAGGGAAGAGAATTGACGCGGGTGATGTACCAGCCGCACATCGAGCAGCACAGAAGAATCAGCAGCACGGAAGTGACCGTGATGGTGAGCGAATAGAAGAAGGCGGAGAGGAAGTTCATCTGCGTGATGCCGTAGATGTAATTGTGCAGCCCGACAAACGCCTCGCCGATGGGCAGCTCAAAGACGGAGGTGGTGGAAATGGACGTTTCAGCCTTGAGGGAATTGAGCAGGATCAGCGCGACGGGATAGAGCCAGATAATGCTCAGGATGCCAAGGAAAACGGAGAGACAGGTGTCCAGCGTGCGCTTCGCGCCGGAAACCGCGCCGTCGTGATACGCTTTGGTTTTGGCCATTACTGCTGCACCTCCTTACGGCGGGTGAAGTAAAGCTGGACGAGCGAGATGCCGACCACCAGCAGGAAGAAGACGACGGCCTTCGCCTGACCGATGCCCTTCCACTGTGCGCCGGAGCGGGCGTAGAAGGTATCGTAGATATTGAGCGCGAGCATCTGGCTGGCTTTTGCCGGCTCGCCGTTGGTGAGGGAAAGGTTCTGGTCAAAGAGCTTAAAGGAGTTGGTCAGTGTAAGGAAGGTGCAGATCGTGATGGACGGCATGACCATCGGCAGCTTCACCTGCAGGAGCGTCTGCGTGCTGTTCGCGCCGTCGATGGACGCGGCCTCCAGCAGATCCGACGGCACATTCTGAAGGCCTGCGATGTAGATGATCATCATGTAGCCGATCTGCTGCCAGCACATCAGAATGATCAATCCCCAGAAGCCGTTGCGCGCATCCAGCGCGAGCAGCGGCAGCCCGAGATGGGTGAGGATGCCGTTGAGCAGAATCTGCCAGATATAGCCCAGCACGATGCCGCCGATGAGATTGGGCAGGAAGAAAACCGTGCGGAAGATGTTTGTGCCGCGGATGCCGCGGGTGAGCGCAAGGGCGATCATGAAGGCGATGAGATTGATCAGCACGGTGGAGACGATGGTGAAGGAAGCCGTGAACCAGAAAGCGGACACAAAGGTGGCGTCCTGAAATACCTTCACATAGTTGTTCAGACCGACAAAGGTCGTCTTGCTGACGGTGATGAACTTATGGAAGGAGAGATAAATGCCCCAGAGGAAGGGCCAGATGAAGCCGATTGCGAATGCTGCAAACGTAGGCAGCAGGAAGATCGGCCAGTATTTTTTGATTGATTTTTCCATGCGATACCTCCATGGCGGAAGAATCAGGCAGTCTGCAAAACCCATGAGCGGTTCCCGTGGGCTTGACAGACTGCCCAAAGGCCGGGATAAGAGAAAAGAGGGCGGGCGTAAGCCCGCCCTCTTGAGGGTACAAAAGAATCGGATTATTCAGCCAGAGCAGCCTCAGCAGCCCAGCCATCCACGAACGCGGTCACGACGCCCGCCCAGTCGCCGGTGCCGGCAGCGTAGGCAGTCAGCGCGGAGCCAACCATGTTCTTCCAGTTCTCGGACGGCATGGTCGGGAAGTTCCAGGACACCGGGGTCTTGCCGGCGGCGGTGTAGGCAGCGTCAACCGCGACGAGCGGGTTGGCGGAAGCGTATTCGCCGGTGAAGGTGTCGAACGGAACGACGAAGCCCATGTCCTGAGACATGCACTTGCGGCCTTCCTCAGAGGTGATGACCCACTCGAGGAACGCGATGGTCGCGTCGATGTCTTCCTGATCAGCGATGGCGTTCACGCACCAGTAGTTTTCGGTGCCGGTGCACAGGCCCTGATTCTCTTCGCCTTCCACGCCGATGTAGATCGGGAGCATGGTCAGGTTCTCAGCGCCCAGCGCCTTGATGTCGTTCCAGGCCCAGGTGCCGTTCTGATAGAAGACGCCCTTTTCGCCAACGAACTCAGCGACGGCGTCGTTGCCGGTCTTGGAGGCCAGCAGGGCCGGTTCGCAGGTCGCGTAGTTGATGTACAGATCCCAGATCTTCTTGTAGTTGTCGAGGTAGGTGCCCTTGATGGCCTTGGTGGTGCCGATGCCGTCAGCCTGATACTCGTAGTAGATCGGCATGTTGGCCAGATGGGTCTTGAAGCGCCAGTCGGAGGAGCTGTCCATGCCGGCGGAAGTGAACGCGCCGTCGATGCCCAGCTCAGCCTTGCGGGCCTGGATGTCGGCAGCGGCAGCAGCCAGCTTGTCGAAGGTGTTCAGGTCCTCGGCCTTGTAGCCGGCCTTCTCCAGGAGCTTGGTGTTGGCGATGATGCCGTAGGTTTCGATAACGTAGGCAACGCCCTTGACTTCCTCGCCGCTCTTGAGGGCGAAGGCGTCGCTGGTCAGATGCTTGACCAGCTCGGTGCCGGCGAGATCGTAGCAGTAGTCAGTCCAGTTCGCCAGACCGACCGGGCCGTTGACCTGGAACAGCGTCGGCGGCTCGCTCTTTTCGATTTCGGACATGAGGGTGGTCTCGTAGGTGCCGGAGGCGGCGGTCACGACGGTGACCGGAACGCCGGTCTTCTCGGTGTAGACCTTGGCCAGCTCCTGCCACTGAGCGTCCTGCTCGGGCTTGAAGTTGAGGTAGTAGACGGAGGCGTCGGCGCAGGCGGTGGCCAGAGCGAGGCACAGCACAGCGGCGAGAACCAGAGCGACGATCTTCTTCATAAGACAGATCTCCTTCCATAACATGGAATAAATTATATCTGTACGGGAGCGTGACACGGATCCCGTATTCAGCAAAACCGCAGCCAAAGCGCAGGAACGCACAAACAGAACAATAACATTATAGGATTTTGCCGTCAATCTGTCAATAACAAGATAATTGGATTGTGGGATTATGTGCACCTTTGCCAATAGGGGAGCGTAAGAGAGAGAAATCGACAGGAATGATTGAAATTTCCCTGTTATTCCGTTATAATAAACAGGTTAAGGAATCAACAACAATCTGCCATTTTTTCGGAGGTATGAATAGATGAAACTCGGCGTCGTCGGACTGCCCAATGTCGGCAAGTCCACCCTTTTCAACGCGATCACTCAGGCGGGCGCGGAAGCGGCCAACTATCCTTTCTGCACCATCGAGCCCAACACCGGCATGGTTGCCGTTCCGGATGAGCGTCTTGACAAGCTGACGGCGATGTATAATCCCAAGAAGCGCACCCCAGCGGTGATCGAGTTCGTCGATATTGCGGGTCTGGTCAAGGGCGCCAGCCACGGCGAGGGCCTTGGCAATAAGTTCCTTTCCCACATCCGCGAGTGTGAGGCGATCGTGCACGTCGTCCGCTGCTTTGAGGATCCGGACATCATCCGCCATGCGGACAGCGTCGGCCCGCAGCACGACATTGAGACGATCAACCTCGAGCTGATCGCCGCTGACCGCGAGTCCGTCGCCAAGCGCGCCGAGCGCGCAACCAAGATGCTCAAGACCGGCGACAAAAAGTTTGCCGAGGAGAGCGAGCTGGGCAACAAGCTGCTGGCGCATCTGGACAACCTGCAGCCGGCGCGCACCTGCCCGATGACCGATAAGGAGCGCGAAATCGCGCGCGAGTGGTTCCTGCTGACCACCAAGCCGGTGATCTACGCCTGCAACATCAAGGAAGATGACCTGGGCAAGGACGAGAGCGAGCTGCCGGGCGTTGACGAGGTGAAGGCGATCGCTGCCGAGGAGAACGCCAAGGTGCTTGTCATCTCCGCGAAGATCGAAGAGGATATTGCGCAGATGGACGAGGAAGAGAAGGCGATGTTCCTTGAGGAGCTGGGCATCGGCAAGAGCGGCCTTGACCGCCTGATTGCCGAGTGCTACGATCTGCTGGGCTTGATCTCCTTCCTGACTGCCGGCGCGGATGAGTGCCGTGCGTGGACGATTAAGAAGGGCACCAAGGCGCCGCAGGCTGCCGGCAAAATCCACAGCGACTTTGAGCGCGGCTTCATCCGCGCGGAAATCGTCGCCTTCAAGGATCTGGAAGAAAACGGCACGATGCTCGCCTGCAAGGAAAAGGGTCTCGTGCGCAGCGAGGGCAAGGAGTACGTCATGAACGACGGCGATGTGACCCTCTTCCGCTTCAACGTGTAATCCATCAAACCGCACAAAGACGCCGGAAACGGCGTCTTTTTTTCTGCGCAGGCACGGCGGCGTGATGAGACGGAGCGATGGCTTTTATATGTTATTTTTGATAAGCTATTTACAATGCCTGCGGATTCCGATATAATTTATTAGATAGACTATGTACTATTTGGGAAAAGTGTGATGGGAGGGATCAACGGTGGCAAAGAATCGGAAGCTGCTCCTTGACAGCGCGCGGAAGCTTCTTACCGACAGAAGCTTTGAAAGCGTGACCATCCGGGAGATATGCGAGCACGCCGGCGTGGCCAACAGCACCTTCTATTACCACTTCAAGACCAAGGAAGAGTTGATGGACGGCCTGCGCGCGCAGGATGACCGTCCGCTGCGCACGGAACTGCTGGAGTTGGTCATGGAGCCGAACCTGACGGAGCAGCTGCTGGCTGTATGCATGATGCGCACCGCGCGTGCCGAGCGCCATGGCTGCTCGATCACGGCGCAGTACTACAAGAGCGTCATCGGACGCGAGGATGGATGCGACAGTCTGGATGAAGCCCATCGTCAGGAAGATGAGACGGTGCTGGCGCTGGTCCTGCGTGCGCAGCAGGCCGGGCTGATCAGCAGAGACAAGGACGCGCAAACCCTTACCACGGCGGCCATCCGGCTGACCAGATGTGTGATTTTCGACTGGTGTGCCTCGGGCGGCAGCTTCGATCTGCGTGCGGAGACGCGCAGGATGCTGATGCTCCTCTTCGATATCAAGGAATAACCGGCATGCTGCCGGCGGCATTTCCGACAAACCACAGCAGGTCTCTCATAATAAAATACCGCGCCTGCGGCAGGGATTTTCCTTTGCTGCAGGCGCGTTTTTCATTTTTGATTGTCTCAGAAACGGCTTATTCCGCCTCCACAAACGTGACGCCGTATGCGCCCGGGCCGATGTGCGGCGCGATGGACGCGCCGATGGCGCTGAGTAGGCATTCGTCAACGGCCACACCGAGCGAGGCGAGCTTCCTGAGCAGCGCACGGCAATTATCTGCCGTGTGGGAATACAGCGGAATGACGGGATAGTTCCGGTCGATGCGCATGGAAGCGATGCGCCTGGCGAGGCTGTCAATCGCGCGATGGCGGCCGAATGCCTTGCCGGCGAGGGCGATTTCTCCCTCCGGCGTGACGTGAAGCAGCGGCTTGAGCTGAGCAAGGGACCCAAGGCTTGCCACAGCCCGGGGAATGCGTCCGCTGCGCGCAAGGTTATCCAGCGTATCCAGACTGGCGAACAGGCGGATGCGGCTGCGCAGGGTGTTGAGCTTCTCGGCAATTTCGCCGGCGAGAAGCCTGCCCTCGTCGCGCAGACGGCATGCCTGCAGGACGAGGAGCTTTTGCCCGGCTGCGCCGGTCAGCGCGTCGATGATGTGGATGCGTCCGTAATCGATCATGGATGCGGCCAGTCTGGCGCTTTGCAGCGTTCCGGAAAGCGTGGAAGAGATGCAGATGCATACGGCGTCTTCGCCGGCAGCTTTTGCCGCCTCAAACTCGCGCAGGAAAGCCTGCGGCGCGGGCTGGGAGGTCTTGATGCTTTCGCCGGCAAGCAGGCGCTGCCAGAAGGCTTCTTCGGTCAGCTCGTCTGCGGTGCATTCCTGCGTGCCGATGATGATGCCGGTGTTAACACAGTGAACATGATACTGGCTGAGCTCTTCCCGGGTGAAGTCTGCCGCTGAATCGGTGATGATGCGCATGGTGATCCTTTCAGATAAGAGGTAAATGTAAACTTTAATCAGGTTAATTAAAAACCGAAGCAAAGGTATTATAATACCGCTTGAAAAAGATGTCAAGAAAAAAGCGCGCCCGAAAGGGCACGCAGCGGCCTGAGAATGCGTTTTTGACAGGCCGGCGGACAGGGGAAACGGCTTCCCCCGTCCGCCGGCGAAGATTACTTCTTGTCGTAGGAGCCGCACATGCTCTCGTCGCACTTGCCGGAGTGGCAGTTGCAGTTGGGACGCACGTCGATGGTATCCAGCTGGCACAGGTTCTTCTGGCTGTGATGACGGCAGGATTCAACGCTGCAGTGAATGGTCTGATTCATGGTTTGTTTCCTCCATTATTGTTTCTGAGCTTTCGCCCGGGCTTATTGTCGCCGGAGTGCGAGCGGATTATTCGGCAAAATGACGCGGGAAAACGATTAAGCGCATGCAGCTTCTTGAAATGGGGGAAACGAGAGACTATAATAGAAGGCACATGAGATTTGCAGTACTCAAGGAGGAGACATATGGAATATATTACATTGGGAAAAACCGGTCTGAAGGTTTCCCGCATGGGCTTTGGCGGCATCCCGATTCAGAAAATTGATGCGGCGGGCACGCGCGTGCTGATGGAAAAGCTGCTTGAAGCCGGTGTCAATTACGTCGATTCTGCGCGCGGCTATACCGTGAGCGAGGCGTTCCTTGGCGAGGCGCTGGAGGGCATGCGCGATCAATTCATCATCGCGACCAAGACGATGGCCCGCACGAAGGAAGCGATGGAGAAGGATATTGCGACCAGCCTTGCCAATTTCAGAACCGATTACATCGACCTGTATCAGGTGCACAATCCGTCCCTCGCCGATCTTGAAACGGTGATCGCCCCGGGCGGCGCGCTGGAGGCGCTGCTGGAGGCGAAGGCGCAGGGAAAGATCCGCCACATTGGCCTGACCGCGCACATGGCGACGGTGTTTGAGCGTGCGCTCGATTTTGACTGGGTGGAAACGGTCATGTTCCCCTACAACATCGTGGAAACGCAGGGCGAAGCGCTGATGAAGCGTGCGGCGCAGCAGGGCGTAGGCTTTGTGTGCATGAAGCCGTTGGCCGGCGGCGCGATCGAGGATGCGTCGCTTGCGCTGCGCTTTATCGCGGCGAATCCCGATTCCGGCGTGATCATCCCGGGCATGTACAGCGAAGCGGAAATCGCGCAGAATCTTGCGGCGATTGAGGACCGGTCCCCGCTTACGGAGCAGGAGCTTGAAAAGATCCGTGCGATTCGCGAGGAGCTGGGCACGCAGTTCTGCCGCCGCTGCAACTACTGCCAGCCCTGCCCGCAGGGCGTGGGCATTGCCGGCATCTTCGTGCTGGAAGGATATCTGCGCCGCTACGGTCTGCAGGACTGGGCGAAGCTGCGCTATAATGCGACGCCCAAAAAGGCGGGCGATTGCGTGGGCTGCGGCGCATGTGAGGCGCGCTGCCCGTATCAGCTGCCCATCCGGCAGATGCTTGCGCGCTGCAGGGAAGAATTTGGCTGCTGATTCATTATCATATTCTCGGCTCCGCAACGGATTGTGCGGAGCCGATTGCTGTTTTGCGCAAGCAGAATCAGAAAAAACGGAGAATGCGGTGATAAAATAGGCGCAGGCTTGATGAAGGAGGGCGAAGCGGATGCAGTGGTATCGGAATATTCAGCAGATCGTCGATGAAATCGACAGATGTATCCGGGCGCACGAGGATGATGCGCTGACGCTGCTCAGGCTGGCTGCGCGGTTTGGATACAGCGAATACCACATGTCCCGCAAGTTCCGGGAAATCACGGGCATGGCCTTTCGCGACTATCTGAGGGGAAGACGCCTTGCGCATGCGCTGATCCGCCTGCGCGATACGCGGGAGCGGATTCTTGATATTGCGCTGGATTGCGGGTTTTCTTCTCAGGAGGCGTTTACCCGCGCATTCAGCGCGGCATATGGCATGACGCCCGGTGCATACCGCAGAAAACCGGTTCCCGTTGTACTGCGCACCGTCATCAAGCCGCTGGATTGTTACCTGATGGGGATAGGAGGAACGGGCATGGCGCAGACAACAGGCGATGTGAAGACGTATTTTGTGACGATTCCCGCGCACAAGTACCTGCACATCAGAAACTACGAGAGCATCGGATACTGGGATTTCTGGCAGAAGCAGAGCCGCATTCCGGGACAGGACTGCGAGACGATTTGCGGGCTGCTGGCCAGCGTTGAAGGCAAGCTCGACGACGCCGGCGGTCAGGCGGCAGACAGCGGCGGCGGACAGGTGATGGCGTTCATCAATGAACCGTCCGGGCGCATCTGCAGCTGGGGCATTCCGCTGGCGGAAAGCTACGGCGTGCGTCTGCCGGCGGATTACGACGCAGAAGTGCCGCCGCAGATGATGCTCATGGACGTGCCGGAGGGCGAATACATCGTCTTTGAACACGGCCCATTTGATTACGAAAGGGAGAACGCCGCGGTGGAAGCGAAGATCGAGGCGGCGATGAAGGCATTTGATTACGATGCCAGCGGATACCGTCTGGATACGACGCCGGGCAGGGTGTTTTACTTTTATCACGACACGCAGCGGTTTTTCAAATACGTGCGGCCAGTATGCCGCAGATAAGCAAAAGAACCCGCCGGACCATCCCGGCGGGTTCTATTTGGATAAAAGGAAAAGCGTAAATCCTGAGGATTACTTCGCGTCAGCAGCGGCCTTCTCCAGCGCCTTCAGGTGATCGGCGACAGAGATGGTGCAGCCGACAGCCAGATCGACGTCGGTCGGGACGTGGGTGTGGCTGCCGTCGCCGCGGTCCATGACCGGCATGGTCAGAACCTGCTCAACGGTCTTGCCGATGCACCAGGCTTCGAGCGCAGCGATCTGCTCGTAGTACTCCTTGCCGATGCCGGAAACGCGCTTCATGTTGTAGCCTTCCTTGAGCTCCAGCTTGGTCTGGGTCTCAACAACGGCCTCTTCCCAGTTGCTCTTGGGCTGAACAACGTCAAAGTCGATGTCAACGATCTTGCCTTCGGCGTCGAGGGTCACGGCGCACATGGTGGTGTTGACAGAAACGCTGGCGGCCTTGTCGGCGGTCGCCGGGGTGGAGGTAACCTTGGTGTAGGAGCCCAGACCGGTGGCGGCGAAGGCGCACGCGGAGATGGACACGAGCAGCAGGGCGACGAGCGCAGCAGTGATGATCTTCTTCATACGATGTGTCTCCTTTGAAATAAATAATATCGATTCACGCGTTTTCCCCTGCAGCAGGAAAACGCGTAAATTCCTTGATCAGGGCGCCTTCGCTTTCTCAGTCAAGGCGATAGGCGCGGCGGTTCAAAGCGTCCCAGACGGCGGAAATCACTTTGGACGCGCTCGGCGTTGCGCCAGAAAATGCATCCGCTGCGATCTCTGCGGGCGGATACAGATCGTTGACGCAGGAAACGGGCTTTCCTTGAAGATAGGCGATCAGGGAAAGGTAGTATTCGGCAATCTCCGCCTGCTCTTCGGTGCGGTTTTCAGCGAGATAATCCTCGCCGTGATAGCGAAGCGCACGGAAGGAAATGCTGGCAAAGCAGTTGTCGCGGAGCGTAAACTCCAGCGCGACCTGCTCCTCGCCGTCCTCCATGAAGCAGCCGCGGTAGGCGCCGTTTGCATGGCTGCCGACGTCCGGCAGGACGGAGGTGGAAACCAGCCTGTACGGGCGGCGGTTCAGACCATCCCACAGGGCGGAAACCAGCTTGCTTGACTGCATGGTGGCGGAGGTGACCGCATCCAGATCATCGACGATTTCATATGGAGCGTAGAGCATATCGATCGAAGCGATGTTCCTGCCCAAGAGATAGTCTGCCAACTGACGGTACTGACGCAGGGCTGCTTTCTGTGCGTCGCTGGCGTCTGCGGTCATGTAATCTCCGTCTTTGTACTTGATGGCGCGATAGTCGATGGATAAAAAGACCTCGTCGCGCAGCTCAAATTCAATGGCGATCTGTTCGATGCCGCCTTCATAATAGAAGCCGCGGTAGATGCCGTCCGGATAGCGGGCGGATTCGGCGGCGGCGCAGGCTGTCACGACGAAAACAATCGCTATGAAAATGAGTAGTACACGTTTCATGATCAGCCCTCCCGATTGCGCATTTAAGTTTATCGATCAGATATGGCAAAACGATGGCTTTTTGGGGCAAACTCCAGAAAATCTCGATTCAAATTGACAAGCGAATAAAAGCATCCTATAGTTAAGAGGCGCATAGATCATGCGCCCATGATGCAGGAAGAAGGAGGCGGGTTATTTTGAACCCCATTCTTGTTGTCGATGATAATCAGCAGATTCTGGATATTCTCTCTCAGTATATCAGAAAGGAAAACTGGCCCTTTGTCACGGCGCAGACCGGTGAAAATGCGCTGAAGCTTTTCAAGGCAATCGATCCGTCGCTGATCCTGCTGGACATCATGCTGCCCGGCATCGATGGGCTGGAGGTGTGCCGGCGCATTCGAAGCGTTTCTTCCGTCCCGATCCTGATGATCACCGCGCGCGATGAAGACGCGGACAGGATTCTGGGGCTGGATATCGGCGCGGACGATTATATCGTCAAGCCCTTTTCGCCCGGAGAGGTCATGGCGCGCATCCGCAGCGTCATCCGCCGCATGAAGGCCCAGACCAGCAGCGATACGCTGATCATCGGCTCGCTCGTCATCCATATGCCGTCGCTGAGCGTGAGTATCGGCGGGGAGGCGGTCAACCTGACGCGCAGGGAAACGGAGCTTCTGTATACGCTGGCCTCCGCACCCGAACGCGTGTTTACCCGGGATAACCTGCTGACGCTCGTGTGGGGATACGAGCACGTGGGCAATTACCGCGCGGTGGATTCCCATATCAAGCGCCTGCGTCAGAAGCTTGACGCCTATGAGCACGATTTCTTTGATATTGCGACGGTTTGGGGCACCGGATATAAATTCGAAAGGAAGCTGCCATGAAACAGCTGCGTTCGCGCCGATCCATCCGCAGCCAGCTGATCAGCATGTTCCTGCTGCTGCTCATTACGTTTGCCGTGATCCTCAGCCTGCTCTTCAACGGCATTCTTCAGCGGCAGCTTATTTCAAATTATAACGCGTCCATGCAGCGCCATGCATATGCCATTTCACAGAACCTCTCTGAGCTGATTGCGCCTTCCGGGGATCAGATGCTGGACGAAACCCGGTTCATCGTCAGCGAGGATACGCTGGCGCCGTATCTGGCGCTGATTGAACAGATCACAAGCTGCAATGTCTATGTCGTTGATACGGCGCACGACATCACGGGCTATTTTGACGGCGTCGTGCAGCGGCTGGATAATCCGCTTCTGCCGGGCTATATCGAGCAGACGATTGCCCTTGGCTTCATGGGCAAGACGCCGGCTATCCGCGCTTATGCCGAAGGGGACATCCATCTGACGGCGTGCATGCCGATCATGGACGAAAACAGCCGCGTACTCGGCGTGGTGCTGCTGGAATCGACGCTGCGCCAGATGGGCTATTCGCAGGTGCCCAGCGCGGTGATTCTGCTGACGAGTATTGTCGTATCCTTCGTGCTGTCGGGCATTCTGGCGGGCTTGTTTACGCGCCAGTTCACCCTGCCGATCCGTGCGGTTCAGCGCTTTGCGCATGAGCTGGCCGGCGGCAATTATGCGCTGCGCATGGAGCCGAAAAAGCAGGATGAAATCGGTTCGCTCGCGCAGTCCATGGATATCCTCGCCCAGCGGCTGGAAGACGCCAGAGCGCGCGACGAGCAGCTGCGCAGCCAGCAGCGGGCGTTCTTTGCCAACGTTTCCCATGAACTGAAGACGCCGGTGACCGTCATCCGCGGATCGCTTGAAGCGCTCAGTGACGGCATTATCTCCTCGCCCGAGGACCGGCAGGCGTATTATCAGCAAATGATCGTGGAGAGCCGTTGGCTGCAGCGGCTGATTCAGGACCTTCTGGAGCTTTCCCGTCTGCAGAACCTGGAGTTTTCGCTGGAAAAGTCGACCTTTTCCCTTTCGGAGCTGCTGGGCGACGTGGCGATGAGCGCCGGGGCGCTGTGCGAGGCGAAGGGGATCCTCTTTGAAGCGAGGGAACCTTCAAGGGACATGCAGATCAACGGCGACTATGCGCGCCTGCGCCAGATGCTGCTGGCCGTTGTGGATAATGCGGTGAAATACACGCCGCAGGGAAGGCGCGTTCGCCTGTCCGTGAGCGAGGAAGAACCCCTGATCGTGATTGCGGACGAAGGCAAGGGAATCGCTCAGCAGGAGCTTGAGCATATTTTTGAGCGGTTTGCGCGCACAAGGGATGCATCGCGCGAGAGCACCGGCCTTGGTCTTCCGATTGTCAAGGAGATCGCCCGCCGCCATGATATCGCCATCAGCGTGATGAGCAGCGAGGGGCAAGGCACGACCGTGACCTTCCGCCTGCCTCAAGGAGAAGAAACCGCCGCAGACGCGGACAAATGAGGGAAAGCGCAGCGGGGACGCTGCGCACAGCTTGCCGAAAAAGCTGCATCGAGCAGTCAATATGATCGGTCGCGGCGGCGTGTACGGCGCAACCGCAGCGATTTTTCGAGAGGAAAATCCCATTTTCTGGAAGAAAAATCGTTTCCTTGCAGATTTCAGGACTGGAATCCGAAGGATTCAAGTGAAATCTGTTGGGGGTGGTTGTGGCGGGGGAAAGGTTCCCCCGTCCACTAGACTGTCAAAAATCCTTTTTGACAGTCTGAGCACCGCGGGGACGCTGCGCTTTCCACACCGCTGCGATGAAAAATAAAACCAGAAAAGTGAAAAAGGGGCTTGATCTTTTCGGATTCATACGGTATAATAGCTTCTGCTTTGAGAGCTTGCACCCATAGCTCAGCTGGATAGAGCGTTTGACTACGAATCAAAAGGCCACAGGTTCGAATCCTGTTGGGTGCACCACGAACCGCCGATATGCTTAGCGCTGTCGGCGGTTGTTTTTTATCGCATAGGAAACTGTGTGAAATCGCCCGCGTGCGTCATGCTGCATATCACGCAGACTCGGGCGGAAGTGGGCGCGCGCTTTTTATAAGATATTGAGATGGCGCAGGCGGTGCGCTGCAACCGTCAGGAGACGTTTGCGGAAGCAATTGAATCCTGACGGCGGTTTTGATATACTGAATTCACAGATCTTGATTGAATGAGGATGTTGCTGCAATGAAAGATAAGCGTCATCAGGGAATCGATCTCATGCGCGTCATATGCATGTTGATGATCGTTCTGTATCATCTTCAGGGGCATGGCGGATTGGTGGGCAGTCAGCAGATTTCTGCGGAGAACCGAACACTGCTTGTGATCCTGCAATCGGTGTATCAGGTTGCCGTGGACGGCTATGCGCTGATTTCCGGGTATATTGGCTATACCTCTCGGCACAAATACAGGTCGCTCGTGATGCTCTGGCTGCGCGTGCTGTTTTATTCAGTGGGAATGACCGCGCTGATTTGGCTGATTTCCCCGGCGACGGTCAGCTGGGCGAGCATCCGAAATGCCTTTTTCCCGCTGCTGAAGGGGCAGTACTGGTATTTCAATGCGTATGTCGGCTGCTTTGTGTTCTTTCCTTTCGTGCGCGCTGCGGTGGATGCGCTCTCCCAAAAGGAGCTGCGGCGAACGCTTTCCGGCAT
Organism: Clostridia bacterium; assembly: GCA_017547805.1. GTDB lineage: Bacteria > Bacillota > Clostridia > Christensenellales > Aristaeellaceae > Ventricola. The sequence continues at coordinate 113,418 of JAFYOR010000064.1, forward strand.
CGTCCTCGTGTTTTCCGTCCTGCCGTATGTGATGCGCAGCGATCCGCTCACCACCTCCGGCGGCAACCATGCGATGTGGCTTCTGGTTCTCTATGCGCTGGGCGCGTATTTCCGGAAGTATCAGTCCTTTGAAAACGCATCCGTCGGTGCGCTGGCCGGCGCGGTGGCCTGCGCTGCCGTTATCCAGTCCTCCGCAGGGTTTGTTCTGCAGATGATCGGAGGGATGCTGGGCGGAAAGACCGTCACGCAGTGGTATTTCATCTGCCACGATTCCCCGACGACGCTTTTCCTTGCCGCGGCGATGCTGGCGCTGTTTTCAAGGCTTCCCTTCCGCTGCGACAGCGGCATGTTCCGCCTGCTCGTTTCCGCCAGCTTCAGCGTATATCTGATTCACGATCATCCGCTGGTTCGCCAGCATGTCATCATCCCGCTGGCTTCGCGCCTGACTGCGCTGCCGGAAATGATGCTGATTCCGTCGGTCTTTCTTTGCGGCGCCGCCATTTATCTGGTCTGCGCCGGGATCGATTTTCTGCGCGAAAGGCTGTTTGCCGTCCTGCGCGTCCGGGTGTGGGTTGATAAAGCGGCCGGTAAGCTCAGTTGGTCATGAGATGCTGCGGGATTTCTCTTCCGCCGGACGGGAAAACGGAGCATACAGATACGCTCCCTGCATGGAAGACATGCAGGGAGCGCTTTTTTCAATTATTGCGTATTGATCACGCCAAAGCCGTAGACGATTTCGCCGGAGGTGTTGATCAGACCACACATACTGTCCTTCTTTACGGCCGCAAGTCCTTCGCAAAAATATCCTGCGTCATCCCACAGGGGTTCGCTGATGATACACCCTTTCGAATCAATCCATCCGTATTTGTCGTCCTTCTCAACGAGTGCAAAACCATCTGAGAAGCTGTATGCAGAATCCCAAAGAAGTTCAATGACTACGCGCCCTGTTGTGTCGATAAATCCGTATTTGTCGCCTTGCTTGACGAGTGCGAGCCCATCCGAAAAGTTGGAGGCATCATCCCATTGAGGTTCGCAGACCACGCGCCCTGTCGTATCGATAAATCCGTATTTATTGTCCTTCTTCACGCATGCAAATCCATTGGAGAAGCTATATGCATTATCCCACTGAGGTTGGATGATGACGCGCCCGGTCGCATCAATGAATCCGTATTTGCCATCCTTCTTTACCAATGCAACGCCGTCTTCGAAATCATATGCATAATCCCATTGATTCGTGCTGATGAAATGACCAGAGGTGTCGATATAACCGTATTTTTCGTTTCTCTTTACTCTTGCAATTCCTTCAGAAAAGCTGTATACAGAATCCCATTGCGGCGTGCTGACGACGTTGCCTGATGCATCGATGATTCCGTATTTGTTGCCTGTCTTTACCTCTGCAAAACCGTCTGAGAAGCTGTATGCATGATCCCACTGAGGTTCTATGACCAAGCGACCTGTTGTATCGATATAACCGTATTTTCCCTTTTTCTTCACAGCTGCAAGCCCTTCCGAGAAGGCGGATGCATCATCCCACTGAGGATTGACAACGATATTGCCTGCTGTATCGATATAACCGTATTTTCCGTCCTTCTTTACAAAAGCAAGCCCTTCTGAGAAGCTGGACACATCATCCCAGTACGGCTCAATGATGACGCGCCCCGTGGGATCCATATATCCACATTTCTCGTCCTTCATTACACAGATAACGTCATCCCCATAAAAAGCGACAGCACCATCCCAATCATACTCGCCGATAAAGCGCCCGGATGCGTCAAGCAGCGCATACTTTCTCTTGTCATCCTTGGTCAGTTCGATTAAGCTTTCGCCCTGCTTTAAGCGATATATCATGTGTGCGCCGCTCGCCCATCTTAACATCGGGATCTTCTGGAGCCGTTCGTCGCTGTCCATAAACAAGGGGATGGTTTTGTAATACTCCTGCGCGATGTCCAGCGCATCGGCATTTCCCTGTTCAAATTGCATTTCTGCCCGCCGCGCAGAATAATAGACGACGCGCATCGCGCTGTCCTTGTAGCTGCCAAGGAGGTTCAGCGTATGAATCGCTGCGTCGTATTCTCCGTTTTCCGCCGCCGCGCAGGCCTTGCAGTACATCATCAGGTTGGCGGAATCCTCATAAACGCCCAGCTTTTCAAAAGCTTCTGCCGCCTGCTGATACTGCCCGGCAAGCAGCGCGTCCTGCGCGCGGTGATAGGCAAACGGCTTGCTAAGCAGCACAAATGCGCCTGCTGCCGCGAGCAGCAGCACCGTCAGCAGCGCAATCAGGGCGATCAGGATGCCTTTTGAGCGCTTCTTCTTTTTCTTTCTTTTGCCTTTCAGCTGCGTGCGCTGCGGCAGCGGCTGCGCCGCTTTTTCCTGCCGGCGCTCCGCTGCCTGCAGGGGTTCGCGCTTTGCCGCCTGTACGGCGCTTTCGGCCTCCGGGGGCTGCGCGGACGCCTCCGGAATAGGCGTGTCTATGACCTGACGGCGTCTTCTTCTGGGTTGTTCGCTCATATGCTGCATCCTTTCATGAGGAATTCAAACGATCTGATACGTTGTCTTCATTATACTCTGGCGCAGAGGATCTTTCAACCGTCTGTCCGCAATGGGGAGCGGGCAGTAAATGGGCGTGGGTTTGCGCGCATCCGGAACATAAAAAAGAAAAAGTTTCAAAAAAGTATTGACAACTCATCTGACATCTGATAAAATATCTTCTGTTGAAAAACGAATACGCACCCATAGCTCAGCTGGATAGAGCGTTTGACTACGAATCAAAAGGCCACAGGTTCGAATCCTGTTGGGTGCACCACAAACCGCCGATGGCAAAAGCTGTCGGCGGTTGCTTTTTTCCCCGGCTTCGGCCGGCTTTTTTTATTCTTTGGATCACAGCAGCCGATCACGCCCTGTGCTTCCTGACCCACTCAAGCAGCGCGTCATACTTCATTGCGCCGCTGGCCACGCCCAAGCCTGCCTCAATGACGTCCTCGTTGGTGCAGGTCATGCGGATGCCGTTGACCTCAAGGAAGGTGAGCATCACGAACATGCCGATGCGCTTGTTGCCGTCGACAAAGGCGTGGTTGCTGATGAGCGAAAAGCCCAGCCGCGCGCCCTTCTCTTCCAGAGAGGGATAGAGCTCTGTGCCGCCGAAGGTGGCGTAGGCGCCCTCCAGCGCGCTGTCAAGCAGCGCAAAATCGCGCAGGTGATCGGCGCCGCCCGTTTCACGGATCAGCAGCTGATGAAGCAGCAGCACCTTTTTTTCGGAAAATCTGATCATTTGGCCAACTCCTCAAACGCAGGACGGTATCTTTCCAGCACGCGCCGGGCGATCACGTCGATCTTTTCATCGTCCGTCATCTCAAAATGCGACGTGCTTTCCATGTCGATGAGCAGATACTTGGGCCTGTTGTTGCGGAAGATCACTGCCTGACCGTTTGCCTCGGCGATGCGCGCCACGCGCGAAAAATTCTGGTTTGCTTCCGTGATGGAAACGATGTTGTTTGTGTTGATCATCATACGTCATCCCTCCAAAGAAAGAATAACACGATACTAGGATGAATTCAACCTATAAATACGAGGTATAATCGTATCTTGGCTATGCGCGGCAACGGCGCGCCGCTACGGAGAAGGGTTTATATTCTCTTTGTTTCGTAATTGAATTCCCGTGCGAACGTCTTGCTATTTTGCAGCGGCTTTGATATTCTTTTGGCATGATGATTTCATAGGAGGCATTCCATGGGTACGTTTGAAATCCGCGATGATTTTTACCTGAACGGGGAAAAGATCAAGATCATCTCCGGTTCGATCCATTATTTCCGCGTTGTGCCGGAGTATTGGCGCGACAGGCTACTCAAGCTCAAGGCGATGGGCTGCAACACGGTGGAAACCTACATTGCGTGGAACGTGCATGAGCGCCGCAAGGGCGAGTTTGATTTTTCCGGCATCTGCGACGTCGAGCGCTTTGTCGCCATGGCGCAGGAGCTGGGGCTGTATGTGATCCTGCGTCCTGCGCCGTATATCTGCGCGGAGTGGGAGTTCGGCGGTCTGCCGGCGTGGCTGCTCAAGGAGGATGGTATCCGTCTGCGCTGCAGCGACCCGCGCTACATGGCGCATGTCCTTTCTTACTACGATGAACTGATTCCGCGCCTTGCGCCGCTGCAGATCACCAGAGGCGGCCCGGTCATCATGATGCAGGTGGAAAACGAGTACGGCTCCTACTGCGAGGACAAGGTGTATCTGGCGCAGCTGCGCGATGCGCTGATTGCCCGCGGCATCGAGATCCCGCTCGTCACCTCCGACGGCCCGTGGGGCGATATGCTTTGCTGCGGCGAAATCGACGGCGTGTTCCGCACCGGCAACTTCGGCTCCAAGGCGGAGGAGCACTTCGCCAAGATGGACACGCTGGGCATCAATCCGAAGATGTGCATGGAGTTCTGGTGCGGCTGGTTTGACCACTGGGGCTGCGGCAAGCACAGCACCACCTCCGCCGAGACGGCTGCGCACGAGTTTGACGAGATCCTCAAGCGCGGACATGCGAACATCTATATGTTCCACGGCGGCACGAACTTCGGCTTCATGAACGGCGCCAACGATTACGAGGCGCTTGCGCCGGACGTCACCAGCTATGACTACGATTCTCCGCTGACCGAGGATGGACGCACGACGGAGAAATACGAGCTGTTCAGGCAGGTCATCGCCAAGTATCGCGATCTCACGGCTGAAAAGATCGACATTCCCGAGATTCCGCGCCGCGCCTACGGCAAGGCGCAGCGCGTGGCCAGCGCGCCGCTGCTTGGGCTTGCCGCGGGAAAAGAACCCGTTTGCGCGCTGCATCCTATGAGCATGGAGCGGCTTGACCAGCATTACGGCTACACGCTCTACCGCACGAAGCTCGTCTACGAAACCTCGCTGGCGGCCATTCAGCTCATCGACGCGGGCGACCGTGCGCAGATCTTCCTTGACGGCAAGCATCTGGTTACCCTGTACGACCGCGAGCTGCTGGGCGAATATGTCTTTGAGACGCCGGTTCCCGTCACCAAGGGCGCGACGCTGGAGATTCTCGTGGAAAACATGGGCCGCGTCAACTACAGCTACAAACTGGAGCGTCAGCGCAAGGGCATCGACCATGCCGTCGTGATCAACCGCCATCTGCACCCCTGCTGGGAGATGGTGACGATGGACGAGGAGACGCTGCTTTCCTTTGCGCCGGCTGAGGGCGAGGCGCGCGAGGGCGAACCGTCCATTGGCAGCTATGTCTTTGATGTGGACGCTGCCGCCGATACGTTCCTTGAGCTGCCGGGCTTTGGCAAGGGCTTTGTCTTCATCAACGGCTTTGCGCTGGGTCGCTTCTGGGAGATCGGACCGCAGAAGCGCCTGTATATCCCTGCGCCGCTGCTGCGCGAGGGCAAGAACGACCTGCTCATCATCGAAACCGAGGGTAAGACGGGCGAGGTTGTCCTCTGCGACGAGCCGGAGCTGGGTTGATCGATTGATGAATATACAGCAGCCTCCGTCAGAATTTTCTGACGGAGGCTGTTTTTGTTTATATCAGCTGCCGGAGCGCACTTCCAGCACCTTGACCCCGTAAGGCCTGAGCGTCACGCTGCCGCGCAGCGTTTTTTCTTCCAGCACGTCGTGCATCTCTTCGTGCAGGGTGATCTCCATGTCCTTTTCCTGATAGTTGAGCACGAAGAGCCAGCGCCTGCCGTCCTTTTCGCGGGGGACGATTTCCACGTCCTCCGGCACGGTGATTTGATCCGCAAACGGCGCGGTGAGGCCGAGAGTATCAAGAATCATCCGCGTGTTTTCCGCGCAGAAGGCGCTGCCCAGATGCAGCGCGCGGCCGCTGCCCACGGTCTGCTCAACGAGCGCGCCGGCGCCGGCAAAGATGCCCGTTTCATACCGCGCGAGCACCTTTGCGCCTTCCCTTGCATCAAGCGCGTCGCAGAAGACGGGCATCGGCATCGTTTTGCCGTTCCAGCTGGCGACAGGCGTCTCTTCCGCCGGGCTGACAAAGGAAAAATCGCGCACATCGCTGCCGGTGAGCGATGAAAGCAGACCGGGCTGCGGCGTCATCACGCAGCGTCCGGATTCGTCCTTGTAACCGCTGCGGCAGCCGATGACCAGCGTGCCGCCGTCGCGGACATACGCATCCAGGGCGTCTGCATACGCCTTGGTCATGATGACCGCGTGGGGCATGAAGAGCGCCTTGTATTTCTTCAGTTCCTGAAGGGAGATGCCCTCGTGCAGGTAGACGAAGTCCATCGGCGTGTGCGTGAGCTGGGCGGTTTCAAAGATCGCGTCTTCGCTCTGCTGCGTCACGCGGCGGTGGTACTGATCGATTTGAGCGTCAAACACATTGTCGTAATCCCGGACAACGGCAAAGGACGCGGGGTGTGACGCGCCGCACAGCGGCGTCAGCTTCTTCATAGCGTCGGTAAACGCCCGAAGCTCTGAAAGACGCCGGTTGTCCCGGTTGTCGTAGTCAAGCACGCCGTGCCAGTAAATCTCCGTGCCGAAGGTACAGGTGCGCCAGCGGAAGAAGGACACGAAGTCCGCGCCGTGCGCCGCGCTCTGCAGCGCCCACAGCAGCATCTGCCCCGGGCGCGGGGCGGGCATCTCCATCCGGCTGTACCAGCCGCCAGGGCCGCTCTGCTGCTCCATGACGCCAAAATGCGGGCAGATGGAACGCACCTCGGTCAGCTTCATGCTGCTCCATCGGTCGCGCAGGCGATCAAGCTGTCCTTCCCGCGCGAGCTCAAAGGCAAAGTCCGGGTAGGAATCGTAGGTGTACAGATCGAGGCTTTCGCGCGTCATTTTGTGGTTGTCCATGTGCGCGAACAGGCCGTTGGTCGTGATGAACATGCGCGGGGCGATGTGCGCGCGCAGGATGTCGGCCTGCAGCGCGCAGTAGGACAGCGCGCTGTGGGAGATGAAGCGCAGGTAATCCAGCTCAAGATGCGGATTGATGCCCACATGCGCCACGGGACGCGGAACGAAGATTTCCTCCCAGTCGGTATACGTCTGGCTCCAGAAGACCGTGCCCCAGCTGGCGTTCAGCGCGTCAAGCGTGCCGTATTTGTTCCTGAGGAACACGCGGAAGGCCGCGCTGTCCGCTTCGGAATAGAACTCATCCGTCTCGCAGTTGAGCTCGTTGTCGATCTGCCAGCCGATAATCGCCGGATGCTGTCCGTAATGCATGGCAAGCTTTGTGACGATGATGCGCGTCTTTTCAAGGTAAATCGGGGAGTTGTAGTTATAGTGCTTTCTGCCGCCGTGGCGCAGGAGCACGCCGTCGCGCCGGGCGTTGAGCACCTCGGGGTATTTGCGCGTCAGCCATGCGGGCGGCGTGGCTGTCGGGGTGCCGAAGATGACCTTCATGCCCTTCCTCTGGCACAGGGCGAGGAAGCGGTCGAAAAAGTCAAAGGAGAAGGCGCCCTCTGTTTTTTCGAAAATGCTCCACGCAAATTCCGCCACGCGCACGACGCTGACGCCCGCGCCGAGCATCCTGTCAAGATCGCTTTCCCACAGGCCTTCATCCCAATGCTCGGGATAATAGCAAACGCCGACGGTCATGGAAGAAAAGAGGCGGCTGTCCGGATGGGTCATATCGTTTCCTCCTGCTGCTTGGCAAGCTGTTTTGATCATTATACCGCGCGGCGGCGTCGGGGGTCAATCGCCTGCGGGCATACAAAAAAGCCCCGCATGCCAATGCATGCGGGGCGAAGCGGATGTTGCTCAGATTTTCTGCGTATCTTTTTCAAAGCGCGCGCCATAGCGCAGCAGAAAGCCGGCGATGAGCAGCGCGACGCACAGATACGGCGCAGTGAGCACGGCGATGAGCACGTAGAGCGCGGGCAGATCCGCGATCTTCTCACTCGGGGAGGAGACGATCAGGCGCAGCGCGCACAGCTGGGAAAACGCATTGAGCAGGTTACGCTTGATGGCTTCAAAATCCATGGTGCCGCCTCCTTACGCCTTCACGGTTTTGACCGTCATGCCGAACGCCACGACCAGCACAGCGGTGATGACCAGCAGCGGAAGGCAGGCAAGCGCCATCACGACGGCCAGCCATGTCGGGAGCTTTGCAAACGTTCTGCCTCTTCCCTCGATGAGCAGGAAGCTGCCAAAGAGAAGTGCGATGATATCCTTAATCTTGTTCATAATCCGGTTCCTTTCATGAAGACTGTCACAGTCTGGTGATCGTCACAGTTTATCAAATAACCCGCATCGAGCAGCCAATGGGATCGGTCGCGGCGGCGTGTACGGCGCGACCGCAGCGATTTTTCTGTAGGGAAATCCCATTTCCCGGAAGAAATAATCGTTTCCTTGCATTTTTCAGTTGTGCCCAGCGGGCGCGGCTGAAAAATGTAGGGGGTGGTTGTGGCGGGGGAAAGATTCCCCCGTCCACCAGACTGTCACAGTCTGGTGATCGTCATATTGCCCGAGAGCGTGTTCAGGTGGATGGGCAGGGCGCAGGTGCCGAACCGATCCGGACCGAACTCGTTGATCAGCTTGCCGCTCATGGATTCAAACTCCACCACGAAGCCGCGCACGGAGGCGGGGAGGGAGAGCGTCAGGCCGCCGGAAATGGTATCGGCCTTGATCTTGCCGCCGGGCACGACGGTGCAGATCAGTTCCGTCTTGCCGGAAACGGCGTTGACGTCCCATTCGTCGCAGGCGCCTTCGATGTGAAGCTTGCCGGAAACAACGTCGCAGCAGACCTTCTGACAGTCGCAGGAGACGAACACATTGCCGGAGACGGACTTGGCGGCAATATCGATGGCCAGCGCGCTGATCGTCACGCAGCCGGAAATCGTATTCACCTTCAGGTTGCGGGCGCGCACGCCGGTGTCCGGCTCGATGCGCACGCTGCCGGAGGTCGTGGAGACACCCACATCGTCCACATCCACGCGGGAGAGGAAGACATCGCCGGAGGTCGTGGCGATGGCATAGTCCGCCGCGTAGCCGCGCGGCACGCGCACGGTGATCTTTCCGCCGTTCTTGCTGAAGACGGAGAAGAAGGTCTTGAAGACGTCCGGGTTCTTTCTGCGGATGACCAGCGCATGGTTGCTCATGCTGACGGCAGGTTCGCCCTCCGCGTTCTGCGCGGTCCAGTTGACGATGATTTCATCGCCGTCCGCCGGTTCAATCGCCACGTCGTCTGCATCCAGCTTGATGTCCAGACGGCGAAGGCCGGCAACCGGGAAGCGCGCTTCGCGGCGCTGCGGATCGCGCTTGCCGTAGACGACGTCGTGCAGGGCTTCGCCTGCCTTGTCCGCGGCTTCCTCCGCCTGACGGCCAAGATCCTCAATCGCGTCTCCCGCCTCGCGCACGAGGCGCTCGGCTTCGCGGCTCATCTGTTCGACGTTTCTGGCGAAGGAGTCTTCATCGATTTCGCCGTCCGCGCCGACATAGCCGGCGGGTTCCGCCTGCACCGGCTCATCTTTGCCGGCGCTCTCTTCCTGCTCAATCATCTCTTCCATGGCGGCGCGCGCCTGCTCGACGGCGGCCTGTTCCGTTCTGCCGGCCTGTGCTTCCAGCGCGTCTGCCTGCGCATCCAGCGCGTCGGCGCCGTCCTTGTCGCCGATGGCGCGCTTAAGGCCTGCCTGCGCCCGCAGATCCTTGGCGTCCTCGCGCAGGTCTTCCGGCGTCTTGTCCGCGGGATATCCGGCATCCTGTTCCGGCTGCGTTTTGTCAAGCATGTCGCCGGCGGCCTTCTGCGCTTCCTTGACGCCCTTTTCCACCGCGCGGCCGATGCCGCTGAGCACGCCGCCGGTGGCGTCGTCCACCTGCTGCACGAGTTTCTTTGCCTGCGGCATGATGCTCTGTCCCCAGTCGCCCAGCATGGAAAAAGCCTTGTTAAGCGCGTCGCCAAGGTCAGTCTGGAGCGCTTCTTCCTGAGCTTCTTCTTGTGCTTCTTCCTGCGGCTCGTATTCGGCGTCCTGTACCTGGGCGTCGGCTGTCTCCTCTGCGGCGTCTTGCGCCGGCTGCGGCGAGGGGGCTTCGCCGTTCATTTCACGCAGCAGATCGCTGACGTCCTCAAGGGAGACGGCAACCTGAGCAAAGGCTTCTTCCTCCGTTTTTCCCTGAGCGAGCATATCTTCATAGCGCGCCTGCGCATTGGCCATCAGCTCATCGCGCAGGGCAAGGTTTTCCGCCGTCATCTTCATCTCCGCAAAGATGGCGTCAATCATGCTGCGAATGCGTTTATTCATATTCAGGCATCCTCCATTCCCAAGAGCTGACAGAGCATGGCGCTGTAGCGGAGCCAGTCTGCCTTGTTTTCTTCATATAGCTGTCTTCCGGCGTCGGTCAGATGGTAATAGCGTCTGCGCGCGCCGGCGTTTTCATTACCCCAGTAGGACTCAATCACGCCTGCGCTTTCCAGCCGGCGGAAGGTCGTATACAGGGTGGCTTCCTTTAGCTGAAGTTCCCCGCGGGTGATCTCCTGCACGTTTTTGCTGATGACGTAACCGTAGCTGTCCTCACGGGCGAGCTGGGCCAGGATGATCGTGTCCGTATAACCGCGAAGGATATCCGATGAATTCAGCATTTCATCACCTCCGACAAGATAGAGTATAGCACAACATACCTCGCCTGTCAAGGTATCTCAAAATGCATATTTCTCCGATTTTGGAAGATTGACGCGGGATGTTTCGTCATATATAATGGAATCAATCAATACCCTACGCGAGAAAACAGGGAGGGAAAACTATGAAGAAGAATTTAAAGAGCCTTTTGGCGCTTGTGCTGTGCCTGCTGATGCTCTGCCCGGCGGCGCTTGCGCAGGACGGCTACAGGATTGGCCAGCCCACGGCGCAGATGCTGACCAAGGCGCTGATGACCGGCAAGATGCTCAATGCGTCCGTCAAGCTGGGGATGGATCTTGACCCGACGGTGCTGGGCATGAGCGAGGAGGACGCTGCGCTGCTGCCCATGGTGCAGAAAGTGCTTGCGCAGACGAAGATCACGGGCGGCTTTGCGCTGCTTGATAACGGCGTGCGCGTGCAGCTGGCGGGCGAAGTGGTCAGCGAAGCGAGCGCCCAGTCCGTTGCCGTCACCGGCGCGGTGGATGTGACGCTTGACGGTCTGAGCATTGAAAGCAACCTGATTTCCGGACGCCGCGTCACCGTCAAGTGGGAAACCCTGCTTGCGCTGGCGGGTTTTGGCGCTGAGGAAATCAGCGCGTTTACCGAGGTGAAGAACATGCTCACCTCGATGACGCCGGAAGAGCTGGCTGCGATGGTGGAGCAGACGGTCGGCATGTACGTTGCGCAGCTCCAGCCGGTGTTTGAGGCCCTTGCGGCGAGCGCGGAAACGTACGCGGCGATCGCCTCTGAATGGTTCCTCGCGCTGCCGATGGAACTGGCCGAGAATCTGAACGAGGAAGGCTATCCGCCCACCGCGATGCAGATTACCGTTGTTGTGACCGCAAAGGACCTGGGCAACCTGCTCAATCAGCTTGCCGATCAGGTGGATAAGGATGCTGCGCTGAAGCAGATTTTCCAGGTCATTCTCGCCGAGATGGGCGAACAGGCGACGGGAGACGAGCTGGCGGATGCGCTGCGCAGCGCGGCGGCGCAGATGACCGATACGTCTATGCCGGCAACGATCTTCCTTGGCATGGATGAGTATGGTCTTCCGCTGTATCTGGAGCTGGTGCTGATGGATGGCGAGTCCGGCGAATACTTCTACGGCGGTCTGTTTGGCTATGAGGACGCTGCGGCGGGACATGTATTCTCCGCTGTTCTGGGCATTTATGATGCGAACGGCAACCCGATCGACGGCATTTATGCCGGCGGTACCTATCTGGCGGATCCGTCCGACGTCAACGTCTTCGATCTGAAGATCGCGGTGTCCGGAATGACGGAAGGCGAAACGATTCTTGATATGGGCTATGATTACGTCATCGTGCGCGCTGCGGACAGCGATCTGCCGGCGTATGACGTGAAGAACGCGTTTAGCCTGTTTGTCAACGACGGATACGATACCACCGAGCTGACCGTCACGGGCGAAGGCCGCAACGGTCAGACGAAGATGGATGGCGAATTCGGCAACGGCAAGAGCGAGATGCAGCTGATCGAATACGGCAGCAAGATGGAAAGCACCGTGACGACGGACTTCATGCTGATGGACGTTGGCATGAATGAGCTCTCCGGACATTATCATCTGACGGAGTCCATGCCGTATATGGGCGTCAACGCGCTTGACGTGGATACGTCCATCTATACCTCTTCCTACAATCCGGCCCTCTCTGCGGCACTCACGGTCATCGAGCTGGAAACGATGTCCAACGACGACATGAATACGTTGATGGCGGAGATTGAAAACGTGCTGATGAATGAAAAACTGATTGAGCTGATGCAGGTGCTGCCGACCGACGTGGTCCAGATGCTTGCACAGTAACACACACAGAGCGCTGCGCAGCCAAGGCTGCGCAGCGTCTTTTTGATGTTCGGAAGTGGTAGCGGGTACAGCCCGCCTCCGGCTTTGTAGGGAGCCTCCGCAAAACCTTCGGCCGCGTGCGCAGAAGAAAGATAGATCGCGGAGTGTTTCGGATGTGGGTGCGGGCACAGCCCGCTTTTTTGCTTCCATTTCAGGTGGGTTTTGATTATAATGGAATCAGCATGATTCCGTATCTTTCCAATGGATTCCAACCACAGCGTCAGGAGGACAAGGCCATGGCCAGAATCATCGTCAATACCGCCCGCTCCAAGGGCACGATCAACCGCAACATTTACGGTCATTTTGCCGAGCATCTTGGCCGCTGCATTTACGGCGGCCTGTATGCGGGTGAAAACAGCGATATTCCCAACGTGAACGGCATGCGCGCGGACGTGGTTCAGGCGCTGAAAAACATCGCCATTCCCGTGCTGCGCTGGCCGGGCGGCTGCTTCGCCGATACCTATCACTGGATGGACGGCATCGGTCCCAAACAGGAGCGCAAGACCATCGTCAATACCCACTGGGGCGGCGTCACGGAGGATAACTCCTTTGGCACGCACGAGTTCATGGAGCTGTGCCGCCAGCTGGGCTGCGATGCCTACATCTCCGGCAACGTGGGATCCGGTACCGTACAGGAGCTGAGCGACTGGATTGAATACTGCAACATGGGCGGCATTTCTCCCATGTCTGCCCTGCGCAGGAAGAACGGGCAGGACGAGCCGTGGAACATCCCCTACTGGGGACTGGGCAACGAGGCGTGGGGCTGCGGCGGCAACATGCGCGCGCAGTACTACGCGGACGAGTGCCGCAAGTTTGCCACCTATATGCGCAGCTACGCGCCCGGACAGAAGATGGTGCGCATCGCCTGCGGCGCGAACACGGCGGACTACCACTGGACGAAGACGGTCGTTGAAAACGCACGCGACCAGATCGACGCCATCAGCCTGCATTACTACACCGTGCCCGGCACGTGGGAGGATAAGAACGCCGCGACGGAATTCACCAGCGGGGATTACTATCAGACCCTTGCCCGCACGCTGTTCATGGATGAGCTGATCGAAAACCACAGCCGCATCATCCGCCAATACGCCCGCGGGAAGAAGATCGGGCTGGTCGTGGACGAGTGGGGCACGTGGTTTAAGGTGGAGCCCGGCACGAATCCCGGCTTCCTCTATCAGCAGAACACCATGCGCGATGCGCTCGTTGCCAGCCTGAACCTCAACATCTTCAATAACCACTGCGACAGCGTGATCATGGCCAACATCGCCCAGACGGTCAATGTCCTGCAGTCGATGATCCTCACCGAGGGTGCGCGGATGGTGCTCACGCCCACATACCACGTCTTTGAGATGTACAAGGGGCATCAGGACGCGCAGCAGCTGGAGTGCTATGCGCAGACGGCGATGATCGGCGAAGGCGGCGAATCCGTGCCGCAGCTGCATGCCAGCGCCAGCCGCGCTGCGGACGGCAGCATCCTTGTGACCATCGCCAACACCAGCCTGACGGATGATTGCCCGATCCAGTGCTTTATCGACGTGCCGCAGACGGCGAAGGCGACTGCCCGCGTGCTCTGCGGCGACGCGCACGCGCATAATACGTTTGACGCGCCGGATACCGTCGCGCCGGCAGCGCTGGAGGTGTTGCTTGAAAATGGCGAGCTCAGGGCGGCTTTGCCGCCGTGCAGCGTGGCGGCGTTTACCATCCGCTGATTATGGAGACGACCAATCCCACGCGCTGCCGCGCGTGCCTGCTGCGCGATGCGTTCAGCGCGGAGGAATATGAAAAAACCGTGCTGCGCATGTGGGAAAGCCTTTCGCCCGACGTGCGCGCGGACGAGACGCTGTATGAAGCGCGGCTGGCGCGGTGCACCGCCTGCGCGCATCTGCAGGGCGGCACCTGCATGCAGTGCGGGTGTCTGGTGGAGATCCGCGCCATGCGCACGGACAGCCGCTGCCCGCTGCCCGAAGGACGCTGGTAACGGGCGGAGTAATGAATTCACGATCGGAGGATGCTGGCATGAGAAAATGGGTGTTGGCGCTGCTTATGTGCGTGCTTTGCTGCAGCGTTGCGCTCGGCGAGGCGCCGGACTATCGGGACGGCGTGTACCGCGGGTTTTATTACGAGGACGGCATGGAACAGGTCGCCGTGCAGTTTGAGCTCAAGGACGGTATGTTCAAGTCTCTCGTCCTGCGCAAGCTGAAAAACAGCCAGGGCAGCTTCATGGATGAAGAGGCGGCGGCGTGGCAAAAGCGCGCGCTCACGCATTTTACCGTGCTGTGCAATTACCTCGTCGGCAAGGAGGTCGGTGCGATAGAGGAGCTCTATGCGCCGCAGGAGATCCTCAGTCAGGCGGGGATTGAAATGTCTGAACATATTCATTACGCTAAGCTGATTTCCGCGCTCTTTGACGCGCTCAGCCACCATCCCTATAAATTGGTGGATACCTCCAAGCTGCCGGAGGCGGAGCCTTATCCCGACGGCGTATACGTCGGGCGATACAGCGACGACGACGGCGAGCAGGTGGTGCTGGATTTCACGGTCAGGGATAACGCCATCACGCAGATCGCCTACCGCAAGCTGGCGTATAAGGGGATTGATTACCTGAGCGAAGAGGCCGACGAGGCCGTCCGGCAGATTGCGGGACAGTTTCAGCAGCTGATCGATTATCTGGAGGGCAAGACGCTTTCCGCCGTGAACGACCTGTATCAGCCGGAAAACATCGCTGATGATACGGATGCTTTCTCCGCGGCGACGCTGCGCACGCCCAAAATCATTTCCGCTGTGTGGGAAGGGCTGAACAAGAACGCATACAGCACCGTGGAATGACGCGGGATGCCCCGTACGGGCGGGATCAAAGCGAAAAGAAGGGATAACGATGAAAAAGCCGAACATTCAGGACCTTCCGGCATGGGCGCGTCCGCTTTGGGAATATGTGCCGGGCGATGCGCGCGAGGAAGCGGAGCAAAGCGAGATGCTGGAGATGATCGCGCTGCTGGGGGACCGCATCCTGCGGCGGGAATGCGGCTTTGCGCATATGACGGCGTCTGCCATCATCGTCAGTCCGGACAGAAGCAGGACGCTGATGGCGTTCCATAGGATTTACAACAGCTGGGCGTGGACGGGCGGTCATGCGGACGGCGAAAAGGATTTCGAAGCCATCGCCAGAAGGGAAGCGCAGGAGGAAACCGGCATCACCGGGCTGCGCCGTCTGGGCGCGGGCATTGCGTCGCTGGAGATTCTGCCGGTCTGGGCGCATGTCAAGCGCGGCAGACAGGTGGGCACGCATCTGCATCTGAATGCGACATATCTATTTGAAGCCGACGATACGCTGCCCCTGCGCATGGCGCAGGATGAAAACAGCGCGGTCGGCTGGATTGCGGTGCGCGAGCTTGAAGAGAAGGTGAGCGAACCGCCGATGCTGCCGATCTACAGAAAATTGCTGAAAAGAGCGAACATTTGTTAAATACATACAATAAATATCCGAATTTGCTTGAGTGATTTGAACGAATGGGGTATACTGCCCATACAGAAAGGAGAAAAAGACATATCAGGAAGCGCATGAGGCGTTTCCACAAAGTTCCCAGGCGATTCCCACATAAAGGAGGCCGGTATATGATTATTCGTTTCGTGCTCAAAGACGCCCGCGTTCCCCAGTCCATTCAGGATACGATGATGAAGCGCGTACACCAGCGCATGGATGCATACTTCAAGGATGAGGCAGAGGACGCGACGGTCATTACCGTGCGCGTCTCGCAGCAGAAGAGTATGTTCAAGGTCGAAATGACCATGCCGTATATGGGCCACACGCTTCGCACGGAGAATCAGGAGCGGGAGATTTCCCTGCCCGCGCTTGATAAGGGCATCGACATTCTCGAGCGCCAGATGAAGAAGCTGCGCACGCGCCTTTCCCGCGACAAGCGCAGAAAGCCGACCATTGATGAAGCGGCTGTGATCCCGGAAATTGAAGAGGAAGAAGAGAAGATCATCCGTAGCAAGCGCTACGCAGCCAAGCCGATGAGCGTGGAAGACGCGATTCTTGAAATGGACATGCTGGAGCATGCGTTCTACATGTTCATCAACATCGAAAGCGATCTCCCGGCTACGGTGTATCGCCGCAAGGACGGCGGATGCGGCCTGATCGAGCTGGAAACTTGACAAGCCGGAGCTTCTCTTATAAAATAGATGAACAGCGGAATGCCTCCACGTAAAGGGTAGTTCCGACGCGATACACGCCCGGCAGGGCGAAGAGAAAGGGTGAGTCCGATGAACCACATATCCAAGATCGCAATCGCGATTATTGCGGTTGCGCTGGTCGTTGTCATCGGTTTGATTATTTTGAACGCCAGCAGCAGAACACAGGACATTCAGCCGACGCCTGAACCCACGGTACAGGCGACTGCAGAGCCGACGCAGGAACCCACCGCGCAGCCGACCAAGGCCCCCGAAGAAGAGGCGCAGGATGAAGCGCAAACGAATGGTGAAATGTACGAGGGTGCGCTTGCAGGACTGACGGAAGAGGAAATCGGCAAGCTTGCGATGGCGGAAGAACACAGCTCAAGCGGCGAGACCGGCGAGGAAAACGCCGAAGAGGAAGGCACAATGGATGAAAGCGTCGCCGGCGTCGCGGATTGATCGGATGACAGCCCGGATTACGAAAACGTGCCTCAGGGGAAATCCCCTGCAACGCATGCAGATGCGTGCGCGATGGAAATTTATGTATAGCGACCGGAGCTGACGGGAAGCCGTCAGCTCCGTTTTTTGCGCAGGCATATTGGGCCGCGGATGCGAGTGAAGCGGCGGCTGCCGTGTGTTTCGGATGCAGGGTCGGGCGAGGTCCGCTTTTTTTCATATATTGCGGGAAAATATACGGATTGAAATTGTTTTTGAAAAAAGTTTGAAAAAACTGTTGACAAATGCAGGGTCATCGTGTATTATATATTTCGTCGCCGCGCTCGACACAAATCAAGCGATGCGGCGGACCCCGGGAGCATAGCTCAGCTGGGAGAGCATCTGCCTTACAAGCAGAGGGTCACAGGTTCGAGCCCTGTTGTTCCCACCAATTTTATAAAAGTGGCGCGGTAGTTCAGTCGGTTAGAATGCCAGCCTGTCACGCTGGAGGTCGAGGGTTCGAGCCCCTTCCGCGTCGCCATTTCGCCTTGGTAGCTCAGTCGGTAGAGCAGTAGACTGAAAATCTACGTGTCGGTGGTTCGATTCCGCCCCAAGGCACCATTTTTGCGGTAGTAGCTCAGTGGTAGAGTGCCACCTTGCCAAGGTGGATGTCGCGAGTCCGAATCTCGTCTACCGCTCCAATCGGCGCCATGGCCAAGTGGTAAGGCAAAGCTCTGCAAAAGCTTCACTCTCCAGTTCGAATCTGGATGGCGCCTCCACCTTATCACCGTCATGGTGATGCAAAGAACCACCTTTCGGTGGTTTTTTTGTTTTCTGCTTTTTCCATTGACCGCACAGGAAACGCGGCAGATTCTGTAGACAGCCGCCGCGCATCTGTGTTAAGATGATGTACACCAATATCGAAGATATACGGGAGGAACTATGCAGCTGCTTTATGCCATCCAGTCGATCCGTACGCCGCTGCTTGACGGCGTTTTCAGCGTGGTTACCCGCCTTGGCGAGGAAACTGTTCTGCTGGTGATCGGCATGCTGATCATCTGGTGCATCAACAAAAAGTGGGGATTCCGCTTCCTGCTGGCCGGCCTTTTCGGCACGGCGGTCAATCAGCTGCTCAAGGCTATTTTCCTTGTTCCGCGCCCGTGGGTGATCGATCCGGAGTTTGAGATCGTCGAATCCGCGCGCGAGGCGGCGACGGGCTATTCCTTCCCCAGCGGCCATACGCAGAGCGCAGGCACGGTCTTTGGCATGATCGCCATGTGGCTCAAGCGCCGCGCGGTGACGGCTGCCTGTCTGGTTGTGATTCTGCTGGTCGGCTTCTCCCGCATGTATCTGGGTGTGCATACGCCGTATGACGTGGGCGTTTCGCTGATCACGTCCGCGCTGACCGTCTTTGGCATGACGGCGCTGTGCGAGCGCGCAAAGACCAGCAAACAGAAGGCGGCGCTGCTTTCCGGTCTGGTCGGCTTTGCGCTGGTGCTGGTGCTGTATGTGACGTTTGCGCCCAAACGCGCGGCGAATGTCGCGGAGTTCGACGCGCACGGCGTGCAGAACGCGTGGAAGCTGCTGGGTTCGATGCTCGGCATGGCGATCGCGTGGTATGTCGATGAGCGCTACACGCGCTTTGATACGAAGGCCGTCTGGTGGGCGCAGGCGCTCAAGCTGGCGGCGGGCTTTGCCGTGGTCATGCTCGTCAAGGAGGGCGGCAAGCCTGTGCTGCGCGCGCTGCTGAACGGCCATCAGGCGGCGGAAGCGATCCGCTATTTCCTGATGGTGATTGTGGGCGTCGGCGTCTGGCCGATGACGTTTAAATGGTTTGCAAAGCTTGGGAAGAAGTGAAAATCATGAAGCGGCCTTCGGGCCGCTTTTTTCATACCTGCTAAAAACTTTTTGACAGGCTGGTGAACGGGGGAACCTTTTCCCCGCCACGCCCCCTGCGTTTTTCAGCCGCATCCTTCGGGCACAGCCCGCATTTTCTTTTGACAAATGGAGCGCTGCGCAGTATCATACTGTGTATAGTCACAATTTCAGTACCCAAAGGAGCGTTAGATCATGGAGAATATCGCCTACTACAACGGAAAAACCGGGCCGATCGAGGAAATGACCGTCCCGATGAACGATCGCGCCTGCTATTTTGCGGACGGCGTGTACGACGCCATGATGACGCGCAACCATATTCCGCTCTCGCTTGACGATCACCTTGCCCGGCTTTACCGCAGCGCGAAGCTGATCGACATCGAGGTGCCGATGGCGTATGAGGCGCTGCGTGCGCTGATGATGGAGCTGTGCGCGAAGGTGGACAGCCCGGACGCGATGGCGTATGTGCAGGTGACGCGCGGCGTGGGCATGCGCAGCCACCCCTACAGCGGCGCCGGCGAGGGTGGGCCGAGCCTGTGGATCTTTGTCAAGCCCGACGTTCTTGACGACATGGATCGCGAGTACAGCTGCATCACGCTTCCCGATACGCGCTATCTGCACTGCAACATCAAGACGCTCAACCTGCTGCCCGCCGTGCTCTACACGCAGAAGGCGGTGCAGGCCGGCTGCGACGAGGCGATTCTCCACCGCGACGGCCGCGTGACGGAGTGTGCGCATTCCAATGTGCATATCCTCAAGGACGGCGTTTTCCGCACGGCGCCCTGCGACAACCTGATTCTGCCGGGCATCACCCGCGCGCACCGCATCGCGCAGTGCCGCGAGATGGGCATTCCCGTCGTGGAGGAGGCGTTCACGCTGGAAGATCTGATGGATGCGGACGAGGTCATCTTCACCTCCGCCAGCGCGCTGTGCTGCCGCGTGACGACGATCGACGGAAAGCGCGTCGGCGGCAAGGATTTTGAGCTCTTTGACCGCATCCGCCAGGCGGCGAAGCGGGAGATTATCGAAGAGGCTGGAGAATAACCGGCATCCTGCCGGAACCATCGCCGAAACAGCGCTGGAAATTGCATGCTTTTGCGCACGCGGCCGATGTCTAACATCATAAAAGGGGGAAACGACGATGAAGAATATCGCTTACTATAACGGAAAGATCGCGCCCATCGAGGAAATGATGGTGCCGATGAATGATCGTGCCTGCTACTTTGGCGACGGCATCTACGATGCGACCTGCGCGGTCAACCACGTGCCGATGCACTTTGACGCGCATGTGGACAGACTCTACCGCAGCGCGGAGCTGATCGATATCCGCATCGACATGCCCAAGGAGGAGATGAAGCAGCTCATCCTTGATCTGGTGGCGCAGGTGGAGGGCGACACGCTGTTTGTCTATGTACAGGTGACGCGCGGCGTGGGCATGCGCAATCACGCCTACAGCGGCGCTGCGACCGGTCCGAGCATCTGGGCGTTCGTCCGCCCGTGCAAGATGCGCGATCCCTACAAGGCGTATCCGTGCATCACGATGGAGGATACGCGCTTTTTGCACTGCAACATCAAGACGATCAACCTGCTGCCCGCCGTCATCGCTAACCAGCGCGCGATGGAAGCCGGCTGCGAGGAGACGATCTTCCACCGCGGCGAGCGTGTGACGGAATGCTCGCATTCCAATGTGCACATCCTCAAGGACGGCGTGCTCAAAACCGCGCCCTGCGACAACCTGATTCTGCCGGGCATCACCCGTGCGCACATCCTTGACATCTGCGCGCGCAAGGGCATCCCGGTCATCGAGGAGCCGTTCACGCTTGAGGAAATGATGGATGCTGACGAGGTGTTCTTCTCCTCGTCAAGCGCGCTGACCTCGCGCGTGTGCGCCATCGACGGCAAGCCTGTGGGCATGAAGGACGAAAAGACGTTTGCCATCATCCGCGATACGTATCAGGAAGACGTCGCGAAGGAATGCAGATAAACAGAACGGACGGCATTCAGCCGTCCGTTTTTTCGTGCAGTTCGCGCCTGAGCAGATGCAGCAGCATCCCGTCGCTGTGCATAAGCTGGGTCTGTGACAGGGACAGCGCGCCAGTGAGGGAAAGCCGCAGCACAGCTACGCGCAGGAGCTGACTGAGCAGCTGCTCAAGGCGCAGGTAGACGCTGGAGCTCTGGCGGCGCAGGAGCATGGCGCCAGAGCACGCGCGGAGAATCTCCTCTCTGTATCGCGATGAAATCTCGGCGCACAGCTGTTCGGCGGATTCGTTTTTCCGAAAGGAATACAGGTGCAACAGGCGGCGGACTTCCTGCGCATCGCGCACAATGCCGTCGATGACGGCGGCGCAGTGATGGCGGGAAAGCAGATCAAGCGCCAGCTCGCATTCGCTGGCGGGGGCGGTTATTCCGGCGGCGGTCAAGGGCAGTCCTCCTTGCTTTGTTCGGGTCTGTCAAGGGTATGCGGATGGGCGCCCGAAAAGAAGGAAAATAGCGGCAAAAAACACGTTTTTGTCACAAAAAAAACGGCTGTTGTGCGGCGGGGAAAACATAGTATGCAGAAGGTATAAAAAACGGGTTGTTCAGGTTGACATTCCCGTGTGTTGGGATTAAAATTGAATCGACTGACCGACCGTTTAGGCCGTGCTTTGTTGTGGACTTTTTTCTGCGCGGCATGACCGGCGGACGGGAAGCCGGGGTGATTCTATATGCGCGCGTATGCGTGTCATATTCATGCTTCATCATTTCTATTATGGACAAGAGGTGTTGTCATGTTCTTCGTGTATTTTGCTCTGTGGGTTGTTCTCAACGGCAAATGGACGACGGAGATTGCCGCATTCGGCCTCGCTTTTGCGGCGATTGCGTATTTCTTCTCCTGCCGTTTCATGGGATTCAGCCTGAAGACGGACGCAAGGCTTATGATCCGGGCCTGGCAGGCCGTGCGCTATGGCGTCATGCTGCTCAAAGAGATTCTCAATGCGAATCTGGCGGTTATGCGCATGGTGCTGGATCTGGATTTTGAGCCCAAGCCGCAGCTGGTGAAGTTCAACAGCGGCCTTAAGAAGGAGCGTCACCGCGTCGTGCTCGCCAATTCCATCACCCTCACGCCGGGTACGATCACGTGCCTGCTGGAGGGCGACGAGTTCCTTGTGCACGCGCTGGATGAGTCTCTTGTGGAGGGGCTTGACGACGGCGTGATGATTACGCGCCTGAAGGAAATGGAGGCGGGAAAATGATCGACAAGGCGTATGAATTGCTGATGGCGGCAAGTCTTGGCGTGATGGTCATCTATGCGATGCTCTGCCTTGTGCGCTGCATCCGCGGACCGCGCATCTCTGACCGCGTGCTGGCAGTCAATATGATCGGCACACTGACGATCGCGATGGTCGTCGTGTTTGTCGTGCTGCTGGGCGAGGGCAGTCTGGTGGATATCGCGCTGGTGTATGCGGCGATCAGCTTCCTTGCCGTGATTCTGCTGAGCAAGGTGTATCTTGGCATCTACAAGGAGCGCAAGCACGAGGAAGCGCTCCTGGCGGCGAAGGCGCAGGCGGAAGGAGGCGAGGAGAAATGATCGAATGGATTCGCTTTATTCTCACCGCGCTGCTGATGATCGCCGGCCTTGTGATCTTCGGCATCAGCACGCTGGGCGTGTTCCGCTTCAAGTATGCCGTCAACCGCATGCATGCGGCGGCGATGGGCGATACGCTGGGCGTGGGCCTTTGTCTGGTGGGTCTGGCTGTCAGCGCGCCGGATTTCTTTGTCGCGGCGAAGATTCTGATGGTCGTCATTTTCTTCTGGCTCAGCGCGCCGGTTTCCAGCCATCTGCTGTGCCGCCTGGAGATTGAGACCAACGAAAGGCTGCACAAGTACATGACCGTACACGAAAAAACGCTCGCGCAGGAGCGCGAGGAGAAGGAGGAAGAGGCATGACGGCGATTGTTGTGCTGATGCTGCTGTTTCTGATCGTCTGCGCCGTGGCAGTCTGCCTGACGCGCGATCTGCTGACCAGCGTGGTCATCTATATGTCCTTTTCGCTCATCATGTCCGTCGTGTGGATCACGCTGGAATCGCCGGATCTGGCGATCACCGAAGCGGCGGTCGGCGCGGGCATCACGAGTCTTCTGTTCTTCCTGACCCTCAAGAAGATCCATGCGATCGACGCGCGCAACGAAGTGCGCCGCCGCCATGCGCAGCAAAAGCAGGATAAGGGAGGTGCATCCGGCAATGCGTGAGAAACCCGAAGGCCTGCTCAAGTGGGCGCATGCGTTTTCCGCATTCATGAACGCCGGCGACGAACGCCTTGACAACGACCTCGTCTTCAGTCAGGTCCGCGATGCGGATCAGGATGTCTATGAGGCGGATTCCTACGAACAGGAATGGGCTGAGCACGAGCAGGAGGAAAAACAGGAGGTCATCGAGCGTCTGGAGCGCTGGCGCGCCCTGAAGGGCTATCGCGCGGCGCGCAGGGCGTATGCGCTCTTGTGCGTGACGATCTGCATGATCATGATCGTCGTCCTGCTCTATACGGTTGGCAGCCTGCCGGCTTACGGCGATCCCAATCATCCCATCAACAACGAGGTTTCCGCCCGCTACATTGAAAAGGGTCTGCAGGAAACCGGCGCGGTGAATATCGTCACCGGCATGATCCTTGACTACCGCGCGTTTGATACGCTGGGCGAATCGACCGTGCTGTTTACCGGCGCGATGGTCGTGCTCTTCCTGCTGCGTGCAGATGCGCAGTCCCATAAGTACAGCGCGCTGGCGCAGACGATGAAGGACAGCCCGCACAGCGAAACGTTCTATGAGCCGCACCGCGATGTGATTCTGCAGAAGACCGCGATGATTCTCGTGCCGGTCGTGCTGATCTTCGGCGTATATGTCGTCCTCAACGGACACCTATCGCCAGGCGGCGGCTTCTCCGGCGGCGCGATCATGGGCGCGGGTCTGATGCTTTACGTCACCGCGTTCGGCTTTGCCAGCATCCGCCGCTTCTTCACCTATAAGACGTATCAGTTCGTGGTCCTCATCGCGCTGCTGACGTACGCGATGAGCAAGTGCTATTCCTTCTATACCGGCGCGAACCACATTGAAAGCATCATCCCGCTGGGCACGCCGGGCGCGATTCTCTCCAGCGGACTGATTCTGGTGCTCAATATCTGCGTTGGTTTTGTCGTCACCTGTACGATGTACGCCTTCTATGCGATGTTCAGGAAAGGAGAGATGTAAGGTGGGCGCATTGATTGACAGACTGCTGGTCAACTATGAATCGACCGCATCGGTCATCCTCTTCTGCATCGGCTTTTCCACGCTGCTGATGAACAACAACCTCATCAAGAAGATCATCGGCATGGACATCATGGATGCCTCTGTGTATCTGTTCCTTGCCTGTCAGGGCTATATCAAGGGACGCACTGCGCCCATCATCGTTGACGGCATTCAGTCGGTTGAAAAGTATATCAACCCGATTCCTGCGGGTCTGGTGCTGACGGGCATCGTCGTGTCCGTCAGCGTGACGGCGCTGATGCTGGCGCTGTCCATCCGCCTGTACTACCGTTACCACACGCTGAATCTCGATGAGATCATCGCGCTGGCCGGAAAGGAGGAGGTCTGATGCATATGCATTTTGTTCAGAACTTCCCCTTCATGGGCATCCTGCTCACGCTGATCTGCGCGGTGCTTTCCTCGGTGCTGCGGCCCAGGGCCGCGCGCGTCGTGACGCTCTTTGTCATTGCGGCGGTGACGTGCCTGACGGCCGGTACGCTTGCCTATACGGTTTCCACGGGCGAGAGCTACGTCTACATGATGGGCCATTTCCCGGCGCCGTGGGGCAATGAAATCCGCGCCGGTTCTCTGGAGGCGGTTTCCCTCCTGTTCTTCATGGGTGTGATTTTCTGCGCGTTCGTCGGCGGCAAGGAGCGCAGCTTCCAGGATATCGAGGAGACGAAGTACAACATCTTCTGCATTCTGGTGGATCTGGTGATTCTCTCGCTGCAGGCGTTGGTGTACACCAACGATATCTTTACCGCCTTCGTTTTCATCGAGATCAACACGCTCGCTGCGGCGGGTCTGGTCTGCATGCGCCAGACGGGCAGAAGCCTCGTCGCCTCCGTGCGCTATATGATCATGAACCTGCTGGGCTCCAGCCTCTTCCTGATCGGCATCGTCATCCTGTATACGATCACCGGTCATCTGCTGATGGAGCCGCTCTACGACAGCGTGCAGCTGCTGGTCGCCTCCGGCGAATACCGCGTGCCGCTGCTGATGGTGGTCGCGCTGATCACCGTCGGTCTTTCCCTCAAGAGCGCGCTGTTCCCGTTTGACAAGTGGCTTCCGGGCGCGTATTCCAACTCCACGCCCACGGGCTCCGCGATTCTTTCCAGCATCGTTTCCAAGGGCTACATCTTCCTGCTGATCAAGATTTTCTATCGCGTGATCGGCATTGAGAACATCTTTGCGCTGGGCATCTGCGACGTGCTGTTTGTCTTCGGCGTGATCGGTATGATCATGGGCTCCGTCTCCGCCGTGCGCGCGACGACGACCCGCATGATGATCGCCTACTCCTCCGTCGCGCAGATCGGCTACGTTTACGTGGCGCTGGGCATGCGCAGCGAGGCGGGCATCATCTGCGCCCTGTGGCACATCGTCGCCCACGCGCTGACCAAGTCGATGCTCTTCGTCTCCGCCAGCGCGCTGGACGCGGCGTCCGGCGGCACGCACAAGCGCCGTGACCTGCGCGGCGTGTTCTATCGCAATCCGCTGGCGGCGCTCGCCTTTACGCTTGGCGGCGTCAACCTTGTCGGCGTGCCGCTGCTCAACGTGTTCATCACCAAGGTCATGCTCATGGAAGCGGCGTTTGACGCGGGCGGGCTGCACATGGCCATCACGCTGACGGCGATGGTCATTTCCACCCTGCTCAATGCGAAGTACTTCCTTGGCACGATTCAGACCTTCTTCACGCCCAAGCGTGACGAACAGGCCGTGCGCGTGAAGAACAGCTTCTCGCTGACGGTGGGTCTGGTTGGATTCATCGTGCTCAACTTCCTGATGGGTATCTTCGGCAGTCAGGTGCTGGATATCATGGTTTCCGGCCTTGCGTGCTTTGTGTAAGCAGCAGCGATTGGAGGAATATTGATGATGCATATGCTTTTGATTTTCGCGATCTTCTGGCCGGCGGCCGCGGGTCTGGCGATCTACTTTATGAAGGCGGCTGAAAACCGCGCCCTGCGCAGCAAGCTGGTCGTCGGCGCGCTGGCGGCGGAGCTTGCTGCTGTGATTGGCTTGTGCTTTGGCACGGGCACGGGGATGAATCTCCTGAAGATGACACCCACCCTGAGCGTGACGCTGAATGTGGACGCCGTGGGCTGCATCTTTGCGGTGCTGATGAGTGCGATGTGGCTGGTGGGCGGCGTGTTTGCGCTGTACTACATGGGTCATGACCACAATGAACGTCTGTACCAGATGTACTACATGACGGTGCTCTCCGCGCTCGTCGGTCAGTGCTTCGCCGGCTCGATGATCACCTACTACGTCTTCTACGAGCTGATGACGCTGCTCTCCGTTCCGATGGTTGTGCATGAGCGCACGCCGCAGGCGGTTGCCGCGGGCGTCAAGTACCTGATCTATTCCATCTTCGGCGCGATGATGGGCCTGCTGGGCATCTTCTTCTTCCAGCATTATCTGGGCAGCGTCGAGTTTACTGCGGGCGGCATTGCCACCGCCGCGGCTGCGCCGGCCGGTCTTCTGCTGATCACTTTCGTGGTGATTCTGGGCTTTGGCACCAAGGCCGGTATGTTCCCGATGCACGGCTGGCTGCCCACGGCGCACCCGGTTGCCCCGGCGCCGGCGTCTGCGGTTCTCTCCGGCGTCATCACCAAGGCCGGCGTGCTGGCGATCATCCGCGTGATCTATTACCTTGTCGGCGCCGACGTGCTGCGCGGCACCTGGGTGCAGAGCGCGTTCATGACCCTTGCCCTGTGCACGGTGTTCATGGGCTCCATGCTGGCCTACAAGGAGCCGCTGATGAAGAAGCGCCTTGCGTATTCCACCGTTTCTCAGGTTTCCTACGTGCTCTTTGGCCTGAGCCTGATGACGGCGGACGCCATGGGCGGCGCGCTGCTGCACGTTGTTGCGCACAGCGTGATTAAGAACGCGCTGTTCCTGTGCGCCGGCGCGATCATCCATCAGACCGGCAAGACCTATATCCGCGACCTGCGCGGCATCGGCAAGGAAATGCCGGTGACCATCTGGGTGTGGACGATCGCTTCCCTCGGCCTGATCGGCATCCCGCCGACGGGCGGCTTTGTCAGCAAGTGGCTGCTGGCGACGGGCTCGCTGTCTGCGCAGCTGGGCGCGGCGTCCATCGTGGGTCCCATTGTGCTGATTATCTCTGCGCTGCTGACCGCGGCGTATCTGCTGCCGGTGACGATCAACGGCTTCTTCCCGGGCAGCGATTTTGACTACGCTGCGCTTGAAAAGAAGGAAGCGCCTGCGCTGGCGACGATTCCGCTGCTGATTCTCGCTGCGGGCGTCGTTTTGAGCGGTGTGCTCGCTCAGCCGCTGATGCAGGCGATTGCGACGGCGGCAGCCGCCATCCTGTAAAGGAGGGCAGCCTATGTTGAGCCTTGCAGTTTTTCTTCCGATTATTGCGGGTCTGCTGATGCTGGTATATCCGCCCAAGAGCCGCCGCATGCGCGAGCTTCTGGTGGAGGGCGTGACGATCGCGACGTCTGTGATCGTGCTGTATTGCCTGTTTTTCCTGCGGGAAACGCAGCAGACTCTGGTGTATCTGACGACGAACCTGCCCATCGCCTTCTGTATCGACGGCGTGGGTTCGGTGTTCACGGCGATTGTCGCCTTCCTCTGGCCGCTGGCGGCGCTCTATGCCTTTGAATACATGGAGCACGAGGGCGGAGAGAACCACTTCTTTGCCGTCTATACGCTGACCTACGGCGTGACGCTGGGCATTTCCATGGCAGCCAACGCCATTACGCTGTACACGTTCTATGAGTTCCTGACGCTGTGCACGCTGCCGCTGGTTGTTCACGGCTCCCGGCAGGAGGCGCGCGCTGCCGGCCGCAAGTATGTGATGTATTCCTTCTTCGGCGCGGCGCTGGCCTTTGTCGGCGTGATGATCGCCGTGTATTACGGCGGCAATCGGCCGTTTGTCATGGGCGGCGTGCTGGGCGAGGCGTTCAAGACGGAGCACCCGATTCTCCTTGAAATCGGCTATCTGTGCATGTTCTTCGGCTTTGGCGTGAAGGCTGCGATCTTCCCGCTGCATGCGTGGCTGCCGGCTGCTTCCGTTGCGCCCACGCCGGTCACGGCGCTGCTGCACGCGGTGGCAGTCGTTAAGGCGGGCGTCTTCGGCGTGATCCGTATGACGTACTTTGTCGTCGGCGCGCAGCTGCTGCGCGGCACGACGGCGCAGGCGATTGTTGTCATCCTTGCCGCTGCGACCATCGTGTACGGCAGCGCGTCCGCGGTGCGCGAGCATCACTTCAAGCGCCGTCTGGCGTATTCCACCATTTCCAATCTGTCCTACATCATGCTCGCCGCAGCGATGATGAGCGCAGAGGGCCTTGTTGCCGGCCTTGCGCATATGCTCTTCCATGCGCTGATCAAGATCACGCTGTTCTATTGTGCGGGCGCTGTGCTGGTGCGTACCGGCCGCACGCAGGTGGAAAGCCTGCGCGGCATGGGCAAGGTAATGCCCTTCACCTGCGCGGTGTATACGCTTGCGGCGCTGGCGCTGACGGGTACGCCGCTTCTGCCCGGCTTTATCAGCAAGTGGATGATCGGCTCCGCCATGATTGCCAGCGGCACGACGATCGGCCTGATCGGCCTGGTCGCGGTGCTCATTTCCGCCGTGCTGACCGCAGTCTATCTGATGAGCGTCGTATTTGCGATGTACTTCCGTCCGTTTGAAGCGGATGAAAAGACAACGCTTGAGACGAAGGCGGATCCGGGCATGAACATGAAGCTGCCCTTTGCCGTGCTGTGCACGGTGATTGTGCTGTGCGGCCTGTTTTCCAACAATGTGATCACGGTGCTTGAATCTCTTTGCACCGGCGTGCTGTAAGGAGGGAAGACGATGCTGTTTCTGGTTTTCTTTCCGATGATTGCGGCGGTTGTCTCTTATCTGATCGGCCGCGTAAGCAAGACCGCGCGTGATCTGTTCATGATGCTTTCCTGCGGCGTGACGCTTGCGGCGGTTGGCTATTTCCTCTCCGGCGTGATCGCCGGTCAGGAATATGTGTCGGTCATTCCCGGCATGTGCGGCTTTGGGCTCAGCTTCCGTCTGGATGGCTTCCGCGTGCTCTACGCGCTGATCGGCGGCGTGATGTGGCTGATGACGGCGCTGCTTTCCAAGCAGTATTTTGCGCATCACTATCACAACCGTAACCGGTATTATTTCTTCTTCCTGATGACGCTGGGCGCGACGCTGGGCGTGTTCCTCTCCGATGATCTGTTCACCACGTTCATCTTCTTTGAGATCATGTCCTTCACGTCCTATACGTGGGTTGCGCACGACGAGACCCCGGGCGCGATGCGCGCGGCGGAAACGTATCTCGCCGTCGCCATTATCGGCGGCATGGTGATGCTGGTGGGTCTGTTCCTGCTCAAGTATACCGTGGGCACGCTGGCCATTGGCGAGCTGCATGCGGCCTGTGCGGCGGCGGCAGATAAGACGGTGATCTGGGCGGCGAGCCTGTGCATCCTGTGCGGCTTCGGTGCGAAGGCGGGCATGTTCCCGATGCACATCTGGCTGCCCAAGGCGCACCCGGTTGCGCCCGCGCCTGCCTCTGCGCTGCTTTCCGGCATCCTGACCAAGTCCGGCATTTTCGGCGTGATCGTCGTCTCCGCGAACATCTTCCGCGAGGATGCGGCGTGGGGCAATATGCTCCTCGTACTCGCGCTGATTACGATGCTCGGCGGCGCTGTGCTGGCAGTGTTCTCCACCAACCTTAAGCGGACGCTGGCCTGCTCCTCGATGTCCCAGATCGGCTTCATCCTCACCGGCATCGCGATGAGCTGCCTGCTCGGGCATGACAATGCGCTTGCCGCGCGCGGCGCGCTGCTTTACATGCTCAATCACTCTCTCTTCAAGCTCATCCTCTTCATGGCGGCCGGCGTGGTGTACATGAACCTGCATAAGCTGGAGCTTGACGACGTGGCGGGCTTTGGCCGCGGCAAGTGGCTGCTGCACTTTGCCTTCCTGATGGGCGCGGTGGGTCTGATGGGCGTGCCGCTGTTCTCCGGCTATGTATCCAAAACGCTGATTCACGAGGGCATCGTCGAGTATGTCCATCATCTTGAGGCGCATGGTCACAGCGGCGCGGCGTATACCGTCGCGGAGTGGGTATATCTCTTCTCGGGCGGCCTTACCGGCGCGTACATGATCAAGCTCTACATCTGCCTCTTCTGGCAGAAGAACAAGGATCACCTCACGCAGACGATGTTCAAGGCGAAGAACGGCAAGTACATGACGCCGCTTTCTGCGTTTGCGCTGACGGTTTCTGCTGTGCTGGTTCCGCTGCTGGGCGTGAAGCCGAACGCGACGATGGACCGGATTGCCGATTTTGCCGGCGGGTTCCTGCATGCGGGCATCCCGGCGCATGAGGTGCATTACTTCACCTGGGTCAATCTCAAGGGTTCCTGCATCTCCATTGCGATTGGTCTTGCGGTGTATCTGCTGTTCATCCGTCTGGTGCTCATGAAGCGCGAGGGCGACAGCGTTACCCACAAGAATCTCTGGCCGGCGAAGCTGGATATGGAAGATCGCCTCTATCGTCCGGCAATCAACGGCCTGCTTGCCATCGGCGGCGTTGTCGCCTCCATCGGCGATGAGCGCCTGCTTGAAAAGTATGTGTATGTGCCTGTCATCAAGGCGCTGGTTTTCGCGGGCACGTTCGCGGCGCGCGTTGCCGGCAGCCTGACCGATGCTGTGGCTGTGACGGCTTCGCATCTGTGGCTTTCCGTGCATCGCAATATCCATCATCTGCATGTCGGCAATTTCTTTACCGAGGCAATCGGCAAGACGGCGGACGCTGTTGCCGAGGGACTCAACCACACGGTGCTTCAGGAGAAGCCACTGCGTCACCATATCGCAGGCTTCCTTGCCGGCGTGTGGGAGGGCCTGCTCAATCTGTACCGCGCGGTCAGCCATACGATGAGCTACGCACTGGTGCTCTTTGCCTTTGGCCTGCTGGCAACGATCGTGTATCTGCTGACGTATTGATTTCTATCCGCCTCTCCTCCATGCGGGGGAGAGGTTTTTGATTGATCTGGATGTTGTTGAGTGATACAAATTGTGTTTTGTCCACATACTGGTTGACAGTGCATTTTATTCGCGATACAATAAATATTTGTGATTCGCGTTTCAGCGTGATGATTTCCGGAGGATATAGAATGGAAAAACAGACAATGCAGGAAAATAAAATGGGCGTCATGCCGGTGGGAAAGCTGCTGGTGAACATGAGCCTTCCGATGATGGCGTCCATGCTTGTGATGGCGCTGTACAACATCGTCGACTCGATCTTCGTTGCGCAGATCGGCGAAGATGCGCTGACGGCGCTGAGCCTTGCGTTCCCCGTGCAGAATCTGATGATCGCGGTGTCCGTTGGCATCGGCGTGGGCATCAACGCGGTGCTCTCCCGTTCGCTTGGCGCCAAGGATGAGGCGGCTGTTGCACGCACCAGCATGAACGGCGGACTTGTGCTGCTGATGTGTTCGTTTGTCTTCATGATTCTCGGCGCGACGGTGATCCGCCCGTTCTATCAGGCGCAGACGGACATCGCGCCGATCATTGAATATGGCGTGACCTATACAAGCATCGTAACGGTCGGATGCTTCGGCCTGTTTGTGCAGGTGCTTTGCGAGCGCCTGCTGCAGAGCACGGGCCGCACCGTCGGCGTGATGCTGATTCAGGCTTCCGGCGCGGTGGTCAATATCGTTCTTGACCCGATTCTCATCTTTGGCCTGTTTGGCATGCCGAAGATGGGCGTTGCGGGTGCGGCGCTGGCGACGGTTGCCGGCCAATGGATTGCGGCAGCGATCGGTATTTACTTGAATGTGAAGAAGAATCCGGAGATTCCGCTTGATATCCGTGGCTTCAGGGTGCACTGGGCAACCATCAGCAAGATCCTTGCTATCGGCGTGCCATCCGTGGTGATGCAGTCGATTGGCTCGATCATGAATTTCTGCATGAATCAGATTCTGATTGCATTCTCTTCCACGGCTGTGGCGGTATTCGGCGTATACTTCAAGCTCCAGAGCTTCATTTTCATGCCGATTTTCGGTCTGAACAACGGTTCCGTGCCGATTGTTGCCTTCAACTACGGCGCAAGGCGCGCGGACCGCATGGTGCAGGCGATCCGGTATTCCGTCATCGGCGCTGTGACGATCATGGTTGCCGGCATGGCGCTGTTTCAGGCGCTGCCCGAGCAGTTGCTGCGCTTCTTTGACGCATCTGAGGAAATGCTGCGCATCGGCGTGCCTGCGCTGAGGATCATCTCGTTCCATTTCCCGATTGCGGGCGTATGCATCGGCTGCGGCTCCGTGTTCCAGGCGCTGGGATTCAGCGTGTATTCGATGATCACCTCGCTCGTGCGTCAGCTGGTCGTGCTGATTCCCTGCGCATATCTCATCGGTACGCTGACTGGCAGCGTGACGCTGGTCTGGTGGGCGTTTATTATCGCGGAGATCGCCTCCGTTACGCTGACGATGCTCTTCTTTGCCCGGATTTACCGCGGCGTGATCAAGCCGATTCTTCCTGCGAAAGCGTGAGAATATTAAAAGGCGCGGATTGATCCGCGCCTTTTTTCTATATAAGGAATTGCGCGAAAATCATCTGCCGCGTACGCAGAAGAAACAGGGACTACGGAGTGCTTCGGATACGGGAGCGGGCACTGCCCGCTTTTTTGCTTATAAGGAATTGCGCGAAAATCATCGGCTGCGTATGCAGAAGAAACAGGGATTGCGGAGTGCTTCGGATATGTGAGCGGGCACTGCTCGCTTTTTTGCTTATAAGGAATTGCGCGAAAATCATCTGCCGCGTACGCAGAAGAAACAGGGACTACGGAGTGCTTCGGATACGGGAGCGGGCACTGCCCGCTTATGTTGCTGCACGTCAGCAAAGCGAGTCGAGTGTTTCGTCAAGTCGCTTTTGCCATGCAGAAAAGTCCATATTGGGCACGTAGAACGACTCCAGCTCGTCGTGCACTTCCTTTGCGGCGGCAAGCGCGGCGACGGCACGGCTGATGTGCAGGCTGATGGAAGCCCTTCCCTGTTCAAGCATGCATTCGCGGCGCAGAAGATTGCCTTGCGGAATGCAGGAGGCCAGATCGAATGTCATTTCTGAAGGTAGGCGCGCGCTGGTGGTGATCAGCGTGTGAAGCGCGGGAATGCTCACGTGCAGCAGTCCGCCCGGGAGACGAGGACTGAGATGCTCCTCGACAGCCAGGCTGCTTGCCTGCGCGGCGCGGCTGAGCGCGCGCAGAACGGGCGTGAAGTCGGTTGAATCATGTCCGGTCAGGCGGATGACGCGCTGCTGCTCGCCCTCCGCAAGCAGGCAAAGCTCGCCCTTGGCGGTAACGGCGTCGGTGATCACGGGGCGGACGGCAGCGTGCGGCGCTGCCTGAGCAGGCGTGCCTGAGAGCACGGCGGTGATCAGCGCGTGCGTCAGACGCCGCAGCCTGCCATCATCTGCGGCATCAGAGATGATCCGTGCGTTGTTCCGGATCATCGGCAGGGCGGCGCACAGACAGGCGCGCGCCCGGCTCAGGCAGGCGGCATGCTCAGCCATCACGCTGCGGATCTGCGAAAGACGGGGGCGAAGCGCCTTTTCATTCAGGCATTCGCCCAGATTGATCAGGCTGTCCCGCGCGCCCGGGATCTGCGGATCGATGATATGCGGCGCGGTGCCGTCCAGAATCAGCAGCCCCCTGTCCGGGAACGCGACGGCGTCCAGACTGTCCGGATCGCCGGAA
This sequence comes from Clostridia bacterium, assembly GCA_017547805.1. GTDB lineage: Bacteria > Bacillota > Clostridia > Christensenellales > Aristaeellaceae > Ventricola. Next base: position 147,323 of record JAFYOR010000064.1, read on the forward strand.
CAGAAATACAGCGTTGATTGCGTGTCGCTGCCCAGCGCGGCATGAATGCGCCGCATGAAGGTTGATTTGCCGACGCCCGGGCCGCCCTTGAGAATGAGCTTGCGGCGCAGACAATCGTCGGATATCAGGTGGTCGAAACAGGAAATCAGACCTTCCGGGCCGGTAGCGGCCGGGAAAAGCGAACGGACGTGAGCCAATATCATCGCCTCCCAAAAACCATGGCATGCTGTACCCGGCTCAGAATATGAAAAAAGCGGACGCGTCATGCGTCCGCTTTTATGTTTGATTGAATCGGAATCAGTTCTTGCGGCTCCTGCGAACAAGGATGAGGATGATCATCGCGATGATCGCGATCAGCAGCAGGATCAGCAGAATCAGTCCGCTGTGAAGCGTGGGGGCATTTCCGGTGGAGTCCGGCTCGGCAGTCGGCTCGGCGGTCGGCTCAGCGGTCGGCTCGGCAGTCGGCTCGGCGGTCGGCTCAGCAGTCGGCTCGGCGGTCGGCTCGGCGGTCGGCTCAGCAGTCGGCACAGCAGTCGGCTCAGCAGTCGGCACAGCAGTCGGCTCAGCAGTCGGCTCAGCAGTCGGCTCAGCAGTCGGCTCACCGGTCAGCTGTGCATCGGCGTCGACAACATCGCCGCTGATGACGGCAATGGCTTCACCCTCGTCAGAACCGTCATCCGGCTTGGCTTCGCCCTGAGCGTCGCTGTCTTCCGGCTTGGCTTCACCCTGAGCGTCGTCGCCCTCCGGCTTGGCTTCGCCCTGAGCGTCGCTGCCCTCCGGCTTGACCTCGCCCTGAGCGTCGTCGCCCTCCGGCTTGACCTCGCCCTGAGCGTCGTCGCCCTCCGGCTTGACCTC
>JAFYOR010000065.1 GCA_017547805.1 Clostridia bacterium
ATGGAGACCCGTCCGCTTAGCCGCGACAAGCGCTGGCGCCTGGTCGAGATCATCGAGAAGGCGAAGTAAGCCCTGTCGGATAAGGAGGAAAAAACTCAATGATTCAGCCGCAAACGCGTCTTAAGGTTGCCGACAATACCGGCGCCAAGGAAATTATGTGCTTCCGCGTTCTGGGCGGTTCCTTCCGCCAGAGCGCTACGGTCGGCGATATCATCATGGCTAGCGTCAAGAGCGCAACGCCCGGCGGCGTTGTGAAGAAGGGCGACGTCGTGAAGGCCGTTATCGTCCGCGTGCACAAGAACTACCGTCGTCCGGACGGTTCCTACATCCGTTTTGATGACAACGCTGCCGTTATCATCAACAACGACAAGCAGCCCAAGGGCACCCGTATCTTTGGACCGGTCGCCCGCGAGCTGCGTGAGCACGACTTCATGAAGATCGTGTCTCTGGCCCCCGAAGTTCTGTAAGGAGGTGGCGAAGAACATGAATATCCGTTCCAAGGATACGGTGGTCGTGATCACCGGCAAGGACAAGGGCAAGGAAGGCAAGGTTCTCACCGCTTTCCCGAAGACCGGCAAGGTCGTCGTCGAAGGCGTCGCCATTGCCACCAAGCATCAGAAGCCGCGTCAGCAGGGCGTCCCGGGCGGCATCGTGAAGGTTGAGGCCGCGATCGATGCTTCCAACGTCATGCTGGTCTGCCCGAAGTGCAAGAAGGGCACCCGCGTTGGCACCAAGGTGCTGGAGAACGGCACCAAGGTTCGCGTCTGCAAGAAGTGCGGCGCGACCATCGAAGACTAATGCAGCAGGAGGAAATAGAAAATGGAAGCGCGTCTTTATGATAAGTACGTGACCGAAGTCGTTCCTGCCCTGCAGCAGAAGTTCGGTTACAAGAATGTCAACCAGATCCCGAAGGTCGACAAGATCGTCATCAACATGGGTCTGGGCGATTGCAAGGATAACCCCAAGGCGCTGGAAGTTGCCGTTAAGGAACTGGAAGCCATCGCCGGCCAGAAGGCCATGGTCACCAAGGCGAAGAAGTCCATCGCGAACTTCAAGCTTCGCGAAGGCATGAGCGTTGGCGCCAAGGTCACCCTCCGCGGTGAGCGCATGTACGAGTTCATGGATAAGCTCATGAACATCGCCCTGCCGCGCGTCCGCGACTTCCACGGCGTTTCTGCGAAGGCCTTCGACGGCCGCGGCAACTACGCCCTGGGCATCCGCGAGCAGCTCCTCTTCCCGGAAATCGAGTACGATAAGGTTGAGAAGGTTCGCGGCATGGAAATGATCTTCGTGACCACCGCCCACACCGACGAAGAGTGCCAGGAGCTTCTTCGCCAGCTGGGCATGCCGTTCGCGAAGTAAGAGGAGGACAATCACATGGCTAAGACCAGTATGATCAACAAGCAGCAGAAGGAGCCGAAGTTCTCTACTCGTGCTTACACCCGCTGCCGCCTGTGCGGCCGTCCGCACTCCGTGCTTCGCAAGTACGGCGTCTGCCGCATTTGTTTCCGCGAACTGGCGTACAAGGGACAGATTCCCGGTGTCCGCAAGGCCAGCTGGTAAGGAGGGTATAAAATGCTCGTTAACGATCCCATTGCAGATATGCTCACTCGCATCCGCAATGCTCAAATCGCCAAGCATGACTCTGTGGTGATTCCGGCTTCCAACATGAAGAAGTCCATCGCCAAGATCCTGCTCGACGAAGGCTACATCAAGAGCGTCGACATGATCGACGACGGCCTCTCCGGCCAGATCAAGATTGGCCTGAAGTACACCGACAAGAAGCAGAGCGTCATCGTTGGCCTCAAGCGCATCAGCAAGCCGGGCCTGCGCGTCTACGCGCAGTGCGAGGAACTGCCGAAGGTGCTGGGCGGCCTGGGCATCGCCATCGTCTCCACCTCCAAGGGTGTGATGACCGATAAGCAGGCCCGTGCGGCCAAGGTCGGCGGCGAAGTTCTCGCCTACATCTGGTAACAAACGACGCTTTAACGGAGGTATAAAACAATGTCTCGAATCGGCAGAGCTCCGATTGCCATCCCGGCCGGCGTCACGGTTACCATCAGCGATGACAACATTGTCACCGTGAAGGGCCCGAAGGGCACGCTGACCCAGGAAGTCAACAAGAATATCACCGTGAAGGTTGAGGGCAACGAGGTTCTCGTTACCCGCCCGAACGACGAGAAGCAGAACCGCGCCTTCCACGGCCTGTATCGCAGCCTGATTGCGAACATGGTCACCGGCGTGTCCACTGGCTTCACCAAGACCCTGAACCTGGTCGGTACCGGCTACCGCGCCGAGGCCAAGGGCAACACCCTGAACATCACCATCGGCTACAGCCACCCGGTCATCTTCGAGGCGGAGGAGAACATGACGTTCGCCACCCCGAACCAGACCACCATCGTGGTCAGCGGTATCGACGCGCAGCGCGTCGGCAATGTCGCCGCCGAGATCCGTGCTGTTCGCAAGCCGGAGCCGTATCATGGCAAGGGCATTAAGTATGATACTGAGGTCGTCCGCCGCAAGGAAGGCAAGACCGGTAAGAAGTAAGAAAGGGAGTGAGCGATCATGTTCACCAAGCGTGACCGTAATGAGATCCGTGTGATCCGTCATGAGCGCGTGCGTAAGAAGATCAGCGGCACGCCCGAAATGCCGCGTCTGTGCGTCTATCGCAGCCTCAATAACATCTATGTGCAGGTGATCGACGATACCGTCGGTAAGACTCTGGTCTCCTGCTCCACCCTCGATCCGGCCGTCAAGGGCCAGCTCGCTGAGCTGGACAAGAAGGGCGCCGCGAAGCTGGTCGGCAAGACCGTTGCTGAGCGTGCTCTGCAGGCTGGCATCAAGCAGGTCGTCTTCGACCGCGGCGGCTACGTTTACACCGGCCGCGTGGCTGAGGTCGCCGCGGGCGCGCGTGAAGCGGGCCTGGACTTCTAAGTCAAGGGAGGATACAGATAATGCCTCAGGAAATGGAAAAGAAACCGTTCGAACACGGCGAGCGCCGTGAGCGCGGCGAGCGCCGCGAGCGTGGCCCGCGCCGTGAACGCCGCGAGGAGAAGGAATTCCAGGAGAAGATGGTTGCCATCAACCGCGTTTCCAAGACCGTTAAGGGCGGCCGCAACATGCGCTTCGCCGTTCTGATGGTTATCGGCGACGGCAAGGGCCGCGTCGGCTGCGGTATTGGCAAGGCTGCTGAAATTCCGGAGGCCGCCCGCAAGGCGACCGAGGATGCCAAGAAGCACCTGATCAAGGTTAGCCTGAAGGGCACCTCCATCCCGCACGAGACCGTCGGCAACTTCGGCACCGGCAAGGTGCTCATGCTGCCGGCTCCGGCTGGTACCGGTGTTATCGCCGGCGGCCCGGCGCGTGCGGTGCTCGAGCTGTGCGGCGTGAAGGACATCCGCACCAAGAGCTACGGCTCCAACAACCCGATCAACATGGTGAAGGCGACCATCGAGGGTCTGGCTTCCCTGCGCACCGCTGAAGAAGTGGCGAAGCTGCGCGGCAAGACCGTCGAAGAGCTGCTCGGCTAATAGGAGGAAGAGACAATGAAAGTACAGGTTACGCTCGTGAAGTCTCCGGTCTCCAGCAAGCCCAACCACATCAAGGTTGTGAAGGCTCTGGGCCTGAACAAGATCCGTGCCACCAAGGTGTTTGAGGACACGCCGTCCATCCGCGGCATGATCTTCAAGGTGAAGCATCTGGTGTCTGTGGTCGAAATCGCCGACTAAGGAGGATTCACCATGAAGCTGAATGAGCTGAAGCCCGCTGAGGGCTCCACGAC
>JAFYOR010000066.1 GCA_017547805.1 Clostridia bacterium
GGCAAGGTCCCGGGCAAGGACATCATCATCGTTGGCTGCGACTCCGTTAAGGCTGCTTTCGACGCGATCGTTGCGGGCGAAATGAACGCCACCATCGAGTGCAACCCGCTGTACGCCGACGCTGTTTCCGCGCTGATCAAGAAGCTGGAAGCCGGCGAAGAAGGCTCCCGTGAGCTCCTGCATCCGGAAGAGGGCTGCTTCTGCATCGACGGCGGCATCGAGTACGCCGAGGGCAAGGTCTCTGTGAAGGCTGCTGACGTCATCGCTGAGCGCAAGTATTAATTCGATCTTCCAAAAAATCCGTTGACCGTTGACGGATTGACGACTTAAACCCTTCAGCGGATGGGAGTGCCTCCCATCCGCTTATTCTTTCTTTCATGGTTTTTTGATTGATATGGGCAGAGCATTCCTCTGCTCTGCCGCCGAATACCAGCGCCTCCCCTTGCTGCTTCAGGCCGCTGATTGGCGAATAACCAAATTCTAACCGAAGGGATGATGAACTTTGGATCGAGACGTTATCCTCACCATGCGGGGCATTGAAATCCAGTTCCCGGGCGTCAAGGCGCTCGACGGGGTTGATTTCACCCTCTGCCGCGGCGAAGTCCACGCGCTGCTGGGCGAGAATGGTGCGGGCAAATCGACCCTCATCAAGTGCCTGACCGGCGTCAATAAGATGGACGCGGGCAAGATTGAACTTGAGGGCAAGGAAATCCGCCCCACCGACCCGAAAAATGCCATGGATCTTGGCATTTCGACCGTGTTCCAGGAGATCAACCTGTGCGACAACCTCTCCGTTGCGGAGAATATCTTTATCGGACGCCAGCCGATGAAGCGCGGACAGATCGACTGGAAGACCATCAACAAGCGCTCCGCCGAGCTGCTTGAACGCTTCCACGTCCATATCGACGTAACCCGTCCGCTTTCTCAGTATTCCACCGCCATTCAGCAGATGGTTTCCATCGCGCGCGCGGTGGACGTCGATGCAAAGGTGCTCATTCTGGACGAGCCGACTTCCTCTCTGGACAGCGCGGAGGTCGAGCGTCTGTTTGACGTCATGCGCGATCTGAAGGCGCAGGGCCTTGGCATCATCTTCATTACGCATTTCCTTGATCAGGTGTTTGAAATGAGCGACAGGATGACGGTCCTGCGCAACGGCCGCCTGATCGGTGTATACAATGCCAACGAAATCACCAAGCTTGAGCTGGTCTCCAACATGATCGGCAAAGACCTTGACGACATCTTTGACCTCAAGCGTGCGGCGCAGAAGGACGGCGCAGGCATGATGCTGGAAGCCGACCATATCGGCGTGCCCGGCAAGGTGGAGAACATTTCCTTCAGCCAGAAGAAGGGCGAGCTGCTCGGCTTTGCCGGCCTGCTTGGCTCCGGCCGCACGGAAACGGCGGAAATGATCTTCGGCGTTTCCAGACTGCAGGACGGCACCATCAAGATCGACGGCAGAACGGTGAAGATCAACGAGCCGATGGACGCCATCATGAGCAAGATCGCCTTCTGTCCCGAGGACAGAAAGCGCGACGGCATCATCGGCGATCTGACCATCCGCGAGAACATCGCCCTTGCCCTGCAGGCGCGCCGCGGCATGATGAAGCCGATGAGCCGCAAGGAACAGGACGAGCTGGCGGAGAAGTACATCAAAATGCTGGCGATTGCCACGCCGGATGCGGAGAAGAAGATCCGCGAGCTTTCCGGCGGCAACCAGCAGAAAGTCATCCTTGCCCGCTGGATGGCGACCGAGCCGGATCTTCTGATCCTTGACGAACCGACGCGCGGCATCGACGTCGGCGCGAAGGCGGAAATCCAGCGCCTGATGCTGGAAATGTGTGAAGAGGGCATGTCCATCATCTTCATCAGCTCGGAGCTGGATGAAATCATCCGCTGCTCCAACCGCATCATCGTCATGCGCGACGGCAAGAAGGCAGGCGAGCTCAACGGAGAAGGCTGCACACAGGCGGATATCATGAAGATCATTGCTGGCGAAAAGGACGGTGAGACCGCATGAAGAGCAAAGAATCCATCTTCAAAAGCAAGCTGACATGGGCGGTCATTGCCGAGCTGCTGATCCTGGTTATCGCCGGCATTCTGGAACCGAGCTTCTTCAAGATCGAATACAACCAGACCACCGGCATGCTCTATGGCTCCATCATCGACATCATCAACCGTTCTGCGGAGATCACCATCATCGCCATGGGCATGACGATGGTCATTGCGCTGGGCGGCACGGATATTTCCGTTGGCGCGCTGGTTGCCGTGGCGGGCGCGTTTGCGCTCAAGTTCCTGCGCTGGGACGTCACGGTTTATCCCACGCCCGGCGACTACACGGTGTATCCGTTCATTCTCGTCATCGTCGTTCCGCTGATCATCTGCACGCTCATGGGTCTGTTTAACGGCGTGCTCATCGGCAAGTTCAAGCTGCAGCCGATCATCGCGACGCTGATCCTGATGGTTGCCGGCCGCGGCATCGCGCAGATTGCAACCAACGGCAAGCAGTTCACCACCGGCTATACGCCGTTCCGCTTCATCGGTCAGGGTTCCATGCTTGGTCTCCCGTTCCCGATCATCATCACGATCGTCGTGTGTGCGGTCGTCATGATCTTCGTGCGCAAGACGGCCTTTGGTACGTTCGTTGAATCCGTCGGCATCAACCCGAACGCTTCCCGCGTCACGGGCCTTAAGTCCGATAAAATCATCATGATCGTCTACACCCTGACGGGCTTCCTCTCCGGCATCGCCGGCCTGATCTACTCCAGCCGCATTTCCTCCTGCGACTCGAATAACGCGGGTCTCAACTATGAGATGGACGCGATTCTTGCGGTTGTTCTGGGCGGCACGAGCATGACCGGCGGCAAGTTCTCCCTGACGGGCACGATCGTCGGTTCCATCATCATCCGTACGATCACGACGCTGGTCTATTACTTCGGCATCACGTCCGAATCGATCATGGCGTTCAAGGCCGCGATTATCCTCGTTGTTATCGTCATCCAGTCCGAGCCGGTTGGCAAGTGGCTGGCCACGCGCAATGCGCGCAAGCAGAAGGCAGGTGAGCTCCATGGATAAGAAAAAGAGCAATCGGTTCATCAACTTCATTACCAATCCCAAATACCTCATGGTGCTCGCAACGATCGGCATCTTCCTTGCGATCTATATTTTCGGCGCCGTGGTCTACGGCAACAAGGGATTTACCAAGCTGCGCACGTTCGCGATGCTCTTCGTGGATAATGCGTACATTGGCATCTCCGCTGTCGGCATGACGATGGTTCTCATCACCGGCGGCATTGACCTGTCCGTTGCGGCGGTTGCCTCGCTTACCGGCATGTTCATTGCCTACGGCACGACAATCCTGAATATTCATCCGTTTGTGTGCATGGCGTTTGCCATCGTGGTGGCGATTGCCCTCGGTCTTGCCATGGGCGCAATGGTCACCTACCTCAAGATTCCGCCGTTCGTCGCAACGCTGACGGGTATGTTCCTGGCGCGCGGCGTCTGCTCGCTCATCAGCCGTGACTCGATCTCCATCGACAACGATCTGATCGACAAGCTGGCCGGCTGGAAGATCTACTTCATGAAGCTCAATGACGCGGGCGAGTGGGTCAAGATCAAGCCCGTCGCCTACATCAACCTGAACGTCGTGATGTTCATCGTGATGATTCTCATCGGCACCTATATCCTGCAGAAGACGCGCTTTGGCCGCAATGTTTATGCAGTCGGCGGCAATGAGCAGTCCGCCCGCCTGATGGGTCTGCCGGTTGACCGCACGAAGATGATGGTTTATGGCTTCAACGGTCTTTGCTCTGCGCTGGCGGGCATCGCCTATTCCCTGTATGTCAAGTCCGGCTGGAACCTTGCGCTGCAGGGCGGCGAGCTGGACGTCATCTCCGCCGCGGTCATCGGCGGCGTGCTTCTCTCCGGCGGCGTTGGCTACATGGTCGGCACGTTCTTCGGCGTGCTGCTCAAGGCTGTCATCCCGGCGCTGATCACCTTCAACGGCACGCTTTCCTCCTGGTGGGGCAAGATCATCACCGGCGCGCTGGTGCTGCTCTTCGTTGCGCTGCAGCAGATCGTCATGACCAGCTCCGGACGCAAGAAGAAAGGGCCGAAGAAAAAAGAAACCTGACGGCAGCTTTCACGGCCGCCCGATTTCCGGCGGAAAGCAGACGCTTCCGCCGGTTTTTGTTCACGCGTGCTTCAAATCGCATCAAATTGATGGCAGGCTATCGATCAGCAATCTGATTCCTGCATGAGAAAGGATAACGACATGAAACAATATATCGAACAGGGCAAGGCAGTTCTCGGACTTGAGCTGGGTTCCACGCGCATCAAGGCTGTTCTGATCGGCGCGGATCACGCGCCCATCGCTTCCGGCGATCATACATGGGAAAACAGGCTTGAAAACGGCGTCTGGACGTATCATCTTGACGATGTGTGGGCGGGTATTCAGGACGCTTACGCCAACCTTTGCAAGGATGTGGAAGAAAAGTACGGCGCGAAGCTGACGAAGCTTGCGGCGCTTGGCTTCTCCGCAATGATGCATGGCTACCTGCCCTTTGACGCGGCGGGGAATGCCATCTGCGAATTCCGCACCTGGCGCAACACCATGACCGCAGAAGCGGCGGAGGAACTCACGGCGCTGCTGGGCTTCAACATTCCCCAGCGCTGGAGCATTGCGCATCTGTATCAGGCGATGCTCAGGAAGGAAGCGCATCTTGCGCAGCTTGCGCACCTGACGACGCTGGCGGGATATGTCCACTGGAAGCTGACGGGCGTGCAGGCGCTGGGCGTGGGCGAGGCGAGCGGCATGTTCCCCATCGACAGCGAGACTGGCGACTACGATCAGGGCATGGTCGATCGCTTCGATGCGAAGGCGGCGGAAAAGGGCTATGCCTTTAAGCTCCGCGATATCCTGCCCAAGGTGCTCATGGCAGGCGAGGACGCCGGCTGCCTGACCGCCGAAGGCGCGAAGCTGCTGGATCCGACCGGCGCGCTTGAAGCCGGCGCGCCCATCGCGCCGCCCGAGGGCGACGCGGGCACCGGCATGACCGCGACGAATGCCGTTGCCGTGCGCACAGGCAATGTTTCCGCCGGCACGTCCGTCTTTGCGATGATCGTGCTGGAAAAGGCGCTGTCTAAGGTCTATCCGGAAATCGATATGGTCACCACCCCGACGGGCAAGGCGGTCGCCATGGTTCACTGCAACAACTGCACCAGCGATATCAACGCCTGGGCGGGCATGCTCAGGGGATTTGCCGAGGCGACGGGCGCGAAGGTGTCCATGGGCGACATCTACACGGCGATCTTTAACAGCGCGCTGGCGGGTGAAAAGGATTGCGGCGGCGTGATCAATGTTCCGCTCTTCTCCGGCGAGCCGGTCGTGGGGCTCAATGAAGGCCGACCGATGATGCTGCGCACGCCGGATGCCGCGCTTTCTTTTGCCAACTTCTCCCGCAGCCTCGTTGCGGGCGCGATGGTGAGCCTGAAGCTGGGCATGGATATCCTCGCAGGCGAGAACGTGAAGATCGATTCGCTGCTGGGTCACGGCGGCTACTTCAAGACCCCGCTGGCGGGTCAGAAGATCCTCGCCGCCTGCCTGAACACGCCGGTTTCCGTGATGGAGACCGCAGGCGAGGGCGGCCCGTGGGGCATGGCGCTGCTGGCTGCGTACCGCATCCATAAGAAGGATGGACAGACGCTGGAGGCGTACCTCAATGAAAACGTCTTCGCCGGCGCCAAAACGGTCACCGCGCAGCCGGAAGAGGCGGATGTTAAGGGATTGGACGCGTATACCGCGCTGTTTGTCAAGGCGCTCAAGGCCGAGTGCGCCGCCGTTGAGCATCTGAACTGATCGCACTTTCTTAAAGCATAACAGCTTTATCCCGCGCGAAGCGAAGATGGGTCAAGGGATGAAATCCCTTGTTGGGGTTTGGGGATGAAATCCCCAAGCAGGTTTGGGCGGCAGCCCAACGTCATCCCCATGACGCATCGCGTATTAAGGTTTGAATCTGATATCACATGATACGAAGCAAAGGAGCGGTTTTCGTTATGAGCATGAAGCAGTATGAATTCTGGTTTGTCGTCGGCAGTCAGGACCTGTACGGACAGGAAGTGCTGGATACCGTCGCCAAGCGCGCCGCCGAGATGGCGGACGTCCTCAACGCCTCCGGCAATCTGCCCTGCAAGCTGGTATATAAGGTCACGGCGATGAGCAACGCGCAGATCCGCGACATCGTTGCCGAGGCGAACTACGATAAGAAGTGCGCTGGCATCATCACCTGGTGTCACACGTTCTCTCCCTCCAAGATGTGGATCAATGGCTTTGTGAACCTGCAAAAGCCCTATTGCCACCTCGCCACGCAGTATAACCTGGAGATCCCCAACGACGAGATCGACATGGACTTCATGAACCTGAATCAGGCTGCGCACGGCGACCGTGAGCACGGATTCATCGCCGCGCGCCTGCGTATGCCGCGCAAGGTGATCGCCGGTTACTGGAAGGAAGAATCCGTCCAGAAGCGCCTCGGCGAATGGATGCGCACCTGCATCGGCGCTGCCTTCTCCCGGGAGCTGAAGGTCATGCGCTTTGGCGATAACATGCGCGAAGTTGCCGTCACCGAAGGCGATAAGGTCGAGGTGCAGGCGAAGCTGGGCTGGCAGGTCAATACATGGGCTGTCGGCGATCTGGTGAAGGAAATGAACGCCGTCACGCAGGAAGAGATCGACGCGCTGATGGAGGAATACAAGGCGGCGTATGATATCGCGACGGAGAACATTGAAGCGATCCGCTACCAGGCGCGCGAAGAAATCGCGATGAAGAAGATGCTGGAGCGCGAGGGCTGCATGGCCTTCTCCAATACCTTCCAGGATCTTTACGGCATGGAGCAGCTGCCGGGTCTGGCCTCCCAGCACCTGATGGCGCTTGGCTACGGCTATGGCGGCGAGGGCGACTGGAAGGTTTCCGCGATGACCGCGATCATGAAGGCGATGGCCGAGGGCAAGACCGGCGGCACGACCTTCATGGAGGACTACACCTATCATCTGGTGGAAGGCCAGCGCCTGTCCCTTGGCGCGCACATGCTGGAGGTCTGCCCGAGCGTGGCGGCCGGCCGTCCGCGGATTGAAACGCACCATCTGGGCATCGGCATGAACGAGAAGGATCCGGCGCGTCTTGTCTTTGAAGGCCGCGAGGGCGACGCGATTGTCGCCAGCCTGATCGACATGGGCGGACGCATGCGCCTGATTGTGCAGGACATCAAGTGCGTCAAGCCGATCATGGAGATGCCGAATCTGCCGGTTGCGCGCGTGATGTGGGAAGCGATGCCGAACCTGACGACGGGCGTGGAATGCTGGATTACCGCCGGCGGCGCGCACCACACGGTGCTCTCTTACGATGTGACCGCCGAGCAGATGAAGGACTGGGCGAACATCATGGGCATTGAATACGTGCATATCACGAAGGACACGACGGTCGAGAGCCTTGAAAAGGATCTGTTCCTTGCGGATCTGGCGTGGAAGCTGAGGTAAGAGATATGCTGGAAAAACTCAAGCAGGCTGTATATGAGGCGAACATGGAGCTTCCGCGCAGGGGGCTGGTTACCTACACCTGGGGCAATGTTTCCGGCATCGACCGGGAGAGCGGGCTTGTCGTGATCAAGCCGTCTGGCGTTGATTACGAGACGCTCAGGCCGGAGGATCTCGTCGTGCTGACGCTTGACGGCGAGCAGGTTGAGGGAACGCTCAATCCCTCCTCCGACACGAAGACGCATCTGGAGCTGTACAAGGCGTTTCCGCAGCTGGGCGGCATCGTGCATACGCACAGCCCGTATGCCGTGGGCTGGGCGCAGGCGGGGGAGGACATCCCCTGCTATGGCACGACGCATGCGGATTACTTCTACGGACCGATTCCCTGTGCGCGCCATCTGACGCAGGAGGAGCTTGACGAGGACTATGAGAAGAACACCGGCAAGGTGATCGTCGAGAAGTTCGCGGCGCTTGCCATTGATCCGGTTGCCACGCCGGGCGTGATCTGTCACAGCCATGGACCGTTCACCTGGGGCAAGAATCCTGCGCAGGCGGTGTATCATGCCGTCGTGCTCGAGGAGGTTTGCAAGATGGCGGCATACACGCGCCTGATTAACCCCGCCGCTGCGCCCGCGCCCAAGCACGTCATGGACAAGCACTACATGCGCAAGCATGGTCCCAACGCATACTACGGACAGCGGGCTGTGCCCGCACCCACTTCCGAAGAGGGTTAAGCGCGGGACAGTATTATTGCGCACGAGGCCGATACGGTGTTTCCTTCGGGCAGAGGGCCCTCGGAAACGTGCAGATTCGGGTCGGAGGCGGGCTGTGCCCGCACCCACTTCCGAAGAGGGTTAAGCGCGGGACAGTATTATTGCGTACGAGGCCGATACGGTGTTTCCTTCGGGCAGAGGGCCCTCGGAAACGTGCAGATTCGGGTCGGAGGCGGGCTGTGCCCGCCCCCGCATCCGAAGAGGGTTAAGCGCGGGACAGTATTATTGCGCATGAGGCCTACGTCACGTTTCCTTCGGGCGGAGGCCCCTCGGAAACGCGCGGAGCGATTTGGGTAGGAATAGGGGCAGGCGATGTCTGCCCCGGTATTCCGGGATGATTGAATGAGGGTGTTTTTCGCAGCGCACGATGATTTGCAGCGGTTCCGTTTATCGGGAGTTCCGGGAAATGGAAGAAGAAACAGCATCATCTGTGGATCAACAGCAATACTTATGGTTCGCTTCCTCTTGACAAAGTTGTCAATGCCGGATAATATCAGAAAGGATGGGCTGTATGAAGTTTTACATTGACACCGCAAATGTGAAGGAAATCTGCGAAGCCAACGACATGGGCGTCATTGCCGGTGTCACCACGAATCCCAGTCTTATTGCCAAGGAAGGCAGGGACTACGCAGAAACGCTTGCGGAAATCGCTTCTTTTATTGACGGACCGATCTCCGGCGAGGTGAAAGCCACGACCGAGGACGCCGAAGGCATGATCCGGGAGGGGCGCGAGATCTATGCGCTCAATCCCGAGCGCATGGTCGTAAAAATCCCGATGACCGCCGAGGGGCTCAAGGCCATCAAGGTGCTTTCTGCCGAAGGGATTCCCACGAATTGCACGCTCATCTTTTCTGCCGCGCAGGCGCTGCTTGCCGCGCGTGCCGGCGCGACGTATGTCAGCCCCTTCCTTGGACGGCTTGACGACATCGGTCAGCCGGGTATCGAGCTGATCCGTTCCATTGCCGATATCTTCATGAATTATCCCGATATCGATACGCAGATTATCGCTGCTTCCGTGCGCAATCCGATCCATGTGGTCGACTGTGCGCTGGCTGGCGCGGATATCGCGACCGTTCCCTACGGTGTGATCAAGCAGATGCTCAGGCACCCGCTGACCGATATCGGCATTGAGAAGTTTAAGGCGGACTACACGAAAGTCTTTGGCAAATAATCATCCAAGAGGTGTTATCATGACCAATACCCAAAAGCATGCCCTTGCGGTTGCTGCGTGCAATATCCGCATGGGGATCATCGAGTCTACCCACAGCGCAAAGGCCGGTCATCCGGGCGGAAGCCTTTCCGCCGCCGAGATGTTCGCTTATCTGTATAATCAGGAGATGCGCATCGATCCCGCGCAGCCCAAGTGGGACGATCGTGACCGTTTTGTGCTCTCTAAGGGCCACACCGCGCCGGGCTTGTATGCTGCGCTGGCACATCGCGGCTTCTTCCCGGTCAGCGATCTGCTGACGCTGCGTCACATCGGCAGCTATCTGCAGGGCCATCCGAACATGAACACCGTGCCGGGCGTTGACATGAGCACCGGTTCCCTGGGTCAGGGCGTGTCCGTGGCTGCGGGCATGGCGAAGGCGGCCAAGCTCATGGGCAAGGACGCCGTGCGTGTTTACACCCTGCTGGGCGACGGCGAGATTGCCGAGGGTCAGGTTTGGGAAGCGTTCCTGTTTGCCGCACACTATAAGCTGGACAACTTCTGTGCGATCATCGACCTTAACGGTCTGCAGATCGACGGCAGAACTGCCGACGTCATGAACACCGAACCGGTGGATGCGAAGATGGAAGCCTTCGGCTTCAACGTCGTCACCATCGACGGCCATGATTTTGATGCGATTGAGGCGGCGTTTGACGTCTTCCACAAGACCTGCGGCAAGCCCACCGTCATCCTGATGAAGACCACCAAGGGCAAGGGCGTCAGCTACATGGAGAACGAAGCCGGCTGGCACGGCAAGGCCCCCAACGATGCCGAGTATGAAAAGGCCATGACTGAGCTGCGCGCGCAGATGGCGGAACTGGAGGCGGCAAAATGAGCGAAGTGAAGAAGATTGCCACCCGCGACAGCTACGGCGCTGCGCTGGTTGAACTGGGCAGAGAGCATGATAACCTTGTCGTACTGGACGCTGACCTCGCTGCCGCGACGAAGACCGGCGTTTTCAAGAAGGCGTTCCCGGATCGTCACATCGACTGCGGCATTGCCGAGTGCAACATGGTGGCTGCGGCTGCCGGTATGGCAGCGATGGGCATGGTGCCCTTTGCCTCCAGCTTTGCGATGTTCGCTGCCGGCCGTGCCTTTGAGCAGGTCCGCAACTCCGTTGGCTATCCGAAGCTGAACGTCAAGATCGGCGCGACCCACGGCGGTATTTCCGTCGGTGAAGACGGCGCGTCCCATCAGTGCTGCGAGGATTTTGCGCTCATGCGCTCCATCCCGGGCATGGTCGTGCTTTCCCCGGCGGACGACGTCGAGGCGCGCGCTGCGGTCAAGGCTGCCTACGCGCATGAAGGCCCGGTGTATCTGCGCTTTGGCCGTCTGGCGGTTCCGGTTTTCCATGATGAAGAAAACTTCACCTTTGAAATCGGCAAGGGCGAGCAGCTGACCGAAGGTAATGACGTTGCGATCGTCGCGACCGGCCTGATGGTCAACGAAGCGCTCATCGCTGCCGAGCAGCTCAAGGCGGAAGGCGTTGCTGCCCGCGTGATCAACATCTGCTCCATCAAGCCGCTGGATGAGGAGCTCATCCTCAAGGCTGCGCGCGAGTGCGGCAAGGTCGTCACCTGCGAAGAGCACAGCGTGATCGGCGGTCTGGGCGAGGCGGTTGCTTCTCTGCTGAGCGAGAAGCTTCCCACGCCGCTGCGCCGCATTGGTGTGCAGGACGAGTTTGGTCACTCCGGTCCGGCGCTGGCGCTGCTCAAGCAGTTCGGCCTGTGCGCGGAGAACATCGTCAAGGTCGCCAAGAGCTTCTAAAATCAAGCTGGTGGACGGGGGAACCTTTCCCACGCCACGACCGATTGAATGGGCTGCTCAATGCAGTTTCATGACAAACAGTCCGGACTTCCTGCGGGAAGTCCGGTTTTTGTTTTACTCTGATATTGCTTCATTTTGCGCGAAGCGAAGAAGGGGTTTGGGGATGAAATCCCCAGGCGGGTTTGGGCGGCAGCTCAACGTATCTCTTTAGCCATGTATTGCGCTTTGTTTCTGCTCCGGAGCGCCTGTTGCGCGTGCGGAGTCATTTGAGGCAAGGCGAAGCGAAGTGGAAGCGGGCACAGCCCGCATAGTCGCATCGCATGCGACATGGGGCTGATTGTGCCGTGTTATACTCTCGTCATCGACAGGGGAACAGTCCCGGTCGTCTCCTTGACAACTGAACATATGGATAAAAAGAAATGAATCCATCCCAGCCGCTCTGGAACTCAGTGCATAAACGGTCGCCAGCCGTTCTGAGAGGCGAAGACATCCGTCGGGATGACGGCGGATCAGTCGGCATCGGGGGAAAGCTGCGAGGATACCCGCAGCCAGTCCCCTTGAAGCAGGCGCGAGTCTTGTTTTGGAAAGCCGCAAGGCATATGATGCGGCGCCGTGCCGGAGGGGTGCAGGGATAAAGCGAAAGCGACGTCGCCGGAGCAATAGACGCCGCCCCGAAAGGGCGGAATAACCCGTGACGCCCGCGGCAGGCAGCCGCGGAGAAGAGGGAGCGCATGCCCAGCGCTCCCGGGTAGTGGGAACACGAAACAATCCGGTTTCCAGTGAAGGCCTGAAGGGGTCGTATAAGGCGCCGCTTTGCACGAGTAGCAGAATGGAAACTCCGGGATTTCATCATGCATTGTGTGATCGTCAGAAGGTTCTGAGTTTGATTTGCCGGAGGAACTGTGAAAGCTTGAGGTAACCAATCCTTACCGGAAATTCGCGGTGCAACGCCGCAGGACGCCCCGGCGGGAGTCGCTCTCCCGCTTTCTGGCAGCGTCCTTCCGGATGGCTGAAATATTCCTGAAGCTCTGGTCGGTATCGTGAAAGCGGTCAGAGCGGTTGGGATGGGTTCATTTCTTACGCAGCAGCGGATGCGGACAGCCTTTGGGCTTGGATGATTAAAGCAAACCGGGTCGCAGCGTTTCTACGCTTCCGGCAGGTCATGCCCAAAGGAAAAAACCTGCGCCGCTTCTGATGAAACCCTTTCTGCACCCCGGTGAAAAAAACGCCCTTCAAGCGTCCGGGATGCGTTCGATGGAGGCTGACGCCGCAGGGATACCTGCCGGCGTTTATCCTGCAGCGGGGAACAATTTCCGCTGCGCAGGCGGACACCGCCAATCCAATGTACGCAGTGCAGCAAAGCGGGGAACCGAAACGCAGGGATCCTGTCGCCGGCGCAATAGACGCCTCCTGTGGAGGAAGAATCCATCCGGGGTGCGGCCTCGTAAACCGCATAAACCAATGGAAAATGCTCAAGGCAAGCCGGTTGCCGTTGAATGTCGCCAGCGAGGGCGGCGGTATAAGACAGAAATCCCGTACAAGTAGCCTTATCGGCATTCCTTTGGCAGGTGAACGTTGGGGGTAAGCAGTCCTCTTCCTATTGCCGCGCAAGCGGAGGGCAGCGGGGTGTCGGCTAGCGACCGGCATTATCGGGCTCATTGATGGCGGAATATCGGTTTTGTGTGCAGCTGTATGGCGAAAGCCGGCAGAAAGGGTTTCATCAGGAGCGAGCGGGCTGTGCCTGCACCCACATCGCGCGGGCTGTGCCCGCACCCACTTCGCTTCGCCTTGCCTCAAATGGCTCCGCACGCGCAACAAGCGCTTCGGAGCCCGACTTGGGCAGGAACAAGACGCAATGCATGGCTAAAGGGGGGCTTCGGGCTGTGCCCGCACCCACTTCGCTTCGCCTTGCCTCAAATGGCTCCGCACGCGCAACAAGCGCTCCGGAGCCCGACTTGGGCAGGAACAAGATGCAATGCATGGCTAAAGGAGCGTATCGGGCTGTGCCCGCACCCACTTCGCTTTGCCTTGCCTCAAATGGCTCCGCACGCGCAACAGGCGCTCCGGAGGCGGGCTGTGCCCGCACCCACATCCGACGAGACGATTGCATGATGCCCCTTTTTTCGTCCGAGGCTGGGAGAATCGTTTCGTTCGCGCGACAGGCGCTCCGAAACGGCTGTATGAGGGAAGGTCATAGAAATCCCTTGCAGGGGATTGGAGATGGACCCCCAAAAAAGCACCGTCCACATCCGCTGGGATCATCTGAAAGAGGATTGCAGAAAAGACACTGCGACCCGTACGGCGGCCTGCCGCGGCAGGAAAACGTGTCCGAAGGCACGTCCGCCGGCCCAATGTAAACAATCGACCTGATGCCACACGAGAAAAACGACCCGACCGAAAGGAGAATCTGCATGAAGAAAAGATGCACCAATTCCTCCTGCCGAAAGGTCTTTTCTGTGAATGCTTTCAGCGGATCCTGTCCTTATTGCGCAAAGACGTATCCGAGGCTGACGCCCCATGCGCAGCTTGCGGGAAAAAGCGATTTCGGATTCCAGAAGCTTTTAACGCATGTCACAATGAAGGAATTGAAGCTGAGCCAACGTACGACTGCCTGCCTTGAACGCATGGGATATCGGTGTGCTGCGGACATTCTTCTGGCTGGAGTGAGCAGACTGAAGCGGGCTCCAGGCTTTGGTCAGACTTGTTTTCTGGAAGTTGTTAATAAGCTCAATGCCATGGGATTTGACAGCGATGCAATTGCCGGCAATAACGGAGCGGAATACGACCTCGGCAGCGCGCCCATTCCGCAAAGCGTCTTTGCAGACCATCGCGACACCATTACCCTGTGCAGCGGAAAGCACGTCAGCGTTGCTCCTCTGTGCGTGAACGGCGTGTATTTGCCGATGGGGAAGCTCTTCAAACAGCTGGACGAAATCCTAAGCGATGGGGATATGCTGAAGAAGAGGATTTATGTGATTAAGGCGATAAGAGGCGAAAGCCTTCGCCTGACTGGCAACAGAGCGGCGATAGGGCTTCGGGAATGCGTTGAGTTGTTCAATTACATGAATGATAACGGGCATATGCCGTCCGCGATGATTGCTCATGTTGAATATGTAAGCGGAAGTCTCTATCTTCGAAACGCTGCGTTCACAGGAAAGCTGAATGCGCCGTCCTTTTCTCAGCTTGGAAAGACGAAAAACAAGCGTTGATTCTGTTGAACTTAACAGCCGGAGAAATCCGGCTTTTTTGGTCGCATGGGAAATTGCGTGAAATCGCTCGCGTGCGCCATGCTGCATATCACGCAGACTCGGCGGAAGTGGGAGTGCGCACTGCGCGCTTTTTTTAATTTGGGAAATGGCGAGAACCCCGTCGTCGTTGCCTGCCGGGAAAAAACATGATATAATGACCGCAGTATGATTTTCAGGGGTTGTGTATATGAAAAAGACGCTGATCATTCTTCTGATTGTGTTCCTTGCGCTTTTTGCGCTGTATCTTTTTCTGATCGCGCCGCGCATGCTGAAAAAACCCGACATGTCCGCGATGGAAGGGTATCATTATGCGCACCGCGGTTTCTTTAACAACGAAGCGGGCGTGCCGGAAAACTCGCTGCCTGCGTTTCAAGCGGCGATTGACGCGGGCTACGCGATCGAGCTGGACGTGCAGCCCAGCCGCGACGGCGTGGCGATGGTCTTCCACGACGCGAACCTTTCGCGCATGTGCGGCGTAGAGGGAAAAATCTGGGACTACACGGCGGAGGAGCTCAAGGCGATGAAGCTCTTTGGCACGCAGGAAACCATCCCCACGCTTGAGGAGGCGCTTGGACTGATTGACGGCCAGGTGCCGGTGCTGGTGGAATACAAGATGGACAGGGTGGACGACCTCGTCTGCGAGCTGGGCCATGAACAGCTCAAGGACTATGACGGCGCGTATGCCATCCAGAGCTTCCATCCGCTGGCGCTCATGTGGTACAAGAAGAACGCGCCGGACGTCGCACGCGGTCAGCTGGCTCAGCAGTTTTATAAGCAGGAAAAGTACCGCAAGAGCCCGTCGCATTATGCGATGACATATCTGCTGGCCAACGTTGTCACCCGCCCGGACTTTATTTCCTACAAGTACAGCGACGCTGGCAGCGTGTCGCTGAACCTGTGCAGAGCTTTGGGCGCGAAGACCGCCGCGTGGACGCTGCGCGATCCTGCGCATTACGAGCAGGTTAAGGGCGATTTTGATTTCTACATTTTTGACAGCTTTGCGCTGTGAGCGCGCGCTGATTCAATGTCAATGATCCGGAGGCTGAACATATGAAGATTTCCAAGAAAGACGCCCTGATGTGGCTTGAGTTTTTTGCCGAGCTGCCGGAAGGAGAAGAGATTCTGCCGCATCAGCAGGAGATTATCCTTGCGACCCTTGCGCAGATTGAGACCGCCGTGGAGGCGCGCAACGACGCGCTGAAGGCGCAGATTCCGGGGCTGAAGTCCCTTGAGGGGCGCACGCTCTACGTGGGTCCCGACGAGAATTTCCCCAAGGGCTGCAAAAGCTGCCTGATGGGCACGGGTCTTTCCGCCATCCGCAAGACGAACAAATGCAACATTCAGTGCAAGTTTTGCTATAACTACGGCGAGCTTGACCGCATTGCGCCCATCGGCGAAGGCATGTGGGAAATCGGCGGCACGAAGTTTTATGAGCGGGACATCGATCTGCTGCTGACCATGGGCAACAGGCCCACCGGCATTTCCTATGTCTACCTTGAGCCGTTCATGGAGATTGAAAAGTACTATGGGATCATCCGCAAGTTTGCGGACGCCGGTATTCATCAGCACATGTATACCAACGGCCTGCTCTGCACGGAAGAAAACCTGCGGCTGCTGGGCGAGGCGGGCCTCAATGAGCTGCGCTTTAACCTTGGCGCGAGCAACTGCGCGGACAAGGTGATCGACGCCATCGCCATCGCGAAAAAATACATCCCGCAGGTCGGCGTGGAGACGCCGATGACGCGCGAATTCCTTGCGTCCTTCCTGCCCAAGAAGGAAAAGCTGCTGGCGACCGGGCTTGATTTCATCAACTGTGCCGAGCTGCACCTCAATCCCAACAATCTGGCCAACTACATGGGCGAAAACATGTACATGTGCCGTCAGGGATACCTTTCCCCGATCATCAGCCATGAGATCACGTTCATGATCATGAAGATGGCGGCGGAGGAAAACTGGCCTGTCACCGTGCATGACTGCGACAACTACACCAAGTTTGCGCGCGACCTGAATCTGCGCGCCAAGGAGGGCGGCTGGTTCGGCGCGAGCAGCTACGCGTGCGAGTTCCCGCGCATTCCGTGCGAAGCGTTCCTGGCCGTGCTGCGGGATGTGGAGTTTTCCTTCGTGGAGGAAGAGCCGCTGCCGGTTGGCTATCGTCCGGGAGATATCGTGCTGTAAACCGGAAGCATCAGCGTGAGCTGTATAGAAAAGCACCATCGCAATCCGAATGGAACGCGATGGTGCTTGTTTGTTAAATAGGAAATTGCGCAAAACCTTCAGCCGCGTGCGCGCCGGAAAGAGCGCGGGCGAGCGTTTCGGATGGGAGGGCGGACCTTGTCCGCTTACAGAGAAACGTCGGAGATGATCAGCGTCGCGATGGAATTCGCGGGCAGCACAGCGCACACGCGCTTGTCTTCAACTGTCAGATCAGGCTGCGGCGCCCAGTGTTCGCCGCTGGCCATGGAGCCGCTGGTGCGGATGACCTGCGCGGAGGTTCCCGGAGCGGAGAGCTTTGAAAGATCGACCGTGACGGTGTTTTCCTTGGCGGCGGTATTGAGGAGCACGACGCTCAGCGTGCGGTCCTGCGGGTTGTAGGCGGCGAGGGCTTCGCTGCCGCAGGTGATGAGCGTGCTGCCCGGGCGGATGTAGCGGGTGAACTGACCCAGACCGTAGTATTTCTGGGTCAGAACGATGGCGTCGTTGTCATGGTCGGCAACGGCGGCGCCCCAGAAGCCCTTGAGCGTGTCGACCATACCGTAATCCTTGTTGCCGTTCATGCCTTCGCTGGAGATATGGTTGTCGACAACCTGCCACATGACCCATGCGCTGGGATGGAGCTTGCCGATGTCGGAAATGATCTTCTTGCCAAGCCAGAGCGCCGAGCCCATCTCTCCGGCGTTCTTGCCGGCAATGCCGTCGCCGTCCACTTCGCTCATCCAGAGATTGACGCCTTCCTTTTTGGCCAGATTCGCCAGCGCGGTTGCGCTCTTGTCGGAGTAGGTGTGGGTGTTGATGCGCCCGACAGCCTGCTTGGCTTCCGGCGAATACGCGCGGTAGGCGACGAAGGCGAGCTGCGGGCTGGTTTCATCGCTCGCCGCGAGGATCACGTCGTCAAGTCCGCGGCGCGCCATGGCGGCGGCAGTCGCGGTGAGGATGGCGCTTTGCCGCTCGCCGGAATCGACGTGGCAGCCTTCCTGCTTCCAGCTCATTGCCTGCCAGTAATCGCTGTTGGGCTCGTTCATGGGCGAAAGGCTGTACACGGGAATGCCGAGATCGGTCTTCATATATGCCGTGACGCGGGCGAGGTAATCGGCAAAGTCCTCCACGCAGTCTTCGCGCAGGTTGTTGTCCTTGGCCTTCACCGCGCCGGAGGAACAGCCGCTTTCGGTCATGAAATACGGCGGGGAATTGGAGAATACCTCGACCAGCGCATCCTCGCCTGCCGCCTTCACGGCGCGGGAAAGCACGTTGAGCTGGCGCGCATCAGCCGTGGGATCAAACACGGGTTCGTCGCTGCCTTCCTGATACAAAAGCCAGCCCGGCACCTCGGAGTCTGTTCGCGTGATGTGCGTATGGGAGGGATCGTCGCCGCCGCCGATGTTGTAGCGCATGATGTTGAAGCGCAGACCGTCCGTGCCGAAGAAAAGATCGGCGGACTGCTGGGCGAGGCTGTCGCTGTAGCCAAGACGGTTGGCCCACCAGCACAGGCTCGTGCCCCAGCCCTCAAATACGCCGCCGTTGGTCGTGATGGCATTTTCGGGCTTGATGACAACCTTGGAATCTGCCTGGCCAATCGCGGGGGACAGGACGAGGCAGCACGCGAGGGAAGAAAGCGCAAGCGCACGCAGAGGGCGTTTCATCATGTATCGCTCCTTTTGTCTGGTGATATCAAAAAAACCCCGCACGAAACTGTGCGGGGAACATGGCGTACCCGATAGGATTCGAACCTACGGCCTTCAGAGTCGGAGTCTGACGCTCTATCCAACTGAGCTACGGGTACAGGGTATTTGCTTTTCGTGCGCTCATAATATTATACTATGCCAAAACGGGAATGTCAACCACAGGAAATCGAGCGAAAATGCAAAAAAGCCTCCACCGTTGTGGAGGCTTTTGTTCGGTGTGCGCGGTGTTATTCCCACTGGGCGATGGCCAGCAGTTCCGTATCGCCGCAGACGAGTTCGCCCAGCTCCTGCATGGAGAGGCCTTCTGCGATCAATTCGTAATCGTAGACGACGCTGTAATAGCCTTCAAACACCTCAAAGCAGAGGGCGCCTTCGGTGGCAAAGTCGTCGCCTTCCTCGTAGGATTCATATCCGCCGACGGCGTAGAGCGTCCAGCCGGCAAATGTCTTTCCCTCCATCGCGGGAGCGCTGTAGGCGGAAAGCTCCATGACGTCATTGATCGTCATGCCGGGCTCAAGGGTGGAAATGCACAGGTCCGCTTCGTAGGATTCCTCTTCGCCCGTATGCGTCATCATGCCGCCGTTGGCCATCAGGGTGATGCTGGGCAGATAGATCTCGATGCCATCGGTATCATCCTGCGCGTAGTAGCTCTGGGCGTCGATGCCGGCCCACTTGGCGGCGTAGACGGTCTGCGTCTCGGGCGCTGTCAGCGCCAGCAGCTCATCGGTGGAATAGAGCGCACCGTCGGCGGCAGGCACATATGTCCAGTCTTCAAAGCCGTCTTCATCGACGGCGATTTCAACCGCATAGGGCATCCAGCCCTCGAAGACGTCATCCTCGCTGATGATGCCGATGGACGTGACGCCGAACCCGGCGAGGACGTCGC
The DNA here is from genome assembly GCA_017547805.1 of Clostridia bacterium. Classification (GTDB taxonomy): domain Bacteria; phylum Bacillota; class Clostridia; order Christensenellales; family Aristaeellaceae; genus Ventricola. The sequence goes on from JAFYOR010000066.1 coordinate 19,308, forward strand.
CGATGCTCGGCACGGCGCCCTCTTCAAGATCGACCGAGAAGCCCCAGCCGCCGGTTTCCTCCACGGAACCGTCGGCGTACGTGCAGACGATCGTACCGCCGTAGGCGTCCAGCTCAAAGTTGAGGGTGCGCATTGCTTCTTCTTCGGATTCAGCTGCGGCGCACAGCATGGCTGCCATCAGGCAGAAAGCGAGCAGCGCAGCAGTAAGGATTTTCATTTTCATGTTCATGTCCTCCATGGTATAGGGTCTGTATCAATTCTTGCCGGCGAGCGCGTTTTCCTGCGCTGTCGGCGTGGAAAATGAGAAAAACTTTGCCTGATTGCTCCGCAGGGGCTTGATTTGCCATGAAATGACGGTATAATATAAAGGATTGAATCCACCAACTATGGAGGGAATTATTATGGAAAGAACGTATGCGGCACATGTCCACGCGGCGGACGAGATTCGCGTCTGCGGTTTTGTGGATACCATCCGCAATAAGAGCAAGATGGCGTTCATCGTGCTCAAGGATATCACCGGCAAGGTTCAGGTTACCGTGGAAAAGGGCGAGAACGAGGCGCTGGACGCGGCGGTCAATTCCCTGACCCCGGACTCCGTGATCACCGTCATCGGCAAGGCGGTTGACAGCCCGTATGTCAAGCTCGGCGGCGTGGAGATTTATCCCAAGCAGATCATCGTCGAGTCTATCGCAGCGCCGCTGCCCATCGACCGCGAGGCGCGCAAGGGCCATGAGCGCTCTTCCATCGACCAGCGCATTGACTACCGCTGGGTCGATCTGCGCACCGAAAAGAATCAGCTCCTCTTCAAGGTTCAGACCGTGCTCGTCGGCGCGATGCGCGACTTCCTGCGCGAGAAGGGCTTCCTGGAGATCCACACCCCCAAGCTCATCGGCGCGGCCAGCGAGTCCGGCAGCGACGTGTTTGAGGTCAAGTACTTCGACCGCAACGCGTATCTGGCGCAGAGCCCGCAGTTCTATAAGCAGATGGCCATGGCTTCCGGCCTTGAGCGCATCTTCGAAGTCGGCCCGGTGTTCCGTGCGGAGAAGTCCTTCACCAGCAAGCACACCACTGAGTTCTCCGGCTTTGACCTGGAGTTCAGCTTCATCGAGTCCTATCAGGACGTCATGGCGATTGAGGCGGAGCTGCTGACCTACGCCCTTGGCAAGGTCAAGGAAGCGTACGGCGAGGAGATCGAGAAGGTCTTCGGCATCCCGCTGGAGGTTCCGACGCTGCCGTTCCCGCAGATGAAGCTGGCTGACCTGTATGCCGAGCTCGAGGCTGAGTTTGGCTACAAGGTGCCGGAGGAGGAGAAGGGCGACCTGACCACCGAGGCGGAGCATCTGGCTTACGATCTGGCGAAGAAGAAGTTTGGCCACGAGTTCCTGCTCGTCACCGATTTCTCCGCCGACAAGCGCGCGTTCTACCACATGCGCGATGAAAACGGCGTGCCGCAGGGCTACGACCTGATCTGGCGCGGCGTGGAAATCACCACCGGCGCGCAGCGCGAGCATCGCTATGAGCAGCTCAAGGCGCAGGCTGAAGAGAAGGGCCTTGCCGAGGATGTGAAGTTCTACCTTGAGTTCTTCAAGTACGGCTGCCCGCCGCACGGCGGCTTCGGTCTGGGCATCGACCGCCTGACCATGCTGCTGCTGGGCATGACGATCAAGGAAGTCATGTTCCTCTTCCGCGGCCCGACCCGCCTCACCCCGTAATTGAGCAATCAAAGCCTTTGGAGTTTTCCAAAGGCTTTTTTTCGTACAGGGAGAGGAGGGGAAGCGATGGGAGCGGCGAAAAAACAAACAATATATGCCGGAGGTGGAGGCGGGCACTGCCCGCTTTTTGTGGAAAGAACGAAAACATTCAGCCTTTTGCAGGAATTCCGACATTTTGCGAGAATTTTACTCCCTGTTGCCTGTGGCTTTACAAGACCTTATTGAGATGGTAAAGGTCTGCCTGAAGCCGGGTGGCCAATACAAATAGAAGGAAAGAATTGCATCGATGGATATATTCGGAATTCTTGATATGCTTTGCGGCCTTGCGCTCTTCCTTTATGGCATGCATGTCATGGGCGAGGGCCTCAAGCGCGCCTCCGGCGGCAAGATGGAAAGTATTCTTGAAAAGCTGACGAGCAATACGCTTATGGGCGTTCTGCTCGGCGCGCTGGTCACGGCTGTCATCCAGTCCTCTTCCGCTACGACGGTCATGATTGTCGGCTTTGTTAACTCCGGCATCATGAAGCTTACGCAGGCGGCCGGCGTCATCATGGGCGCCAATATCGGTACGACGATGACCAGCTGGATTCTCTCGCTGGCGGGCATTGAGGGCGGCAATTTCTTCGTTCAGATGCTCAAGCCCACTTCCTTTACGCCGATTCTGGCGATTGTGGGCGTTGTGCTGGTGATGTTTGCCAAATCCGAAAAGAAGCACCATATCGGCACGGTCCTCGCCGGATTCACGGTTCTGATGACCGGCATGACGATGATGAGCAATGCGGTGAAGCCGCTGGCTGATGTGCCGGAGTTCACAAACATTCTGCTCATGTTCACCAATCCGATTCTGGGCATGATCGCAGGCTTTGTCCTCACGGCGGTGATTCAGTCCTCTTCCGCTTCGGTCGGTATCCTGCAGGCGCTGTGCATCACCGGCGCGGTGAAGTATTCCGCGGCGCTGCCGATCATTATGGGACAGAATATCGGCACCTGTGTGACGGCGCTGCTCTCCGCTATCGGCGCGAGCAAGAACGCCCGCCGTGCGTCGCTGATGCACCTGTACTTTAACCTCATCGGCACGGTGGCGTTCATGTTGGTGTTCTACGCCATCAATGCGGTTGCGCCGTTTGCCTTCCTTGATGATACTGCCGGTGCGGCTGGCATCGCCGTGGTCCATACGACGTTCAACGTCATCGCGACGGTCTGCTGGCTGCCCTTCAGCAAGCTGCTGGTGAAGCTGGTGACGCTGACCATCCGCGACGACGATCAGACGGAGCTGCCTGACGACTTTAAGCTCCTTGACGAGCGCTTCCTTTCCACGCCGGGTCTGGCGGTGGAGCAGTGCCGCGTCGTTTCCCGCCGGATGGCGGAGCTGACCCGGGAAGCGATCTGCGATGCGCTGCGCATTGTTGACGAGCATTCCTATACTGAGGAAGCGGATGCCCGCATCTGCGCACTGGAAAAGCGGATCGACCAGTATGAAGATAATCTGGGCACCTACATGGTGAAGCTTTCCCGCACGCGGCTCTCCAGCGCGGACAGCCGTACCCTTTCCGTGCTGCTGCACTCGATCAGTGATTTCGAGCGAATCTCTGACCATGCGGTGAATCTTGTCAAGGCGGCCAAGGAGATGGCGGAAAAGAAGATGACCTTTTCCGAGAATGCCTCCCGCGAGCTGCACATTTTCAGCAAGGCAGTCCGTGATATCGTGAATCGTACGGTGACCTGTTTCCTTGAAAGCGATACCATTTTGGCCAAGTCGGTCGAGCCGCTGGAAGAGTGCATCGACGATATGAATGTGACCATCAAGGGCCGCCATATCGAACGCCTGACGGCGGGCGATTGCACCATTGAGCTGGGCTTCGTGCTGACCGATATCTGCACCGATCTTGAACGCGTGGCTGACCACTGCTCCAACATCGCCATCTGCCAGATCCAGGCGCCGAATGATGAGTTTGATGCGCACGAATACCTGCATACCATGCGCCGCGTGGATCGCGAGGAGTTTGAGCAGGAAGAGATGCGCTATGAGGAACTCTACCGTCTGCCGGATAAGGCGTAAGCGCTCCGCGTGATTTATGCGCAATATATAGATAGTAAAAGGGCCGCCGCCTGTGTTGTTTTCTTCCTGATGAACAACGCAGACGGCGGCTTTACGCATGGTGCGGCGCGTGGTATAATCGAGAATAGATTACCGTCACATTTGGCGGCGACATGAAGGTGACAGGAGGCGTGGCGGAATGCTGATGTTTAAGGAAATTCAGGAGAATGAGGAGATTCGTGCGTATATCGAGAAGGGAAATGCGAATCTCGGTGTAATGGGGTTCACGGAGCACTATCTGGCTCACGCAACAAAGGTTTCGCATACCGCTTCTCAGATTCTGGAAAAGCTGGGATATACGCAGCGGGAGATGGAACTGGCGCGTATTGCCGGATACATGCATGATATTGGAAACTGCATCAACCGCAATGACCATGCGCACAATGGCGGATTGATGGCGATGCAGATTCTGCGCGATCTGCATATGGCGCCGAAGGAGATCGCCATTGTCGTCGCTGCCATCGGCAATCATGATGAAAAGACGGGGACGGCGGTGGATCCGGTATCGGCAGCGCTGATTCTTGCAGATAAATGCGACGTGCGCCGCAGCCGCGTGCGCGGGCGGGACCGGTCGCAGTTTGATATCCATGACAGGGTGAACTACGCGGCGGTCAGTTCCAGCCTCTCTGTTGATAAGGAAGCGAAGATGATTACGATGGATATTGAGCTGGATGATGAGATTTGCTCGGTAATGGATTATTTTGAGATCTTTCTGGAGCGTATGCTGATGTGCCGGCGGGCGGCTGAAATGCTTGGATGTTCCTTTGGAATGAGAGCTAACGGTAGAAGAGTGATGTAAGGCGCGCGGATATACGGGAGAGGGGTGACGCTGTCATTTGATGCAAAACGAGAAGATCCAAAAACTTTCAAAAAAGATGAAAAAAGGTGTTGACAGACGTCGGATGGTGTGGTATTATAACTGAGCTGTCAGCGAGAACCCCTCGCGCGACAGATGATCCTTGAAAACGATACAGAATCAAGAAGAACGCGAACTGCGATTTTCACGAGTCGCAGTTTAAGAGAGACAGTCAATTCGAAATGAGTTTTGAGCTTGAAGGAGACTTCAAGGTTCAATACAGGATTTAACACAAGA
>JAFYOR010000067.1 GCA_017547805.1 Clostridia bacterium
TCTTCTCGAGGATGATCTGGTGCTTGTCGTCGCACAGGGAGTCACCGGTGGTGGTGTCCTTGAAGCCGACAACGCCGCAGATATCGCCGGTGCGGATCTCGTCAATCTCCTCACGGGAGTTGGCGTGCATCTGCAGCAGACGGCCCAGACGCTCGCGCTTGCCCTTGGTGGAGTTGAGGACGTAAGAACCGGAAGCGATCTGACCGGAGTACACGCGCACGAAGGACAGCTTGCCAACGAACGGGTCGGTCATGATCTTGAACGCCAGCGCGGAGAACGGCTCGTTGTCGTCCGCCTTGCGGGTCAGCTCCTCGTCAGTCTTCGGGTCGAAGCCCTTGACCGGCGGGATGTCAACCGGAGACGGCATGTAGTTGATGACGTTATCCAGCATCAGCTGAACGCCCTTGTTGCGATAAGAGGTACCGCACTGCACGGCGAAGAACTTGCACTCGATGGTGCCCTTACGGATGGCGGCGCGCATCTCTTCGATGGTCGGCTCCTCGCCCTCCATGTACTTCTCCATGATGGTGTCGTCGATGTCAGCCAGGGCCTCGATCAGCTGATCGCGGTACAGCTGCGCATCTTCCATCATTTCCGCCGGGATATCTTCCTCGCGGTAGTCCTTGCCCAGGTCATCGTAGTAGACCTCGGCCTTCATGGTCAGCAGGTCAACGATGCCGCGGAAGGTAGACTCAGCGCCGATCGGCAGCTGAATCGGGTGCGCGTTGGCATGCAGACGCTCGTGCAGCATGTCGACGACGCGATAGAAGTTCGCGCCCATGATGTCCATCTTGTTGACGTACACCATACGCGGAACCTGATAGTGCTCAGCCTGACGCCAAACGGTCTCAGACTGCGGCTCGACGCCGCCCTTGGCACAGAAAACGGCAACAGCGCCGTCCAGAACGCGCAGAGAGCGCTCAACCTCGACGGTGAAGTCGACGTGGCCGGGGGTGTCGATGATGTTCAGACGGTGGCCCTTCCAGTAGCAGGTGGTGGCGGCGGAAGTAATGGTGATGCCGCGCTCCTGCTCCTGAGCCATCCAGTCCATGGTCGCGCTGCCTTCATGGGTCTCGCCGATCTTACGATTCTTACCGGTGTAGAACAGAATACGCTCGGTGGTGGTCGTCTTGCCGGCGTCGATGTGAGCCATGATGCCGATGTTGCGAACCATGTTCAGTTCATGGGTTCTGGCCATGTTTTAATACTCCTTTTTGTCAAAGCCGCGGCGGCCTTAAGCCGCCGCAGGGAAGCACGGAAAATTACCAGCGATAGTGAGCGAAAGCCTTGTTGGCCTCGGCCATACGATGCATTTCTTCCTTACGCTTGACAGCGGCGCCGGTGTTGTTGCTGGCGTCGATGATCTCGCCGCACAGGCGCTCGGCCATGGTCTTCTCGCCGCGCTTGCGGGCGAAGTCAACCAGCCAGCGCAGCGCCAGGGTCTGACGGCGCTCCGGGCGGATCTCGATCGGGACCTGATAGGTCGCGCCGCCAACGCGGCGAGCCTTAACTTCGAGGCTCGGCA
>JAFYOR010000068.1 GCA_017547805.1 Clostridia bacterium
CTTCATCCAGATGCCCTCGGACCAGACCAGCATTTCGCCGCCGTAGAACATGGACAGAGCGTCGTCGGTCTTCTTGGAGGTGTAGCCGTCGTCATGCAGAGCCTTGATGGTCTCAAAGGCCTTCGCCATGGCTTCCTTATCCAGCGCCGGCGCGATGCCGTCGTCGGTCAGCTTGTGGCCTTCAGCCAGCTGAGCGTAGTAGCACAGCATCTGAGCGCGCATCCAGCCCAGGTTGGTGATGCCGCCTTCCCAGCCAGCAGCACGAGCCTTATCGCCAATGGCGCGAATCTCGTCGAAGGTGATGTAGCCATCAGCCACGAACTCGTTCAGATCGTACTTGTCGAACAGGTCCTTGTTGATGTAGGTGACGTAGCCGTGGACGTCCAGCGGGATGCCGTACTGCTCGTCATCGATGGTGGACTTGACCCAAGCGGCCTGGTTGTAGTTCTCAGCCTTGATGCCGGCCTCGGCGACGAGGTCCAGATCATAGGAGTAGAGCATTTCCTGAGCAACGAAGTTCGGGATGCGCTCGATGTGGATAACGCAGACATCCGGGATGTCGGTGCCGGTCTGGACGGCCAGCGGGATCTTCTGATAGAGGTCGTCAGCGGTCATCGGGGTGTGGTTAACGATGACTTCGTCCTGAGACGCGTTGAACGCATCGACCATGCCCTGCATGACCGCGCCGTCGCCGCCGGTGAAGACGGACCAGTAGTTGATTTCGGTGGCAGCCATCGCGGAAGCCGCAGTCAGCAGCAGCACGAGGGACAGCACGAGAGCCAGAGTTTTCTTCATAGAGAAATTCCTCCTTTTTATTTTATACCGCCAAACTTACGACGGTATAATTACATCTTTATCGGGCACATTCAGGGCTGCGCCGCCTGCCCTTTCGCTTCACGCTCACGCCTTTCACGTTCGCGCCGCTCGCGCCAGGCGCGGGCGATGAAGCCTCAAACCAGCTGGTTGGTGCGGCCCGGCGCGGTCTGGTTGATCTCGCGCACGCGCGCAACGTCCATCTTCGGCTGACGCTCCGGAGAGAGCAGACCGTTGATTTCCTGCATGACGTCGGTCAGCTGGGTGTAGCAGTAGCCCTGGCAGTACGGAATCTCGCGCACGCCGTCGGTCACGCCCTTGAAGCGCTCGAAGAACGCCTCTTCGTCGGTCACCTTGCCGTGGTAGCCCCAGGTCTGCATGCCGCCCATTTCGCCCTGAATACCGATGTTCTGGAAGGCGATGCCGCCGTACTCGGTGACAAGGAACGCCTCCGCGCCGGTCGGGATCTCGCTGTCGCAGTAGCAGGGACGCCAGTCGCAGCCGTGCAGCTCGACCTCTTCGCGGTCGGCGAAGTGGTTGGCGATCATTTCCTTGGTATCCGCGTAGTCATGCAGACCGCAGATATCGGTGGTCACCTGCTCCCAGCCGTCGTTGGCGGAGCAAAGACGGGTACCGTCGGCCGCCTTGGTCAGGTGGTAGAGCATACGGCCGGCCGCCTGCTGGCGCTTGTCGCTGTAGATCTGGCGCACGCCCCAGCTCTCGTTGAGCGGGACCCAGGTGATGATGGAAGGATGGTTGAAGTCGCGCTCGATGAACTCAAGCATCGTATCGGCGAGGTTACGCACGGTCTCCTCGGTGTAGTCATACGGGCTCGGGAGCTCGCCCCAAACCAGCACGCCCATCTTGTCCGCCCAGTAGTAGTAGCGCGGATCCTCGAGCTTCTGATGCTTGCGCGCGCCGTTGTAGCCAAAGTCAAGGGTGTACTGCAGGTCGAGCTTGATCGCCTCGTCGCTGGGCGGGGTGATGTTGCTGTCCGGCCAGTAGCCCTGATCCAGAATCAGCTTCTGGTAGAGCGGGCTGTTGTTCAGGTAGATGCGGCCGTCGCGGCGCTCGATCTTGCGCATGCCGAAATAGGTGTCAACCTTGTCAACGACCTTGCCGCCCTTAAGCAGGGTCACGGTCAGGTCGTAGAGGTTCGGGCAGCCCGGCGCCCAGACCTTGATCGGGTCGAGGTCGCCCTTGACGATCATATCGACCGGGACGCGAACGCTGCGGTCATCGACGCTGACCTTCACGGTGCGCTTAACCTTGCCTTCAAAGGAATAGACCAGTTCAAGCTCAAGGGTCTCCTGCGGACGCTTATCCAGCGCAATCTCCGCGGTGAACATGTGGCGGTCGTAATCCGGCGTCACATGGATGAACTTCATGCCGTACTCGCCCACGGCCTCCATGTAGACCGTCTGCCAGATTCCGGAAACCGGGGTATACCAGCAGCCCATCAAGCCGCGGTCCCAATACTGCTTGCCGCGCGGCTGGGTGCAGTCCGGATCATCCTGGACGCGCACGCACAGATCGTTTTCACCTTCCACGAGCGCGTTGGTCACGTCGATAGCAAACGGGGTGTAGCCGCCCTTGTGGCCGCCCACGCGCACGCCGTTGACGTACACATCGCACTCAAAGTCCACCGCGCCAAAGCGCAGCAGGATGCGCCTGCCCTGCATCTCGGCAGGAACGGTGAAGCTGCGGCGATACCAGATCACCGGATGGATTTCGTCCGTCGGGCCAAGGCCGGACGCCTTGGTCTGGTAGGCGAAGGGAACGGTGATTTCAAGCGGAAGTGCGTAGCCCGGCTTCATCCAGCCTTCGCGCGCACCCTTATCCTCGTCGTCAAAGGCAAACTGCCACACGCCGTTGAGATTAAGGAACGTGTCGCGGACAAAATCGGGTCTGGGATGCTCCGGACGGGGGATCGCGTTAAGCTTTTCGCAGCACATGGGAACGCCCTCCTGATCAATGTGAATTATTTGTAGTGAGCTTCAGTTTTGTTCCAACATGATTGGAACAAAAGCGGGCCCGCTTTTCTCAAAAAAAAGGATCGTAATTTCCTCATTTCGCCATGACATACAAAAAAGTCCCGGCGATTTTGATACATCAAGTATATCAACGCCGGGACTTCTTGTCAATCTTTTTTCATTTTTACACAAAACCCAAACCTTTTCTTTGGATACGTGCAAATATCTTGTAATTATCCTCCCGAATCTTCCTGCATATCGGCGAGGTGATAACCGATCCGCAAAACGATTCCTTGTGGATAATCCCCGAAATTCTCTCCAAAGAGATTGATTCCACCCAAATTTCGTGCGTCCTCAGGCACCTCAATACGCACCGAGACATACGCTTCGCTTTCCAGATCCAACGCATCAATGTCCACATCTGAAATGCGCTCGTTTTCAAGGAAGCTGCCCTCTTTTGTCACACGCCACGTCTTAAGGAAGCCAAACTGTGTATTGAGCTCCGGCCACCACGCCGGCGTGATGCGTCCATGCCTGCCGCCGCAATCGCACGGCGACGTCCAGATGCCCAGTCTCTTGTCATTGATGGACACGGCAATGTCGCTCTTCCACGGATCGCAATGCATCGGCGCTTCCGAGCAGGCTTCAAAGGATATTTCCATCCATTCCACATCCATCTTGTCCATCTGCGGGCAGGAAAAGCGGTACTCCAGCGCGCCCTGCCGAAACCAGATCAGCTGGGCGGCAAAGCGTCCCGTGACATAGAATCCCGTAGGATCGTCCATGTCGCAGATGTACGCATTATCCCCGACAATCCCGCAGGTGGGTTCAATGCCCTCCGCGATGGAATAGCCGCCGATGGGCATCGCAAGCGTAAGGATGTTTTCATCCTGTCCCTCTTCCGGCATCAGCGAAAGCGCGATGGTATCCGTCTTTCGGCTGCAGATTTTCATCGCGCCGCGCGTACCCGGCTGGATTTCCGTCATGATCAGTCCGGCTTCCTCCAGCGTCTTGACCGCCAGCGCGGCGGAAGACATCGGAATATCCAGTTTCTGCGCCAGTTCGCCCACGTTCATACTCCCATCGCCCAACGCCCGCATGATCCGGATGCGCACGGGCGACGCCAGCGCATGCGCCAGCCTGCAAAGCTCATCCGGCTCGTCGATGCTCAGTTCCATGTGCTTTCCGCGAATATCGTTCATCACCGTTCTCCTGTTACTTCACCATCAGCGTCACAATCTCATAGGGTTTGAGTTCAAGCTCAACCACGCCGCCATCAAATGCGGCAGCCGCCTGCTTTTCCTCCATCATCGAAGCCGTCCAGACTGCCTTCGCCTCAAAGCCGAGCGTGAGCGTAACCCTGGTGCGCTGTCCGAAGCATTCGTAAAGGCGGATGACCGTCTCTTCTCCGTCAAGTGCGCGCTTGACCGTCTCCACGATCACGTTTTCCTTGTCTGCGCTGACGAACGGAGTCTGCGTAGCCGCCGCGCCCAATCCGCCCGCCGCTGTCACCGGGATATTCATCTGATATGCCATGCGCGGCGTATTCGCGCTTCGCCAGTCGCCTTCATGCGGCAGGAGGGAATAGGTAAAGACGTGCTCCTCCTGATCCGCATCGGGATTGGGCTCGGTGGAGCTCTTGAGGAGCGTGAGCGCCATGCCGTTTTCATCCGCGCTGTGACCATACTTGCAGTCGTTCATCAGGCTCAAGCCGTAGTCGCCCTCCGAGATATCCATCCACTTGTGCGCGCAGACCTCAAAGCGAGCCGCGTCCCACGACGTGTTTCTGTGCGTCGGGCGCTTAACGTTGCCGAACTGGATGTCGTATGTCGCTTCATTGGCGAAAATATCCGCCGGGAAATGCGCCTTGAGCAGGTAATGCGGTTCCTTCCAATCGACCCACGTTTCAAAATCGATCCGGGGAATCTCTCTGTAGAAGACGATGTGCTGCACGATCTCAGAGCGGTTGAAGCGGTAATGGCAGCGGATCTTCGTCATCACCGGGCCGCTTTCCACCACCTGCGCGCCGATCAGTTCATTGACCTCCCAGCTGCGCTCGTCGTAGTAGATGTTGATGTCCCACGCGTCGTAATTGTGCGGACGGTTTTCATAGCAGACGATGCGGTTGAGCGCCTGACCGCCTTTAACCAGCTCCCTGCCCCGGCGCTTGTCAACAAGGGACACGATGCGCATCGCCTCGTCGAATTCGCCGGAGAAATACGGCGTGTCAAACCGTACCGTCGTCACATGCATCGCGCCGTCCTGCGCATCGCCACAGACAAACCACACAGGCGTCGCGCCCATCGGCGCAAGCCCCCTGACAAAGGCGCATGCGCCCTTTTCAAGGTGCTGCACGGGATAGCAGTTTCCCTGCGCATCCCGCAGCGCCGTCACCGCCGCCGGCGCGTCAAAATACACCAGATCATCGCGCCTGTTCGAAAGCGAATTGTACAGCAGCAGATCGCCGCCGAACTTTGCCCCGAGCGCCGCAAACGCCTCCGCCTTCAGCGCGCCGATCTCCCCTTCCAGCTGCGCATACATCTCTGCGGAATCGTCGTACACCTTCTTGATGGAGGAGCCCGGCAGAATATCGTGGAACTGCAGCGTCAGCATCCTGCGCCAGATGGAGCGCAGCGCGTCGTTGGGGTATTCAAGGCCCGTTTCCCTGCGCGCCATTTCGCGCCAGAGCTCCGTTTCGCGCAGCGCAATCTCCGTCTTACGGTTGCTGCGCTTGTTGCGGGCCATCGCCGTGTAGGTGCCGCGGTGATATTCAAGGTACAGCTCGCCGCTCCACTTGGGCAGGCGCTTGTTTCCCTCAACGCGCTTTTCAAGCGACTGGAAGAACTCCGACGGGAACACCTGCCTGACGGCAGGAATGCCCTGCACCGGGTTCGCCATACGCCGCGCGTTTTCAATCATCCAGTCCGTCGGACCGCCGCCGCCGTCGCCATAGCCGTAGCTGACGAGGAAATGGTTGTCCACGCCCTTCTGCTGAAAGCGCTGCCAGCCGCCCTTGACCTGCATGGGCGCGATCATCGCGTTATAGGTCGTGAAGTATGCCAGATCCTCATGCTTTTCATACGTACCGCCGCCCGCATAATCGCGCGCGGGCGTAAAGTGCGTGAGCACCTCGCTGCCGTCGATACCCTTCCAGCGGAAGGTGTCGTAGGGCGAGAGATTGTATTCGCTCCAGGAGAGCTTGCTGGTGAAGAAATAATCAATGCCGCTCTTTTTGAGAATCTGCGGCAGCGCCGCGCTGTAGCCGAAAACATCCGGCAGCCAGAGAATCCTGGAGCGGCGGCCAAACTCCTTTGCGAAAAACTCATTGCCGTAGAGCAGCTGGCGCACCAGCGATTCGCCGCCGGTCACGTTGCAGTCCGCCTCCACCCACATGCCGCCTTCCGGCTCCCAGCGCCCCTGCGCGACTGCCTCGCGTATGCGCTCAAAGAGCTCGGGCTGATCCTCCTTGACGAACTGATACAGCTGCGCCTGCGAGGACATGAACTTAAACTCCGGGTAGCGCTCCATGAGGCTGAGCATCGTGGCAAACGAGCGCACCGCTTTATGCCGCGTCTGATACAGATCCCACAGCCACGCCACGTCGATGTGCGTATGACCGACGATGTCGGCATACGCCTCGGGCGTGAGCTCGGCAAGCGGCTCATAGTAATGCACGCGCAGGTATTCGCGCGCCGCCGCGATGGACGCATGGAACGCCTCGCTGTGCGGATTGCGCAGATCCAGCAGATTGAGCGCATCGCTCAGGACATACAGCGCCGTTTCCCGGCTGCGGCAGCCCTCGTTTTCCAGCAGCACCGCCTGATAGATGACGTCCAGATCGTACACCAGCTGCTCGACATCCGCGCATACGTCGTTCATGCGCAGGAGCATCTGGGGCGGCGTCAGGTTGCGCGGGCCATGGTTGGGCCATTCGCAGTTGGCGTAGCCCTGCAGGAAAATGTCGTACTCCCTGCCCGGTTCCGCCTGCTCCGTGAGCACGAGCGCAGTATGCTGGGTGTCAAAGGCCTGCTCAATGCGTCCGTTGACCCAGACAACAAACTGTGGGTTAACCGCCTCCCACTGCCCCTCGCGTCCGGTGACGATGGACAGCACCGCTTTTCCGCAGAAATCCTGCGGAATGACGGCCTTCACGCAGAAATCCATCCAGTCGTGCGCCCGGTCGTGGCCCCATGTGCCGCCGTTGGCAAAGGGCTGCATCGTTTCTTCCCCGCGGACAGCAGCGTAGATCTCCTCAACCGGTACGCTTGTCCTGACGATCATTTCCTTTAAGACCTGAATCATGCGCCTTGCGCGCGCATCCAGCTGATGAATCTGCATATGTCGCCCACCTTTCCGTGTATGCACAAAAGGATATTTTCCTGATTATACCATACGCCGCAAAGACGCATCAATCCTTCAAACGACAAGTCTCTTTAAGCTGCGCGAAGCGATGAAGGGTCAAGGGGTTCTGATTTATCTGAACTGGGACGGGAGTGAATGACAGCCCAGTGGGCTGTCAGAGCCGTCCTGACCGACGAGCGTCGAGCGAGGAGAAAAATCCCTTGTCAGGGTTTGGGGCAGACGCCCCAACGTTCCCCCACGGGCAGTGCCCGCCCCACAGCCGAAACACACTGCAATCATCGTTCCGTTTTCAGACGCGGCCGATTATTTTGCGCAATAATCCGCAAGAAAAAAGGAGGAGCAACGCTCCTCCAAAGTATCTCATATTCACTTCTCCATCCCGCACGCCGCCGCTTCCCGGCTCATCCTGCGGTCGTTCATCACCGCATCATAGAACCTGAAGCCGCCCGCGAAATTGTAGCTTTCAAACCCAACCCCCGCCAGAATGCGCGACGCGATATAGCTCCTCAGCCCGCTCTGGCAGATGACGTATACCGGCTTGCCCGGCTCAATCTCATCAATCCGTTCGCGCAGGCTATCCACAGGAATGTTGATAAACCCGTCCACATGCCCGCGCGCGTATTCGCCCGGCGTGCGCGTATCCAGCAGCGTCACGCTGCCGTCGCGCGGCAGGGCGTCGGCTTCTTCCACAAACCACTGGCGCAGATCGCCGTTTCTGATGTTGTCGATCATGAAGCCCGCCATGTTCACCGGATCCTTCGCGGATGCATACGGCGGCGCATAGGCCAGATCCAGCTCCTTGAGCGATACAGCGTCAAGCCCGGCGAAAATCGCCGCCGCAATGACGTCGATGCGCTTGTCCACACCGTCGAAGCCTATGATCTGCGCGCCGAGCAGGCGGAACGTCTTCTTTTCAAAGACGACCTTCATCGTCATCACCCTGCCGCCGGGATAATACCCCGCATGGCTCATCGGCGAGAGGATCACCTTGTCCGCGTCGATGCCGGCGCGTCGGGCCGCCGTCTCGCTCACGCCCGTGCAGGCCGCCGTCATGTCAAAAAGCTTGAGAATGCTGCTGCCGTAGGACGCGCGATAGCGGCTGTCCCGGCCGCAGATGTTGTCCGCCGCAATGCGGCCCTGCTTGTTCGCCGGTCCGGCGAGGGAAATCATCGTTTCTTCTCCGGTCACGCCGTTCTTTACCTGAACAGCGTCGCCCACGGCGTAGATATCCGGATCCGACGTCTGCATGCGCTCGTCCACGGCGATGCTGCCGCGCACGCCGAGCGTAAGCCCTGCCTTCGCCGCCAGCGCACTTTCCGGGAAAACGCCGATGGCCATCACCGCCATATCCGCATGCAGCGTGCCTGCGCGGTCGGTGATCACGTCGATGCCGTTCTGCGTTTCGCCAAAGCCCTGCACAGCCGTGCCCAGCCGGAGTTTCACGCCATGGCTGCGCAGCTGCGTGTGGATCAGCACCGCCATCTCTGGATCAAACGGCGTCATCAGCTGATCAAGCAGCTGAACGATGGTCACGTCCATGCCCAGCGCGCGCAGGTTTTCCGCCATCTCCAGCCCGATGAAGCCGCCGCCCACGACGACAGCCGACTTGACCGGATGCTCCGCGATAAACCGCTTGATGGCAAAGGTATCTTCCACCGTGCGCAGGGTAAAAAGGCGCTTCGCGTTCACGCCGGGCAGATTGGGCACGACGGGTTTTGCGCCGGGCGCGAGGAGAAGCTTGTCGTAGCTTTCCTCAAACTCCTCGCCGGTTTCAAGATTGCGGACGGCAACCGTCTTTTTCTGCGGATGGATGGCCGTCACCTCGTGACGCACCTTCACGTTCACGCGGAAGCGCCTGAAAAAGCTTTCCGGCGTCTGCAGCGTCAATTCCTCCGCGTCCTCGATCTCGCCGCCGATGTAATACGGCAGGCCGCAGTTGGCGTAGGACATATAGCCCGAACGCTCAAAGACCTGAATTTCCGCCTGCTCGTCAAGCCTGCGGATTCTTGCCGCAGCCGTTGCGCCGCCGGCAACGCCGCCCACAATCACAACCTTCATCTCAGGAGACCACCCTTCCGCGATAGGCGGCAATGCCGCCGATATTTCTGACGTTCACATACCCCATCTGCCTGAGCAGGCCTGCCGCCGTGCGGCTTCTCGCGCCGCTGGCACAGTAGACAAACAGCGGGGTACGTTTATTGTCCGTCACTTCGCTCACTTTGTCAATGGTCTGCAGGGGAAGGTTTTTGCTGCCGGGGATATGCCCCTGCCGGTATTCTTCCTGCGTACGCACATCCAGCAGCACCGCCTGCGGCTGCACGTCGTATTCTTCCAGTCCGCGGTTGATATCCACAGGCCGGATCAAATCAAGGAAGCTCATGTGATCCCTCCTTACAGCATCTCAAGGATGCGCACCTTGGGCTTTGCGCCCACGGACTTGCTGACCACCTTGCCTTCCCGGATAACCGCCAGCATCGGGATGCTCATCACGCCGAACTGCTGCGCGAGTTCGGGCTGCTCGTCCACATTGACCTTGCCCACCAGCACATCCGGACGCTCCTGAGCGATCTCGTCGATGACCGGCGCAATCATGCGGCACGGACCGCACCACGGCGCCCAGAAATCCAGCATCACAGGCTTCTTCGCCTCCATCACCATTTCCTGGAAATTCGCTCGATTGATATGCATCACAGACATCGCTTGATCCTCCTGTCTTTTGTTGCGTATTTTCCGGCGGACACCGTATTGTCCGTCTCTTTATGGTTGTATCATACCGCGATAAAGCAGCTTTGTCGGTGATAAAATCACCAAATTGACATTCTTCTCATCCCGGTTTATACTTCCTGACAGAAGGAGGCGCCATTATGGACTTTTCGCAGGTTTTTCCGATTTTCAGCAAGCTGACCGATGAACAACAGGCCCGGATTTTATCCGTATGCCAGCAAAGCCGGGTTCGCGCGGGAACCATGCTGCACGACGGAAGCCCCGAATGCATGGGGCTGATCTTCGTGCGCAGCGGACAGCTCCGCGCGTACATGCTCTCCGAAGAGGGACGCGAAATCACCATTTCCCGTTTTTTTGAGCGGGACGTCTGTTTGTTCTCCGCTTCCTGCGTGATGCCCAATATGCAGTTTGACATCTTCATCACAGCGGAAAAAGACAGCGAGCTCTACATCCTCCCCGCATGTCTTTACAAAAACCTGATGGATGAATCCCTCGCTGTCGCCAACTACTCCTGCGACCTGATTTCCCATCACTTTTCCGAGCTGGTCTGGCTGATGGAGCAGATCATGTGGAAGAAGTTTGACGCGCGGCTGGCGCAGTTCCTGCTCAATGAGCGTTTGCTGGAAGGCACGGACGCGCTGGTGATCACCCACGATAAAATCGCCAACCACATGGGCACGGCGCGCGAGGTCGTCACGCGCATGCTGCGCTATTTCCAGAGCGAAAACATGGTCAGCCTCACGCGCGGCACGGTCAAGATCACGGACGCCAAGGCGCTTGCCGCCGTTGCGGGAGAAGCATAAACGATTGATTTTGAGATGCAAAAAACGCTAGTCTTTCGACTAGCGTTTTTTGTGTGTACGATTCAGATACGGATATGAATCCGTTGATCTGCGTGCATTAGTGCTGAACGGTGCAGCCGTCGCACAGGGTGCCGTTCATCAGCGCCTTGGCAGCCTTCAGGGCCTCGGCCAGCTGGTCCGGGCAGGAGTCAACGCCAGTGGCGCTGCCGGAGCACTGGATGCCATCCAGGCGGGCGATGCACTCGTCAACGGTCAGGCCCTTGCACAGCGCGCCGAAGGCGTCGGAGGTGCCGTGGCAGCCGCCGTAAACGCGGACGTCCCAAACGGTCATGTCCGGCTCGTAGATCGCGAAGCAGATGTACTCAGAGCAGACGTTGATGTTGACGTAGTTGAAGTAGTGGAACTTGTTCTTGATGAGCTTCTCGGTGATGCGCATGCAGACCGGCAGCACGACGACGGACTTGTCTTCGTAGCCCATGCCAGCGGCGTCCAGACCAGCCTTGGTCACGGCGTCAGCCACAGCGGCGGTGAAGCCGACGGTGGTGTAGGTCGCGCCGGCGATGTTGTCAACGGCCAGGGACTGGGTGTCGATGATCTGCTTGGTCAGGGTCTCGATGGCGACGCCGCCGATGGACGGGGTCTCATCGTTGGTGCCCATAGCGATGGCTTCGATCTTGCCATCGGTCACGGTGACGTTGACGGTCAGCGGCTTGAAGCCCTCGCCAACACCTTCAAAAGTCTCGGCCATCGCCGCGACGGCGCACAGCATCAGCACGAGCGCGAGGCAAATGCTAACAATCTTCTTAGACATAGCAGGTAATCTCCTTACATTCAGTTGTTTTGTTTGAAAAATCAGACAATCAGGGGAATTCCTTCGGATCAGACGTTAGCACAGGTGCCGGCTTCGCAGCCCGGGCAGGGAGTGCCGTGGATGATCATCAGCGCCTGCTGCAGGCCCAGCGCCAGCTGGTCAGCGCAGGAGGAACCGGACTGCTTGTTGCGGCAGACCAGGCCCAGAACGGTGGCGATGATCTCGGAAGCCGGACGGCCTTCGCTCATCGCGGCAATGCCCTTGCAGCCGCCTTCGCAGCCGCCTTCGTACTTGATGTTCTTGACATACTCTTCCTTGCCAACGATGTCGAACACGACATTCTTGGAGCAGGAACGGCCGTCGGTGGTGAACTTGAAGGTGCGCACGCCCTCAGCAGACGGAGCGAGCTCCTCAATCAGCTTGCAGGGAGCAGCATTCGGCTTCCACGCGAACGGGATCTTCTCTTCTTCAGCAACGACCATCACCGGGGACAGAGCGGTCATCGCGGCGACGCCGGCGCCCAGCTTCAGGGTGTTCCTGAGGAAGTCGCGGCGAGTCTGGGTGTTCTTCATAATGGTATCTCCTCCATCACTTTTTTGATACGTCGTCATCATAGGCGCCTAAAATTGACGCAGACGCCCCTTGCGATCATATCCTTGTGAAGATAATAACAACCATATGTGACATTTTTTTGACATTTCAGGCACGTAATAGTGACATCTGTGGCGGAGCTGTGTTATAATCGCCACACTTTATAGCGCAAGGAGACATGTATGGAGCATATTCTGATCGCTGATGATGATCCAAAAATCGCGGCTATTATCAGCGAGTTTGTCAAAAGTCATGGATATATTCCCGAAATTGCCTATGACGGCAGGCAAGCGTTAGAAATGTTTGCCAAGAGGGACTACTCCGCCATTCTGCTGGACGTGATGATGCCCCATATGAACGGCTTTGTGGTCTGCCGGGAAATTCGTCGCACTTCAAATGTTCCTATCATCATGATCACCGCCCGCGGCGAAGACTTTGAGCGAATCATGGGGCTGGATACGGGCGCAGACGATTATATTGTCAAGCCCTTCTCCGGCGAGGAAGTCATGGCACGCCTGCGCGCAATCCGCCGCCGCGTCCTGCCGACGGAATGCACCCCATCTGCCCGCCTGATGACATTCGGCAACCTGACCATCGACGTGAGCAACGTGCAGGTTTTCATCGACGAGAAGCCGCTTTCTCTGACCAAGAAGGAACTGGAGATCCTTTTCACATTGACCGAAAACGTCGGCAAGCTCTTTTCAAGAGATATGCTCCTGAATATCGTTTGGGGATACGATTATTATGGAGACAGCCGCACAGTGGATACGCATATCAAGCGCCTGCGCGCAAAACTGGACGTCTTTGATCATCCCGACTGGCAGATCAAGACCGTTTGGGGGCTGGGATACCGTTTTGAAATCACAGACAACAAAGAATAAATCGAAAGAGCACGCTTTTTTTCGTAAAACAAAAGAGATCCCCTTTCGAGGATCTCTTTCGTTTTCAGAAGTTATCTAACATTAATCCCGCCGAGGATTAGTGCTCGATGGTGCAGCCGTCGCACAGGGTGCCCAGGATCTTCGCCTTGGCAACCTTCAGGCCCTGAGCAGTCTGGTCCGGGCAAGAGGTGTAGCCGGAGCACTCGATGCCTTCCAGGCGGGCGATGCACTCGTCAACGGTCAGGCCCTTGCACAGAGCGCCAAACGCGTCGGAGGTGCCGTGGCAGCCGCCGTAAACGCGGACGTCCCAAACGGTCATGTCCGGTTCGTAGATCGCGAACATGATGTACTCGGAGCAGACGTCAACCGGAGTGAACTTGAAGTAGTGGAACTTGTTCTTGAGCAGCAGCTCTTCGATGCGCATGCAAGCCGGCAGAACGACGACGGTGTTGTCGACGTAGCCCATGGCAGCGGCGTCCAGACCAGCCTTGGTCACGGCGTCAGCCACAGCGGCGGTGAAGCCATTGGTGGTGTAGGTCGCGCCGGCGATGTTGTCAACGGCCAGGGACTGGGTCTCCAGGATCTTCGCGGTCAGGGTCTCGATGGCAGCGCCGCCGATGGACGGGGTCTCATCGTTGGTGCCCATGGCGATGGCTTCGATCTTGCCATCGGTAATGGTGACGTTGACGGTCAGCGGCTTGAAGCCCTCGCCGACGCCCTCAAAGGTTTCCGCCATAGCGGCGACAGCGCACAGAACCAGCATCAGCGCCAGGCAAATGCTAATAATCTTCTTAGACATAGCAGGTAATCTCCTTACGTTATGTTGTTTTTGAAAAAAATCAGACTGTCAGGGAATTACACGAAAATTAGGCGTTGACGCAGGTGGTGCCTTCGCAGCCCGGGCAACCGGTGCCACGGACGATCTTCAGCGCCTGCTGCAGGCCGAGGGCCAGCTGATCGGCGCAGGAAGAACCGGACGCCTTGTTGCGGCAGACCAGGCCCAGCACGGTGGCGATGATCTCGGAAGCCGGACGGCCCTCAGACATAGCAGCGATGCCCTTGGTGCCGCCAGTGCAGCCGCCTTCATAAACGATGTTCTTAACGATCTCTTCCTTCTCGACGAGGTCAAACACGACGCTCTTGGAGCAGGAACGACCGTCGGTGGTGAACTTGAAGGAACGGACGCCCTCAGCAGCCGGAGCGAGCTCCTCGATCAGCTGGCAGGGAGCAGCGTTCGGCACCCAAGCGAAGGGAACCTTCTCAACTTCTTCAGCGACAGCGCCCATCACCGGGGCAAGAGCGGTCATCGCGGCGACGCCAGCGCCCAGCTTCAGGGAGTTCCTGAGGAAGTCGCGGCGAGTCTGGATGTTCTTCATAATGGTATTCTCCTCCATCACTTTTTTGATACGTCGTCATCATAGGCGTCTAAAATTGACGCAGACGCCCCTTTCGATCATATCCTTGTGAAGATAATAACAAATATTTATGTTTATTATTTGTTTTTTTGCGTTCTTTTGTATGGTATTCAAGCCGTGTATGTGTTGTGTATGCTATAATTAAGTCACAATCTGCACACATATAAGGAGTTACCATTGTGGATAGAATCCTGATTGCCGACGACAATCTTCAGATCACGAAAATCATCAGCGAATTTGTCAAAGCCGCCGGCTTTGATCCCGTGATTGCATCCAATGGCAGGGAAGCCTTGGATCTGTTTCATAAGGAAAAATTCGCTGTCATCCTGCTGGACGTCATGATGCCCCAAATGGACGGCTTTGCCCTCTGCCGGGAAATCCGCCGCACTTCCAGTGTCCCCATCATCATGATTACCGCCCGCGGCGAGGATTTTGAGCGCGTGATGGGGCTGGATATCGGCGCGGACGATTACATCGTCAAGCCCTTCTCGGGCGAGGAAGTCATGGCCCGCATCCGCGCCATCCTGCGCAGGATCGACCGTTCCTCCAGCCTGTCGATGACCCGCCGCCAGCTCACCATCGGCAGCCTGTTCATCGATCTGGACGACGCCCGCGTGACCATCGACGGTCAAAGCATCCAGCTGACGAAGAAGGAGCTGGAAATCCTTTACACCCTTGCCGAAAACAGCGAAAAACTCTTTTCGCGCGAGGTGCTTTTGAGCAGCCTCTGGGGCTACGATTACTACGGCGACAGCCGCACGGTGGACAGCCACGTTAAGCGCCTTCGTGCAAAGCTGGACGCCGTTCCCCATCCCGACTGGCAGATCAAAACCGTCTGGGGGCTGGGATACAAATTCGAGGTGACTGCGTTTGAAGAATAAAATCGCAAAGCGTCTAACACTGTATTTTATTTCCGTCCTTTTGGTCTTTGCATTGATTGCCGGCTCGCTGTTTTCTCTGATGTTCGCCCGGCATACCGCCGACGTCACCGCCAAAGACATGCGCGAGCACGCTGAATCCATCGCCGCAACGCTCTCCCACTTTATCGCCAACTACGTTCAGGGAGAATGTCAGGGCGGCGGTTTCAAGTCCTATACGCGCTTCATCGCTGACGCCGCCACGGGCGACCTGTTCCTGTTTGACCAGAACTACGGACCGGTGACGCTGGGCGAAATGGCGCTGCCGGATACGGACCTGCCCGAAGGTGCAGCGGCGCTGATCGACAGGGTATACGAAGAAAACGACGTCATCAGCGAATCGTTTTCCACATCCCTTTTCCATGCCGACAACCTGATCGCCGGCGCGCCCATCCACGACAAGGACGGCAATGTGCTCTATGCGCTCCTGCTCTGCTCGCCCGCCGGCAGCATCGATCATGCGCAGCAGGATACCGTCTATATCCTCGCCGCTTGTCTTAGCATCGCCGGTATTCTGGGCGTCATCGTTTCCGATATTCTCTCTCATCGATTCGTCACCCCGCTCAACCGCATGATGGACACGACGACGCAGCTGACGCAGGGCAACTACGACGCAAAGACGAACGTCCGGCAGAACGATGAAATCGGCACCCTCGCCCGGCATATCGACACCCTCGCGCAGGAGCTCGCCGCGGCAGAAAAGGAACGCAGTCAGCTCGAGCAGATGCGTCAGGACTTCTTTTCCGACATCTCCCACGAGCTTCGCACCCCGATCGCCGTGCTCAAGGGGAATGCAGAACTGCTTCAAAGCGGCATTATCACCGAGCCCGCCAAGCTGCAGTCCGCATACGACCAGCTCAGCGCCGACGCCACCCACATCCAGCATCTGGTCAACGACCTGCTGGAGCTGACGCGGCTGCAGAACCCCCATTTTACCATCGATATGGCCGTCATCAACCTGCCCGACGTCCTTTCCGACACGGTGCGCTCCATGCGTCAGGCAGCGCAGAAAAAGCAGATTACCCTTCAGCTTGAAAGTCCGGTCAGCCTGTACCCCGTGCTGGGCGATTACGGCAGGCTGCGCCAGCTGATGATCGTTCTTCTGGATAACGCCATCAAATTCTCTCCCGAGCAGTCCGTCATCCGCATCATCGTCACGCCGGACGGCGAGCGCTGTGCGGTATCCGTCGTCGATCAGGGAACGGGGATTGAGCCGCAGGCGCTTGAACACATCTTTGACCGCTATTTCCACAGCCGCTCCCGCCACAATGCCGGCGGCTCCGGTCTGGGCCTGCCCATCGCCAAGGAAATCGCGCTGCGCCATAATCTTGACTTCACCTGCACAAGCGAGGTCGGCAAGGGCACCTGCTTTACCCTCGTCTTTGTCAGGCAGGAACCGCAGGAGGAGTGATTCCCCCCGCCGGATGCATACTCCGCAAAGAACGAGCCGCACCCGCACATCCGGAATATCGCGCAATTCCCATAACGAAAACAGCCTCCCGTCTGCAGCATGCTGCAAACGGGAGGCTGTCTGTGTTTTCCGATCAATAATGCTCCATATACCAGCGGTAATCGTATCCGTATTCCGTCTGCGGACGGTATGGCCTGATGACAAAATGCGCCACGGCATTGCGCGAAAGGCGCAGCTGCGCCGGCTCTCCCTTTGCCAGCAGACGCGAAGCATGCGCCGGCTGCGCCGCAGCGCGCAGGAAAGCAAGCTCATCGCCGCTCAGGCTCTGCGGCTCGCCCATCTCATGCCAGACCCTGAGCGGATTGCAGCAGTCTTCATCCACCATCCGCACAAGGAGCGTGCGTTCCTCCGCCTCCTCAAGCGCGATGGAGACGAGCAGATCGTCCTTGTCCTCCCGGCAGAGGTTCCAGCATACGCCCTCGATGCTTCCATCCTCATTGCGCACAAGCACGGCATGCTCATCGCGGTAGACGGGCGTTCCCTTCAGGCGGTTAAAGAAGGCAAACGTCCAGAGCGTCGGCTTGGGAATCAGTCCGCCGGCAACCATGCCGAATCCGCCGTGGAACGGGCGCGGCGGCACGCCCAGCTCCTCAAACACATCGCCGAACGTCCAGTAGGAATAGCTTGCCGCGACATCGCCAAGGCAGGCAAGCAGCCCGGCAATATAGGCGGCATTCAGGTTCGTGTCGTGAATCGGGCACAGCGGATTATAGGACGTGTTGAACTCCGTGATATGCATCGGCATGCCCCGGTATTCCTCATAGCTGTCGATGATCTCGCGCGTGCGCTTCATCTCTTCATAGGTATAGGAAACCGGACACATTTCGTGATAGGTGTAGCGCCCGGATCTGATCGTCTGCTGGCCCATATAGGCATGGCGCGTCACAAAATCCAGCGGCACGTTTTCATCCCGGCAGAAGCGAAGGAAATCATCCACCCACTCCTGCGATCCCGTTCCGCCGCAGATTGCCGGACCGCCCACGCGCATTTCGGGCAGCACATCCTTGACAGCCGCCGCCGTGACCGCATACAGGCGCAGATACTTTTCCTTGTCCGCGTTCTCCCAGAAGCCGGGCAGATTCGGCTCGTTCCATACCTCGCACGGCCAGAGCGCCACTTCCTCGCGGCCGTAGCGATTCGCCAGATGCGCGATCGTCGCCCGGACCAACGCCGCCCATTTTCCCTCATCCGCCGGCGGGGTCGTGTTGCCCTCCCAGTAAAAGATCGTCTGCTTGCCCGAAGCCATCGCCTTGGGCATGAAACCCAGCTCAAGGAAGGGACGGATGCCCCGCTTCAGATACTGATCAACCACGCGGTCAAGGTAGGTGAAATTGTAGTATTCATGCTGCACGCCCTGCTCGTCCGTATACGGCTGATAAATCGCCATGTCGTCGCAGAACAGACCGTGACCGCGGATGAAGGAAAAGCCCGCCTGCTGCTGAACGTAGGTCAGCTCATCGAGGTATTCCTGATGCAGCGCAAGCCCCATGCGTCCGGTTCCCACGCAATACGCGGCGTTGTTGCAAAACTGTGCGCGGCTGTTCTGGTCAAGCGTAATTGAGATCTGCGTCATGGCTGTTCCTCCCTGCGGGCAAAGCCCGTTTTTCCAAAGTCAAACACAAACTGCTGCCCCGGCGCCGGCTCAGCCTCGCGCGTATCCAGCGAAAAGCCCATCTGAACCTTTTTCGCGCTGCAAAGCGCTTCATCCGTCAGCCCAAGGACGAACGCTTCCATCTCGCTGCGCGGATACAGCGCCTCCCGGTGCGGACAGAGCACATGCTCAAAGGGCAGCTCAAGCAACGCTCGCACATTGCCGCGGTATTCCTGCGCCGCAAGCGCCTCCTCAAAGAACAGCCACGTGCAGGGGTTCCAGTCATCCCCCGTGAGCAGCAGCTTCCTTTCCGGCACATAGACGACGGCGCTGCCGGGCGTATGTCCCGGACAAAGGCGGATCTGCGCCGTCATGCCGCCAAGGCTGATCGCCCCCTCCTTTGCCGCCGCCGGCAGGGGAATATCCTTATCGGCGTAATCCGCAGCAGCTGTCTCGGGCGCCTGCGCGGCAATCCGCAGCCTTCTCTCCCTGTCCGTATAAACCGAAAAAAACGGGATGTCCTGTGAAAACATCATCGTCTTTTCAAACCACATCGCGCCAAGCGCATGATCGTGATGCGCATGGGTCAGCAGCACCTGCGGCGCAAAGGGCGTCAGCGTGCGGACGAATTCCGCCGTATTCTCCAGCCCGTACCCCGTATCCACGAGCAGCGCGCCGTCACTTCCCGCCAGCAACGTCATATATACGCCCAGCGCATCCCGGATGTGAAAGACGCCGGGCAAAACCTCTCTTGCCGTCAATCCGCTCACATGCATCCCCTCCGTTTTCTGCCTTCTATGTTCTGTCCGAAAGGCCTGTTTTCCTGTCGACGGCGCGCGCTTCCTTCCGCTCCGGGAGTTTTTCCTTGTGAGCCCTGCGCACACATGGTATAATGATAATATCATACATAATCACACATCCTTCTGCCCAAAGGAGTTGATTCCATGAACAGCAAGCAGCTGGTCAACCCGTATCTCCCGTCCTGGGAGTACATTCCCGATGGCGAACCCTATGTCTTTGACGGAAGGGTTTATGTATTTGGCTCCCACGACCGTTTCAACGGCTGGGTCTATTGCCAGAATGACTATGTCTGCTGGTCCGCGCCGGTTGATGATCTGGGCAGCTGGCGCTATGAGGGCGTCATCTACCGCAAGGAACAGGACCCCCGCAACGCCGACGGACACATGTGCCTGTACGCGCCGGACGTGACAAAGGGTCCGGACGGACGCTATTACCTGTATTACGTCCTTGACAAGGTCAGCGTGGTCAGCGTCGCCGTATGCGACACGCCCGCCGGACAATACGAATTCTACGGCTACGTGCACGATGAAAACGGCGGATTGCTGGGCGAACGCCCGGGCGACGAACCGCAGTTTGACCCGGGCGTCCTGACCGAAGGCGACCTGACGTACATGTACACGGGTTTCTGCTGGGGGCACGACGCCTCCCGTCACGGCCCGATGGCCACCGTCCTTGGCCCCGATATGCTCACCATCGTCAGGGAGCCCGTCTTCATCGCCCCCAGCGGCCCCTACAGCAAGGGCAGCGGCTACGAGGGACACGAGTTCTTTGAGGCGTCCTCCATCCGCAAAAAGGACGGAAAATACTATTTCATTTATTCCTCCGTGCTCTTCTGCGAGCTGTGCTATGCCGTGAGCGATCATCCGACGGAAGGCTTTGCCTACGGCGGCGTGATCGTCAGCAACAACGATACCGGCATCGCCGCCTATAAACCCGCGCACAAGCCCATGTACTACGGCGGCAACAACCACGGCAGCATGGTGCAAATCGACGGCAAATGGTATATCTTCTATCACCGTCATACCAACGGCACCAACTTTTCCCGTCAGGGCTGCGTGGAACGGATCCATTTCCGCGAGGACGGCAGCATCATTCAGGCGGAAATGACCTCCTGCGCCGGACGGGAAACCCCGCTGCACGGCGAGGGCGAGTATCCGGCATACATCGCCTGTCATCTGCTGGCGCGGGACGAGGAAGCCTATGTCGACGGCACCAGCGGCTGGATGGACTGCCGCTTCCCCAAAATCACGCAGGAAGGCGGCGACGGGGACGAGAATCCCGGCTATGTCTGCAACCTGCGCGACGGCGCGATGGCCGGCTTCAGGTATTTTGATCTGAAGGGCGTCAAGGCCGTCTCGGTGAAGACCCGCTGCTACGCCGACGGCTTTGTCGCGGTCAAGACCGCATGGGACGGCGAAGCGCTGTGCCGCATTCCCGTACACTACGCCAACGTCTGGACGACCGGCACGGCCCAATGCGCGCTGCCCGACGGCGTGCATGCGCTGTATTTCGCCTTTGAGGGCGAGGGCTCGCTGTCCCTTGGTTCCTTCACGCTGCACGTATAACCCGCGACTGCCAAAGGAGGCATCCTCATGGGGGACCGTCTTTCTCACCGCCGTTCACGCTGCACCGTAACCCTGCGCGATGCGCAGGGGCTGCCTGTCCGCGGGCAGGTCGTCCGCGCGAATCTGATCCGCCACGAATTCCTCTTCGGCTGCGGCATCTTCTGGCTGGCAGATCTGCTCAGCCCGGAGACGACGCCCGCGCGCAAGGCCGTGCTTGAAACGTATTGGGAAGCGTGGAGCGAGCTGTTTAACTACGGCACGCTGCCCTTTTATCAGGGCATGTATGAACCGCAGGAGGGCGTGACCCGGCAGGAAAGCACGCTGCGCGCAGCGCGTTTCCTGCACGAGCGCGGCATCACCCTCAAGGGACATCCCCTCTGCTGGCACACGGTTTCCGCACGCTGGCTGCTCAAAAAGGGCAACGACGCCGTGCTTGAAAACCAGCTCGCGCGCATCCGCCGGGAAGTCGGCGCGTTCCATGAATACATCTCCCTCTGGGACGTGATCAACGAAGTCGTGATCATGCCCGATTTTGATAAGGAAGACAACGCCATCACGCGCCTTTGTCAGGAAATGGGACGCGTGCCGCTGGTCAAGGCCGTCTTTGACGAGGCAAAGCGGGCCGACCCGGACGCCACGCTGCTCCTCAACGACTTCAACACATCGGAAAGCTACCGCCAGCTCATCGCGGATTGCCTTGACGCAGGCGTCCCGATCGATGTCATCGGCATCCAGTCCCACCAGCATCAGGGCTTCTGGGGCACGGACAAGCTCAGCGAGGTGCTCAGCCGCTTCGCTTCCTTCGGCATACCCATCCACTTTACCGAAAACACATTTGTCTCCGGCGACCTGATGCCCCCGCACATTGTCGACCTCAACGACTGGCAGGTGCCTTCCTGGCCGACCACCCCCGCCGGCGAAGACCGTCAGGCGCGCGATCTGCTCGCCATGCTCGATACGCTCTTTGCCCATCCGCTGGTGGAAGCCTTCACCAACTGGGACTTTACCGACGGCGCATGGCTGGGCGCGCCGTCCGGCCTTGTGCGGCTTGACGGCAGCAGAAAGCCCGCCTTTGACGCATTCAGGGAGCGCATCACGAAGGACTGGCATACCAGCGTGACGCTCATGACCGACGAAAACGGACAGATTGTTCTGCATGGCTTCCGGGGCGAATACGCGCTTGAATGCCTCGGCAAAACGGCTTGTGTCACGCTTTCAAAGGACTGCCGCGAGCAGACGGTCACGCTGTAAGCGCGGCATTGATCACATCAGGGAGGGATACGCATGATCCGCAGAGTCCGGACAGAAAACGGCTGGGTGCGCGGCCTGCCTGCCGCCGATCCCAGAATCACCAGCTACAAGGGAATTCCCTTTGCCGCCAAGCCCATCGGAGAAAACCGCTGGCGCGCGCCGCAGCCCTGTCCCGATTGGGAGGGCGAGCTGTTTGCCGCCGACTTTGCGCCCATTCCCATGCAGGCGCTGTGCGCCGGGGATCCGAAAACGGACATCTACGCCCGGGAATGGCACGTCAATCCCACCCTGACGATGAGCGAAGACTGCCTGTATCTCAACATCTGGGCGCCTGCGGACGGGCGCAGGGATATGCCGGTCTTTGTCTGGTATTTCGGCGGCGGGCTGCAGGTGGGCAATACCGCCGAAATGGAATTCGACGGCGAGCGCATCGCCCGCCGCGGCATCGTCGTGGTCACGGTCGCCTATCGCCTCAACGCCTTCGGTTTCCTCTGCCATCCGGACATCACCGCGCAATCGCCGCACGCGCCGGCAAACTTCGGTTTCCTCGATCAGCAGTTCGCTACCCGCTGGGTCAGGCGCAACATCTCGGCATTCGGCGGCAATCCCGACAACATCACCATCGGCGGACAGTCTGCAGGCGGCATGAGCGTCCTTGCCCAGATGACCAGCCCGCAGAATGAAGGCCTGTTTCAGCGCGCCATCGTGCAAAGCGGCGCGTTTGCCTCGCCCTATAACCGCCCGTTCGGCCTTGGGCCGCGCACGCTCAGGGAGGCCGAGGCGCAGGGCGTCCGCTTCTTTGAGGCGCTCGGCGTCAAAACGCTTGAAGAAGCCCGCGCGCTTGACGCGCAGACGATTGAAAACATGTCCCTGTCATGGCCCTGGGGCTGCTGGCGCGAGGCCATCGACGGCGTGTTCAGCACGTATTCAAGCGCCGACTGGTTCCTGCATGCGGACAGGATTCACTGCCCCCTGCTCCTTGGACAAACTTCCGATGAATTTACCGAAACGCCCGCGGCAGACAGCGCGCAGGCGCTTGCCGCGCTCGCCCGCGAATGCTTCCCCGGAGACGAAGCGCGCTTCCTCGCCTGCTTTTCTTCCCCCGCCTCGCAAGAAACCATCGCGCGGGACGGCTGCGTGCACACCATCGCTCTGGCCATCCGCTGCGCTGCGCGCATGAATGAAAAGCTCGTCGATGCGCCTCCGCTTTACGCGTACAATTTCGACGCGGACATCCCCGGCTGGGATCATCCCGGCACGTTCCATTCGGTTGATCTGTGGTTCTTCTTTGAAACGCTGGCCAAGTGCTGGCGTCCCTTCACCGGCACGCACTACGACCTCGCGCGGCAGATGTGCGATTACTGGGCGAACTTCATGCGTACCGGCGATCCGAACGGCACGGGCAGCCACGGCGAAACGCTGCCCGCATGGCCTGCGCTTCATCCCGACGCGCCGGCGCGCATGGTCTTTGCCGGGGACGCCCGGGCGCAGGCATGGCCCCTGAGCGCACTGGAGGATGTTCTGGTCGACCGAATCACCCTGTGACGGTGCAAAACCATGCTCCATGTATTTCCGGCGCTATTGATTGCATTATCTGCGTTTATTGTGTATAATGTTTTATAATCTTTATATGCACTTCTCAAGCTTATGAAGACCCGCTTCCTTTCCGTTGAATCGCAGGCGTTTCTTGCGGCACATCAGCAAAAGAAAAGGAGTTTTCTCCATGATTCATTTTCTCGGCGTATATGATTACACCGTCATCCTCACATATATGAGCCTTGTTTCCTCCCTGTTCGGCATCACGCAGGCCATCCACGCCGACTATAAGACAGC
Organism: Clostridia bacterium; assembly: GCA_017547805.1. Taxonomy (GTDB): domain Bacteria; phylum Bacillota; class Clostridia; order Christensenellales; family Aristaeellaceae; genus Ventricola. The sequence goes on from JAFYOR010000068.1 coordinate 23,803, forward strand.
CATTTTCTGTCTGGCGTTTTCCGGCATCTGCGATGCGTTTGACGGCCGCGTGGCGCGCAGCAAGAAGAACCGCACGGAGGATGAAAAGAATTTCGGCATCCAGCTGGATTCCCTGTGCGATGTGATCTGTTTTGGCGTCTTCCCGGCGGTCATCTGCTATCTGCTGGGCATGCGCGGCATGCTCGGTCTTTCCATCGTGTTTTTCTACTGCATCTGCGCGGTCATCCGTCTTGCGTTTTTCAACGTCATCGAGGGCAAGCGCCAGCAGGTGGAAGGCGGCTGCAACAAGACCTACCGCGGCCTGCCCGTCACCTCCATCGCCTTCATCCTCCCCCTCACCTTCTGGATTCAGTTCCTGATCCCGGATAAAGCCTTCCTTGTGCTGCTTCATGTGGTGATGCTGCTCGTCGGCTTCCTCTTTATTCTGGATTTCCCGCTCAAGAAGCCTGATCTCAAGGGCATTCTCGCCGTCACCTTCATCACGCTGTTCACCGTGGGCATCATCTTCATGTACACCCGCTTCAAGCTTCCGCCGCCCACGGAGGAAGGCAGCCCGATTTTTGAGGAAATCATGGAGGTTGTCGAGTGAAAAAGCTGCGCGACGGAACGCTGCTCAGCGAAGAAAACGGTCAGGACAGGCTGCTTGGCGCGCTCTACGGCAACGCGGCGGGTCGGCTGCTCCTCAAGCCCCTGACAGCGCCCTTCCTTTCCCGGCTCGCCGGGCGTCTGCTCTCCACAAAAGCCTCCTGCGTGCTGATTGATCCCTTTATCCGCAGAAACGGCATTGACATGTCCCTCTTTGAAAGCGTGCGCTATGGCAGCTACAACGAGTTTTTCGCCCGGAAAATCCGGGCGGACGCGCGTCCGATGGACCGCAATCCCCGGCATCTGATCAGCCCGTGCGACAGCAAGCTGACCGTCCTGCCCATCACGCCCGACGCACGCTTCACGATCAAACACACGCCGTATACCGTCGCTTCGCTCCTGAAAAACGACGGACTTGCAGCGCAGTATGCCGGCGGCTATGCGCTGATCTTCCGCCTGACGGTCGATGATTATCACCGCTACTGCTTCCCGGAGGATGCGGTCAAGGGCGAGTATGTGCGCATTCCCGGCAGGCTTCACACCGTCAATCCCATTGCCAACGACTACTTCCCCATCTACAAGGAAAACGCGAGGGAATACTGCGTCCTGAATACCAAAGTCTTCGGCGATCTGGTGATGATGGAGGTCGGCGCGCTGCTGGTTGGAAAAATCGTTAACCACCCGGGCAAGGCGCAGGTGGTGCGCGGCGAGGAAAAGGGCTACTTCCAGTTCGGCGGTTCCACCGTCGTGCTGCTTGTCAAGGCCGGCTGCGCCGCCATCGACCCGGATATCCTTGAAAACTCCCGCGAAGGCATCGAAACCGTCGTCAAATTCGGCGAAAAGATCGGCTGCGCAGAAAACGAATCTAAATAAAACAGGCGACCGCTTGAATGCGCTTCAAGCGGTCGCCTGTTTTTTGTTATGTAAATCTTATCTCAGAATATCGGTCTCGTGCGCAAAAGATAGAGATTTACCGCATTTTTCGGCGATGCCTCCGGCAGCATGCCGGTTTGTTTACTCCGGCTTTTTGATGCGGTTGAGCGTTCTGTTCATCGCCAGCAGCTCTTCCTTTGTAAAGGAAACGTCCATCATCCCCACCATGCTCGTCATGCGAAGGACGGTGAAGCTTGAAACCATGCGCCGGATCTGTTTGAGTTCCTTTTTGCCAAAGGACATCTTCATGCCGGTGCTCCTGCGCTTTTCCCTTTTTTTCTTTTGCCCTTCAGGCTTTTCCTTGCCCATCATCTTGCGAACGAGCTTGAGCATCAGCCCCGCAAAGAACAGCTTGCCGCGCAGGGTCTTCATGATATCGCCCAGCTTGTCGTTGAGCGAGAAGTATCCCTCCACCGGCGTGATGTCAAACCAGTTGAGCACAGCGCCCTGCTCGCGCAGGATGTAATCCATGTTCATCGTTTCCACCCTGCGGATGAAGCTCTCATCGCGGTACGCGCCGGCGACGGCAAGCAGCGCGGTTTCCCCATCGTTGGGCACGTCAAAGCGGAAGAAATGATCCGGCGCGCTCTTCTTTCCAAGGGATACGCCGTTTGCAAAGAGCTCCACCTCCGGGAGGTTTGAATACACCGTCACCTTCGTCACACTCTCCACGCGGTCGACATAGCGCTTTGAGCAGATATGCACGAAGGGCTCGTCGCTCAGCCACGCTTTGTAGGCATAGAAGGCGTCCTTCTTGTACTTGCGGTCAAAGGTGACGAGTCCCTTGTGGTTCTGTCCGTTTTCGCCGCCCTCCGCGCGGGCATCCGCGCCGAAGTCGAACATGTTCCACACATGCGTCGCCCAGAGATACGGACGGCTGAAGAGCTGCTTGATCAGCTCTTCGTGATAATACGCCTGATACTCCTCGGAATAGTCGCCCTGCTGCGGATTGGAATTGTGCCAGTTGAGCGCCTCGCAGCCGTATTCCGAGCAGCCGATGGGCCTGTTGGGATAGCTGGCGTGGAATTCGTCAAACCACGGACCGTTCATGTCCGTGTCGCCGCCATACCAGCCAAAGTAATGATTATAGGACACGACGTCCGCCAGATGCACAATCTCCTCGTCGGCGCTGCACATGGTGATGCACGCCAGCGTCGTCAGGCGGTGGCGGTCCATCTCGTGGCAAAGATCGTTGAGCAGGCGGTGATTCTCAAGCAGGTCCGGATCCTTCGCGCCGGCCATGGTGATCTCGTTGGAAAGACCCCAGACGACGATGGAGGGATGATTGTAGTTCTGCACGATCAGCTCGCGCATCTGCTGCAGGGTGTTTTCCCGTCCATCCGGCATATGGCGGGAGATATACGGAATCTCCGCCCAGACGATCATGCCGCGCTCGTCGCACAGGTCGTAGAAATACTGGTCATGCTGGTAATGCGCGAGGCGGATGGTGTTGGCGCCAACCTCGCAGATCAGATCCATGTCCTCCCTGTGATGCTCGGGCAGGAGCGCATTGCCGATGCCCAGCCGATCCTGATGGCGGCTGACGCCGCGCAGCGGATATTCCCTGCCGTTGAGGATAAAGCCCCGCTCGGGATCGATTTCGTAGCTGCGGCAGCCAAAGCGCGCCGTCACCCGGTCAAGCGTCTCGCCCCCGCGCTGAATGACCGCCTCGGCGGTATACAGGTAGGGATCCTTCACACCGTCCCACAGATGTGCCTGACGGATCGTCACCTCCGCCCGGCCGTCCACCGCCGTCTGCTGCGCGACGGCGTTCTCCTGCGCGTCAAGCACCGTAAAGCGGATTTCATCGCCCGCCTGAAGCCCCGCCGCATACGCAGCGAGCTCCACCACCGCGTCCCCGCCCCGGATGACCGCCGCCGCGGTCAGGCCGCAGCCGCCGTAATAGGCGAGGTCGAAATGGGTTTCCCCGACGGCGATGACGTTCACATCCCGGTAAAGTCCGCCGTAGAACGTGAAGTCCGCCACCTGCGGATAGACATGCTCGTTGGCAGCATTGTCAACGATGATGGCCAGACAGTTTTCCTGTTCAAGCGCCTGCGTCAGCTCCACGCGCCAGGTGGAGTATCCGCCGTCGTGGTGGGCAAGCTTTTTTCCGTTCAGATACACATCCGCCGAGGAATTCGCGCCGTTGATTTCCAGATAGTACTTGTCTCCCTGCGGCAGCTCCTGTGCAAGGAGTTTCCTGACATAGCAGCAGGAGCCGCGGAAATAATCGTTGCCGCCGTCCTGACCGTCCTGTGCATTCCATGTGTGCGGAAGATCGATGCGCTCTCCTGCGCAGTCAGGGGTGTCCGGCGCCTGTGCCGTGTCCTTGATAAACAGCCACCCGCTGTTGATATTGAGTATCGCTTTCATGGTGATTCTCCTTATAAAGGGAGCATCCGCCTTGCACGGACGCCCCCGGTATATCTTCCTGTGTGATGACAGCGCAAAGACGCTTACTCCCTGGGCGTGATGCGGTCAAATCCGGCGTACTTCATCAGCGCCTCCACCAGTTCCGGCGCCGGCCAGCTCAGGTTCTTTCTGTCAAAGAGGCCAAAGCGCTCGCCGCTTCCGGAGAAGATGTTGTTGTCCCACCAGCAGCAGGCAAAGCCGCGCGCGCTGGCCGCCGCGACATAGTACGCAGCGAACTCGACGCGGTCCTGCAGGTTGCCGTCCTTTTCCATCGCGCCGAACTCGCCGATGACCACCGGGATGCCGTTGGCGACAAACTTCTTGTACAGATCGTTCATGAAATTGGCAATCTCCCGCGTCTGGGAAGCGCTGATGGCGCTGAAGGAGCGCGTGCCGGGCATTTCCAGCGCGAAGGAATACGGCGTATACGCATGGGCAGAAATGATGATGCGGTTATCCGCCGTGTCCTCGGGCACACGGAAATAGGAAGCCGCTTCAAAGGCGGGCGCCGCGCAGTAGCCCGGCACCATCAGATAGCGCTGCGCGTTGTTCCCGCCCGATGCGCGCACTGTGTCCACAAACACCTGATTGAGCCGGTTAATGCACTCCGCCGCCGCAACGCCGCGCGGCTCCTTGCCGCTGAACCACCATTCGATGTCCGTGCCCTTGAGGCGCGGCTCGTTGAGGGATTCAAAGATCAGATGCTCGTCATAGGCGGCAAAGCGCTCGCTCAGCTGCGTCCAGATGGCGTGCACATAACGTTCCGACGTCTCCTGATGCTCGTCAGAGGGATACATGAAGCCCTTTTCGTTGTCGTGATGGATATTGAGGATGACGTACATATCGCAGTCAATCGCCCAGTCAACGACCTCCTGCACGCGGTCAAGCCACCGCTTGCTGATGACAAAGTCCTCGCCGGAAACGTGGTTATGCCAGCTGACGGGCAGGCGCAGGGTGTTAAAGCCGGCCGCCTTGACCGCCTGAATCATCTCCTTCGTCGTCTTCACGCCGCACCACAGGCTTTCGATGTTCATTTCATCGCCGGTGTAGCTGTCGTGCGTGGCGTCAAACGTGTTGCCAAGATTCCATCCGATCCTCATGTCCTGAACAAAGGCCATCGCTTCGTTCTGCGGCACCTTGAACTGCAGAATATGGCTCATATCGGGAATCATCACATTTCCTCCTTCTTGCGCGATGCACGCCGCGGTCATCATCATCCACAGCAGAAGCGCGGTCATCAGTATACACAGCCGTCTCATCGTCTCTCCTCCGTGCACAATTGATTGGCATAATTGTATCACATTCCATTCTTATTGAAAATATACGCGCGTTGTTTTTTATTCAATGACGACAAATTTAATTACGTAATATTATTACATAATCATTGACGGCATCCTCGATATGCCGTAAAATAATTTATAACAAAGTATGAGACCGTGTTCAACCGCGTATGAATATGCATCATTTTATAGCAGACGGAACCGTCTCCGTCGGAAAGGCAGATTATGTTGAAAAAGCTCCGCCGTCCTCTGCTGATCCTGCTCATTGCAGCCGCTGTCATCGCGCTGATCTATTTTACCAGCCGCGGCAGCCAATCCTTCCATGGAAAATACGAAGGCGTCGATCTGACCGCAGACGTATCGGGCATCGGCCGCAGCAACACCTACGACCGGTATCTCGCCGCTCATTCGTCCGTTCCCAGCGGCACTGCGCCTGTCAGCGTGAGCATGACGGAATTTGAAGGCGGCGGCGAACTGTGCCAAGAGGAAGACGGCACGCCGTACGTTCTGCATCACGACGGCGAAACGATCACCTGGCGCGTCAGCGTACCGCAGGCGGGCATGTACAGCATCCGCCTTGACTACGCGGGCACGCCCTCCCGCGGCGTGGATATAGAGCGCGAGCTGCTCATCAACGGCGAGCTCCCCTTTGCCGGCGCGTCCTCCCTGCGCTTTTTCCGCCTGTGGACGGACGAGGGCGAGGTGCGCAAGGACAACCAGGGCAACGATATCCGCCCCTCTCAGATTGAAGTATACGACTGGCAGCAGGTCTTCTGTCAGGACGACATGGGCTACGTCAGCGAGCCGTATATGTTCTACTTCCCGCAGGGAGAAAGCACGCTGACCCTGCGCGCCGTCAACGAGCCGATGGCCCTGCGCGCCATCACGCTCACCCCGGTTGAAAAAACCCCGGACTACGCCGCCTACCGCGCCGCCCAGCCGGACGCTAAGATGTCCGCACAGGCGCTGGCATGGCAGCAGGTCATTCAGGGCGAGGACGCCGTCCTGCGCTCCACGCCTTCCCTTTACGCGCGTTACGACCGTTCCTCCCCGGCAACCGTGCCCAACAGCCTGACCAACACCGTGCTCAACTACATCGGCGGCGATCCGTGGAACAGCGCCGGCCAGTGGATCCAGTGGGAGGTCGAGGTGCCGGAGGACGGCTTCTACACCCTTTCCATCAAGGCGCGTCAGGCGTATCAGCGCGGCGCGGTTTCCTGCCGCAGCCTTTATATCGACGGCGAAATCCCCTTTGAAGAGGTGCGCCAGATATCCTTTGGCTACAACACCGCGTGGAATATGAACACGCTGAGCGACGAAAGCGGAACGCCCTACGAGTTTTATCTGACCAAGGGCAAACACAGCATCCGCCTGCAGGCGATGCTGGGCGACATGGGACCGATCCTGCGGGAGCTGGAGGACAGCATCTACCGCCTGAACCTGATGTACCGCAAGCTGCTCGTGCTTGTGGGCGTCAACCCGGACCGCTTCCGCGACTACAACCTGAGCAAGGTCTATCCTGAAGTGCTTGAAGCGATGGATCTTGAAAGCAAACGCCTGTACAAGATCGTCGACGACACCGTCGCCATCACCGGACAAAAGAGCGACCGCGCCGCCGTGGCGCAGACGCTCGCCGTACAGCTGGAGCAGTTCGTCAATCACAACGAGCGCATCACCCAGTCCTTCGTCAACTTCAAGGACAACATCACCAGCCTTGGCACGGCGATGCAGAACATGTCCGAAACGAAGCTGGACATCGACATGATCATCGTCAGCGGCGCTGAGGCAACGCTGCCCAAGGTGCGCGACGGCGTGATTGAAAAGCTCATCCACGAGGCGCGCTCCTGCATCGCGTCCTACTTTGTCGATTACAACGCACTGGGCGACGTATATGACGAGAGCGTGGGCGACGATCTGCTGGAAGTGTGGATCGTCACCGGCCGCGACCAGAGCACCGTGCTCAAGACGATGGTCGACGACATGTTCACCGCCGTGGAGACGCAGGGACGCATCAAGGTCAACGTCAAGCTCGTTCTGGCCGACACGCTGCTCACCGCCGTCGTCGCGGGCAACGGCCCGGACGTCGTGCTCTCTGTGAGCTCCTGGTTCCCGGTCAACTACGCCATGCGCAATGCCGTAGAGGATCTTACCCAGTTTGAAGACTTTGAAGAGGTCGTCAAGCCCTTCAAGCAGAGCGCGCTCACCGCGCTTGAATACGACGGCGGCATCTACGCCCTGCCCGAGACGCAGGAATTCCCCGTCCTCTTCTATCGTGAGGACGTGCTTGATGAGCTCGGGCTCACTCCGCCGGAAACATGGGACGAGCTGATCGCCATGCTGCCCACCATTCAGGGCAGCAACCTCTCCGTCGGCGTTCCCTATCCGGACATCACGACGCTGGACATGTCCGTGCTCAACTCCCTCATCTATCAGAACGGCGGCGCCATCTACGATGAAGAGGGCAAGCGCACGATGATCGACGAGGAAAGCGGCGTTACCGCTTTCAAGCGCTATACCTCGCTGTATAACGACTACGGTCTGCCCACGATCTATGACTTTGTCAGCCGCTTCCGCTCGGGCGAGATGCCCATGGGCGTGGCCAATTACAGCACGTACAACACGCTGATGGTTTCCGCGCCGGAAATCCGCAACCTCTGGAACTTCACCCTCTTCCCCGGCACACAGCGGGAAGACGGAAGCATCGATCATTCCGTGCACGCGCAGGGACTGTGCTGCATGATGATCGCCACCGACAATGAAAAGGTGAAGCAGAACGCATGGGAATTCATGCGCTGGTGGGTGCGCGAGGACACGCAGACGCGCTTTGGCCGCGAAATTGAAAGCATTCTGGGTTCCTCCGCGCGCTATACCACCGCCAACACCGATGCGCTCAAGCAGCTGGCGTGGAGCGGCGAACACCTTGCCGTGCTGCAGGCGCAGATGGAGGAAACAGTCGGCTTCCGCGAAATCGCCGGCGGCTATTCCACCACGCGCCACATGACCAACGCCATCCGCCGCGTAACCAACAATAAGGAGGATCCGCGCGAAACGCTTCTGACCTATTCGCGCACGATCAACGACGAGATCACCGTCAAGCGCAAAGAATTCAACCTTCCGGTTGACTGATCGGGAAAGGAGGAATGCCCTATGACGCAGCTGCTCAGACGATACGCAGACATGAAAAAGGAACACCTGCACGACGGCCTTAAAAAGGCGTGGAAGATGCGGACGTGCTATCTGTTCCTTCTGCCCTATGCCGCGCTGTTTTTCACCTTCTTCATCCTGCCCATCGCGTCGTCCATCTTCTACAGCTTTACCTATTTCAATATTCTGGAACCGCCGCGCTTCATCGGCCTTCAGAACTACATCAACCTGATCCTGCAGGACGAGGTCTTCCTGACCGCGGTCAAGAACACGTTCGTCATCGCGGTCATCACCGGCCCCATCGGCTACATCCTCTCCTTCCTGTTCGCATGGTTCATCAACGAACTGCCGCGTTGGATCCGCACCGTCGCCGTCGTCGTGTTCTATGCCCCGTCCATTGCGGGCAACGCCTTCTTCATCTTCTCCATCATCTTCCGCGGCGACGCCTATGGCTATCTCAACTCGTTCCTGCTGCAGTTCGGCCTGATCGATGCGCCGCTGCTGTTCCTGCTGGATCCCAAGTACATCCTGCCGGTCATCATCGTGGTCATTCTGTGGATGAGCATGGGCACGGGCTTCCTTTCCTTCGTCGCCGGATTGCAGGGCGTTGACCGCAGCATGTATGAAGCCGGCTACGTCGACGGCATCCGCAACCGCTGGCAGGAGCTCTACTTCATCACCCTGCCCAGCATGAAGCCGATGCTCCTCTTCGGCGCGGTCATGTCCATCACCACCGCCTTTAACGTCTGCGACGTGCCGCGCGCGCTGGCCGGCTATCCCAGCACGGATTACGCCGCCCGCACCATCGTCACTCATCTGTTTGACTACGGCTTTTCCCGCTTTGAAATGGGCTATGCCTCGGCCATCGCCACTGTGCTGTTCCTGGTGATGATCCTGTGCAACAAGGCCATTCAATCGATTCTCAGGAAGGTGGGCACATGAGTATGAATCAACACAGCAGCATGCCCACGGGCGGCCGCAGGCCGCTGACCCGCGCGGAACGAAAGCGCCTGATTGCGGCGCAGGAAAAGCGCAGCCGCAGAAAACTCCTCATCACCGCCGCCATCATCTTTGCGCTGCTGGCGGTCGGCTTCCTCTTTTCCAGCATTCAGATTGACCGCATCGGCGCCTACAACCAGCAGGTGCAGGACGGTCTGATCGAGGGCACCGTCAACAACGATATCTCCGTGTATATGTTCGTGCGCGTGATCGTCATCGCGCTTGCCGCAGTGCTCGCGCTGTATCTGCTGGTCCGGCTCATCAATCCCAAGCGCCGCAAGCCCAACCGCAGCTTCTGGGGCGATCTGTTCATCTATTCGATCATGCTGCTCTTCGCTGCCGCGATGGCTTTCCCGCTGGTTTTCTCCGTCGCCTCGTCCTTAAAGCCGCTGGACGAGCTCTTCCGCTTTCCCCCGCGCGTATTTCCGCAGCACATGACGCTGGATAACTATCTGGATCTGCTCGTCGTGCTGGGACAAAGCTGGGTGCCGTTCTCCCGCTATCTGATGAACACCGTGTTCATCACCTTCGTGGGTACGCTGGGACACGTGATGATCGCCTCGATGGCGGCGTTCGTGCTGGCGAAATACGACTTCCCCGGCGGTAAGTTCTTCTTCAGCGTCGTCGTCACCGCGCTCATGTTCTCCGGCTATGTCACCGGCATCCCCAACTACATCATCATGAGCCGCATGAACATGATCGATACCTACTGGGCCGTTCTCCTGCCGGCGTTCGCCGCGCCGATCGGCCTGTTCCTGATGAAGCAGTTCATGGAGGGCATCCCGGACGCGCTGATCGAAGCGGCCGAAATCGACGGCGCCAGCCAGATGCGCATCTTTCTGAGCATCGTGATGCCCAACGTCAAGCCCGCATGGCTGACGATCATCATCTTCTCCGTTCAGAACCTTTGGAACACCAACGCCGCCACCGTCATCTATTCGGAAAACAAAAAGACGCTGGTTTACGCGCTGCAGCAGATTCAGGCCGGCGGCATCGCCCGAACCGGTCTGGCGGCAGCCGTCACCGTCATCGTGATGGTGGTGCCCATCACCATTTTCATCCTGTCCCAAAGCCAGATTCTTGAAACAATGGCCAGCTCCGGCATCAAGGACTAAGGCAAGGCACATGAACAGACAGGAGGAAATGCCATGAAAACGATCATCCGACTCATTTCGCTTCTTCTGCTCCTCGCGCTGCCATGCGCCGCGCTGGCAGCCAAGGACGGATATCACACCTCGTACACCTATAACTATGACTACTGGGGCGACATCCGCGAATCGCCCGACGCCTATAAGGTCAATCAGGTGCTCTACAGCAGCACGCTCGGTCTTGAAACGCCCATGCGCCGGCCGCAGAGCCTGTTCGTGCGCGGCAATATGCTTTACGTCTGCGATACCGGCAACAACCGGATTCTGGAGATCGCGCGCGAAGGCGATGTGTTCACCCTTGTGCGCATCATCGATTCCGTCAGCGGCACGACGCCGTCCACCTTCAACAGCCCCAGCGACGTCGCCGTGGATGAAGAAGGCTGTCTCTACGTCTGCGACACGCAGAACAACCGCGTGATCAAGATGGACGCCCAGCTCAATTTCATCCGCGAATACACCAAGCCGGACGACTCCACTTTCGACCAGAACCTCAGCTTCCTGCCGCGCCGTCTGGCGGTTGATTCCTCCGGCCGCGTGTTCGTGCTGGCCACCAACGTCAACAAGGGCATCATCAAGTACGACACCGACGGCAGCTTCACCGGCTTCACCGGCGCCAATCCCGTCTCCGTGAGCATGTGGGATTACGTGTGGAAGATGTTCTTCACCACAAAAGCCCAGCGCGCCCAGCAGGAATCCTTTGTTCCCACGGAATACGAAAACATCTGCATCGACAAGGAAGGCTTCCTCTTTGCCACCAACACCAACTTTGAGGAATACGACCTGCTTGTCGACGGCGCCAAGCCCATCCGCCGCCTGAACAGCATCGGCAACGACATTCTCATCAAGAACGACCATTACGCGCCTGTGGGCGACCTGCAGTGGGTGGAGCAAAGCATCGACAAGGGTCCCTCCAAGTTCAAGGATATTACCGTCTTTGACAACGGCGTATACGTCGCCTTTGACCGCACGCGCGGCCGTCTCTTCGGCTACGATCCGCAGGGCATCATGCTCTGGGCCTTCGGCAACAAGGACAACAGCGCCGGCTCGTTCCTCGCCCCCGTCTCCCTTGAGCATATGGGACAGGACCTTCTGGCGCTGGATGAAAACGGCGCAAGCATCACCGTCTTCTCCGTCACGCAGTACGGCAGCCTGATTTACGAGGCGCTTGACCAGTATCTCACCGGTCAATACGACGAATCCGCCGACACATGGAGCGAAGTGCTCCGCTTCAATGCCAATTACTCTCCGGCATATGTGGGCATGGGCCGCGCCATGATGCGCCAGGAGAACTACGGCGAGGCGATGGACTATTTCAAGATGGCATTTGACCGGGAAAACTACGGCCGCGCCTACCGCTATTTCCGCAAGGAACTCGTCGAGGACAACATCGTCATCCTTGCCGTCGGCGTGGCGGCGCTGCTGATTGTGCCGCTCATTCTGGGCGGCGTGAAGGGTATGAAGAGGGAGGTGGAAGAGCATGAACGCAAGAAGCACCGGCGATAAGCGCAGCATGCCGCAGGGGATGAGCAGGTATCTTGATTCCATCCGCTATGCGTGGCACGTCATCTTCCGCCCGTTTGACGGCTTCTGGGATCTGGTGCACGAGCGGCGCGGAACGCTTGCCGCGGCGCACACGTTCCTTTTCCTCTTCCTGCTCACCCGCATCCTCAAGCTGATGTTCACGAATTTCCAGTTCATCGACGTCCCGCTGCAGTATATCAATATCTATGAGCAGTGCTTCTCCCTGCTGATTCCCTTCCTCATCCTGTGCCTGTCCAACTGGTGCCTGTCCACCCTGTTTGACGGCAAAGGACATTTCCGGGATATCTACATGGCGATGTGCTACGCGCTCGTTCCGTACATCCTCATCCAGCTGCCGATGATCCTCGTGAGCAACATGATCTCCTTTGACGAAGCCGCCTACTACAGCGTCATGATCAGCATCTCCATCCTCTGGAGCGGCTATCTGGTGTTTGTCGGCCTGCTGGAAATCCACGACTACACGCCGCTCAAGACGCTGATCTTCATCGGCGCAACGATCTTCGGCGCGATGGTCATTCTGTTCCTGATTCTCGTATTCTTCAGCCTGCTCAGCGATGCGCTGGCGTTCTTCATCTCCCTGTATCGCGAAATCGCGTTCAGGCTGTACTGAGGAGGGATCAATCATGCGCAAGAAAAAAAGCTGGTTTGGCATCCTGTTCCCGTGGCTGCTTTGTGCCGCCCTCCTCGCCGCGCTCGTCTTCTTTGTGCTCATTCCGCTGTATGCGCCGCAGGCCGGCTCCGAGCTGCCCGCGCCGGTGATCTCTTTCTATGACGGCGGCAAGAAGCCCTATGTCATGGAAAACGAGCATCTTCTCTTTGAGCTGGATCCCAAGACCACGCAGTTCACCCTGACGGAAAAGGCGAGCGGCCGCGTCTGGCGATCCAACCCGGAAAACGCCGCTGCCGACGAAAAGGCAAAGAACAGCGCAGCCAACCGCGGCGTGCTGCAGTCGACGCTGGTCGTCACCTATTCCTCCGCCGACGGCGTCATCGACTACAACAACTACCAGTACGGCATTGAAAACGGCAACTACCTCATCGAGCCGCAGGAGGACGGTTCCATCGACGTCATCTATTCCATCGGCAAGATCGAAAAGACCTACATGTTGCCCACCGCCATCACGGTGGAACGGTTTGAAAAGTTCACCGGCGAAATGGCCAAAGCCAAAGCCAGCCGCGTCAAGAAGGTCTACACGCAATACACGCCGGAAAAGGTCGCCGCCATGAAGGAGGATGAGCGGACCGCGCTGCTGGCGCTCTACCCCGAAGCCGCCAACCAGCCGCTCTATGTGCTCATCGCCAGCACGAAGGAAAGCAACAAGGAATCCATCGCGGAGATCTTCGCCGCCGCCGGCTACACGCAGGAAGACTACGACTTTGACATGCAGCTGGTCGCCGGCAGGGCGGAGAGCACCAATCCCGTCTTCAACGTCACCATTTCCTATGCGCTTGACGGGGAGGATTTCCTCGTTGAGGTGCCCTACGACAGCATCCGCTGCCGCACGGAGTATCCTATTACCCACTTGACCGTGCTGCCCATGTTCGGCGCAGCCGGCGCTCAGGAAGAGGGCTTCATGCTCGTGCCGGACGGCGGCGGCGCGCTGATCCGCTACAACAACGGCAAGCTCAACCAGAATAGCTATTTTGCCAACATGTACGGCTGGGATTACGCCATGGCCCGCAACGAGGTCGTCAGCGAAACCAAGTGCGCCTTCCCCGTCTTCGGCATGACGGGCGGCGGCGGTTCCTTCCTGTGCATTCTGGAGGGCGCAGCTTCCTACGCCGGCATTCAGGCGGATATTTCCATGCGCTACAACAGCTATAACTGGGCGTGCGCGAAATACCACGTCCTGCATAGCGACCGCTATAACGTATCCGCCAAGACCGAGCGTCTGGTGTATATGTTCGAAAAGGAAATCCCGGAGGATACCATCTCCCAGCGCTACCGCTTCGTCGACAGCGACGACTACGCGGACATGGCCGTGGCCTACGGCGACTACCTGCGCGAAACGACGCCGGAATATGCCGACGCCCTCAGCGGGGAAATGCCCGTATCCGTGGAGCTGGTCGGCGCCATCGACAAAACCGTGGTCAAGCTGGGCATGCCGGTGGATTCCATCGTCCCTGTGACCACCTTCAAGGAGGCGCAGGAGATCCTCAATGCGCTTGACGGCATGGCTGCCGGAAACCTCAGCGTGCGCATGGCGGGCTGGGCCAACGGCGGCGTGACGCAGACAGCGCTGACAAAGGTCAAGCCTGTTCGCCAGATCGGCGGCGGCAAGGGCATGGACGCGCTGATCGAAAGCGCCAATGCGCTGGGCATTCCGCTCTGTTTTGATGGCATCTCCTGCTTTGTCTACGACAGCGGTCTGCTGGAGGGCTTCATCCCCTTCCGCGATGCAGCGCGCTACACCACGCGCGAGCAGGTGGATATCCAGCCCTATTCCATCATCACCTATCAGCCGGAGCACTGGCGCGACTTCTTCTATCTGGTCAAGCCCGAATACGCAAAGACCGGCGCTGACAACCTGATCGCCGCGCTGGAGAAAAAGAACGCGTCGGGCGTCGCCTTCCGCGATATCGGCTCCCTGCTCAGCGGCGACTACAACCCAAGAAACACCACCACCCGCGAGCAGGTCAAGCAGATGAACATCGACACGCTGGTCAAGGCGCGCGATTCCATCGGTTACGTCATGATCCGCGAAGGCTTTGACTATGCCGCGCCCTATGCCGATCTGATCACGGACATGGAGCTCGCCGGCGCTGGCTATTCCATTCTGGATGAAGCCGTTCCCTTCTATCAGATTGCGCTGCACGGCGCAGTCCAGTATACCGGCAAGCCGCTGAATCTCGCCCGGGACTTCACGCAGGAGCTGCTGCGCTGCGCGGAATACGGCGCGGGATTGAACTTCACGTTCATGGCGGAGGATACGAAGGTCCTTCAGGACACCGTCCATTCCGGCTACTACGGCGCCTCCTACGCCCAGTGGAAGAACGAGGCGGCGGAGCTGATCGCCAGCTACCAAAGCGTGATGTCCGGCTTGAACAGCGTGCGCATCACCGGGCATGAGGTGCTTGCAAGCGGCGTGCGCATGACCGTCTATGAAAACGGCGCGCGTGTTTTCGTCAACTACACCCAGCAGGATTATGCGGCGGACGGCGTCACCGTCCCAGCCCGCAGCTATCTCGTGACAGGAGGTGACGCGCAGTGACCAATGCCCCGCTCAATGCGCCCCGCCGCGGGCAGTGGACGTTCACGGAATCCATCTGCATGTTTATCCCCGGCACCTCCTTTTACAAAACCATGCGCGCGCGCAACGCGCGCCGCGGCGTGCTGTTCATTCTGCCGTTCATCACCGGCTTCCTGGTCTTCATGCTGCGTCCGCTGCTGCAGTCGCTCGTCATGAGTATGAGCAGCATCAACATCTCGCAGACCGACTGGCCCTTCGTGGGACTGGAAAACTACAAGTACGCGCTGAGCGTCGATCCGTATTTCAACCAGTATCTTGTCGAGGAGATTCCGCGCATGGCAATCAACGCCGTGGCGACGCTGGTTATTTCCTTCGTCATCGCGGTCATCCTCAATCAGGAATTCAAGGGCAGAACGCTGGCGCGCGCCATCTTCTTCCTGCCGGTGATTCTCGCCTCGGGCGTTCTGCCGGGCATTGAATCCCAGAATGAATTCTACAACATGATGCAGGGTCTTGCGCAGGAGGTCGCCAACGCCTCCGGCGTGGATCTCTCCGCCGCGCTTGAGGATCTGCTCACCGTGTCCGGCATCGGCGGCGGCCTGTTTGACATCCTGTTCACCATGATCGATTCGGTTTACGACATCGTCATGGCCAGCGGCATTCAGATCATCGTCTTCCTCTCCGGTCTTCAGGCCATCTCCCCCTCGCTGTACGAGGCGGCGGATGTGGAAGGCTGCACGGCGTGGGAATCCTTCTGGAAGATCACCTTCCCGATGGTCAGCCCGCTTTTGCTGGTCAACTGCATCTATACCATCATCGACTTCTTCATGAAGAACGATAACCGCGTGATGGAGCGCATCAACGAGGTCATGTACAGCCAGTTCCGCTTCGGCGAAAGCTCCGCCATGAGCTGGATCTACTTCGGCATCGCGCTGCTCTTCATCGCCGTCAGCGCCTTCATCATTTCCAAGGGGGTGCACTACTATGAAGACTGATTCCATGCACAAGCCCGCCGGAAAATCCTTCCGCGAGCGCAACCGGCAGGCCGGCGGCTATCTGCTCGTTTCCAGGGCGAAAAGGATCACCGTTTCCGTCCTTCGCGCGCTGCTGCTCTTCGGTCTGTGCTTCATGATCATTCAGCCCCTGCTCATGCGTTTTGGCACGAGCCTGATGCCGGAGAAGGATCTTTACGATTCCACCGTCGTTCTCCTGCCCAGAACGCCGACGCTGGACAACTACCGCATCGTGCTGACGCTGACGAACTTCCCGACCTCGATGTTCAATACCCTGTGGACGTCGCTGCTGGTTTCCGTGTTTCAGGTGGCCTCCTGCACGCTGGTCGCCTACGGCTTCGCCCGCTACGATTTCCCGCTCAAGAAATTCTGGTTCGGCTGCGTAGTCGCGCTGATCGTCATCCCGCCCCAGACCATCGCCACGGCGCTGTATATGAATTTCCAGCGCTTTGACATCTTCGGCATCTTCGAAGCGATACTGGGCAAGCCGCTGAATCTCCACGGCTCGCTCTCCCCGTATCTGCTGATGAGCATGACCTGCATGGGCCTGAAGAACGGGCTGTACATCTACATGCTGCGTCAGTTCTTCCGCGGCATCCCAAGATCCCTTGAAGAGGCGGCGTACGTGGACGGCTGCGGCACGCTGCACACGTTTGTGCGCATCATGCTGCCGGGCGCAATGCCCACGATCATGAGCTGCTTCCTCTTCTCGTTTGTGTGGCAGTGGACGGACCTGTTCTATACCCGCAATTTCCTCGCCACCTCCGCGCGTCCGATCTTCTCCACCGAGCTTTCCACGATCGTCTCGCGCATGAGCCGCTACTTCTCCTCCGACGCCAGCAAGCCCATCATCGTGCCGGCAGGACGCCAGCAGCAGCTCATTTCCATCGGTGTACTCATCTGCTGCATTCCGCTGATCATCCTTTACGTCTTCACGCAGCGCACATTCGTCAAGAGCATCATGCTTTCCGGTACAAAAGAGTAATTTTTACTAGAATTCTCTTGATATTTTAGTTAGGAAACATTATAATATAACCAAGTCTTCGGCGTTCTGTATTTGCATCTGTATGTATGCGGGTCGACAAAAGCATACATGTGGAAATAAATCATGGAGGGAAAATCTATGAAGAAACTGTTTTCTCTGCTCCTGGCCGTCATGATGCTTTGCATGAGCTTCGCCGCTCTTGCTGAAGTGCCGGAAGGCTATCCCGAGATCAAAGAAGGCGTCGACCTTGGCGGCGCTGAAGTCTTCATCTACGACTACTGGACCGCCAGCGCTGACCGCAAGGCCGAACCGAACGAAGAAGAGCAGGCCCAGTATGACTACCGCGACTGGATCGAGGCGACCTACAACTGCAAGATCACCCAGATCCAGAAGGGCGACTGGACAACCAATGTTCAGGAGCTCATCAACTTCTGTACCGCTCCGGACGGCACCCTGTGCCTGTTCATCCTGCCGCCGGATTTCGTCGGCACCCCGATGGCCAATAACCTCTTCGCCGACTGGTCCAAGACCGACCTGATCGACCTGACCGCGGACAAGTGGAACGCTTCCACCGTCGGCTTCATGACCAAGGCGGGCGGCGTCTACGGCGTTGCGACCGGCAACTCCGAGCCGCGTCAGTGCCTGTTCTTCAACAAGCGCGTGCTTGAAGAAGCCGGCATCGACTGGGAGACCATCTATGACATGCAGGCCGAAGGCACCTGGACCTGGGCTGCGTTTGAAGACATGCTCAAGCAGATCAACAAGGATACCGACAACGATGGCATCCTTGACATCTATGGCATGACCGGCAACAACAGCGACCTGTACCTCATGGGCGCGTTCTCCAACGGCGGCACCTTCTTCGCCTTTGACGAAGCGGGCAAGCTGACCATCACCGCGAACAGCGACGAGACCCTCGAAGGCCTCGCCTGGGCGAAGGAAATCTGGGCCAACTACGGCTATCAGCAGCCGGCTGACGGTTCCTGGGATTACTTCAAGGATGCCTGGAAGCAGGGCTTCTGCGGCTTCTACATGTATCAGACCTACGGCGGCTTCAACGACAACTCCGAAATGGCCGACATGGCTGACGAGTGGGGCTGCGTTGCTTTCCCGATGGGCCCGAAGGGCACGACCTATCTGAGCGTTACCAGCGACAACGTCACCGTCATCCCGAACGTGTATGATGACGAGACCGTCGGCAAGCTGGCCCTGATCTATGATCTGTGGACCAATGCGACCCCGGGCTACGACGATGAATTCGGCTGGATCGGCAACAAGTACAACTTCACCGACGATCGCGCTGTTGACGAGACCTACGCCATGCTGCGCGAGCCGGAGCACTGTGCCTCCAACGCCGTCCTGTACATCGGCTCCCTGAACGACGTTCTGGGCAGCCCGCTGCTCTGGCAGCTCGGCGGCGCCACCCCGCAGGAGCTGGTCGAAGCGGCCACCCCGGCCTGGCAGGCTCTGTGCGACACCTTCAACGCGAACTGATCTTCGCCTGAACGGCTGATCGCCATATAGCAAAACCGGCATGCTGCCGGCGGCATCACCGACAAAAGCACAGCAAGTCTCCATCTTTCGCGCACGAGGCCGATATTCTGAGATAAGATTTGCATAACAAAACCGGCCGCTGTGCTCATGCACAGCGGCCTTTCTTGAACATCCACCCACGGAGGACGATGAAATGCGCAAACTCCTGCTCCTTGTGCTGATCCTTTTCCCCCTGCTTCTTTTCACAAACGCCATCTGCGAGGAAAACGCCGTGCTGTATCAATCAGATTTTTCATCCGGCAGCGACGGATGGTACGCCCGTTCCACGGGCGGCGCGCGCCTGAAGACCACGCAGGACGGCACGCTTGCCATCACAGGCCGCAGCGACAACTGGCATTCTCCCGGCCGTGATTTTGCACTCGCGCAGGGCGTGCGCTATGAACTGAGCGTGCAGGTGCGCCAAAGCGAAAAGGCGCAGGCGAGGTTCATGTTTTCCGTCGCCCACAGCCTCGGCGGCTTTGAAAGCTATGAGAACCTCGGCTCCGCCACCGTCAAAAAGGACGAGTGGACGACAATCACCGGCTCCTACACCGCCGGACTGTTCGACCGCTTCGTACTCTATGTCGAAACAAGCGACGCCCCGTCCGCCGGCTTTGAAATCCGCGATTTCCGCGTCACCTCCGCCGAGCTGGTCTTCGCCGAGGAGGAAACCATTCCTGCACTCAAGGACGTTTACGCCGGTCGCTTTGACTTTGGCACCGCCGTTACCTTCTCCGAGCTCTTCAACGCCGAGCGCATGGCCTTCTACGCCAGCCAGTTCAACATCATGACCCCGGGCAACGAGATGAAGCCTGACTATATCCTCGACGTATTCAAGAGCGCACAGCTGGCAAAAACCGACGAAACCGCCGCTGCCGTCCGCTTTGACTCCGTGAAGCCGCTGCTGGACTACGCCAAGGTCAACGGCATCAAGGTGCACGGTCACGTGCTCGTCTGGCATCAGCAAACGCCCGAAGCGTTCTTCCACGAGGGTTACAGCCCGGCAAAGCCGCTCGTCAGCCGCGAGGTGCTGCTCGCCCGGCTTGACAACTATGTCAAGAACATCATGACATACCTCGATGAAAACTATCCCGGCGTCGTCGTATCCTGGGACGTGGTCAACGAAGCGATCGACGACGGCAGCGGAAAACTGCGCGATTCCAAGTGGCTGACGATCGTAGGCGAAGACTACGTCGCCCGCGCGTTTGAAATCGCCAGACGCCACGCGCCGGAGGGCACGCTCCTCTTCTACAACGACTACAACACCGCGATCCTTATCAAACAGATGGGCATCCTCAACCTCCTCAAAGAACTGATCCCCGAGGGCAACATCGACGGATACGGCTTCCAGATGCACCACGACGTATCCTTCCCCTCGACGATGCAGATTGCCGAGTCCGTGCGCCGGATTGCCGAAACGGGCCTCAAACTGCGCGTGAGCGAGCTGGATGTCACTATCCCCGATATGAGCGAGGAAAGCTACGCCCGGCAGGCAAAGATGTACGCACAGATCATGAACACGCTGGAGCTTTACAAGGATCAGCTGCTCGCCGTTCAGGTCTGGGGTGTGACGGACGACCTGAGCTGGCGCGCCTCGCAGTATCCGCTGCTCTTTGACGGCAAGGCGCAGCCCAAGCCCGCGTTCTGGGCCGTCGTCGATCCTTCCAGTTCACTGTAAACTGCGCTGCTGTACCCGCAAAAAAGCGCGCAGTGCGCGCCCCCGCTTCCGCCCAAGTCTGCATAATATGCAGCATGGCGCACGCGAGCGATTTCGCGCAATTTCCCATGCAGCAAAAAACGCCCCTGTACCGCGCAGCAGCGCTGTACAGGGGCGTTTCTGTTTATGCTTGTGAGCGTCCTTCCGTCATACTGCGGACCGGCTGCAGCGTTTACGCCCTTGCAATGCCAACCAGATCGGCAAAGCTGCCAAGATGCCACGTCGCGCGCGGATCATCCTTCGCATCGCCCATCGCCGCACAGTCAAAACCGCCGGCAACAGCCGCCTCCACACCCGCCTTCGCGTCCTCCACGACGAGGCAGACGGACGGATCAAGGCCGATCATCTCCGCCGCCTTGAGGAAGACCTCCGGATGCGGCTTGGAATGGGTGATGCAGTTACCGTCGGCAATCGCATCAAAGAAGCTGCCCAGACCGATGCGGTCAAGAATAAAGGGAGTATTCTTGCTGGAAGAGCCGATGGCCAGCTTAAGACCCATGGCGCGCAGCGCGCAGAGCGTGTCCTTCACCTCGGCGGAAAGATCCTTTTCGCCCATCTCGCCCAGCAGCTGGCGGTAGAGATCATTCTTCTCGGTGGCAAAGGCAATCTTCTCCTCCTGAGAATAGGAAACCGGGCTCTTTTCCAGCACGACTTCCAGGCTTTCCATGCGGCTGACCCCGCGCTGACGGTTGTTGTCTTCGCGGCCAAAGGGGATGTTCAGGCGGTCGGCAAGCGCCTTCCACGCAAGATAGTGATATTCGTCGGTGGAGCAGATGACGCCATCCAGATCAAAGATAATGCCTGCGTATTTCATATTCATTCTCTCCTGTATAGGTTTATTCTTCAATAGAAAGCATGCGCGGTGCGCCGCGGTCAAGGATGGTGATGCTTTCGCCTTTGAGCAGCTTGTAATGAACGCCCTCGCCGCTCACGCGCACCTGAATCAGCCTGCCGTGCGCCCAGACGCTGAATCCGTATCCCTTGAGCTGATCAGGCAGAATCGGATCAAAGGAAACGGTCTCCCGGCTGACCTTCATTCCGCCAAAGCCGGTTACCACGCACACCCACGTGCCCGCCATGTTCGCCATGTGCAGGCCGTCGCGCGTGTTGCCGTGCGTATCGTCAAGGTCAAGGCGCGCCGTCTCGCTGAAGTAGTCGTATGCCTTGCGCGTATCGCCGATGCGGCTGGCCACCGCGCTGAACGCCGCCATGGACAGAGAAGAATCGTGCGTGGTCACGCTGTCGTAGAAGCGGAACGCCGTTTCCTTCTCCTCCTTCGTGAACAGATCCGGCAGCAGCAGCATCGCCAGCACCGTATCCGCCTGCTTGCAAATCTGATGGCGATAGATGACCAGCGGATGATAATGCAGAAGCAGCGGGAAATTCTCCTTTGGGATAGAGGAAAGCGGCCACGGCTTTCTGTCCATAAAGCCGTCGTCCTGCCAGACGAGGCCGGTTGCCTCATCGCGCGGTACGTAGATATTCTGCGCAGCCTTGCGCCATTCCTGC
Organism: Clostridia bacterium; assembly: GCA_017547805.1. GTDB lineage: Bacteria > Bacillota > Clostridia > Christensenellales > Aristaeellaceae > Ventricola. The sequence continues at coordinate 45,797 of JAFYOR010000068.1, forward strand.
GCTTCATTTTCACGCAGCGCAATTTTTTCCTTCAGCGCGGCGTACTTTTCAGGCGCTTTTTTGCGCATAAGGTCGAGCGCATCGGCGGCAAAGGCCATGTTCGTCGCCGCCATGAGGTTGGTGTAGGCATTGTTGTTCACCAGCGCGTTGTACTCGTCCGGACCGGTCACCTCGTTGATGCAGAACTTTCCGCCCTTGCGCGCATGATAGAAGCCCAGATCCAGATACAGCCGCGCCGTCTCGCAGACGATCTCCGCGCCCATGTCGTAAAGGAACGCATGGTCGCCCGTCGCCTCCCAGTAGCGCTTGACGGCAAAAGCGATATCCGCGTTGATATGCACCTGCGCGGTTCCCGCCGGATAATAGGCGCTGGCTTCGCGTCCGTTGATCGTGCGCCACGGGTAGAGCGCACCGGTATCATGGCCCATCTCCCGGGCGCGCTCGCGCGCGAAGGGCAGGATCGAGTAGCGGTATTCAAGCAGCGCGCGTGCGATTTCCGGCGCGACATGCAGAAACATCGGGAAGATGTACGTTTCCGTATCCCAGAAATAATGGCCTTCGTAGCCCTCGCCTGTCAGGCCCTTGGCGGCGATGTTGGTCACGCCGTCGCGTCCTGCGCTCTGCAGCAGGTGATACATGTTAAAGCGAAGCCCCTGCAGCAGCAGATCGTCGCCCTCGACAAAGATGCCGCTGGATTCCCAAAAACGCGCCATATACGCTTGCTGCTGCGCCTTCAGCGCGTCAAAGCCGATCGCTGCCGCTTCATTGGCATAGGAAAGCGCGTCGCTGAGCGCCTTTTCTTCCTCTTCCTGCGCGGCATTGGCATAAGCGATGATCTTGCACAGCGTGATCGTCTGCGCGCCAAGCTGCGCGTCAAAAATCCTGCGCACGGCATATCCGTCATGATCGGTCATTTCCTGCGCGGCGCCTTCGCAGGTGCAGTGCATCGCACAGGCGACGGCGAGATGCGTATGTCCGGTGTGCTGGCTCATGCCAAGCGTCTCGCCATCCGCGCCCATCACCGGCGCAGAGAGCACGCGACCCTTGAGTCCGCTGCCCACGCGCGGATCATCAACGCACACGAGATTCGTTACATCGCCGGAAATCTCCGCAGAAAGGCGCACGCTGCACGGCGTGTTTGCGCTGATCTGCCAGCGGATCGCCGCCGCATGCATATGATCAAAGCTGACAAGACGCTCGGAGCGCAGCGTCAGCTCGCCCCCGTCAATGGCATACACCGTCTCGCGCGTGAGCAAACCTGTGCGCATATTCAGCGTGCGGCTGGTCTTCACCGCCTGATCGGCATACAGGCGCACGCCGTTTGCATACAGCGCAATATTCTGGGACGCGGTGACGTTGAGCATCGTCTGGCTTTCCTCGGCATAGCCATAGGCGATCTCGCCGTAACGGATTTTCTCCGTCTCGTGAAAGCCGTTGATGTAGCATCCGTCAACGCCCATCGGGCGGCTCATACCCTCTTCGTAATTGCCGCGCCAGCCGATGTAGCCGTTGCCCAGAGAAAAGAGCGATTCTTCCGGCGCGGCGCTCTTCGCGTCAAAGCCTTCCCTGTAAAGAATCCACGGATTCATATAGAGGATTCCTCCTGATTGTTTTCTTTTGATGATGGTCGGTCGATGATCTGTATCCTCGCGCCGCGGGCATCATAGGTAAGCCGCGCAGCGCGGCATTCGCCTCTGAGCTCGCAGACGCAGCCTTCCCCAGAAAAGGGCACGCAGCGTCCGTCGTCCGTTCGGTTTGTGCGCAGCGGCGGCGCCGTCAACAGGCAAACATGCCCTTCGCGGATGATCGGCGCGATTTCTTTGCGGTATCGCGCGATCATCGCCGCAATCTCCCCGCGCTGCGCCTTTGTCATTCCCGCAAGATCCCGGGAAAACCCGAAGGGATGGAGCATCGCCGCGCCGGCGTGGACGGCCAGCTTTTCATGCGCAAGCGGCGGGAAAGCATGGATGCCGTCCGCATAGGCACGCGTCTGCGACCACGCCCAGTGAAGCAGCCGCCCCGGCGGAAGAAAGCACAGCCACAGAAATGCCTGCAGGCTGTGATCGCTCTCGTCCGGATCGGAAAGAAAGCTGACATCCGTATGGGCAAGCATCGTCAGATCCAGCCGCATGCCGCCGGAGGCGCAGTTTTCGATGATCAGCTTGGGATATCTGTCGCGCAGCTCGTCAAGCAGCGCTGTGTAACCTTTCATGTGCGCCCATTGCCCCATGCCGCTTTGATGCCCGTGATCCGCGCGGTCGCAGCCAAAGCCGGGATCGACATTGAAATCGAGCTTGAGGTAATCGGCGTGTGTTTCTTCAACCAGCCGGGAGATTTCGCCAAGCAGCCATTCTCTCGCCCCCTGCGCGCCGAGGCACAGGAAGCTCTGCGGCAGGCCGTCCCTGCGCTTCGCCTCCCACTCGGGATGCGCCTTCCTCAGGATGCTCTCCTCGCCCATGCCTTCCGGCTCAAGCCAGAGACCGAATTTCATACCCAGATCGTGAATCTGCTGCGAAAGCCACCTGAGTCCGTGCGGGAATCGTTCAGGATTCACCCGCTGCCAATCGCCGCGCAGCTTCGTCCAGTCGGCATTCTTCCCTGGTTCGCCAAACCATCCCGCGTCCAGCACGACCAGATCAATGCCCATTTTCTTCGCTGCCCGGGCGTTTTCAAGGACGATTTCTTCCGTCACCTCGGCGTCTTCATAGCGCCACCAGTGGTTGAAGCTCACGATGGACGCATCCATCCGCGACGGCGGCAGCGTCCTCTGCAGATGGCGGCATACCGCCGCACAGAGCGCGCCATAGCTTTTGTCCTGCGCGCACAGCGCCGCGCCGGCGTCTATCCTTTCTCCCGGTACAAGCTCGCCGCTGAGCATTTGCGCATCGTAAGAAAAAACCACCGTTCCTTCCGCAGTCATCTTCAGCCGCCAGTTACCAAACGTCTCAAGCGCATAAAAACGCCACACGCCGCGCTTTTCCCGGATGAATGCCCAAGGCGCCCAGCCTTTGCACGCGCGTCCGCTTGTGACGGCGATCTCCGTTCCGGCTGCCGCCTGCCACACGGGCGTCATTTCCCGTCCCCAGTCGCTGCGAAAGACGAGCGCCATCGCCCCTTCCGGATCAAAACGACCGATCTGCGCAGAAAGACCTGCGAACGCCTGAGGCGTTTCCCCATCGTTTTCAAGGGCAAAGCAAAGGCGGGAAAGCTGTGCATCTTCCTGCCGATAATCAGTTCTGCTGATGATTGGCTGCATACATAGCCCTCCCGCCGGATGATTCGGGTATTGGTGATATTCTCCTTGTGCAGAGCGCCCGCCGCAGCCGCAGCCGCTTGATGCCGTTTTGCTTTGCCGGCGATGCTCCTGTCGGGATGCCGTTTAAGCCTTCACGGTTTCGCCCGGCTTGATTTCCACATTCTCGCCGCAAAGCACGACGTTCACGGTCTTCTCGCCCGCGTTGGTGAGGCTCACGCCCGCCTTCGTCGCGGCAAGGCGCAGCGTCTGACCGCGCCAGACGACCGGCAGCTCAAGGCTGTTCCAGTTTTCCGGCAGGCGGGGAGAAACATGCAGCGCATCGCCGACCACGCGAACACCGCCAAAGCCATACACCGCGCACTGCCAGATGCCGCCCATGGAGGCGGTGTGCACACCCATATCGCTGGTGGTCATCGCGCCGCCGAGGTCGATATTGCCGCAGCCGATAAAGAAATCATATGCGGTCTTATCCTCATGCAGGTCCGCCGCGAGCACGCAGTGCGTGGACTTGCTCAGCGAGGAATCGTGCAGCGTGCGGGACTCGTAGAAATAGTAGTTCTTCGTCTTGAGCTCCTTGGAAAGCAGATCGTCGCGCAGCAGCAGCAGCACAAGCGTATCCGCCTGCTTATGCACCTGGAAGGTGCCGATCTGATCCTGATTGTAATCGTTGTAGATCGTGCCCACGACGGACGCCTGCTTATAGGGGGTCAGGTCGATGTGCTTGAGGTTCATGTAGCCGTCAAACTGGGGAATAATGCCATTCTCGTCCGGCTGGGGCAGATAGAGGTTTGCAAGCACATGGGCGATCTTTTCCTTCGCCGCCGCAAAGTCAAGCTGCGCGTTCAGGCGCTCATAGGCTTCGCCGCCGCGTGCGGTCAGCGCTTCAATCGCCTTGAGGCCCAGCTCCATGTTGTAGGCCGCCATGTAGTTGGTGTAGGCGTTGTTGTCCACATGCTCCTTGTACTCGTCCGGTCCGATAACCCCGAGAATCTCGTACTTGCCCTTCTCCTCGCTGAAGGTCGGGCGGCTGGCCCAGAAACGCGCGGTGTCAATCAGGATCTCGTAGCCGCACTCGTCCATGAAGTCCTGATCGCCGGTGACGGCAAAATACTGCGCCACACCGAAGGCAACGTCGGCGGTGATGTGCTGCTCGATGATGCCGGTGAGAATCTTGATCGGCTTGCCGGTGACGATATCGGCCGCGCCCCACAGCGGAGTCACCTCGCCGTCGTCAATCCACGCTGCCTCCCACGGATACATCGCGCCCTCGTAGCCGTTTTCAGCGGCCTTTTTGCGCGCGCCGTACAGCCCGCGATAGCGATAGGTCAGCAGCGTGCGGGCAGCCTCCGGCTGGGTGAGGGTGAAATAGGGAAGGATGAAGATCTCGGTATCCCAGAAGGAGTGACCCTTGTAGCCTTCGCCGGTCATGCCCTTGGCGCCGATGCCCACGCGGCTGTCGTCCTTCTTGATCATGATGTTCAAGTGATACAGCGCAAAGCGCAGCGTCAGCTGGTCAAAAGGACGCTTGGAGTCGATCTTCACGTCCGCCGCGCTCCACAGCTTCGCCCACTTTTCGCAGCTCGCCTCAAAGAGCTTGTCATAGCCCGCTTCCATCGCTGCCTTGACGAAGGAAAGGCCGTCTTCAAGCGCAAGCTCAGCCGCATTGTCAAGGCCATGGTAAGCCAGATCGCGGGACGTGGTCACAGCGGTCAGCTTGGTGACGCTCAGGGTCTGTCCCTGCTTGACCTCAAAGCCGGCCTTCATCGCCATGTAGCGGCGGTCGATGATCGGCAGACGCTTGCCCTGCGCGTTTTCGCCGTCAATCTGATAGCAATGCGCGCTGTGCAGGCAGCAGGTGACGCCGCTCTGAATCGTTTTGGCGCTCATGCGCAGGATGGTGTTGTCAAAAATGCGCTTGTCGCCGTCAAGAAAATGCTGGCTTCCGCCGGAGGTCACGCGGCCGTCGATGCCGCTGACGACGGTTATGTCCGCATCGCCGTCAAGCGCGGTGATCTGCGCCTTCAGGCCGAGGATATGCTCATTGTCCATGGAAGCAAAACGGGTGAAGCACAGCGCAAAACGGCGGCCGTCCGGATGCGTCCACGTGAGGGTGCGCCTGACCTCGCCGGTGCGAAGATCCAGCATGCGCAGATAGTCCTTCGTGTTGTGCGCGTCCATCGCAAAGCGCACGCCGTCCACGAAGAACTCAAGGTTCGTCACGTCCGGCAGGTTCGGCAGCTCGGTCACTTCATTGGGCGCAAAGCTGTTGAACGTGCCGGTGACCAGCAGGTCGCGCGTCTGGCCGACATAGCGCTCTTCCAATGCGGCGCGCTGACCGAGATAGCCGTTGCCGGAACAGAAAATCGCCTCGCACTTGCCCTGATAAGCCGGCTCAAATGCGGTTTCTGCAACGAGCCAGTTTTCATTTTCATTCGTACCGAGATCGTATTTCATGATCATGGTGTCTGTCTCCCTTATTGTAATATGGGGATTTGCTCTATTCAAGCCGTGCTGCCCTCACGCAAGGGTCTGCACAGACTCGTTTTCTTCATAGATGATGCGCACGCGAAGCCCCGGCGTGCCGGAAACGTTCACGCATGTCTTTTCGCCCTCCCGGCGGATATGCACGGTGATTTCTCCATCCAGCACGCGCACGCGGGAAAGCGTCACATCCCGCCACCTCTGCGGAAGGCACGGACGGATGACAACCTCGCCCTTCGCCGCGTCCGGCTGGATGCCCAGCATGTGCCGCACAACCGGCGTGAAGAGCGCATAGGCCGTCCATGCCTGCACGACGCAGCCGTAATCCGGCGACATCTCCGCAAACTGTCCGGGGCCGACCATGCCAAACGTTGCGCACATCCTGTCAAGCAGCTCAAGCGCGCGGTCGGCATAGCCGTAGCGCGCCTGCGCCACCGCCATGGCGCCGGTGGAGATGGTCATCGTCTGATCCTGACGCAGGACGTTCAGATACATGCCCCACGGACCGATGTAATCCGGCGTATGCATATTGCTAAGCGCGGCTGCCGCCTTGTCCTCGGGGGCAATGCCCGCCTCCATGGGCGTGTTCTGAATCCAGTTCTTGTTGATAATGAAGCCGGTTTCTCCGCTGCCGAGCGCGGCCTTTTTCTCTACCATCGCGTCAAACGCAGCGCCAGCCGCCTCGTTGCGGCTGTCGCCCCGGCGAAAGAGGATGTTCTCCCGGCAGGATCGCACAAACTCAGGGCTGGCGCAGGCGTCGCAGTAAAGCCCCGCCTCTTCATCCCACAGGATGGTATTGACGGCATTCACGCAGAACGCATGCTTTTCCCGCGCCTGCTCTTCGCCCGGCACATCGCCCGCCAGCGCGAGGAAGTCCGCAAAGCAGCCCCAAGCCTGCGCGGTATACACGGCGGTGTCGATCATCTCGGCGCTCAGCCCTGCGATTTCGATGATACCGTAGCCGCTGGGGAAGCCGTCCCCGTCCGCGTCCATCGCATCAAGCCACTGCATGGACTTGCGAAGCAGCGGCAAAAGCGACAGCACAAAGGCTTCATCCCCCGTCCAGCGCCAGTAATGCCACACGGCGGTGACAAAGTGCGCCGTCTCCTGCGTATTGCCGGGGTTGGGACAAAGGCCATACGGCGTGATTTCGTGGACGATTCTGCCGTTGCCGTCGTTGACCCTTGCAGAATAGTCCGCCAGCAGCGCAAGCGTCTGTCTGGCAAGGTCGTATTGGCCAGCGCACAGGAGGCCCTGTATCGTATAGCAGCTGTCGCAGCCAAACCACCATGGATACTCCGGCAGACCGGCAGCAATCGCGCGGCCGTATTCGCCCGCGTTGACCGTCAGCCAGTCGCAGTGTACCTTCACCCAGTCAAAGATGGTTTCAAACCGCTCGTCCCCTACCCTCAGGGCGCTTTGAGCGGTCATTTCTGCAAAGCGTGCTTTCTTTTCGCTTTCAAAGTCCTTCCCGCCTGTGAGGGCGGCAAGATTGTCCTCCGCGTCGCTTTCGCTCACCGCGGAGCCGGTCAGATAGAAGGTCAGCGCCCATTCGCCGTACCCCCCGATCGTTTTATCATAGCTCATGGAAACGGACGTGCCCTGTCCGCTGGTTTTCTGCGGACCGAAGAGCTCTCCGGTTTGAACCCTGTCCGGCCTCTCGCCGCAGCGGATTGCCGCATGCCAGGGATTCTTCTCGTCCTTCGCGCGGAAGGTCAGCGTGTTTTCATCCCACGCGCCGACGTCCTTTCCGTCCTCGCGCGCCTTGGCGTCCAGCGTGAACCACACAGGATACAGCTCCGTGCGCGCAAGGAACTCCGCCTGCACGCGGCGCGGACGGTCACTGCGGTTCGCAAAGCGATAGGTAACCACCAGTCCCTTCGCGTCATCCGGCGCAATCTGCTCACGAACGATCTTGACGCTTGTATGGCCAAGGTTGCTCATGTATTCAAAGCGGTCGCCCCACGGCGCAATTTCATAGCGGTCTGCAATGATCCACGTGTTCACATTGTCCGCATCTTGATCGAAAAAACGCAGCCAGAAGCCGTCAAGCACCTTGATGGGATGCATCCACAGTCCGCCCATCTCCCGCTCGCTGTGATGGCCGAAGTCGGGAAAGAGGCCGTCTGTTGTGCCGATGAGCTTGGCATGCTCGCTGGCGCAGATGGACTTGGGGAAGGTTGCATTGGTTTTGACGCTGAGCTTTGACATATCCGATCCCTCCATGACCCGTTTTTCACTAATGGGACTGCGTGATGATATCGCCTTTGGATGGTTCTGTCAATTCGGAAAAAAAGGTGTAAAACCTTTGTCATCTTGAACAAACGCCCTGCATCGCTTTGTTTTCCGGCGGCGTTGACCGCCGGAAAACAAGGCAGCATGCAAAAGAGTGCTTAGCCCTTGGTGCCGGAAGAAATGGAGATGCCGTCGATGATGTAGTCCTGAGCCAGGAAGAAGATGACCAGGATCGGCAGCATGACCAGCACCGTCGCCGCCATGAGCAGGTTCCACTGGCTGGTGTACAGGCCCTTGAAGAAGCTCAGACCCAGAGACAGCGTGTACTTGTTGGCGTCGTAGAGATAGATCAGCGGACCGTTGAAGTCGTTCCACGTACCCATGAAGGTGAAGACGGTGATGGCGGTAAGGACGGGCTTGCACATCGGCAGCATGATCGTCGTGAAGATGCGCACCGGATCCGCGCCGTCAATGGTCGCCGCTTCGTCAAAGTCCTTGGGAATGCCGCTCATGTAGGAGCGCAGGAGGAAGACGTTGTAGCCGCTGGTGGCGAAGAACGCCGGAACAGTCAGCGGGAGGTAGGTGTTGATCCATCCGATTTCGCGGTAAAGCAGGAACTGCGGAATCATCGTAACCTGTCCCGGAATCATCATCGTCGCCAGCAGGATCAGGAACCAGACGCGCTTACCCTTGAAATTGAAGCGGGCAAAGCCATAGGCGACAACCGCGCAGGACAGCACCTGACCGATGACGTTGGGCACGACGATCTTCATCGTGTTGCCCAGATACAGGAAGAAATCGATCGATGTGACAGCCTTGTAGAAGTTATTCCAGACGAGAACCGACGGGAAGAACTTGCCGTTATACACTTCGCCGTCGGGCTTGAGCGCCATGCAGATCGTCCAGACGAGCGGAATAAGCACAACAACGCTCAGACCAAAGAGCAGCGCCATCGCCAGATAGCGGCCAATCTTGCCGGCGGTCGTTTCCTTACGGGGATTGATCTTTTCAGCTTTAGTCATCCTGATTTCCTCCTTTCTCAAATCTTATCGTCGCTGCTGGCGTAAACCCACAGCGCGGAGGACTTGATCGTCAGCATGGTGAAGAACATGATGATGATGAACATGATCCACGCCAGCGCGGATGCATAGCCCATCTTGAGCTCCTTGTACGCCTTGACGTACAGATAGAGATTATAGAAGAGGGTGGAGTTGAGCGGGCCGCCCTCAGTCATGACGAAAGCCTGAGTAAAGTACTGGAAGGAACCGATGATCGCCATGACGACGTTGAAGAAGATGGTCATGGAAATCATGGGCAGGGTGATCTTGAAGAAGCGCTGGAAGGCGTTTGCGCCGTCGATTTCAGCAGCTTCGTAGAGCTCCTCGCTCACGCCCTGCAGACCGGAAAGGTAGATGATCATCGTATTGCCGATACCCCAAACGCCCATGAGGATCAGGCCATAGAGCGCGGTTTTGGGGGTATTGAGCCATGCCGGACCCTTGATGCCCAGGAGCTTGAGACCCTGGTTGATCAGTCCCTCCTTGCCCAGAATCTGCGCCCAGATCATGGAGGTGGCGATGGTCGGAATGATGCTCGGCAGGAAGAAGATCAGGCGGAAAGTGCGCATGAACTTAATGCGCATATTGAGCAGCATCGCAATGAGCAGCGACGTGATCTGATAAAACGGAATGGAAATCAGGCAGAAACGGAAGGTGACTTCCAGCGCCTTATAAAACTTTTTGTCGGCAAAGATCTTGGTGTAGTTCTTGGTGCCGATGAATTCAATGGTCGAAAGACCAGTAACGATGTCCCACTTGCAGAAGGACAGCATCAGCGAAAACGCCATCGGAATCAGCGTAAACGCGAACAAACCGATCAGCCAGGGCATGATAAACGCATAGCCATAACGGTTCTGGCGCGCCTCGATGGAGTCTGCCCTGTGCTTGGCGGCAGCTTTTGCCATGGATTTTCCCCTCCCTCGAATCCGTGAATGGACCGTGTCTTGTTTTGTGACAAAATCGGGCCGGAACGAGCTGTTCCGGCCCGATTTAAGAATCAAGCGGTATGAAGTTTCAGGTTGAATTACTCAGCCATCTTCTCGGCGACTTCCGCAACGGCGTCCTCGAGGATCTCCTCGACGGTGCCATCGGCAAACTGCAGGCGCTCAAAAGCGGTTCTGAACGCGCCGACAGCCGGGTTGCCGATCTTGCCGCGCAGGCCAGCCGGCTGCACAGCGTAGTTCAGGCTCTCCAGGATGCCCATGTTGGCCTCGCCGTAGTTCGCCTTCATCTCCTCCAGCAGAGCGTCAGAGGTCGGCAGAGCGGCAGTGTACTGGGCGCGCAGCGCAGCGCACTCGGAGCCGGACAGCGCCTTGATGACTTCCCAGGCAGCAGCCGGGTTCTTGCAGTTCTTGCTGACGGCGAACGCGGAGGCGCACAGGTAGTTGGCGTGGTTGCCCGGAACAACGGCGGTGCCGTAGTTGCAGCCGGAGTTCTCGAAGGTCGCCTTATCCCAGGCGCCGGAGATGGTCATGGCGAGCTTGCCGTTGATGAGCATCGCGGAAGCGGAGCCGAAGGTGTCCTGATCGGCGGCGTCCGGAGAGATGCGGTCCTCGCCGATGGAGAAATTCACATACTCCTGCAGAGCAGCGGCCATCTCCGGGCTGTTGAGGTAGCCCTCAACGGCGGTGCAGTCCTCATTGACGATATCAAGGCCCTTGGAGGTGAAGTAGGTCAGCGCAGCGTACTCCCAGCTCTGAGCGTTGAAGCCGAAGCACTCGTAGTTGCCCTTCTCGTCCTTCACGGTCATCTTCTTGGCGGCCGCGATGGCGTCGTCCCAGGTCCAGTCAGCGGTCGGATACTCGACGCCGTACTTATCGAACACGTCCTTGTTATAGAACAGGCACAGCGGGTTGTAGTCGCGAACGAAGTAGTACTGCTCGCCGCCGATGTTGCCGAAGTTATACAGGGCGGTGTTCATCTCGTTGACCCACTCGGTGTCCTTGGCGATGAACTCGTTCATGGACAGCGGCATGTTGACGCCGACCCACTTGTAGAAGTCGCCTTCGCCGGAAGCGAAGATGTCGTAGCCGTCGCCGGAGGAGAAGGAAGTCAGCAGGCGGTCGCCGTAGCCATCGCCCGGGACAACGTCAGCGATGACTTCGATGTCGTCATGCTCGGCGTTGAACTTCTCGATCATCTGCATCTCAGCGTCGTTCGCGGACACTTCGCCCCACCAGGTGATGCGGATGGTGGTCTTTTCCGCGCAGGCCAGCACAGACATGCACACGAGGGCCAGGCACAGAACCAGCAGAACCAGTTTCTTCATAAGGGTAGCCTCCTAAAAAGATTTTTTATTGCAAAAACACCGGCGGTGTTTTTGAAACCGAAAGAAGGGATTGAACTGCCGCGAAAACGTTTTTGCAGTTCGGAAATGTTTTGCCGGTTTTCGCAAAAACGTTTTTGCGATCCGGCAAAATCTTCACCGCTGCGCATCCTCATGCCTTGCGGTGAGATTATCTGTTCAAATCCTGCACGCTTTCGCGCAGCACCACATCGTATGGCAGAACCCTGTGCCCGCCATGACACCGGCCATTCATGATCTCGTGAAGCATTTCGGCAGCAGCATAGCCGATTTCCAGGCGGTCCTGCTCAACCGTGCTGAGCGTCGGCACCGTCACATCGCACAGGTGAAGGCCGTCAAAGCCCATCAGGGATATATCCTGCGGAATGGAGATCCCGCATTCACGCAGCGCCCGCATCACGCCCAGCGCCATGATGTCGCTGAAGCAGAAAATCGCGGTCGGACGTTTCTTTTTCTTCGCCTTAAAATAGATCAGCGCTTTTTCATACGCGACTTCCGCGCTGAAGTCGCAGTACAGCCGGGTCAGCTCCGTCAGGCGCATACCCCGGTTTTCCAGCGCGTCCTGCACGCCCTGCATGCGCACGGTATTGACGTCCGCATTCTTTTTGCCGGCGATGATGAGAATGTCCTTATGCCCCATCTCCATCAGCGTTTCCATCGCCTCGCAGGCTGCTGCGCGGTTGTCGATGGATACCCAGCCAGCCTTGTCGCTGTCCACCGGAATGTCGATAGCAACGCTGGGGATATCCGAGCTGATCAAATCCATCAGATAAGGATCATCCACCGTCATCCCGCTGACGATCGCACCGGAGATGCTGTGCAGGCGGCAAAACTCCGTGTAGCTCTGCTGACGTTCGCTTTGCTGATCCAGCGCGTAGATCGCCAGCTCCAGCTGATTCTTGGTGGTGTATCGCAGAATGCCCTGCAAAAGCAGGTACATGAGGTTATCCTTGCTGTTTCCCTCCAGCAGACCGGAAATGATCAGCGCGAGGTTGGGCGGACGCTTGGCGGAAAGATTGCGCGCGCTGACGTTTCGCACGTAGCCAAGCTCCTGCGCCGCCTCCATGATGCGGCGTTTGGTTTCCGGAAGGATATCGGGATAGTCGTTGAGCGCGCGCGATACCGTGCCGTTGGTGACGCCGGCCTTTCTGGCTACGTCAGCAATCGTCACTGCCATGCGCCCGCCTCCTTTTCCCGTTCCGCCGAGGCGGTTTTCTATTGAAAAACGTTCGCAAAAACGTTTTTGTGTCTTATGCGCTCATTATATCACCTTTTTACAAAAAGTAAAGATCCATCCGACAAATTCAGAAACTTTTTTCTCCGTTTTCCGCACTTCTGCTTTCTTCCGTTTGGAAACCCTGCTATAATACCTCCATCAACGCTTTGGAGGAATCCGCAATGACCAGCACCGCGCTTAAGACCCTTCTGCAGGCGATGACACTTGAGGAAAAAGCCGCTCAGCTTGCTCAGATCCCCATGTCCGCCTGTCTCGGCGGCGTGAGCGAACCGACAGGGCCGATGACCGCGCTGAACCTTACCCCAGAAAGCATCGCCCTTTGCGGCAGCCTCATCGCCGACGGGCCGCTGGACGCGCCGTCCTACGCTGCTGTCGTGCGCGCGCTGACAAACGCCCACCCGCATCACATTCCTCCCATCGTCATGAAGGATGTCATCCACGGACACAGAACCATGTTCCCCATCCCGCTGGCCATCGGCGCGACGTTTGATGAACGCTTTGCAAGCCGCATGGCGCGCTGCGGCGCAAGGGAGGCGGCCGCCATGGGCGCGCATGTAACCTTTTCCCCGATGGTGGACGTGGTGCGCGATCCTCGCTGGGGCCGTGTCATGGAAAGCCCGGGTGAATCCCCCACGCTTTGCGCCGCCATGGGCGCAGCGATGGTCAAGGGCACGCGAAACGGCGATCCTTCCCATCCGGACAGCCTCGCCGCCTGCATCAAGCACTATGCCGGCTACGGCCTTTCTCAGGCGGGGCAGGAGTATTCCCCCATCGATGTGAGCCGCACGGAGCTTTTCAACACCTATTTCCCGCCATTTGAGGCATGCGTCAAAGCCGGCGCCGATCTGGTGATGCCGGCATTTGTCGGCGTAGACCGCGTTCCCTGCGTATGCAATGGCTGGATGCTCAAAGACATCCTGCGCGGGCGCATGGGCTTTGAAGGCGTCACCATCTCCGACTGGGATGACCCCGGTCAGCTGCGCAACCACGGCGTCGCCGCCGACCTGAAGGAAGCGGCAAGGCTCTGCATGGAGGGCGGGCTTGACATGGATATGATGTCCTTTGCCTATCTGCCTCATCTGGCACAGCTGGTGCGCGAGGGAGAAATCAGCGAGCAGCTGATTGACGAAGCCTGCCTGCGCGTGCTGGAACTGAAAAACAAGCTCGGCCTCTTTGAAACCCCGGTCAGGAACGACAGCGCGGCCTATCAGCAAGCCGTTTTATCCGATCCTGAGACGAAGAAGGCCGCCTTTGAAGCCGCAGCAGCATCCTGCGTGCTGCTCAAGAACGAGAATGTGTTGCCCCTGCGCCCCGGCGCAAAGGCCGCGCTGGTGGGCGATCATGCCGACTCCCGCGCGATCCTCGGCGGATGGACGCTGGATGCGGACCGGTCATCGACCAGAACGCTTTTTGAAAGCTTTGCATCCGATCCCCGCATAACGCTCACCACGCCAGGCGACGCCGACGTGATCCTCTTTGCCTGCGGCGAGCGCGAGCAGGACACCGGCGAAGGCCAGAGCAAAACCCGTCCGCAGCTGACCGGCGCGCAGATGGATGAACTGTCCCGCCTGAGCGCGCTGGGCAAGCCCGTCGTGCTGCTGCTCTTCTGCGGAAGGCCGCTGATTCTGACAAAGGCCGAGCCGCTTTGCAGCGCCATTCTCAACTGCTGGTTCCCCGGCAGCGAAGGCGCGGATGCCATCCGCGCGCTGGTGATGGGCGATCAGTCTCCAAGCGGTCACCTGAGCATGACCTTCCCGCGCGCCATCGGTCAGATTCCGCTGCATCACGACCGGCTCAGCGGCGCACGTCCCCACCTTGACGGAGAGAATTACTTCAACCGCTACATTGATGAAAGCAGCGCTCCGCTTTATCCCTTTGGTTACGGCCTGAGCTACACGAGCTTCGCGCTTGACAGCAAAGTTGTCAAGCAAACGCTTTGCGCCGGCTCTCCGGCTGTGATCAGGACACAGGTCACCAACACCGGCAGCTGCAGCGGCGCCGCGGTGCTTCAGGTGTACGCCCATTTAAGAAAGAGTCCGCTCATTCGTCCCATGCGCCAGCTGATCGCCTTCAGGCGGGTTGAGCTGGCGCCGCAGGAAACTGCGGAAATCGAATTTGAACTGACACAGGAGATGCTCATGCTCTACGATGCCGACGGATGCGGTGTCGCGCCGGAAGGCATCTGCGATCTGGCGGTGGGCATGGACGCCGACGCGCCCTTTGCACAGCATATCCTGTGCATTCGCGGCTGACGATTCTGCGCGTGCAATTGACACCCACCCGGCGCAAGATTATAATTGAGATTGACAATCGTCCGGGCATCTGAACATGTTCTGCGTTTGATCCAGTACCCATTCGCATATATCATGCTGTTAAAGCAAATTGAGGAGGTTTTTTCCATGCAGCTCACCGTTCGTCAGCCGTCCGCAGCGCTGGACGCCAAGCACTACACCACCGACCGCCTTCGCAGCGAATATGTCATCGAGACCATCTTTGAGGCGGATGAGGCCGTGTTCACCTATTCCCACTTTGACCGCATCATCGCCGGCGGCGTGATGCCGGTGACCAAGGCCGTTGAGCTCGTCGGCTGCAAGGAGCTGTGCTCCGACACCTTCCTTGAGCGCCGCGAGATGGGCGTCATCAACATCGGCGGCAAGGGCCGCATCACCGTCGACGGCGTCGTCTACGACCTCAAGCAGTACGATGGTCTTTATGTCGGCATGGGCGCGAAGGAAATCAAGATGGAGAGC
>JAFYOR010000069.1 GCA_017547805.1 Clostridia bacterium
GCGCGCCCTCGCGGCGCTCGCCGTATTCTCTGCGCGGCGCGCCTTCGCGGCGTTCGCCGTAATTCTTCCTTTCGCCATAGCGGCGCTCGGTCGGCACGGCGGCGTCGCCGTCGCGCGCCGGGCGGCGGGTCATTTCGTCATCGCGGAAATCCTCGCGCTTATTGACGGGCTTCTTGGTAAACTGATCGTAATATGCCATGATGGTTCCTCTTTCTTTCGTCCGTAGGGGAGCGGGTGCGGGCGGATGATCTCCGCCCCTATATTTATCTCGTGTTTTGGATCGGGCGGATGGTATCCGCCCCTGCAGGTTGCCGGTTTATTTCATCGCCTGATGGCGCTCCTTGACTTCCTTCGCGCGTCCGCAGGTGTTCTTTCCCTCCGGACAGGGACCGCACAGGCACGCCGGACCCGCCTTGGCAAAGAGCGCGGGCGCCGCCTCGCGGCAGGCAGCAAGCATCTGCCACGCCATCTCGCGGATCTCCCACTGCGCGCGGCAGCAGCAGCGCAGGGAGAAGAAGTGCATCAGCTCGCGCGCGTTCATCGTCACCAGCAGGCGCGTCGCCGCGGCGTTGGGCAGCACGAAGCGTGCGTCCTCGTTGGAAGATTCGCCCTTCTTTCCCAGCTTTTCCTGCCAGCGGCAGTACCATGCATGCATCTGCTCCATTTCGCGGATGAATTCCGCCTCTTCCTCTGCGCCGAGGGCGGAGATGGACGGCGGAATCACATAGTCAAACCCATCCGCCATGGACACATAGCGCTGGCTCTGCACGGAGAAGGAGGCAATGCGATGGCGGGTGAGCTGAGCCAGCAGCGCGCGGGATACGCCCTCCACAGCGAAGGTGAAGCTCGCATGCTCCGTCACGGACAGATGTCCGCGCTCCATCACACGCGCGACAAACGCAGCCTGATCCGCCGCTTCCACACGGTTTTTCAGGCTTTCAATGTCCGCCTGCGCGTAGCACAGCCGTGCGCCCAGCGCCACAACCTCATCCGGATCGGGCGTCGCGCGCAGCAGCATCACTTTGAGTTCTGCTTTAGCCATAGTGTTTCCGTCCTTTCAAGCGCCATACCGACCAGCTCGCAAAGGCGCGCCGTCTCTCCCTTGATATACAGATACCCCCAGAGCGCCTCAAGACCCGTCGCATGGGCGTAGTCCGCCGGATCGGCGTTCTTGGGCGCGGCGTGCTTGGCCTGCGCGTTGCGTCCGCGGCGGGCAATATCCGCCTCCTCCTGCGTCAGCTCCGGCGCGATCGCCTCCAGCATCCTTGCCTGCGCCGCCGCGCTGACCATGCGCACAGCCTGCTTGTGCATCCTGCCCACGCTCGAGGGGCGCTGCATCAGGCGGCTGCGCACGAACAGATCATGCACCGTATCCCCGACATAGGCCATCTGCAGGGGATTGAGTTCCCGCGGATCCTTCTTCACCGCATCAGACAGCGTCAATAAAAGTTGTTCCTGTTCCAACGCTTTGCATCCTTCCGGAAATCGCCTGTCTTCAAATGGGCATTTCCCACCATTTTCTCTATTGTAGTATACCATCAAAAACAGAAAAGTAAAGAGAAAAGGAAAAAAAGCAGGCAGTGCCTGCTTCCATATCCGAGGTTGCGCGCCATATAAAACCCTCTCAGTCACGGCTGCGCCGTGACAGCTCCCCCAAAGGGGGAGCCAAGGTTTATTCGCGGCTTCGCTTCATCTTGCCTCTCCCTTTGGCAGAGGTGTCACCGGAGGTGACGGAGAGGGTTGATGTAAAAGTTATTCCTTGCGCTCCTGTGATATTCTGCTGTTTATGAAACAAGCTACGCGCTCCGCTGGGGCCAGAGGGAGCAGGGGGATTTTCGATTCTCCCCCTTAGCTCCCTCTGGACTCCCGTAACCCCCTGCAAACGACCAGGGACCTGCGGGCCCTGGACCCGGGCTGTATATGTTGCTACGAGAATCATACTTTCAATCCGAGATGTGAAGCTTTCGTATAACGAAAGCCACATATGTCGCAGGTAGGTAAGCGGATCGTGGGAAATCATAGCCTTCCCCTTTGGGGAAGGTGGCATGCCGAAGGCATGACGGATGAGGTTCCGCCCGCAGGCGGAGCGCATCTCCTGCTGCCGAAGCGGCGCGGGACACACTGGTGCGCAAAGCATGCATTGCCCGCCATCCCTCAAACACTCCCTCTACTCCGCCCTTGGCTCATCCGACCGGTCCGTTTTTTCAAGCGGCTGCGGCTTTTCCCCCTCAAGCGCAGCCCACGCAAGCACCCCCTGCACGATGGACGCGGCGATCTTCTCGCGGTATTCCCCGGTCAAAAGCAGCGCCTCCTCCTCGCGGTTTGACAAAAAACCGCACTCAATCAGCACGCTGGGCACGCCGAGGGTCAGGATGTAATAATCCCCGCCGAGCGCCTCCCGCTTTGTCCGCGGCTGAAGGCAGTCAATCATCGCCTCCTGCATTGCGCCGGCCAGCAGCCGCCCCGCCGGGCAGCCTTCGCGGTAAAACACCTGCGGTCCGCTTTCGCTGCGCCCGGCGTATTCGTTCATATGAATGGAGAGCACCAGACCGCATCCGTTTTCCTCGATGAGCGCCGCGCGGCGCTGCATATCCTGCAGCTTTTTTCGGATCGGCGGGTTTTCATCGCACAGCGCATAATCGTCTGTCCGCGTGAGGACAACCGCCGCTCCCTGCTCCATAAGCAGGCGGCGCGTCCTGTTGGCGACGTCCAGATTCAGCCCCTTTTCCGGCGTGCCGCTCACCCGCCCGACCGCGCCGCCGTCGTAGCCGCCGTGACCGGGATCCAGCGCGATGACAAGCCCCGTCAGCAGTCCGGCAGGCGCCGTCGTTTCCTGTATGGGCGCGCTCTCCTGCGCCGTGAATGCGCTGACCGCATTCCCGCCCGCACAAAGAAACAGCGCCGACGTACACAGCGCCGACGCCGCCAGCACAATCCCCTTCATCAGCCGCACGCGTCCTGCGATGCCTTCCCCCATGTGATCGCCCCCTCTTCTTTTGAGGCTTATGCCGGATGCGCCGCGTTCATGTCCCGCGTATCCGTCGGCAGCTGCGCCGCGTTTTTTTGCTTATCATGATGCGCTTTGGTTGATTTTCCGTCTTCTCCTCCTCTTTTTTCCCGTTTCATGCGCCGCAGGGCAATTGTTACATGGCTTATCCACCGCTTTACCCGTTTTCCCCACAACTTACCCACAGTTTTCCCCACGCTTTTCCACAGGATTTTTTGTAGAAAAACGAGTTATTTTCAGGTTTTTTCGATTTTTCAAGAAGTTATCCACATCCACCCGCGAAGTTGTCGACAATCCATGTTGATAACGCATGTTTTCCACAGGCTCTCGTGCGTAACATTTGAACGTCAAATTATTACATTTACTTAACATTATTGACGCATAACTGTCTTATTTTTCCTGAAAATAGCTGAATTTGTCAGACGTCTGCCCAGTCGACAAGCTCCGACAAACCGCGCCATTTCCTCTTTTTGACAAAAAGAAAAAAACACGCGGCATTTATCCACGTGTTTGTTTCCCCGGTTGACAAAATTGTTGATTACACCAGCTTGAGCGACGGGCAGGCGTTGAGATCCAGCGACGCGATTTCCCCGCGCATCAAACGGTAAAACGCCGCGCTGCCGATCATCGCCGCATTGTCCGTGCAGAGAACCGGCGGGGGCATCATGAGCCGGATGCCGTTTTTCTGGCATTTGTCGTTCATCGTGTTGCGCAGGCCGCTGTTGCTCGCCACGCCGCCGGCCAGCGCCAGCACGGGACTGCCGTTTTCCTTCGCGGCGAGCACCGCCTTGTCGCTGAGCAGCTCCACCGCCGCATGCTGGAAGCTCGCCGCGATATCCGCCGCCGGCACCTCCTGCCCGTTCTGGCGGAGCTTGTGCACGGCGTTGATGAGCGCGGTCTTAAGGCCCGAGAAGCTGTAATCATAGCGTCCCGGGGTTTTGACGTGCGGCAGATTCAGCGCATGCGGATTGCCCTCACGGCTGAGCTTATCCAGCAGCGGACCGCCGGGATACGGCAACCCCAGCACGCGCGCCACCTTGTCGAAGGCTTCGCCCGCCGCATCGTCCATCGTCTGGCCCAGCAGGGTGTATTCGCCGTAGTTATCCACGCGCACGATGTGCGAATGTCCGCCGGAAGCGACGAGGCAGACAAACGGCGGCTCAAGGTCCTTGTGCGCGATGTAGTTCGCGCTGACATGGCCTTCAATGTGATTGACCGGAATCAGCGGCTTACCCGCCGCGTAGGCCAGCGCCTTCGCCGCGGATACGCCGATCAAAAGCGCGCCGACGAGGCCCGGACCGTAGGTCACGGCGATGGCGTCCACGTCCGCAAGGGTCATGTCCGCCTTCTTGAGGCACTCGTCCACGACCGGATCGACGCTCTCCACGTGCTTGCGGCTGGCAATCTCCGGCACGACGCCGCCGTACATCGCGTGCAGCGGAATCTGCGAAGAAATGACCGAAGAAATGACCTCGCGTCCATCCTTGACGATCGCGGCGGCGGTCTCGTCGCAGCTGGATTCAATGGCAAGGATCGTCGCATGGCCTGCTTCGCGGAGCGCCTGCACCTGTTCTTTAACCTTCATTTCATAGCTCATAATATTCCCTCAGACGGGAGGAACAGCGCCCCTCCCCTACGTATGTTATTTGCCCCTTGTTATCTGACGGCCGATCATGCTGCCGACGATGAAATACACCGCCATCAGAAGCGCCCATGTAATCATGAAGCTCTGAAGCGCGAGACGGACGAGCTCCATCCCCGCGCGCTCAAAGAGAAGCTGCGGCATGAGCCGGATCAGGATGTCCGTTTCCGGATTCATCAGCCACAGGTCATTGGTAAAGAGCAACTCATGAAAGCCGACAAACAGCGCGCCAAAGCCCTTCGCGTTCAGCAGCGCATAGACGCCTACTGCGCTGCCTGCGACGAGCAGCGCGCCAACCAGCACGCCCCAGGGCATTCCCCTGCGCTTTCCAAGCGCGCTCGTCCATGCAATGACGACCGCAAGCCCCGCCGCGACGGTCATGAATCCCTTGGACAGCGTCTGCGCGAGGCGGACAAGGCTGCGCACATCCAGCATGTGCTGCTGCTCCTTTTCATTCAGGATATCCGGCTGCGCGTCGGTTTCGCCCCGCATGAAGGCGACCATTTCCCCGGCGAAGGCGTAATGCTCATCCAGCGTCAGTCCGGTGTATTCCGTCAGCGGCTGGGTCACGTTGACCAGATCGCCGAGGTCGAGCGTGTCCTGCACCGCAAAACGTGACATTCTGCCGTAAAACTCCTCGTCCATGGCGATCGTCACCGCTGCGCCGCACACAGCGCCCAGCGCCGCGAGCACGATCATCAGGCAGGCAAGGATGTTGCTGATCCATTTGAGTTTGTTCATATTCTTTCTCCCGATGAATCGGAAAAAGGCGGGCGAAACGCCCGCCCATTTGATATTGGAGAGTACGTCAGGGCTGCCGCCCTGAAACCCGCCAAGGGACTTCTCTCCTCGCTCGACGCTCGTCGGTCAGGACGGCTCTGACAGCCCACTGGGCTGTCATTCACTCCCGTCCCAGTTCGGATAACTCCGAACCCCTTGACCCCATTTCCGCTTCGCGGCGGTTGAACGCCGATTTGCAGAAACGCCGTACGCGTTTCCGAGCGCCCTCCGCGCGAAGGAAACATTGCTCCGCTCACGTGTGCAGAAGCAGCACTTATCAGCAAACATGGGCGGGTGTGGGTGTGGGCACAGCCCACCATTTCCGAGCGCCCTCCGCGCGAAGGAAACATTGCTCCGCTCACGTGTGCAGAAGTAACAGGCACCAGCAAACATGGGCGAAAGTGGGTCCAGGGCACAGCCCTGATTACTGCATTTGGAGATAGGCGGTGATAAAGCCGTCAATCTTGCCGTCCATCACGCCGTCCACGTCGGAGGTTTCAAAGCTCGTGCGGTGATCCTTGACCATGGAATACGGATGGAAGACGTAGGAGCGGATCTGGCTGCCCCATTCGATCTTCTTCATCTCGCCCTTGATCTCGGCCATCTTTTCCTCGCGCTCGCGCTCGCGCAGTTCAAGCAGCTTCGCCTTGAGCATGCGCACGCAGTTCTCGCGGTTATGCACCTGATCGCGGCTGGTCTGGGAGGAAACGACGATGCCCGTCGGATAGTGCGTCATACGCACGGCAGAGGACGTCTTGTTAACGTTCTGTCCGCCCGCGCCGGAAGCGTGATACACGTCCACGCGGATTTCCTTCATGTCCAGCTCGATATCGCCCTCGTCATCCTCGATGATCGGGGAAACGTCCAGCGAGGAGAAGCTCGTCTGGCGGCGGGCATTGGCGTCGAACGGGCTGATGCGAACCAGACGGTGCACGCCCTTCTCACTGCGCAGGAAACCATACGCATTCTGTCCGGTGATTTCAAAAGTAACGGACTTGAGACCCGCTTCATCGCCATCGAGGATGTCGATGATCTTTACCTCATAGCCGTGGCGCTCACAGTAGCGCTGGTACATACGGGAAAGCATCTGCGTCCAGTCCTGCGCCTCGGTGCCGCCGGCGCCGGCATGCAGGGAAAGATAGCAGTTGTGGTCGTCATAGTCGCCGCGCAGCAGCGTTTCAAGGCGCAGCTCCGCGATGTCTTCCTTCAGCTTCTCGATTTCCTCGCCCGCCTCGGCAACGAGGCTTTCATCTTCCATCTCAGCGGCCAGTTCCATGGTCGCATCGACGTCGTCCGCGCGGGAAAGAAGCTTGTTAAAGTGTTCGAGCTTGCCCTCAATGGTGCGTGCCTTCTTGGTGATGGCGGTGGAGCGCTCCAGGTCATTCCAGAAGTCCGGCTCGTTCATGGTCTCATTGAGCTCCATGAGCTGCTCTTTGAGGCCTTCGATATTCAGCGCCAGTCCAACCTCCTCGATATTCTCGCGGATCTTGCCCAGCTGCTGGCGGTAGAGATCGAGTTCGATCATGGGGTTCACTTCCTTTTATCTGCTTGATGTGTGTGTAAACGGTATAAATCGCGCTGCGGCGCGAGACCTCATCCGTCTCGCCTCCGGCGATCCACCTTCCCCAAAGGGGAAGGCTTGTTTTGCTTGACTTTTGTTGCTTTTATTTGCGGTAAATATGCCTTCCCCTTTGGGGAAGGTGTCAGCCCATAGGGCTGACGGATGAGGTCTTACGCCTCTTTGCCGCAGCAATTCTTGAATTTCTTGCCGCTGCCGCAGGGGCAGGGATCGTTGCGTCCGGCCTTCTTTGCCACCTTCTTGGGGCCGGCAGGACCGCCGGCGGCCTTCGCCTGATCAAGGTTCGTTTCCTGCGCCTGCGCAACCTGCTTGCGCTCCTGCGGCACGTCGATGCGGGCGAGGAACATGCTGCGCACGGTATCCTCGCGGATCATGCGCACCATCTCGTCGAACATGTCGTAGCCTTCGATCTTGTATTCGGTGATGGGGTTGCGGTTGGCGTAGGCGCGCAGGCCGATGCCGTCGCGCAGGTGATCCATCGCGTCGATGTGATCCATCCAGCGGCGGTCAACCGCATTGAGGAGCACCACGCGCTCAATCTCGCGCGCATCGAGCTGAAGCTTTTCAAAGCCGGCTTCGCGCAGCGCATAGAAATCGCGCGCCTCCTGCTTGAGCAGGTCGATCAGCTCGTCCTTGTCGATGGTCTTAAGCTTTTCTTCATGCGCCTTGAGGAAGCCAACGCGCACGCACAGGCGCTCGACATAGGCGGTCAGTCCGTCAATATCCCAATCCATCACGCAGTCGCCGTTGCCGCAGTACAGCGCCACCGCCTCTTCAAGCAGGCGGTCCGCCATGGTCACGATCGTATCGTGCATGTCGCGCCCCTCCAGCACCTGACGGCGCTGGTCGTAAATCTCCTTGCGCTGCTCGTTCATGACGTCGTCATACTGCAGGACGTTCTTGCGGATTTCGTAGTTGCGGCCCTCGATGCGCTTCTGCGCATTCTCGATCTGTCCGGTGAGGATGCCCGCCTCGATGGGTTCTTCCTCGCCCACGCCCAGCTTGGCGATCATGCCGGTCAGCCTGTCGCTGCCGAACAGGCGCATCAGGTCGTCCTGCATGGAGATGAAGAACTGGGAAGAGCCCGGGTCGCCCTGACGGCCGGCGCGTCCGCGCAGCTGGTTGTCGATGCGGCGGGACTCGTGACGCTCGGTGCCGATGATGTGCAGGCCGCCGACGGCGACGACGCGGTCGTGCTGCTCGTCGGTCTGCTTCTTGAACTCGGCGTAGAGCTCCTTATAGATCACGCGCGCGTCGAGCACTTCCTGCGGCACGTTCTCGTTGAAGCCGGTCGCTTCCTCGATCACCATGTCGTCGTAGCCCTTCTGCTTCATCGCGCGGCGGGCGAGGTATTCCGGGTTGCCGCCCAGCAGGATATCCGTACCGCGGCCCGCCATGTTCGTGGCGATGGTAACGGCGCCGAAGTGACCCGCCTGCGCGACGATCTCAGCCTCGCGGTCGTGATACTTCGCGTTGAGCACGACATGCTGGATGCCGCGCATGGTCAGCAGCTTGGAAAGCATCTCGGATACTTCCACGGAAACCGTACCCACCAGAATCGGCTGGCCCGTCTTATGGCGCTTTTCAATCTCGGCGACAACTTGCAGGAACTTACCCTTGACGGTCGTGTAGACGAGGTCGTTCATGTCGTTGCGGACCATCGGGCGGTTCGTGGGAATCTGCACGACGTCCAGGGAATAAATGCCCTTGAATTCTTCCTCTTCGGTCTTGGCCGTGCCGGTCATGCCGGAGAGCTTCTTGTACATGCGGAAGTAGTTCTGGAACGTGACGGTCGCCAGCGTCTTGCTTTCGTGCTCGACGGTGACATGCTCCTTGGCCTCAATCGCCTGATGCAATCCGTCGGAATAGCGCCTGCCGACCATGAGGCGGCCGGTGAATTCATCGACGATCACGACCTGACCGTCCTGCACGACATAATCGACGTCGCGCTTCATCAGCGCATGCGCGCGCAGCGCGGCGTTGATGTGGTGCACCAGCTCGTTGTTGGCGATGTCGGAGAGGTTTTCCACGCCGAACCACTTTTCCGCCTTGCGCACGCCCGCTTCGGAAAGGTTGCAGGTCTTCTTCTTTTCGTCCTTGACGTAGTCCTTGCGCATCGCGACGATTTCTTCTTCGGTGTAGGGGCTCTCCTCGAATTTGCTCACTTCCTCCGGCTCCACACCTTCGCGGAGCGTGCAGACAAAGCGGTCCGCCTTCTCGTACATATCGGTGGACTTATCGCCCTGACCGGAAATGATCAGCGGCGTGCGCGCTTCGTCGATGAGGATGGAGTCCACCTCGTCAACGATGGCAAAATGATGACCGCGCTGCACCATGTTCTTCTTGAAGATGACCATGTTATCGCGCAGGTAGTCAAAGCCCATCTCGTTGTTCGTGCCGTAGGTCACGTCGCAGGCATACGCCGCGCGGCGCTGTTCCTGATCGAGATCGTGCACGATGACGCCGACCGTCATGCCAAGGAAACGGAAAATGCGGCCGATATCCTCGCCCTGGAACTTCGCCAGATAATCGTTGACGGTAACGACGTGCACGCCTTCGCCGGTCAGGGCGTTGAGGTAGGCGGGCATGGTCGCCGTCAGCGTCTTGCCTTCGCCCGTCTTCATCTCCGCGATGCGGCCCTGATGCAGCACGATGCCGCCGAGCATCTGCACGCGGAACTGGCGCTTGCCGGTCACGCGGTAGGTCGCCTCGCGCACGACGCTGTAGGCTTCCGGCAGCAGCTGATCAAGCGTTTCGCCCTTCTGATAGCGCGCCTTGAACTCCGCCGTCTTTTCGCGCAGCTGCGCGTCCGTCAGTTTCTTATGCGCCTCTTCATAAGAATCAATCTTATCGACGATTTTGCCAAGGCGCTTGATCTCCCCTGCATTCGGGTCGAATAATTTGCTGAAAAAACCCATTGTTGTCCTCCAAACTGCGGCAGGCATGCCGATGCCTGTGTCCATCTGTGCATACTCCGCTAATGATATATTGTATCACTATCGAAGAATTTTAGCAACCTTTTCAGCTATGATTTACTTTTTGGTCAGCGGCGGGTGGGCTGTGCCGCGGGCCGTGCCCGCTTCCTCTTCCGAAACACTCTGCATGTTTTGCTGTTTCTGCGTACGTGGCCGATGGTTTTACGTTTTCTCACTTTTCGTCGGGCCGTGCCCGCTTCCTCTTCCGAAACACTCTGCATGTTTTGCTGTTTCTGCGTACGTGGCCGATGGTTTTGCGTTTTCTCACTTTTCGTCGGGCCGTGCCCGCTTCCTCTTCCGAAACAC
>JAFYOR010000070.1 GCA_017547805.1 Clostridia bacterium
CGATCTTCAGCTGCTGGCTCTGGCGGTACTGGAAGAACTTCGGAGCAACCTTCGGGAACAGGGCGTAAGACAGGACGTCCTCCTCCTGGGTGTAGTACTCACGGATCTCCTCACGGTACTGATCCATTTCCGGCTTGAGCAAGTCAGCCGGACGGCAGGTGATGACCTCGGCGTTGCCGATCGCGAGGCGACGAACTTCCTCATTCACCTCAGCCGGCAGGCGGCCGTATTCGCCCTTGAGCAGACCCTTAGACTCGTTCGGGAAGGTCTTATAGCGACCGAACAGAACGTTCATAACAGCCTGGGTACCGACGATCTGAGAGGTCGGGGTAACCAGCGGCGGATAGCCGAAGTCCTTACGGACGCGCGGGATCTCAGCCAGAACGTCATAGTACTTATCCATGGCGTTGAACTGCTTGAGCTGACCGATCATGTTGGAGAGCATGCCGCCCGGAACCTGATACTTCAGGGTGTTGGCGTCAACCGGCAGAACCTTCGCGGTATCGCGCCAGCCATCCTTGCTCAGACGATCGGCGACCTTACGGAAGTGCACGGCACACTCGCTCATCAGATCCATGTCCAGACCGGTATCATACTCGGTGCCCTTGAGGGTAGCGACGAGAGACTCGGTCGCCGGCTGAGCAGTACCCTCGGCCAGCGGGGACAGCGCGGTATCCACGATATCGCAGCCCGCCTCGATGGCCTTCAGGATGGTCATCGCGCCAGTACCAGCGGTGTTGTGGGTATGCAGGTGGATCGGGAGCTTGGTGTTGGCCTTCAGCTTCTTGACGAGGCTGTAAGCATCATACGGGAGCAGCAGGTTCGCCATGTCCTTGATACAGATGGTATCAGCACCCATGGCCTCGATTTCCTTGGCCAGCTGGACGAAGTACTCCTCGGTGTGAACCGGGCTGATGGTGTAGCTGACAGCGATCTCAGCGATGCCGCCGTACTTCTTGGTCGCCTTAACGGCCGCTTCCATGTTGCGCAGGTCGTTCAGAGCGTCAAAGATACGGATGATTTCAATGCCGTTCTCGATGGCCTTCTTGACGAAAGCATCGACAACGTCGTCCGCATAGTGCTTGTAGCCCAGGATGTTCTGGCCACGCAGCAGCATCTGCAGCTTGGTGTTGGGCATCTTCGCCTTCAGCTGGCGCAGACGCTCCCACGGATCTTCGTTCAGGAAGCGCAGGCAGCTGTCAAACGTCGCGCCGCCCCAGCACTCCACAGAGTAGTAGCCGACCTTGTCGAGCTTATCGGCGACCGGCAGCATTTCATCCAGGCGCATACGAGTCGCAGCCTGAGACTGATGCGCGTCGCGCAGAATGGTATCGGTGATAAGCACCTTGCCCATGTCTCAATTCCTCCTTGAAGTCATTCCGCTTATATCAAGCGGGATCGCTCCCCTGCCGGAACTTACCGGCAGGGAAAGCGCAAATTGATTGAATTAGCCGAACATGGAGATGAACACGCCCGCGGCAACGGCAGAGCCGATAACGCCAGCAACGTTCGGGCCCATGGCATGCATGAGCAGGAAGTTCGCCGGGTTCTCCTGCTGGCCGACCTTCTGGGAAACGCGAGCCGCCATCGGAACAGCGGAAACGCCGGCAGAACCGATCAGCGGGTTGATCTTGCGACCGGTCAGCTTGCACAGGAGGTTGCCCAGGAGCACGCCGCCCGCAGTGCC
>JAFYOR010000009.1 GCA_017547805.1 Clostridia bacterium
GAAACAGCGTCGGCGTACAGCGGGTTGCACTCGATGGTGGCGTTCATTTCGCCCGCAACGATCGCGTCGAAAGCAGCCTTAACGGAGTCGCAGCCAACGATGATGATGTCCTTGCCCGGGACCTTGCCGGCGGCCTTGATGGCGTCGATGGCGCCCAGAGCCATGTCGTCGTTCTCAGCGAGGAGGACGTCGATGTCGGCATGAGCCTTCAGGAAGCTCTCCATAACGGCCTGGCCTTCAGCGCGGGTGAAGTTGCCGGTCTGGGAAGCGATAACCTTGTAGTTCGGATACTGAGCCAGAACTTCGTTGATGCCGGTGGTACGGTCGGTCGCAGCAGCGGCGCCGGTGGTGCCTTCCAGGATCACGACGTTGACTTCTTCGGTGGTGTTGAAGTAGTTAACGGTCCAGCGGGCCATGCGGCGGCCTTCCTCGATGAAGTCGCCACCGAACGCGCCGGCGTACTCGATTTCGTCCATGCAGTCGGGCATACGGTCGACCAGGATCAGCGGGATCTCGGCCTCGTTGACTTCCTTAAGCACCTCGTCCCAACCAGTGGTCACAACGCCGGTGAACAGGATGTAATCAACGCCCTGGGTGATGAAGTTACGCAGCGCCTTCACCTGATTTTCCTGCTTCTGCTGCGCATCATCATAGATCATGTCCCAGCCTTCGGTCACGGCCATGCCGCGAAGGCTGTCGGTGTTGGCGGTACGCCAGTCAGACTCCTGGCCAACCTGAGAGAAGCCGATGGTCAGAGCGGACGCGTTGGCGACGCAGCCGATGACGAGCGCGATGGCGAGGATGAGAGTCAGGAACTTCTTCATAGTGTTGCCTCCTATTCTGTTTTGTTCCGTTCTGACAGGGATTCCGCCCTGTCCTCTTGGTTACAAGAATAGCACAGGTTGAACAAAAACACAAGACTTCAAATATAAAGTTTGAAAGAAAAACTTGTTACAATTTTGTTTTATCCCGCCATGCGGACGCGCCTTCGACGCCACGGCGGGATTGACGGTTTGTATCCTTTTGAAAGAAATGGCGGCAGGAGCGTAGACGCGGTTTGCCTTTCGTGGTACAATTATGTAAGAATATTCCGAAACATTGTTCCGCTGACCATCTGCAAAGGAGGATTTTTCGCATGAACATCCCTGAGGTAAAACTCGGCATCATTGCCGTCTCCCGCGACTGCTTCCCCATCGGCCTGTCCATCGCCCGCCGCGCCGCCATCGTCAAGGCCTACGGCGAAGGCCTGTATGAGTGCCCGGTAACGGTGGAAAACGAAAAGGACGCGCTTGCCGCGCTTGAAGACGTCAAGGCTGCCGGCTGCAACGCGCTGTGCGTGTTCCTTGGCAACTTCGGTCCGGAAACGCCGGAAACCCTCATCGCCCAGAAGTTTGACGGTCCTGTGATGTACGCAGCTGCCGCCGAAGGCGACGGCGACCTGATCAACGGCCGCGGCGACGCCTACTGCGGCATGCTCAACTGCTCCTATAACCTGGGCATGCGCCATCTCAAGGCGTATATCCCCGAGTATCCCGTTGGCACCGCCGAGGATATCGCCGGCATGATGAAGGACTTCCTCCCCATCGCCCGCGCAATTCTGGGCGTGAAGAAGCTCAAGGTCATCACCTTCGGTCCGCGTCCGCAGGACTTCTTCGCCTGCAATGCGCCGATCAAGGGTCTGTACGAGCTGGGCGTTGAAATCGAGGAAAACTCCGAGCTTGACCTGCTCGTTGCCTACAAGCAGCACGCGGGCGACCCGCGCATTGCCGACGTCGTCGCCGACATGGCCAAGGAAATGGGCGAAGGCCGCTACTATCCGGATCTGTGCGAGCGCATGGCGCAGTTTGAGCTGACGCTGCTTGACTGGGCCGAGGCACACAAGGGCGCACGCGAATACGTCGTCTTCGCCGATAAGTGCTGGCCGGCCTTCCCGGAGACCTTCGGCTTTGAGCCGTGCTACGTCAACTCCCGCCTCGCCGCGCGCGGCATTCCGGTCGCCTGCGAGGTCGATATCTACGGCGCGCTGTCCGAGTACATCGGCGCGTGCGTCACGCAGGACGCCGTCACGCTGCTGGACATCAACAACTCCGTGCCCAAGTACATCTACGACGAGGATATCGCCGGCAAGTTTGATTACAAGCTCACCGACACCTTCATGGGCTTCCACTGCGGCAACACGCCCAGCTGCAAGATGTGCAGCGACTGCGCGGTTAAGTATCAGCTGATCCAGCACCGTCTGCTGGAGCCGGCGGGCAGCGAGCCCGACTTCACCCGCGGCACGCTGGAAGGCGACATCGCCGCCAGCGACATCACCTTCTACCGCCTGCAGTGCGACAGCGAAGGCAAGCTCCGCGCCTACATCGCGCAGGGCGAGGTGCTTCCGGTGGCCACCCGCTCCTTCGGCGGCATCGGCGTCTTTGCGATCCCGGAGATGGGCCGTTTCTACCGCCATGTGCTCGTGCAGAAGCGCTATCCGCATCACGGCGCCGTCGCCTTCGCCCACTGCGGCAAGGCGCTCTACGAAGTCTTCAAGTACTTCGGCGTCGCGGACATCGCCTACAACCAGCCCAAGGCGCTGCCCTATCCCACCGAGAATCCGTTCGCGTAATTCCAACCCGACAATATAACATCAGCACCCCCGGCTAAGCCGGGGGTGCTTGCTGTTATAGGATGCTTTTACTTCTCTTCATCCCGAATCAAGCCCGCCGCCTTGAGCAGGCTGCTGTGCCACGTCTTGTTATTCCAGATGAAGTCTTCCGCCTTGATCCCCTCCCACACCGGAATTTCCGGCTGATCATCCGCCGTACGGACATGGGTGAATCCCTCCGGCGTCTCGATGTAATAGTGATGGTAGTAGCGATCTTCGTACAGTGCATCGTAGCTGTCAAACGTAGGATAGCGTTCGTCAATCAGCAGCACCCTGCGGCCATAGCAGTCCCTGTAGATATTCTCAAGGAGATGCACGCGGAGCATCGTCAGCTGCTTCTCAGAATAGTATTCCTTGCCGGCAGCAACAAAAAGCGGCTTGCGCACGGGCTTTTTTTCCGCTTCATCGGATTTCTGTTCTGCGCGCTTGTCCTGTTTCCCGTTTTCCATTGTGCATCCGATCAGCTTCAAAAACTCCTCCAAGAATTTCTTCATTGCCAGTTCTCCTTTCGTTTGCTTGAACACATGGTAGCGCAGAAAGCAAACAGAGTCGTCGCATA
>JAFYOR010000071.1 GCA_017547805.1 Clostridia bacterium
AGGCCCTGTTCAACGAGGCCGTTGCTCCGGCTTACGAGAAGCTGGGCTGGACCGAGCTGCGCGCCAAGATCTACGAAGAGGCTGGCATCTAATTCGGTCATCTCTGCATGAGAGAAATGGGCGAAGGTTCTCTGAGCCTTCGCCCTTCTTCTTATGAATTGGACGGATACGAAGGAGCGAATCGTTTCCATGAATATGCTGAAAAAGATTTATGAAAAGTTCTGCACGCTGGAGCAGTGGATTGCCATGGCTCTGCTTGCGGGTATCACGGTCCTGGTCTTTGTCTCGGCCCTGATGCGTACCATCGGCTTCCCGCTGAACTGGGCGCAGGACGCCGCGCTGATCATGTTTGCGTGGCTGGCGTTTATCGGCGGCGACATCGCGCTGCATTCTACCGGTCTGATCGGCGTTGACCTGTTCGTGACCCATTTCCCGAAGGCCGTGCAGAAGGCGATTGATATCCTCTTCAAGGTCATCATGATCGTCTTCCTGGCGGTTCTGGTTTACTACGGCTATCAGTACGTCATGACCGGCTACAAGCGCCTGATCACCACCCTGAATGTTTCTTATGCGTATGTTACTTCTTCTGTTCCGGTCGGCGCTTTCCTGATGATCATCTCCGTTGGCCAGAACCTGTATAAGAGCATCAAGACGCCTGTTGAAAAGTGGGGTGAGAAGGCATGATCGCGGCTATCGGTATTTTCTTTGTGTTCCTTCTGCTGGGCATGCCTGTTGCCTTTGCGATCGGCATTTCCGGCTGGTCCTTCTTCATGATCCGTGAACTGCCGCTGAGCATCATGGTTCAGAAGTCCATTTCCACCACGCAGTCTTTTACCATGCTGGCGATCCCGCTGTTCATTCTGGCGGGCAACCTGATGAATGCCACTGGCATCACCAAGCGCCTGATGAATCTGGCGAGCGTGCTGTGCGGCCACATGTATGGTTCCGTCGGACAGGTTTCCTGCGTGCTGTCTACGCTGATGGGCGGCGTTTCCGGTTCCGCCGTTGCGGACGCTGCCATGCAGTGCCGCATCCTCGGTCCGGAGATGACCAAGCTGGGTTATTCCCGCGGCTGGTCTGCGGCGGTTAACGGCCTGTCCGGCCTGATCGTTGCGACGATTCCGCCGTCCATGGGTCTGATCATCTACGGCACCACTGGTGAGGTTTCTATCGGCCGCCTGTTCATGGCTGGCTGGTTCCCGGGCGTGCTGATGATGACCTTCCTGATGATTGCGGTCCGCTGGTCTGCCCGCAAGTTCGGCTACAAGCCGGAGCGAGCCAAGATGGCCCCGGCCAGCGAGATCATCAAGGTCGTTCTGGACGCTATCTGGGCGATCCTGTTCCCGATCATGCTGATCCTGCTGATCCGCTTCGGTATCATGAGCCCGACCGAGTCCGGTGCGTTCGCCTGTGCGTATGCGTTGTTTGTCGGCATGGTGATCTATCGCGAGATGACCATGGCCGTCATGATGCAGACCCTGAAGGATTCTGTCAAGGACGTCACCGTCATCGCGATCATCCTGTGCTTCTCCGGCGTGTTTGGCTACGGCGTCGTGTTTGATGACCTGACCACCACGTTGGCGACCGCGCTGGTTGCGATTACCTCCAACAAGGTTGCGCTGCTGTTCCTGGTCATCCTGTTCCTGCTGATCTGCGGCTGCTTCATGGAGACCACGGTTATCGCGCTGATCCTGACTCCGATTCTCAAGCCGGTTATGGAGAGCGTCGGCGTCGATCCGGTCGTCTTCGGTATGATCATGATGACCTGCGTCACCTTCGGCGTCATGACCCCGCCGGTCGGCACTGGTCTTTATACCACTGCGGACATCATGGGCTGCTCCATTCAGGACGTCGTCAAGGATGGCTGGCCGTTCTATCTGGCGGTTATCCTGGTTGTTGTCGTGATGGTGTTCTTCCCGGATGCCGTTCTGTTCCTGCCGAATCTCGTATACGGCGCTTAACTGGATTTTATCAGGTGCTCGCCGGTTTCTGTGCTCACAGAAACCGGGGGCGCTTTTTTTCTCTTTCTGCCAAATTGTGCGTACAATCAGTATGTGCATTAACATATCTTAACAAATGTGCATAAATTTGCATACAGTAATTTATACAGATTAGCGATTGATAAGCTAGCATGTAAGTTGTATTATGTAAATAGAACGGAGAGTAAATTTCGTGAAATCTGATCAAAATACCGTCTCTCATTGGCAGGAACTTAACACGGGATGGGAGAATTATAAAGAAATGGATATAAAGGAAACTTTGCTCAAGACGGGGGAGACCCGCGTCTGGCGCACCTATGGTGGCGGCGCGGCGCTGGATCGCTGGCATGGCCGCGACGGCGAAAACGGCATGTTCCCGGAGGACTGGGCGGCGAGCACCACGCGCGCGAGCAATCCCGGCCGCGAGGATATTGTCGAGGGTCTCAGCCGCGTGATCAGCATGGAAGGCGAGCCGTATCTCACGGACGTCATCGTGCAGGATCCCGAGGGTTTCTTCGGCGAGGCGCACATGCGTGCGTTTGGCGCGAAGGCGGGTTTTCTGGTCAAGCTCATTGACGCGGGCGAGCGCCTGACCATTCAGGTGCATCCCGATAAGAAATATGCCAAGGAGATCCTGAACAGCGACTACGGCAAGACCGAGTCCTGGTATATCCTCGGCGCGAATTCCGACGATATTCAGCCGTACATCTATCTGGGCTTCAAACCCGGCGTGACGCGCGAAATCTGGAAGGACATCTTCGATCGTCAGGATATTCCGGCGATGCTGGATTGCCTGCACAAGATTCCTGTCAAGGCGGGGGAGTGCTACTTCATTTCTGCCGGCGTGCCCCATGCCATCGGTCAGGGCTGCTTTCTGGCGGAGATTCAGGAGCCGACGGATTACACTATGCGCACCGAGCTGGTGACGCCTGCGGGCCTTCGCATTCACGAGAACCAGTGCCATCAGGGCGTGGGCTATGAAAAGATGCTCGACTGCTTCCATTACGATGGCGAATCTCTGGAAGAGACGATTGCCCGCTGGAGAAGCGAACCGCTGAGCGTGAGCAAAGAAGCTGGCGGACAGATCGATTCGCTGATCGATGAGCGGCAGACGAAGCTGTTCTCCATGCGCCGCGTGCGGGTAAGCGGAGAGATGACGCTCCCGGCGCAGGGCATGATGCGCATCCTGATGGTGCTTTCCGGCAGCGGCAAAGCGCGGATGGATGGCAGTGAGATGGACATTGTGCAGGGCGACGTACTCGTTGCGCGCGCGGACTGCCCGGCGGTCCGGATCATCGCAGATCAGGAACTGACGATCCTTGAGAGCTTCCCGCCCAAGGCGTAAAGTTTCTGAGTTTTACCAAAGTATGTCCCCCGGTGAAGACCGGGTGATATAAAAAATATTTTAGGGAGGAACCCAAAATGAAGAAGATCCTTGTCGTGGCGCTGGCGCTCGTTCTGTGCTTTGCGCTGTGCTCCGTGGCGTCTGCGAAGACCTACGAGCTGAAGATTTCCACCACCCAGACCGACTCTTCCATGATCTATGGTGGCCTGCAGGCTGCTGCTAACGAGATCATGGAGAAGACCAACGGCGAAGTGAAGGTCACCATCTATCCGTCTTCCCAGCTGGGCGGCGAAGAAGACATGATCGACCAGGCGATCGCCGGCATCGGCGTTGCCGTTCTGACCGACGCGGGCCGTATGTCCAGCTACGTCAACGATATCGGCATCTTCAACATGGCCTACTTTGTTGACAGCTACGAGGCTGGTCTGAAGGTCATCGCCACCGATACCTTCCAGGGCTGGGTGAACGAGCTGGCCGACAACCACGGCATCCGCGTGCTGTGCTTCAACTACTATGACGGCGCTCGCTCCTTCATGCAGAACAAGGAGATCAAGACCCCGGCCGAGCTGAAGGGCCTTGTCACCCGTACTCCGGGCGCTGCTCCGTACAACGAGTCCATCTCCGCGATGGGCGCCACTCCGTACAACGTTGCCTGGTCCGAGGTTTATAACTCCATCCAGACCAAGGCGATCGACGATTGCGAAGTGCAGTACACCTCCGCTGTTTCTTCCCACATCTACGAGGTTTGCAAGTTCGTC
>JAFYOR010000072.1 GCA_017547805.1 Clostridia bacterium
ATGCCAAGGCAGATGCGACCTACAGCACGCTGGAAGCGCTGGATGCGGAGCTCGTCATTGTGCGCGAAGCGCGCCCGATAGATTTGGCCTGCATGTTCCTGATAGTTGACAAGATGCACGCCATCCACGGATGGGATGCTTTTCTTGATGTGTACGGCAACCCGAGCATCTTTCTTGAACTGCCGCCTGCCACGGGTGAGCAGATGGCGCGTGTGTATGATGCGCTGGCGAAGCGCATCATCGGTGACGGGCGCGGGACGGTGCCGAGTGGCAGTAAGTTCCAGACGGTGGAAACGCGGCAGAATAACTGTGACAGCTTTGAAAAGCGCGCGAAGTGGTGCCAGGATGCCATCATCACCGTGGCCACGGGCGGTCTGCTGACCATCACCACGGAAAGCGGCAGCGGGACGCTGGCGGGGAGTGCGCATACGGACAGCTTTGAAAACCTGGTGGCGGGCAGCGCCGCGAGCATCAGCGCGGCCATCAACCGGCAATTCACGCGGCGGCTGCTGGCGGCGGCTTTCCCCGATGACCCGCCGCTGGCGTATTTCAGCCTTGCGCCGGAACCTGCCGATGAACGCATGCAGCTTGCCCAGCTGCTGGCCACGCTGAAAACAGCAGGCTGGCAGACTACACAGGAAAAGGCCAGCGAGCTGATGCAGATGGATGTGGAACCTGTACCCGCAGCGCCGGCAGCCGCGCCGATGATGAACACGGCGCCCGAGCCTGCTGCGCCTGTGGTGAACCGCACGGAAGAACCGCAGGTGGAAGAACCGCCGCTGACGGATGAGGAGCTGGCTGCGTTTGCGGAGATGCGGCACCCGAACCCGGAGAGAATGGCGCAGCATCTGGCCAGCGTGGAAGCAAAGCTGCGCGGGGCAGCTGACCTGCCGGAAGATGGCGGCGAGGTGAAGAATAAGAAAGGCATGTATAGTGAAACCTGCCGCGCGAAAGATAAGGCACGATGCAGCACGCATGGCTACACGGAGCGCTACAAGGCAGCCACAGGGGCGGTGCGGCAGGTAATGGCAACAAAGCAGGATTTTCAGGCTGCGGTGGAAGTGCCGGGGCTGGGTGAGATAGATTTTCCCTATGGACGCCCGGGAACGCATGAGAAAAACGAAAAGGGCGCCACGCACGAGGATGGCTATGGGTTATCGCACATCGAGGACAAGCACGGCACGCGTGCGCTGCACCGCATGCCGTATGTGCTGGCGCACGGAAAAGTAGAGCCGCACACAGATGCGAGCAAGCGTGTTATCCGTCACGGATCGGAAATAGCAGTAGTGCGCGAAGGACAGCAAGGACGGTGGGAGCTGGTGACATCTTACGATGAAAACAAAAACAGCCACCGGGATAACCTCGGGATTTCTAGCACTACAGAAGAAGAAAGGAAAGCGAGAAAATAAAAAAACGCAGGTCGGGAACCTACGTCTACGGGCAGATGCACAGGGTTGGGTCCCTCAGCTACTTATCCAGCCATCTGATTTCAATCTTGCCTAGTGGAAGGAAAGGTGCCGCCCGGAGCTTCACGATAGCTCGCCGCAAGGATAAAGTCAACCACAAAAAGAGAGAAAAAGCAAGAAACGCGTTAAAATGGCTTTTAAGGGGCTTTTGCTGCCTGTGATGGCAAAATGTACGCAAGCGGCGTGCAAGGGGTGCGCGAAGTGCCCGCG
>JAFYOR010000073.1 GCA_017547805.1 Clostridia bacterium
AATCCTTCTGCTTCCCAGATTTGCTCAGCTTTTTTATCATCAAGAATTATCCCCTTCTTACTCACATACGACTTCCCGTACAAGGGGATATATAGTGTTTTATTCACGCCGTTCATATACTCACCTACAAATTCAAGTTTGCTGCACTGTTGTTGACAACACTGACCGAGGATCGTTCCGTCCCAGCAGCCGATATGTCGCGGGACAGGCGGAGCGATCAGAGCTTGAAGGCTTTATACAGATCCTTCAAATACACGCGGCAGGCTTCATCCTCCAGCAGCAGATCATACGCTTTCCTTGCAGCCTGCACAAACTCCTGATCCAGTCCCGCCATGCCGTAGTCGCACAGGGGGCAGACGGCGCGGGCGCGGTCGTCGATGCGCACCTTCGTGCCGCCGTTTTTAAGGAACGCCAGAAACAGCGGAAACAGCCGGCACGCCAGCGGACGATGCTCCCGCTCACAGCGTCCGGAGCAGACGAAAAGCCTTGCTTCCTGCCCGCCGAGAGCAAAAGCGGCCGGAATCACCTTGCCAAAGGCGCAGTCTTTATACAGCGCGTCTTCCCCTGGGAACAGGAGCATGCCGGTTTCATCGTCGCCCGCGCAGCAGGCATGCGCGCAGAGCGCGCCGCAGTCGGTCTTCAGCGGAGTGAGTTCCTTGAGAAGCTCTCGCGCGGCGAGAACGCAGGAAAGAGAATCGCACATGGGAATGCTCCTTTGCAGTTTGATACATGCATCATACCAGCAAAGGCGGCAAAACGCAACCATCTGCACACTTGTCATCGGACAGAAAAAACAGTATAATATATTATTAGGGAACGTATAGCCATAGACTTACGAAGGATGGGGAAAAACATGTCTGCAACCTATGTCTGCTGCGCAGCCGAACGCCGATTCGGCAAGGATTCCATGGGCACGCTGATTCAGGGCGCTATGCCCGGGGAGGGTCAGGCGCTGCTTGACCGCTTTGCCGGTCAGGTGCAGACGATCTATCTGGATCCGCCGTTCAACACGGGCAAGCAGTTTGATCTGAAGGTGCGCATCGGCGAAGAGGGATACCGAACGGGCGCGCGCACGATGATGCTGCCCGCCTATGACGACCGCTGGCCGGACAGGGAGCAGTATCTGCAGATGATGCGCGAAACGCTCGTGCTTTCCCGTGCGCTGCTCAAAAAAGAGGGCACGATCTTCCTGCACATCGATTCCAGAATGCATGCGCACATGCGCCTTCTGATGGATGAGATCTTTGGCGAAAACAACTTCCTGAATGAAATCATCTGGTCTTATCAGACGGGCGGACGGGCCAAGACATATTTCCCGCGCAAGCATGACGTCATTTTGTTCTATGCCAAGTCACGTTCGTATTACTTTAACCTCAAAGGCGCGCCGATGGAGCGCGCGCAGGCGCGAAGCAACCACATGAAGCGCGCCGTCGATGAGGAAGGCAGAAGCTACCGCTCCATCGTTTCCGCCGGCAAGGAATACCGCTATTACGACGACGAGCCCGCTTACCCGGGCGATGTGTGGGACGATATCAGCCATCTGCAGCAGAAGGATCCGGAACGGTCCGGCTACGAAACGCAGAAGCCGCTTAAGCTTCTTGAACGCATCATTTCCTGCGCGACGCAGGAGGGCGATCTGGTGTGCGATCTGTTCTGCGGCAGCGGCACGACCGCCGTGGCGGCGGCGAAGCTGGGCAGGCGGTTCCTGTGCGTGGATCAAAGCCCGCTGGCGATCGCCGTGGCGGGCAAGCGCCTGAGCCTGACGACGGGCGGCAAGGAAACCGGCTTTGCCTACGATGTGGAAGCGCCCTGCGGCGCGGACAACTGCCGCGCGGAGGCGGAGGTTTTCCCGGCGATCAGCAGCTATACCGTGCGGCTGATCGACTTTGCCTGCGAAGAGGCCGAGGCGCAGGGCGTCAAGGGGCTTGACGCGGTGGATCACTGGTCGGCCGGCTTTATTCAGGGGGATACCTACCGCGGCTGCGTATCCAGCGCCAGAACGGGCGCGACGCCGGCGCTGAAGACGGTCATGGAGATGCCCGTGTGCGCAGGCGAGCCGTGCGTGATGATCGTGGATATCTGGGGCAACAGGCGGTTCTATCTGCCCAGAAGACGATACTGATTCGGAGACAGTTTCAATGAATAACGGATATATGATTTACCTGCTGCGCATTCTTGCCGCACAGGGGGCGCTGGCTTCGCTCTACACCGATCCCAACGACCCGGAGGGATTCTGCGCGGGATTTGTGGAGGCGGTGGACGGAGCGCACGTCCTTTCCTGCGATCTGACCCCGTGGGGACAGATTGACGGCTGGCGCGTCAGGCGCAACAGCGATGTGCTGCAGGTGCTCGCCGGAGAGGAATACGAGCAGCGGCTGGGCATGCTCATGGCGTATCATAAACAGAAGCACCGCTGCTTTTTTACCGAGGAGCCGGCGGAGGATACGGATCTGCTGCTCTCCGTGCTGCTGGCGTGCAAGGCGCGCGGACAGATCGTGTCCATCATCATCGGCAACGAGATGATTACCGGACGCGTGCTGGAGGCCAACGGTCTGCGCGTCAAGATCCGGCTGATCGACTTCTACGGCCGCGCTGCGGAGGAGGAGACGATCACGCTGCGCGAAATTGAAATCCTTGAAATCGACACGCAGGAGGAGAAGATGTACGCGGTGCTTGAGGAGCTCGAGCGCCAGCGCATGACGCTTCTGCCCTCGGAGGACAAATGAAGATCACGATCCTGACGACATTTCCCGAAATGTTCACCCCGCTGCATTTAAGCATTCTGGGCCGCGCCGAAAAGGCCGGCCTGCTTTCTATCCGCGAGGTGGACATTCGTGCGTATTCCAAAAACAAGCATCACAACACCGACGACGCGCCCTATGGCGGAGGCGCGGGCATGGTGATGCTTGCCCAGCCGATTGTCGACGCCATCCGCGATGTGCAGGGAGAGCATTTTTCCGGCAGGCGGATTTACCTTTCTCCCCGCGGCGCGACGCTGACGCAGAAGAAGGCGGAGGAACTGGCCAAAGAGGAGGAGCTGATCCTGCTGTGCGGTCATTATGAGGGCGTCGACCAGCGCGCGCTGGATCTTTGCATCGACGAGGAGCTGTCCATCGGCGATTATGTCTTAACCGGCGGCGAGCTGGGCGCGATGGTGCTGGTGGACTGCGTGGCGCGGCTGATTCCCGGCGTGCTGGGCTGCGAGGAAAGCGCGCAGACGGAGAGCTTTTCTTCCGGCCTGCTTGAGCATCCGCAGTATACCCGCCCGCGCGAGTTTGAGGGGCTGCTCGTGCCCGAGCCGCTGCTCAACGGCAACCATGCGCATATCACGGACTGGCAGCTGAGCGAATCGCTTTACATCACCCTGCGCCGCAGACCCGAGATGGCGAAGGCGTATCTGGCCGGACGCAAGTTCACCCGCCACCAGCAGAAGGTGGTCGACGCGGTGTTTGAGCGGATCCGTCTTGAGGACGAATCCGAGAAAGATCCTGATTAAGAAAAGAACATGTCGGGGAGGGGCTCTGCTCCTCCCGATGCTGAAATGGCATCATATCGGAATGCAGGGGCGGATATCATCCGCCCGCTGTAAGGGGACGTTGGGGCGGCAGCCCCAAACCCCGCCTGAGGGACATCTTTCTCCTCGCTCGACGCTCGTCGGTCAGTCCGGTTCTGAGATCCCACTGGGATCTCATTCATTGCCGAACCAGTTCGGATGAATCCGAACCCTCAGACTCCCTTCTTCGCTTCGCGCATGTTTTAAGATAGATTTTGGAGGAAAGACATGTACGTAACCCTTGGCGTGACCGCGCACGTTGACGCGGGCAAGACGACGCTGTGTGAGCAGCTGCTGCATCGTGCGGGCGTCATCCGCCGCAGCGGACGCGTGGATCACGGCGATACGTTCATGGATCTTGACCGTCTGGAGCGGCAGCGCGGCATCACCATCTTCTGCGAGCAGGCGTCCTTTGATCTGGCGCGGGAGGATGGGGAAGCTGTGCGTGTCACGCTGATGGATACGCCCGGTCACGTCGACTTTTCCGGCGAAATGGAGCGTGCGCTGTCGGTGCTGGACTGTGCGCTGCTGGTCGTTTCCTGCGCCGAGGGCGTGCAGAGCCACACCGTGACGCTCTTTCGCATGCTCCGGTCAAGAAAAATCCCGACGCTGATCTTTCTGAACAAGACCGACCGCGAGGGCGCGGATGTTTCCCGCGTGCTTTTGCAGATGCAGCGCCTGATGTCTTCTGACTGCGTGCTCATGGAGCAGGAGAAAGACAGTCTGCGCGAGGAGATTGCCTCAAGGGACGACATCCTGCTTGAAAAGCATTTTGACGGCGACGCGCAGCGCGCAGACTATCTCGCCGGCGCGCAGCGGGCGTTTGCCTCCTGCCAGCTCTACCCGGTGCTCTGCGGCAGCGCGCTGCTGGGCACGGGCATTGACGCGCTGGAAAAGATGATTGCGGCGCTGTGCCATACGGATTACGAAAGCCGGGCCGGCGAACCGTTTTGCGCGAAGGTATACCGTGTCCGCCGTGCGGATGGCGCGCGCGTTTGCTATGTGAAGGCGCTTGCCGGCGAACTGACCGCGCGGGAGGAAATCGATACGATTGCCGGCGCGCAGAAGGTGACGGCGCTCTTTGGCGCGCAGGGCGCGAAGCTCACCGTCCTGCAGAAGATCACCGCCGGACAGACGGCGGCAATTGCCGGCCTGACCAGCCGTCCGGGAGAAATCATCGGCGCGGGCTATGGAACGCAGGCGCAGGAGATTGTGCCGCTGATGAGCGTGCAGGTTCGCCCCAAGCCGCCGGTGACGGTGCAGAATCTGCTGCTGTATCTGCGCGAGCTGGAGGAGGAGGATCCGCTGCTCTCCGTGCGCGCGCAGGGGGAGCGGCTGTACGTCGGCATCATGGGCGCCGTGCAGATCGAGGTGCTGGGGAGCCTGCTACAAACGCGCTTTGGCGTGGCGGCGGAGTTCATGCAGCCGGAGGTCATTTATCGCGAGACAATCGCCGCGCCGGTCATCGGCATCGGCCATTACGAGCCGCTGCGCCACTATGCGGAAACGTGGCTGCGCATCTCGCCCGGCGCGCCGGGCAGCGGCGTGCGCTTTGAGCGCGACATTCCGCCCAACACGCTGGACCTCAACTGGCAGCGGCTGATCCGCCAGCACTGCATGGAAAGAAAGCATCCGGGCGTGCTGACGGGCAATCCGGTGACGGATATCCTGATCGAGCTGATCGCAGGCCGTGCGCACCTGAAGCACACGGAGGGCGGAGACTTCCGCGAGGCGACATACCGCGCGATCCGAAACGGCCTGATGCAGGCGGAAAATGTGCTGCTGGAGCCGTATGTCCGCTTTGAGCTGGCGATGCCGCAGGAAGTGCTGGCCAAGGTGACGGGCGAGCTGATCCGCATGAGCGCCGAGCTGGATGCGCCGGAGTTTGACGGGGATGAGGCGCTGCTCAGCGGAACGTGTACGGCGGCTGCGTTCTGGGATTATCCCACGAAGTTTGCCGCGGCGACGCGCGGTCACGGGCGGATTGCTTCCCGGTTTGACCGGTATGCGCCGTGCAAAAATCAGGAGAAGATCGTCGAAGAGATTGGATATAATCCGCTTGCGGACGAAAGGAATCCCGTGGGCAGCGTCTTCTGCAGCCACGGCGCGGGATACTACGTCCCGTGGGACGAGGTGCGCGCGCATGCGCACTGCGAGGTGGAGTTATAAGGGAACGAGGGGACGTTAGGGCGGCTGCCCCAAACCCCGCGCAGGGACTTCGCCCCTGCACCCCATGATCGCTTCGCGCGGATTTAAGAAGGTTAGTGGTGATAGCGTGTTTACGTGTATACTGGATCCAAAGAGCCGGGTGACGCTGTGCGATCAGCTCTATGGGGCGCTGCGCGATGAGATTGAGCGCGGCGGCATGGCGGCTGGGGAGCGCATGCCCTCCAAGCGTGAGCTGTCGCAGCATCTAGGCGTCTCCACCGCGACGGTGGAGGCGGCATACGGGCGGCTGATGAGCGAGGGCTTCTGTGAAAGCCGTCCGCGCAGCGGCATGTTTGTGGCAAGGGAGCTGCCCGGTGCCGTGCGGCGCATTGCCGCGCAGGCGGCGCCTGTCCGCTGGGATTTTACAACCGGCGCGGCAGATGCGGACCACTTCCCCTATGCGGCTTGGGCGCGGCTGATGCGCGAGGTGTTGTCCGAGCAGAACAATTCTCTTCTGCTCTCCGGCGATCCGCAGGGCTCGCCCGAGCTGCGGCGCGAGATTGCGGATATGATGAAAAAGCTGCGCGGCATTGAGGTCCAGCCCGATCAGATCGTGATCGGCGCGGGCACGGAGGTGCTGGTGACGGCGCTTGCCGCGCTCATCGGTCGGGAGCGGCTCTTTGCTGTGGAGGATCCGGGGTATTCGCGCGTGCGGCGCATCCTGACCGCCAGCGGCGCGCGCATTGCCCCGACGCCGCTGGCAGGCGGGGCGATTGACGTATCGGCGCTGTATCTGTGCGGCGCGGGCGCGGCGTATGTAACGCCGAGCCATCAGTTCCCCATGGGCGTGGAGATGGACGGCGCGCAGCGGGAGTCGCTGCTGCGCTGGGCAAGGGAAACCGGCGGCTATATCCTTGAAGACGATTATGACAGCGAGTTCCGCTTTTCCGGCACGGGCGCGCCTGCGCTCATGGCGATGGACGGCGGCGAGCATGTCATCTACATGAATACCTTCGCCCGCACGCTTGCGCCGGGATTGAGGCTGAGCTTCATGGCGCTGCCGCTGCTGCTGGCGCAGCGCTATCGGGCGATGCACGGCGCGTGCAGCGTGTCGGGCTTTGAACAGGAGACGCTGCGCAAGTTCATTTCCGGCGGACACCTGGAGCGGCACATCGCGCGCATGCGCGTGATCTACCGCGAGCGGCTCGCCGCGCTGACGCAGGAAGCGCGCCAGCTTGGGCTGGGTGAGGTGGAGCCGTGCGTTGCGGGGCTGCATGTGCTGCTGCATGTCGGCGGAAAGACGCCCGCGCAGGAGCTTGTTCCGTTGGCGGCGCGTGAGGGCGTCAGGCTGACGCGCCTTTGCGATTACAGCGTGATGCGCGCTGAGGCGGCGCAGGATCGGGTGGTGCTGCTGGGATTTGCGGGCATGGACGAAGAGGAAATCCGCGCAGGCCTGAAGGCGCTTTGCAGGGCGTGGATGTAAAAAGATAAAGGAGAAAAACCTATGAAGAGATTTCTGTTTGCAGCGCTGCTTCTGGCGTTGGCGATGCTGCTTTCCGGCTGCACGGCGA
This sequence comes from Clostridia bacterium, assembly GCA_017547805.1. Lineage (GTDB taxonomy): Bacteria > Bacillota > Clostridia > Christensenellales > Aristaeellaceae > Ventricola. Next base: position 7,273 of record JAFYOR010000073.1, read on the forward strand.
TTGATCAGGCGCTTGGTAAAATCGGCGATGACATTGAGGCCAAGCAGGTGAAAGAATCGACGGTTTCTGCGGCGGCGGGAGACTGGGGCTTTGTCGTGACGCTGCGCGAGCATGCGTCGGCGCTGTTTCTGGAATCCTTTCCGGAGGCGAAGGTGCTTGACACAGCGGTAGCAACCAAGAGCAACATCGGCGAGCGCGTGATTGTCACCCTGACGGTCGAACTCAACGGCAAAAAGCTGGAATACGGCTTTGATTACGAAAAGAACGCCGCAGGCGAATATGAGATCAAGCGCTATGGCGAGGGCGTGAACTCCGGTGACCTGTAAAACCAAATCAAAACGGGCAGCGCGTCTGTAAGAGTCGCGCTGCCCGTCTTGATGTTTTGGCGCATTACTCCATCAACTGAACGCTGACGGACTGGATCTTATAGCTGGGATCCTTGATCATCATGGAGAAGGTGGTTTCTTCATTGGGGCGCAGTCCCTCGCCGCCGATTGCGTACGTCCAGTCCGTGTCGATCACCGAGCCGGTTCTGTCCTTGAGCGCGGCGCGAACCTTAACGAAGGTGTACGTCTTGTTACCGTTGTTGCGGACCGAGCCGGTCACATAGGCGTAATTGCTGGAATGCGACAGATTGACGTTCTTGATCTGCAGGGCAGTGTACATCGTTTCCCTCGGCGTGGCCTTGGGCTTAGGCGTCGGGGTGGGCGTGGGCGTCGGCGTTGGGGTGGCCGTCGGCCCTGGCGTCGGCGTTGCCGTCGGCTCGGGCGTCGGGGTAGGCGTGGGCGTGGCCATCAGCTCGCCAATCGTATCGCGCGCCTCCTTGGGCGTGAGCCACGTGTAGTGCGAGAGATCCTGCCCGGTTGCTTTGGCGGCAAAGTCAAGCATCAGCGTCGCTTGACGCCCGTCCTGATCGGTGATCAGCGCATCATAGCGCGTGTCGCCGACCTGCGTGCTCACCGTCCATGTCAGCTCGCGACTGCTGTTCTTTGGCTTTATATAGCTGTGATCTCTGAGCGTGATGTGGGTTTCGTTGCCGTCGGTCTGCGGCGTGGTGACGTCGGTCAGCTGAAGAACGGCGGATGTTCCTGTATGAATGCGGCTTTGGCTGAGCGTCAGCGAGCCGGGCAGATAAGCAAGCGCCATTTCGCGATATTGGTTCCGATGCTTTGCAAAGAGCTGGGGAGCGTTTGTCCAGTCCGCGTTGATTTCGATGCCGCGTGACAGCTGTCCGGCGCTTTTTTTGCCGGCGGACAGCGAAAGCGCGCTTGCGCCGCCTTCGATGCGGATGAAATCGTCGGAATAGCCGGATTCCTTAAACGACAGCTCCACGCAAATGCGGTCCGCGCTGCGCGTCGCCAGATAGTTTGCCGACGTGCCGTCAAGGAAGAGATTCAGGCTGGTAAAGTCCGCCGTGGCAATCCATTCGAGCTTAAAGGATTCATCCGGCGTGCCGCCGCTAAGCAGCAGCCCGGCGCCCTGCCTGCGCAGCTCCGCGCTGAAATCATCGCTCTGAAGATAGAGGCGGTCCTCCTCGATGCGCAGCGTCGCCATCTCCTCGCGCTCGGTATTGAGCACCTGTGCGTTCCAGCCCACTTCATCCCGCTGCGCAAGGATGGACAGGCTTTCGCGCAGCCGCGCGTTCTGATAACAGGTGCAAAGCAGCTGCGCGCTGTCTTCCTCAAGCGATGCGGTCAGCTCATAGCGTGTCTCCCGGTATCGGACCAGATTGAGATGGGTCAGCGTGCAGCCGAGCGTTCCGCAGTTGAGCGTTGCATCCAGAGAGAGCCCACCCATCTTCATGCGGACAAAGCCAGCGGCCTGCGCGGTCAGCTGCCGCGGAAGGACGGCTTCCAGTTCAAAGGCCGGTATCTCTTGACCGAAAAGGGGATACAGCAGCTGCCTGTACCGGTAGCTCAGAGAGAGCATCCGGGTGATATGGGACGTCGGGCTGATGCGCAGATTACTGCTCTCCGCTTCCACCGCGCGCGTCAGCGTTTCCCATGTCAGCCCATCCTCCGGGAGGAGGAATGCTGCATCCAGCCACGGCGCACAGCGGCTGATCAGGTGCGAAACGCTTTCCCGGTTGGTGCGCAGGGTATAGCTCAGCCCATCCGTGAAATCCCGAACCATGCGCGCCGCATCCAGCCTGACGCGCAGATAGGTGGAGTATGCTCGGTCTTCGCGCACGATGCTGAAGGCCTGATCGGAAATATGCTCCGCAGCCTGAGCAAGCAGCGTGAGCGCAAGGAGCAGATCCTGACTGTCAAAGACGAGCGTGCGGCCGTCCATCGTCGCAAGCTGTCCCCGGAGGCGGCCGGGTTCGTAACGGGCGAGGAACAGCGTATGCTCCGCGTACTGAAGCTGCGCGAGCAAGGTGGTCGTTTCGCCGCGGTATATGTCAAGCGTAAGGCGAATGTCCGTCCCTTCCGGGAGCAGCGCGGACAGATTGAGCGTTTTGAAGGCGTCTGCCAGCTGCGCGGCGCTTTCAATGGAGCTGCCAAAGAGCTGTGTCATCCATTCACTGTTGCGTGCAAGGAGCGCGTCAATCGCTGCGCCGTGCGCGTCAAGCGCGGCGGGCAGGGCGGCATCGAACGCGGAAAGCAGCTTCTGTACATCGATTTCCACCTTTGTGCTCTGCGCGTTTTCCTGCGCTGCATCGGCGCTGACCGTAACCGCGGCGCTCAGCTCGCGCCAGAGGTAATCTGCGATCTGCATGACGAGCGCCGTATCCGCCTGCGTGATCCGGGGCAGAAGCTGCGCGCCGGTTTCATCCGTGAGCGCGGCACGCAGCAGGGTTTCAAGCGTCGCGCCGATGTGTGTTTCGCCGTCGCTCATGCGAATGCCGGCGGCGTCCGCGTCGTACTGAACGCGTTCGCCGTTTGCTGAAGCGCTGATCTGCAGATCCGGATACCCCGCGTCATCCAGCGCAAGACAGACGTCAAGGGCGTTGTCCCCGCCCTGCAGCTGCATGGCAAACGATGGATCGCTCAGCTGACCGATTACCTGCGTCAGCAGACCGGCGATCAGCGCTTCCGTCGTGATCGGGGAAGCGGCGTAACTGCTCAGCGGACTGAGCAGAAAGCAGATTGTCAAAGTCAGCGCAATCCATCTCTTCATCGTTGGTCCTCCTTTGGCCTCCGGCGCATATTGTTAAGGGATGCTCTATACATTCGACACAAGGGACGGGTGTTCCTTTCGGCGCGAAAAAGTGAAGCGGGCATCAAAAAACAGGGCTGATTCCTCGGATGAATCAGCCCTGTTTGATGTGATTTTACTGCAGTTCCTGCTTAAGCGCCGAGACGAACGCATCCATCTCTTCGGTGGTGATGATCAGCGGCGGAGCAAGGCGCAGCACGTTTCCGGCGGCTGTGCCGCAGATGAAGCCCTTTGCCAGCAGCTTCTTCATCAGCGCGCCCGCGGGGAAATCGGCGGCAAGCTGAATGCCGATAAGCAGACCCGCGCCGCGCACTTCGATAATCTGATCGCTTTCAATCGCCTTGAGCGCGGCCGTCAGGTACGCGCCCTTTTCCTTTGCGGCGGCGCAGTAGTTCCCGCCGATCAGTTCGCGCATGGCGGCGAGGGACACCGCACAGGCAAGCGTATTGCCGCCGAAGGTGGAGCCGTGGTCGCCGATGGCAATCGCGGAGGCGACTTTTTCCGTCGCAAGGATTGCGCCGATGGCCACGCCGCAGCCCAGTCCCTTGGCGCTGGTGAGGATATCGGGCGTGACGCCGTACTGCTCATACATATACAGCGAGCCGGTGCGGCACACGCCGGTCTGCACCTCGTCAAAGATGAGCAGGATGCCCTTTTCATCGCACAGCGCGCGCACCGCTTCAAGATACGCCTTGTCCGCCGGGGTCACGCCGCCCTCGCCCTGCATGGGCTCCAGCAGCACGGCGGCGGTTTCCTCGTCGATGGCGGCCTTCAGCGCGTTGAGATCGTTATACGGGATCTGGAACAGGCCCTTGGGCAGCAGCGGACGATACGGCGCCTGATAGTAATCGTGACCGGTTGCGGCGACGGTTGCCAGCGTGCGGCCGTGGAAGGAATGGTCGGCAGAGATGATCTTGTAGCGGTTTTCGCCCTTGGCGTAGAAATATTTGCACGCCAGCTTCATCGCGCCTTCGTTGGCTTCCGCGCCGGAGTTGGAGAAGAAAACGCGGTCGGCGAACGTGTTTTCGCAAAGGAGCTGAGCAAGCTCCGCCTGCGGGGCGACGTAATAAAGATTGCTGGTGTGCAGCACGCCGGACTGCACCTGCGCGATCAGGGCGCCCGTGACAACCGGGTGGTTGTAGCCCAGCGCATTGACGGCGATGCCGGCGAACAGGTCGGTATATGCTTTTCCGTCCTGATCGTAGAGCGTGGAGCCCTCGCCGCGCGTGAAGCACACGGGGCAGCGTTCGCCGAAGACGCCGAGGAAATGCGCTTGATCTAATGCTTTGATGTCAGATAGATTCATAGAAGAAAACCCCGTTCTAAGAAGATGTCGGAAGGAAGCGCGGAAATACATTGAGCAAAAGAACGCTTTCGGAACAAAAATGCGGCGTTTGCGCCCGCTGGCTCCTTCCACCAGCCTGCGGCTGGTCCCCCTCCCTCCCGGAGGGAGGCTTGGGTGAACGTTGCTTTGAAGGCGTAAAGTCGCTGATTCGCAAAAGAAGCGTATACGAGGAGGCTCCCTCCGGGAGGGAGCTGTCGCCGTAGGCGACTGAGGGGGCCAGCGGGCGCAGAACTGCGTCGCATGGTGAAGCAGGTTCCTATATCAGGCTCTTACAGATTCAGCCCCTTCGCCTCGTCGCAGCCGATCATGATATTCATCGACTGGATTGCCGCGCCGGATGCGCCCTTGCCCAGGTTATCAAACCGGGCGCAGACCATCATGCGTTCGTCATTGCCGGTGACAAAGAGCTCGAGGCCGTCCCAGCCGGCGGGCGCATTGGCGGACATGAAGCCGCCGAGGTCGCTCTGGGCGGTCAGCGGCATGACGCGGATCATCTTCTGTCCGGCGTAGTGATCGCTGTAGAGCTCGTGAAGCTGCTTGAGGGAGGAAACGCCCTTAAGCTGGTCCGCCATAACCGGCACGGAAACGATCATGCCGGCATAGTAGTCCGCGACGATGGGAGAAAAGAGCGGCGCATTTTCAAGACCGCAGACGGCCTGCATTTCCGGCAGATGCTTATGGCTGTGCGTCAGGCCGTAGATGCGCGGCGCGCCGAGCAGCGGATCGCGGTTTTCATCGCCGTATTGCGCGATCATCTTCTTGCCGCCGCCGGAATAGCCCGTCAGGGAGAAACAGGCGACAGGCGTCTGCTTGGGAAGAACGCCTGCGCTGGTCAGCGGATAGACCACGGAGACGAAACCGGTCGCATGACAGCCGGGATTGGCGATGCGCTTGCCCGTGGCGATGGCCTCGCGATGCGCGCTGGACAGCTCCGGGAAGCCGTAAGCCCAGCCGCCGGCAACGCGGTGCGCGGTGGAGGCGTCAATGATGCGCGTATGCTCGTTGTCAATCAGCGTCACGGCCTCCTTTGCCGCCGCGTCGGGCAGGCACAGGAAGGTGATGTCAGAGGCGTTGATCAGCTTTTTGCGCTCGGCGGTATCCTTGCGCAGTGCGGGATCGATGGTCAGGATTTCGATATCGTCACGGGAAGAAAAGCGCTCGATGATGCGAAGACCGGTCGTGCCTTCCTGTCCGTCGATGTAGACTTTGGTTTTCATAGAAATCTCTCCTTTATGTCAGATGGAGATGAAGAGGCGCCGCCTGAGGGCGGGGACCTCATCCGCCCCTTCGGGGCACCTTCCCCAAAGGGGAAGGCTTATTATGCCTTGTTTGGAGGCTTCTGCATGAAAGATGGTTAAGCGCCACATGGCAGCGGCGAAAGGCAAAAGCCGGGCTGCGGAGCGCCCGATGCGCGTGCGCAGCCATTGGAAGCAAGGCGAAGCGAAGCGGGTGTGGACACCAACCACGTAGTATTCCAGGGCTTTCCGCCCGAAGAAAACAGGTTAAGCACCACGTAGAATCGGCGAAAAGCAAAAGCCGGGCTGCGGAGCGCCCGATGCGCGTGCGCAGCCATTGGAAGCAAGGCGAAGCGAAGTGGGTGTGGACACCAACCACGTAGTATTCCAGGGCTTTCCGCCCGAAGAAAACAGGTTAAGCACCACGTAGAATCGGCGAAAGGCAAAAGCCGGGCTGCGGAGCGCCCGATGCGCGTGCGCAGCCATTAGAAGCAAGGCGAAGCGTAGCGGGTGTGGGCTCAGCCCACCTCAAACATCGTGCCGATGCCGCGGTCGGTGAAGATCTCAAGGATGATCGGGTGCGGGATGGTACCGTTGAGGATGTGTACGCGGCGAACGCCCTTGTTGATCGCATCGACACATGCGGTGACCTTGGGGATCATGCCGCCGGAGATCGTGCCGTCCTGAATTAGTTCCAGCGCGTGGGCGACGGTCAGCACAGGGAAGAGGGTGGAGGGATCGTCCGCCTTGGCACGAACGCCGTCGATATCGGTCAGATAGATCAGCTTTTCCGCCTTGAGCGCGGTGGCGATGGCGGAAGCGGCAGTATCCGCATTGATGTTGTAGCTCTGCCCGTTCTTGTCAACGCCCACGGAGGAGATGACCGGGATGTACTCGTCAGCGCAGAGCGCTTCCAGCAGCTTCGTGTTCACGGAAACGATGTTGCCCACATGTCCCAGATCCACACCGTCGGGCAGCGGCGGCTTCTTCTCCACCAGCAGGAGGTTGGCGTCTTTGCCGCAAAGGCCGATTGCTTTGCCGCCCAGCGAGCAGATGTCCGCTGCGATATTCTTGTTGAGCTTACCGGCGAGCACCATCTGCACGATTTCCATCGTCGCGTCGTCCGTGATGCGCAATCCGTTGTGGAAGTGGCTCTCCACGCCTACGCGCGCGAGCATGGCGTTGATGTCCGGACCGCCGCCGTGCACGAGGATCGGATTGATGCCGACGTACTTGAGCAGGGTGACGTCTTCGAGGATTTTCCGCGTAAGATCGTCGTTTTTCATGGCGTTGCCGCCGTACTTAATGACGATCGTCTTGCCCCAAAGACGCTGGATGTAGGGGAGCGCTTCGATGAGGATGTTTGCCTTATTGATAAACTGCAGATCGCTGTTTACAATCGTCTGATCGTTGGCCATATGGATATCTCCTTTGATGAAAACTGGAATTGAGACGTATTATACTACACGAACGCATAAATATGCAATACATTTTGTGAAATAATGCGATTTATACAGAATATACACAAATTATACTTTTCGTATGCATAATCAGAACTTGGGCATGAGTCCGGGCGGCACGGGGCAGCGATAGGGCGTCTTGTCCGTGCGGCGCTTATGCTCCGCCTTTGCGCGCGCAAGGAGCGCATCGTCCGTCATGAGCCTTGCGCCGGTCAGCGCCAGCGTTTTGGCGGCGAGGAGCATCGCCTTGTGCGCAACGGAGCTCTTGCCGATGGCGACGGCCTGCCAGCTGTGCGCGGGCGTGTCCGCGGCCCATGCCGCGCAGGAAACCTGACTGGTCGGCGCGCACCAGCTTGCGTCGCCCACGTCCGTGGAAACGGGGATGATCGGCGTGTCGCTGGGCGTGTGCGGGGCGATGAAGGTATACAGCGGCTCGCCCTGATGGGCAAGGATTTCCTCGCGCACCTGAGAGGGGCACAGGCGGGTGATCTTGTCAAGCGTCGTTTCCGGCGCTTCCAGCGCGTTGTGAAGCTGTGCGGCGAGGGCAAGCTCCTCGGGCGTATACTGCGGCACGCCGATTTCCTGCATGGCGGCGATCAGCACTTCCTCCATGACGAAATTGGGCAGGATGTTGGAGCAGCCCTTGACAAACTCCATCTCCATCTGTGTGCCGGTCATGATCGCCGCGCCGCGCGCGCAGTCGATGACGCGGTTCTTGATATCCTCCAGATCGTGCAGGCGCTGGCTGCGAACGAGATAGACTGCCTCGGCATAGTTCTGCACGACATTGGGAGATGTGCCGCCGGCGTCGGTGATGGCATAATGGATGCGCGTGTCGTCCGGCACATGTTCGCGCAGGAACTGCACGCCCACGTTCATCAGCTCCAGCGCATCCAGCGCGCTGCGTCCGAGGTGCGGGCTGGATGCGGCATGCGCGCTTTGTCCCCGGAAGCGGAAGATCAGCTTGACGTTTGCCAGCGAGCTGCCCGGCCAGATGCCGTTGTAGTCCCACGGGTGCCAGGTGAGCATGGCGTCGATGCCGTCAAAGTATCCGTCGCGCGCGAGGAAGGCCTTTGCGCTGCCGGTTTCCTCCGCCGGACAGCCGAGGAAGAGTACGGTGCCCTGCGTTTTTCCCGTGGCGATCAGGTTCTTAAGCGCGATGGCGGCCGCCGCCGCGCCCACGCCCAGCAGGTTGTGGCCGCAGCCGTGTCCCGGCGCGCCGGGCTTAAGCGCTTCCCGGACTGCGCAGCCGGCCTTTTGGGAAAGGCTGCTCAGCGCGTCGTATTCGCCGAGGAAGGCGATCACGGGGCTGCCGCTGCCGTATTCGGCGCGGAAGGCGTTGGGCAGATGATCAAGGTTCTTTGTGAGGCGGAACCCCTCTTCTTCAAGCAGCGCGCAGAGCGCATCGGCGGCAAAATCCTCGCCGAAATTCAGCTCGGGCCTGTCCCAGATGGCGTCGCTGAGCTGCGTATATCTGTTTTCGCGCGCATCCACATTGCTGCAGATGGCCTGTTTCCATGCATTCATATTCGTGAAAAGACCTCTTTTCAAAAGAAATATGCAGCAATTATACAGCATACATGCATTTATGTCAATTCATAGGCGAAATGTATATTAAAAAGCCTGTTCGCAGGGAACAGGCATGCAAATCGGACAGAAGCGATCAGGACGCAATTTCGTCTTTTCGGGGGAACAGGAAGGTGCTTGCCAGCGCGACGGGGGCAAAGCAGAACAGCGGGAGCATGTAGCGCGGCAGCGTGCAGGGACCAAAGACCAGATACGATCCCCACAGACAGACGGTAATCAGCAGCGCGGGGAGAAGACGCCATTGCCCGCGGCTGATGAGCAGCGCGCAGCTGATCAGCAGGAGCCACAGCGGCGTGGCGGTGCAGAAGAGAACGGAGAGAATGGGATACTCCTGATACTCATTTCGGCGGCAGATCCGCTCAAAAAGATCGCGGACCACGGGCAGGAAGCAGCGGCTGCCTACGCCGTATTCGCTCATATCATATTCCTGCGTCTGCAGATAGCCCTTGTCGTTCCATGAGACGTCCGGATAGATGGTGGAATGGCTCAGGTCGTCGGGGTACCAGGAGCCGACGTTGAGCATCAGGAAGGCTTCGATGTATTCGTGCAGGGCGTCGGGCGCGGTTTTTGCCCACAGGGTCATGAAGCCGGCGCCGTCCTGCGCGATGCGCTCGCGGTTGAGGTATCCCTTGGCGGAGTCGGCCAGATGCGGATGGACGCGCAGTCCCTCGGGAGAAATATACCAGGAGGCGATTTCCTCGCGCGTTTCTTCAGGAAGTTCCGCATTGTTGTATGCGCGAACGAGCTGCTGCGCCGGCAGGCTGTAAAACTGGAAGGAAGGAACCTTTGCCGGAGCGAGCGTGAGCGTGATGGCGGCAAGGGTAAGCGCGGACGCGCCGGCGCAGGAAAGCGCCAGCGCGACGGCCTGACGGCGATAGCCGCGCATGACGATCAGAAGCACGAGGAGGGTGACGGCGAGAACCACAATGCCGTTGGTACGCATCAGCGCCGCAGCGACTGCGCTGATCACGAAGACGGCAAGGCGGAATTTGTCGCGCCAGAAGGTTTCGGGCGTCTCGATGGCCTCCCAGATATACAGGGAGAGCATCAGCAGCGCCGCGGCGAACAGCGTGTCCTTGGTGGTGGAGATGGACATGACGGAAAACACCGGATGCAGCGCATACAGCGCGGTTATGCCATACACGACGAGGCGCGGCGCGCCGCGCTTTTGCAGGAAGACGAGGGAATAGGCCAGAGAAGCGGCAAACAGAAGCATCTGCGTGAGGCTGAGCAGCATCATGCCGGTCGTTCTGCTGCCGATAAGATCGCCGATTCTGAAGGCGGCGGTGAACAGAAGCGTGTGCAGCACGGGCTGATAGTCGCTGTATACGCCCGTGGTGGCCTGATTGAACTGCTCGTAAAGGTCGTAATTGAGCGCGGCGGGATAATAGGCCAGCAGCAGGGGAAGCCAGCACAGCAGCAAAATGAAAAGAAACGCCCAGAAGGGAATCCGCCCGGGCTTTTCGCCGGGGAGGACGCAGAGCAGAATCCGCGCAAAGAGTCCGCCGACCAGCGGCGCAGCCATGAACGGCACGCACACGCGCCTGACCATGCTGCCCAAGCCGTGCAGAAGGCCGTCGTATACATACAGCTCCGATCCCAGACTCAGCGCAACGCAAAAGAGAAACCCAACGCCGAGACCGCTGAGCACGGTGACGCCGTCTGCGCGTGTGAGCGCCTGACGGATGGGGAAATAGCATGCGGCAATCAGCAGCAGCCCCAGCGTGCCGCTGCGGAAGACGGCGCTGTCCGGATTGACGGGCACCATGTACGGCGCGGCGGCGGCAGCCATGAGCACGGCAAGCAGAGAAAGAAAAGAAGCGTATTTTGAAATGCGTTTCATGTTGACTCCCCGGCGCAGAAACACTGCGCGCTAATGATGATGGGCATAAAACCCCTATTTCAATAATTAAAGAAAGACGGCTGATTTCCTGCCGGATGCGGGCAATAAAAAATGCCCCGCCTGTTGTGGCGGGGCAAAGGGTTTGCTGGTCAGGAATTATTCGGCCTTGACCTCTTCGGTCTTCTTCTTGCGCGGGGCGCGCTTGGGCTTGGCGGGCGCTTCTTCGGCCTTCACTTCGACCGGCGCTTCCTCGGTCTTCTTCTTGCGCGGAGCGCGCTTGGGCTTGGCGGGCGCTTCTTCAGCCTTCGCCTCAGCCGGAGCAGCCTCAGCCTTCTTGGCCGGGGCTTTCTTGGCGGGCGCCTTCTTGGCCGGAGCCTTCTTCGCCGGCGTCTTCTTGGCGGGCTTTTCAGCCTTCGGTGCTTCTTCAGTCACCGTCTTGGCGGCCGGAGCTTCCTCCGCCGCCGGCGCCTCAAAAGGGACGACGATCTTGTTGTACAGGTCGAGGTACTTGGCAGCGGACGCGGTCCAGCTGTAGTCGCCTTCCATGCCGCGCACGATCAGCTTGTTCCAGACGGCCTTGTTGTTCTTGTAATAATGCACGGCGCGGCGCACGGTGTGCAGCATGTCGTGGGCATTATAGTTGAAGAAGGAGAAGCCGTTGCCTTCGTCGGTGAACTTGTTGTAGGAAAGGACGGTGTCGCGCAGACCGCCGGTCTCGCGGACGATCGGCACAGTGCCGTAGCGCAGGGAGATCAGCTGGGAAAGACCGCAGGGCTCGAACTGGCTGGGCATGAGGAACATGTCGCAGCCGGCGTAGATGCGGTGCGCCAGCTGATGATTCATCGCAAAGCGGGCGGCAAGGCGGCCCGGATACTCGCTCTCGGCCCAGGAGAAGAGGTTGGTGTACTTCGCTTCGCCCATGCCAAGGACGACCAGCTGAATGCCGGTGCCCATCAGCTCGCGGATGACGCACTCGACCAGGTCAAGACCCTTCTGGCTGGAGAGGCGGGAAATGATGCCCACGACCGGCGCGTCGGGATTCACGTCAAGGCCCAGCTCCTTCTGCAGCTCCGCCTTGTTGACGGCCTTGCCCGTCAGATCCGCCGCGTTGTAGTTGGCGTAGATCATCGGATCCTTGCTCGGATCGTAATCGTCGATGTCGATGCCGTTGAGGATGCCGGAGAGCTGCTCCTTGCGCGCGCGCAGCAGGCCGTCAAGACGCTCGCCGTAGAACGCGGTCTGGATTTCGTCGGAATAGCTGGGGGAGACGGTGGTCAGCTCGTCCGCGTAGACCAGACCGGCCTTCATGTAGTTGGCGCAGCCGTAGCACTCCAGCTTGTCGGAGGTGAACAGGTCGTCGCCCAGACCCAGCGTATCCTGCACAGCCTTGATCGGGAACACGCCCTGATACTGCAGGTTGTGGATGGTGTAAACCGTCTTGATGTCGGCGTAGAAGGGGAAGTGGGCGTACTGAATCTTCAGGAGCGCCGGGATCATGCCGGTCTGCCAGTCGTTGCAGTGGAGCACGTCGGGCTTGAAGTCAAGATGCACCAGCGCATCGATGACCGCGCGGGAGAAGAAGCCGTAACGCTCATACTCATCGCCGCCAAGGCCGTAGATGTAGCTGCGGCCGAAGTAGAACTGATTGTCGATGAAATAGAACGTGACATCCTGATAGACCAGGGACTTGATGCCGCAGTACTGCTTGCGCCAGCCCAGCTCCACCTCGAATTCGCATTCGGTCTTCATGTCCTTCGTCCACTTCTCCGGGATGGCGGAGTAGAGCGGAAGAATGACGCGCACGTCATGGCCCTTGGCCTTGAGCACCGGGGAGAGCGCGCCGACGACGTCGGCCAGACCGCCGGTTTTGATAAACGGTACGCATTCGGAAGCGGCAAACAAAACTTTCATGGTTTTATTCTCCTTGCGAATTTATTGATTGAGAAAAGAAAACGGGACTGCATAGAAAGGCTTTCCTGCAGTCCCGCGAAGCGTTAGATCACGACATTCTTGGCAATGACGATGGGATACGCGGCGGGCGCGATCAGGCGGCCGTTGCGGCGAATGACGCTCTGCTTGTCCAGAATGCAGTGGTCGATTTCCGCGCCTTCCTGAATCTGGGCATCCTGCATCACGATGGAATTCTTGACGACAGCGCCCTTGGCGACCTTGACGCCGCGGAAGAGGACGGAATTGATGACCGTGCCTTCGATCTTACAGCCGTTGGCGATCAGGGAGCCGGTGCACTGGGCGTCGCCCATGTAGCGGGCCGGCAGGTCGTCGCGGACCTTGGTGTAGACCGGGCGATCCTTCGGGAAGAGCTCGGCGCGGACTTCCGGCTTGAGCAGATCCATGTTGAAGTTGAAGTAGCCCTGGATAGAGTCGATGTGGAAGGCCAGACCCTTGTGCTCGTAGCCGTGCACGTTCAGGCTGCCGTTGTTGATGTTGCGCTGGAGAATGTCGCGCTCGAAGAAGTGCAGGCCGTTGGCCGCGCCCTGCTCGATGAGCTGACGCAGGAGCTCGCGCTTGGTGACGTACACCTTCAGGCTCGTGCAGTCGCTGGTCGGGGCGGACGGACCGATCTGCATGCTGGTGACCTTGCCGTTTTCATCCAGCTTGAGGTAGGAGATGTTGTCTCCCTCGCCGCGCTGGCAGCGGCTGTAGACGATGGTCAGGTCCGCGCCGGATTCCACGTGAGCGCGGATGGCGTCGGAGTAGTCCATGTTGTAGACCGTGTGGCTGTTGGTCAGGACGATGTACTCCTGCGGAGACATGCGCAGGAAGTTGGAGTTGCTCTTGAGCGCGTCCAGCAGGCCGGTGTAAATGCCCATGTTCTCACGCGTGAGGAACGGCGGGAGGATGTTGAGGCCCTTCTTGCCGTGCAGGTCCCACTCGCGGCCGGAGCCGATGTGGTCCATGAGGGAAGAGTAGTTCTTCTGGGTGATCACGCCGACGTTCTTGATGCCGGTGTGAACCATGGAAGAAAGCTGGAAGTCGACGATGCGGTAGCGGCCAGCGATCGGCAGCGCGGCGACGGCGCGCTGGCTGGTCAGTTCACCAAGATGAATGTCATTTTCACCGGTGTAGATAAGGCCCATTACGTCTTTCATGTGTGGGTACCTCCTTACTGCGCGTCGGCGTCAACCTGAACGCCGGCGGCAACACTTTCGCCAGAGGCGATGACGGCCTTCGGGCCGACGACCGCGATCAGACCGGTCTCCTCGCCCACGACCGCGCCCGCGCAGATGTGCGCGTTCTCAGCGACGATCGCACGGCGGACAACCGCGCCGCGCTCGATGACGGCGCCCGGCATGATGACGGCGTCGGTGATTTCCGCGCCCTCGCCCACGGTGACGCCGGCGAAGAGGACGGAGTGCTTGACAACGCCCTTGACTTCGCAGCCTTCGGTGATGAGAGAATCGACAACCTTCGCACCCTCGGCGACGCAGTGCGGCGGCATGCCCGGATTACGAGCGTAGATGCGCCAGCGCTTGTCGTACAGGTCGATGGGCATGGGCATCTCCAGCAGGTCCATGTTGGCTTCCCACAGGGACTCGATGGTGCCCACGTCCTTCCAGTAGCCGTCGAAGGTATAAGTGTACAGATTCTGCGCGTCGCCCAGCATAGCGGGGATGACGTTCTTGCCGAAGTCGTTGGAGGACTTTTCATCCGCCTCGTCAAGCTCCAGATACTTCTTGAGCTTGCTCCAGGAGAAGATGTACACGCCCATGGACGCCTTGTTACTCTTCGGGTTCTTCGGCTTCTCTTCGAACTCGGTGATCTTGTTGTTCTCATCCGTGTTCAGGATGCCAAAGCGCGGGGCCTCTTCCCACGGCACTTCGCGCACCGCGATGGTCAGGTCGGCGCCCTTTTCGATGTGGCTGCGCAGCATCGCGTTGTAGTCCATCTTGTAGATATGGTCGCCGGAGAGAATGAGCACATACTCCGGATCCCACTGCGCGATGAACGGGATGTTCTGGTAGATGGCGTTGGCCGTGCCCTTGTACCATTCGCCGGTGGTGCCGGTCTGGTACGGCGGAAGCACGTAAACGCCGCCGTTGGTCAGGTCAAGATCCCACGGAGAGCCGGAGCCGATGTAGGCGTTGAGCTCCAGCGGACGATACTGGGTCAGGACACCAACGACGTCAATACCGGAATTGGTGCAGTTGGAAAGCGGAAAATCAATAATGCGGTATTTTCCGCCGTAGGGAACTGCCGGCTTGGCCACGTTCTTGGTCAGAATGCCCAGACGGCTGCCCTGGCCGCCGGCCAGCAGCATGGCTACGCATTGCTTCTTCCTCATGGTGAAACACGCTCCTGTGAAAATTGAGTTAGTCGCGCCTTGCGGGGCGAAAACAGGACGATCGGGCATAATCTGCCCCATCCCATTTTTTTCTACTTGGAGTCATTATACCACAAACTATTCAAAAGGAAAAGCGAATTCATGTGATGTTTTCATCAGTACGACAAATAAAAAACGAGTTTGCGAGCGGATAATGACCGAGTGGGCGGAAATTGTCCCGCTATGCAGCGCCGATAAAAACGAACGTACAGCGTAAATGCGCGGAGGTAGAAATTGCAAAATGATGAATGGTGCGGTATAATACATCCATATGAAAGCCTGAAATGGCGTAAGGAAAGGACGCGGAAGCGCTTATATGAAAATGATGCGGCTTGACAAACTCCTTGCCACCCTTGGCGAGGGTACGCGCAGCGAAGTGCGCGACCTTGTGCGCGCCGGACGCGTGACGGTCGATGGCGCGGTTGCCAGGGATGCGGGGATGCAGGTGGACGCGGAGAAGAGCGTGGTTGCGCTCGCCGGGCGCGTTCTGTCCTACAAAGCCGTACGCCATGTGATGCTGCACAAACCGCAGGGCGTTCTGACCGCCGCGCGGGATAAAAAGCAAAAGACGGTTATGGATCTGCTTCCGCCGCTGTATGCGGCGATGGGCTGTATGCCCGCCGGGCGGCTTGATAAGGACACGGAAGGGCTGCTGATCATCACCTCCGACGGGCAGCTGGCGCACCGGATCATCTCGCCCAAAAAGGACGTCAAGAAGATTTATTACGCACGGCTTGACGCGCCGCTTGGCGAGCGGGACGCCGCAGCCTTTGCCGCCGGCCTGCACATCAGCGATGCGGACGGAACGTTTGACGCCAAGCCCGCCCTGCTTGAAATCCTCTCGGATTCGGGCTGCGAGGTCCGCATCCACGTCAGCGAGGGCAAGTATCATCAGGTGAAGCGGATGACGGCTTCGCGCGGTGCGAATGTCGTGTATCTGCGCAGGGAGCGCATCGGTGCGCTTGATCTGGATCCCGCGCTTGCGCCCGGCCAGTGGCGCGAGATGACGCAGGAAGAGGTCGCGCTTTTGGAAAAGGAAGACGAATAATTCCTGCAAAGGAACGAAGGATTCGTCATCTGCAGTTTCGGCGCCCGCCGGCTCCTTCCACCAGCCTGCAGGCGCTGAAGATACGAAAACCACTCAAGTGCGTTCTTATGACGAGCAAGGAGGTTTCCATGACCGGCGCCCTGCGCAACATGACCGCGATTTATATTTCGCGCGGAGCAAAGATGCTGCTTTTGTATCGCGTGGGCTCGCGCGTGATCGCGCCAAGCTATGTCGGGATCGGCGGTCACTTTGAGCCGGATGAAATCAGCGACGCGCGCGCCTGCGTCCTGCGCGAGATGCGCGAGGAGATCGGGATAGAAGAAAGAGATCTTGAAAACCTGACGATGCGTTACGCGATGCAGCGGCTGAAAAACGGGGAAATCCGCCAGAACTATTACTTCTTTGCGGACCTGAAGGACGGCGTAGAGATTGCCGGGGAAACCGGAGAGGGACGCACCGAATGGGTTGACGAAGGCGAGCTTCTTTCAAAGAACATGCCCGTAACGGCGAAATACATGCTTGAACATTATCTGACCGTAGGCCGGTATACGTCTTGCCTGTACGCAGGCGCGACGACGGAGAACGGCGCGGTCTTTACCGAACTTTGCGAATTCTAAGGAGGAAAGGTTCATGCCCGACCATTACTATACGGCTTCACCCGAGAGCGCGCACGAGGCGCGTTCCTTCCGCATGGTCTTTGCCGGACGCACGCTGGCGTTTGATACCGATGCTGGCGTTTTTTCCAAGCAGCATGTCGATCCCGGCAGCGAGCTTTTGTGCCGTGCGCTGCCGGAGGATATCGCCGGGCGCGTGCTGGACATGGGCTGCGGCTGGGGCGCGATGACGATCATGACGCTTGCGCGCTTCCCCAAGTGCGAA
Source organism: Clostridia bacterium (assembly GCA_017547805.1). GTDB lineage: Bacteria > Bacillota > Clostridia > Christensenellales > Aristaeellaceae > Ventricola. The sequence goes on from JAFYOR010000073.1 coordinate 24,171, forward strand.
GTGACGATGGCGGATGTCAACGAGCGCGCGCTGGCGCTGGCTGTTTCCAATGTGAAAAAGAACTTCATGACGGCGACCGCGCTGCTTTCCGACGGGTTTGAGAAGGTGGAGGGCGAGTTTGACGTCGTGATCACCAACCCGCCCATCCGCGCGGGCAAATCGGTCATCTACAAGATGTTTGAGGATGCGAAGACGCATCTTGTCCCCGGCGGCAGGCTCTATCTGGTCATCCGCAAGCAGCAGGGCGCGCCCAGCGCGCTCAAGTTCCTCAAGGAGCTCTACGGACAGGCCGAGGTGATCGAGCGCGAGGGCGGATACTGGATTATCGAGTGCGTCAAAGCGGTGTGACGACTGTGGAGGAGGGGCTCTGCTCCTTCCGCGATCAGCGCAGAAAACCGACAGGACTTGCAGGGGCGCGCATTGCGCGTCCGCTGGAGCGGTAATACGCGGCCCATGCAGAATCGAAAGCGCCGCGTGCGCGGCTGTTCGATTCGCGATTAAGGGGGCTGCGCCCCATGGGGACGTCAGAGGCTGCCGCCCCTGGAACCCTGCCTGAGGGACATTGTCCCTCAGACTCCCCACTTCGCTTCGCTCGGTTTTAAGGAATTTACGCCGTGAATACGGCGCAGGAGGATACGACAATGGCATTTGACAAGGCATATTTTGACGCAGGCGTTTCCCGCGTCGGCACGGACTGCGCCAAGTGGGACGGCATGTTTGCCGAGCATGGCGATCGGGACATGATCCCCATGTGGGTCGCGGACATGGACTTCCCCTCCCCGCCGGCAGTCTATGAAGCGCTTGAAAGCGTTTTGAGCCGCCGCACGTGGGGCTACACCCTTTCCGGCAGGCCGGATGCCGAGGTGCTTGCCGCCTACTGGCAGCGCCGCCACGACGTCACGATTGATCCCGCTCACGTGATCATCAGCCCGTGCGTTGTGACCGGCATGAAGCTGGCTGTCCGCGCGACGACGAAGCCCGGCGATGGCGTGCTCATCACCACGCCGGTGTACGGCCCGTTCTACGCGTCCATCAAGGACAACGACCGCAAGACGGTCGAAGTGCCGCTGGTTGTGGACGAAAACGGCCGCTACAACATGGACTTCGCCGCGATGGAAGCCAAGATGGCCGACGGCAGCGCAAAGGCTGTGATGCTCTGCTCCCCGCATAATCCCTGCGGCCGCGCATGGACGCGCGAGGAAATGCAGAAGGTTGTCGACCTGTGCAGGGCGTACGACATTCCGCTGATCGTCGATGAAATTCATGCGGATTTCGTCTTTGCGCCCGGCAGGCATGTGAGCGTGCTGGCGCTTGAAAACCTGCCGGAGAAGACGATCATGTTCTGCGCGGCGAGCAAGACCTACAACGTCGCCGGTCTTGAACAGAGCGCGATCATCACGGCGGACGACGCGCTGCGCACGGCGATCCAGAAGGACATGAACGCGGCGGGCGTCAAGGGCGGCAACTGCTTTGCGCTGGCGGCGACGCGCGCGGCGTACACCGGCTGCGACGCTTGGCTTGACGGCCTGAAGGCTTACCTGATGGATAACCGCGACTTTGTGTACGAATATGTGAAGGCGAATATGCCGAAAATCAAGGTGACGCCGCTGGATGCGACGTACCTGATGTGGCTTGACTGCAGCGCGCTGGGCATGGAGCAGCAGGCGCTGGTGGACGCCATCCTTAAAGCCGGCGTGAAGGTGAATGACGGACTGTTCTTTGGCGAGCTGGGCCGCGGATTCATCCGCCTGAACATCGGCTGTCCGAAGGCGCAGCTGGAAGCGGCGCTGGAGCGAATCAAAACAGTGCTGGGATAAACTGCCAAGCGGCGTGAAACCGCCGCGAAGCGAAGAAGGGAGTCTGAGGGATGAAGTCCCTCAGGCAGGGTTTGGGGCAGCAGCCCTAACGTTTCTCCTAAAACGAATAACCCGCTAAGCGGCTTAAAACCGCCGCGAAGCGAAGAAGGGTCAAGGGGCATTGCCCCTTGGCGGGGTTTGGGGCGGCAGCCCGAACGTTTCTCCTAAAACGAATAACCCGCTTAGCGGCTTAAAACCGCCGCGAAGCAATGAAGGGTCAAGGGGCATTGCCCCTTGACGGGGTTTGGGGCAGCAGCCCTAACGTTTCTCCTAAAACGAATAACCCGCTAAGCGGCTTAAAACCGCCGCGAAGCGAAGAAGAGTCAAGGGGC
>JAFYOR010000074.1 GCA_017547805.1 Clostridia bacterium
AAGGGGTGTATGGGGTGCAGGGGATCTAGAGGGGGAACCTACGAAATGTTCCCCCTCTGGTCTCCTGCCCGGGGTTTGGGGACGGAGTTCCCAAACGTTTTCCTGAATGTAACTATTTGGAGAAAAACGAAGAAATAGGGGACGTGTGGGGAGCTCCACTCCCCACGCCCCAGGGGAGGAGGACCAGGGGGATTTTCGATTCTCCCCCTAGGCCCTCCTCCACCACCCTTACCCCCTGCAAACGACCAGGACTGCGGCCCTGGACCCGGAGATGGTATAAGAGGGTTGGGGTGTTTTGGAGGAAGTGGGGTGCGGGAAGAGCCTAAAAAAAGAACGGCGCTGGATAGCGTCGTTCTTTTGATTGATGCAGTTTCGCGAGGCCCTCCGCCGAAGCGAAACGGGGAATCGGCCACGTGCGCTAACCCAACAATTTCTGACAAAATCTGTTCGGATGTGGGTGTGGACATGGCCCACTTAGCCTTCGCCGCGGCGGGCGCGGGCGGCCAGCTTCTTGCGCATTTCGACTTCAAGCACGCGCTTGCGCATGCGCAGGTTCTTGGGCGTGATCTCCAGCAGCTCGTCGTCGTCGATGAACTCGAGGCATTCTTCCAGCGTCAGCGTCTTCATACTGGTCAGCTTCATCGCGGTTTCCGCGCCGGCGGCGTTACGGATGGAGGTCAGGTGCTTCTGGCGGCAGACGTTGACGTCGATATCGCCGGTGCGCGCGTTCTGGCCGACGATCATGCCGGTGTAAACCGCAGTGCCCGGGCCGTAGAAGAGCGTGCCGCGGTCCTGCGCGTAGAACAGGCCGTACATGACGGCTTCGCCCGTCTCGGTGGAGACCAGCGCGCCGCAGCTGCGGTGCGGGATTTCGCCCTTGAACGGCTCATAGTGGTCAAACACGCTGGACATGACGCCCTCGCCGCGGGTATCGGTCATGAACTCGCTGCGGTAGCCGAACAGGCCGCGGCTGGGCACGGTGAACTCAAGGCGCACGCGGTCCATGCCGGTCATGTTGTCCATGACGCCGCGGCGGCGGCCGATCTTTTCAATGACCGCGCCGGCGTACTCGCTGGGCACGTCGCAAACCATCTTTTCAACCGGCTCCATCTTCGTGCCGTCCTCGTCGTACTGGATGAGGACCTCCGGCTTGCTCACCTGGAACTCATAGCCCTGACGGCGCATGTTCTCGATCAGAACGGAGAGATGCAGCTCGCCGCGGCCGCTGACGCGGAACGCATCCGGCGATTCGGTCTCCTCAACGCGCAGGGAAACGTCGGTTTCCAGCTCGCGCATGAGCCTTGCGCGCAGGTGGCGGGAGGTGACGTAGGTGCCTTCGCGGCCGGCAAACGGGCTATCGTTGACGGCGAAGGTCATCACGACCGTCGGCTCGGTGATCTTGACGAACGGCAGCGGCTCCACGACGTCGGTGGCGCAGATGGTGTCGCCGATCATGATGTCTTCAACGCCGGTGATCGCGACGATTTCGCCCATGGAGGCTTCGTCAATCGCGGTGCGCTTGAGGCCTTCAAAGGCGAACAGGCTGCTCATGCGGAAGTTCTCGTGCAGATCCGGATTCTCCAGATTACAGCGGGTCTTCATGGTGTTGATCTTGAACGTGCCGCGGGTGATGCGGCCGATGCCGATACGGCCGACGAACTCGTTATAGTCGATGGTGGAGATGAGCATCTGCGCCGGGCCTTCGGGATCGCCGACAGGCGCGGGGATGTATTCAAGGATCGTGTCAAACAGCGGACGCAGGTCGGTGCCGGGGGTGGCAAGGTCGAGCGTCGCCGTGCCGGCGCGGGCGCTGGCGTAGACGATCGGGGTGTCGAGCTGGCTCTCGTCCGCGTCCAGATCGATCATCAGGTCGATTGCTTCGGAGACGACCTCCTCGCAGCGGGCGTCCGGACGGTCGACCTTATTGACGACGATGATGACCGGCAGCCCAAGCGCAAGCGCATGCTGCAAAACGAAACGGGTCTGGGGCATCGGGCCTTCGAAGGAGTCAATCAGCAGCAGCACGCCGTCAACCATCTTGAGCACGCGCTCAACCTCGCCGCCGAAATCGGCGTGGCCGGGGGTATCCACGACGTTGATCTTGATGCCGTTATAGCTGACGGAGGTGTTCTTCGCCAGAATGGTAATGCCGCGCTCCTTTTCAAGGTCGTTGGAGTCCATCACGCGGTCGGCAACCTGCTGGTTCTCGCGGAACGCGCCGCCCTGCTTGAGCATTTCGTTGACGAGGGTGGTTTTGCCGTGATCGACGTGCGCGATGATGGCGATATTGCGGATGTTTTCACGAGTCATTTCCATATGAAAGACCTTCTTTCTATGTCAGACGGGGGAGGAAAGGACGATAAGGGCTGCCGCCCTTATGATCCTGCCAAGGGACTTCTTTCTCCTCACTCGACGTTCGTCGGTCAGGACGGCTCTGACAGCCCACCGGGCTGTCATTCACTTCCGTCCCAGTTTGGAGAATTCCAAACCCTTGACCCCATGAACGCTTCGCGCATACGCGAAGCGGGGGAATACTATGGTGAGGATTGAACCGAACCAACGCGTTTCGCGAGGCCTTCCGCCGAAGCGAAACATGGTATCGGCCACGGGCGGAAAAGTAAGGGAAGTTATCCGACTGCTTCGGATGTGGGTGCGGGCACAGCCCGCTTAGTCGGCGTTGCGGGAAGCGGTTTCCGCAAGCTCGAGGCCTTCGTTATGCTCCAGCGCCCAGCGGATGGACCACTCGTTTTCAAAGAGAATGACGTCGCGGTCGTGGCTGTCCTGCGCAAGGGAGCAGGTGCTGGAGAGCTTGAGCTCATCCACGGGCTTCGGCGTCTTGGTGATCCAGCGGACGTAGCGGTAGCTCAGGTCCTGACGGCGGATTTCAGCGTTATACTCGGTCTTCAGGCGGTGCTCAAGCACCTCGAACTGAAGCACACCGACGACGCCGACGATGATCTCCTCAAAGCCGATGCCCGGACGCTTGAACGTCTGGATGGTGCCTTCCTCCGCCAGCTGCACAACGCCCTTAACGAACTGCTTGCGCTTGAGGCTGTCGATGGAGGAGCAGCGGGCGAAGAATTCCGGCGCGAAGACCGGGATGCCCTCATAGCGGCGCTTCTTGCCCGTGCACAGCGTATCGCCCAGACGGAAGATGCCCGGATCGAACAGGCCGATGATGTCGCCCGGATACGCGGTTTCCACCGCGCCGCGCTCATCCGCCATGAACTGCTGCGGCTGCTTGAGCTGGATCTGCTTATTCGTGCCGCTGTGCCAGACGTTCATGCCCTTCTCGAACTTGCCCGAGCAGATGCGCATGAAGGCCAGGCGGTCGCGGTGGGCGGGATTCATGTTCGCCTGAATCTTGAAGATGAAGCCGGAGAACGCTTCGTCCGTCGGCTCGACCACGCCCTGATCGCTCTCGTGGCTGGCAGGCGGGGTGGAATAGTCGAGGAAGCGGGTAAGGAACGGCTCAACGCCGAAGTTGGTGATCGCGGAGCCGAAGAACATCGGCGTCAGCTCGCCCGCGCGCACAAGGTCAAGATCGAACTCGTCGCCGGCCATATCCAGCAGCTCGATTTCGTCCATCAGGCGGGTATACAGGCGGTCGCCCAGCAGTTCCGGCAGCTGCGGATCGTCAAGCGCGACGTCCATCTTTTCCACGCGGCTCTTGCCGTGATCGCCACTTTCGTAGAGCTCGACCATGCGGGTGTCGCGGTGGAAGACGCCCTTGAAGTCGCCGTCCGTGCCGATGGGCCAGTTAACGGGACAGGCGCGGATGCCCAGCACCTGTTCAAGCTCCTCCATCAGGGAGAACGGATCCTTTGCGGCGCGGTCCATCTTATTGACGAAGGTAAAGATCGGAATATTGCGTAGGCGGCAGACCTTGAAGAGCTTGATGGTCTGCGCCTCGACGCCCTTGGCGGCGTCGATCATCATCACGGCGCTGTCCGCCGCGACGAGAACGCGGTAGGTATCCTCGGAGAAGTCCTGGTGACCCGGGGTATCCAGAATATTGATATGGAAGCCGTCAAACTCAAACTGCATCGCGGAGGACGTGACGGAAATGCCGCGCTGCTTTTCGATCTCCATCCAGTCGGAGGTGGCGTGTTTATCGCTCTTACGGGCCTTGACGGAGCCTGCGGTGCGGATGGCGCCCGAGTAGAGCAGGAGCTTCTCGGTCATCGTCGTCTTACCGGCGTCCGGGTGAGAAATGATGGCAAACGTCCGGCGGCGGGCGGTTTCGCTCGCGAGGCTGCCGGGAATATAGTTTTCAGGCATGGGGATTATCCTCCTTGGGGTTCATCCTGTTGATTTCAAAGCATCGGGAGCCGCCTGATTCTATGGCGGCGCGAAGATGGAAGAGAAAGCTGACATGACGAACCCTCCTCACAAATCTTGCGCAAATCACATTTTTCAACAATTATATAGTATACCATACCCGCTTTGCTTTGAAAAGAAGCAAGGCGGAGAAAAATAAAGACAGAGCTTGGAAAGTTGAACAAAAAAACCGCCCCGAAGGGCGGAGGAAAGACGCCGGAGGCTTACAGGGCAGATGCCGGCACAAACACCCTTGCGGGCATGCCGTCAATTTCTGTCTGAACATAGAGGGAATCGAGATAGGCGGCGAGGACGACCACCTGCGTGCCGCGCGGGAGGACGGCGTTCCATGCGCCGTCGGGGGCAAGCGGGTCGTTGGTGACCGCGGCGTCTTCTTCGATCATCGCGGCGTAGCTGTCCTCAAATGCGAGAACGGGCAGATCGGGCGCAGAAAACAGTCCGCCTTCAATAAAGCCGACAGGGCCGAAATGCTCGGTATTTCCCTGTGCCACCATCACCCAGCAGTCATACTGACCGAAGCAGACGAAGGGCTGCGTCAGGTCGATCGTCTGTTCTTCATGCCGGTAAAAGCCCTGCGTCGGACCGCAATAGAGCGCGACGGGCGCAAAGCCTTCTTCGGGCTGCATCTGCACAGGCGTAAGCGGGAGCAGGGAATCATCGGCCAGCGCACAGGCGCACAGCAGACTCAGCATAAGAAGCAGAAAAACAATCTTTTTCATGGTAAATACCTCCCGTCTGGTTGTCGGAAAAGGTCCTTTGCAGTTCAAGCCGGAACTGCTTTCATGATAGCAAATCGCCGGGGGTTTGTAAAGGGAATACAGCGCGAAGCCGATCGCATGAAGATATCAACAGGAATTAGCGAACAATCTTGAAAAAACTAAAGTGCGATACAAAAAATACATTGACAGGTACATGAAGGAATTCTATAATCAAGGGTAATGAGGGAAATCCGGTCTGTAAATGACTGCAGACGGCTAACCCCGGAATAAGAAGGAGGAAGCTTTTATGAAGAAGTTTCTGTGCGTCCTGCTCGCGGCGATGATGATCATCGGCTGCGCGTCCGCGATGGCTGATGAGAAGATCAAGCTCCAGATCTACGGCCAGTATGCTGACGACGACACCAAGGTTCCCTACGACTACGCCGTTGAAAAGCTGGCGGAAGCGTATCCCAATGTTGAGCTTGAGCTGATCCCGCAGGCGCAGGATGACGGCGCTACCCTGCTGGCGCTGGCGACTGCCGGCAAGCTCCCGGATATCTACCAGACCGGTTCCGGCATCGTGACCACCCTGCGCAACAGCAAGCAGATGATGGTCCTCAACGATGTCGCCGAGAAGACTGGCTTCCTTGACAAGGTGTACGCCACCGAGAAGCAGTTCATGTTCGCCGATGACGGCAACATCTACGCCTTCCCGTACGCTGGTCAGGAGTACGTCCTGTGGTTCGTCAACAAGGCGCTCTTCGCCCAGTACAACCTCGAGATCCCGACCACCTATGACGAGCTCATCGCCTGCGCCGACGTGTTCAACGCGAACGGCATCGTTCCGATGGCGCTCTTCGGCCAGGAGGGCTGGATCTCCGCTGCGATGTACGACGCGGTTGCGACCCGTTACATCAACGCCGGCATCAAGGGCATCGACAACGGCACCACCTCCATCGAGGATGAGGCGTACCTGAAGGCCGCTGAGAAGCTCGCCGAGCTGGCGAAGGCTGGCGTCTTCCAGGCTGCCGTCACCACCACCAACTACGATCAGGCTTCCGAGATGTTCCTGGGCGGCAAGGCCGCGATGTTCCTCAACGGCCAGTGGTACATCGAGGACGCGACCAAGGCGCTGGGCGACGACGTTGCCTGGATCGCTTATCCGTCCTACGACGCTGCTTCCTATGAAGCCAACAAGCACGCCTTCTCCGGCGGCGGCGGCTCCATCTCCGGCTACGCTGTCAACCCGGCTTCCCCGAACGCCGAGCTGGCCGCCGAGGTCGCTGCGTTCATCTCCGAAAAGTACTGCGAAGCGAAGGTTATGCTGCGCAACAACCCGCTCGTCGCGGTTGACACCGGTCTGGTCAACGAGAACTTCCCGCCGATGATGCAGGCTCTCGTCGCCGAAATGCCGAACATGACTTCCACCACCGCCTTCACCTGGGGCCTGACCAACACCACCTGGTCCAACGCCATCGGCGTTGCCGGCCAGTCCCTGCTTTCCGGTCAGTTCACCGCTCAGGAAGTCATCGACCAGCTCGTCTTCGAACTGGAGTAATCCTGATAAGTCAGAATTGATCTGATAGCCAAAGAGGGCTGTCGTGTCATCATGGCGCGACAGCCCCTTATTTTCATTTTACCGGAGGCTATTTCCTATGAAGAAATATCTCTCAAACCGCAAAGCGATCATCGTCTTCTGTCTTCCGGCGCTGATCCTGTTTTGCGTGTTTATCTTTATCCCGATTCTGCAGGTGTTCTATTACAGCTTCTTTGATTGGGACGGCGTGAACAAGGCGACGTTCGTGGGTCTGAAGAACTACACGCGCCTGCTGATGAAGGATCCGACCTTCAAGATCGCCAATGCCAACGGCTTCAAGTTCGGCATTGTCATCACGGTTTATCAGCTGCTGCTGGCGACGGTCTTTGCTATTGCCGTTTCCGACAAGCGCATCCGTTTCCGCAAGTTCTTCCGCACGGCGTATTTTATTCCGGTCGTTCTGTCCGTTACCGTTGTCTGCCAGCTCTGGGGCAACGTGATGAACGCGGACAACGGTCTGCTCAATACGCTGATGGCGCGCCTTGGCATCGACTGGAAGCAGAACTGGCTCAATGACCGCAATACCGCGATCTATGCCGTTGCGTTCGTCAATGCCTGGCAGTGGATGGGCTATCAGTTTGCGCTGATCGTCGCGGGCATCAAGTCCATCGGCGAAGACTTCTACGAGGCGGCCGAGATCGACGGCGCCACCAGCCTGAAGGCGCACTGGCACATCACCCTGCCGCTGCTTAAGGACACCTTCAACTTCTGTCTGCTCATCTCCGTGACGGGCGGCATCAAGGCGTTCTCCGAGATCGACATCATGACCGGCGGCGGTCCGGGCACATCCACCTACACGCTGACCTACATCATGTACAACAACGCGTTCACGCGCCAGAAGTTCGGCTACGGCCTGACCTCCGCGTCTGTTCTCGTGCTTGAGTGCCTGGCGATCATCCTCGTGCTCAACTGGCTGATGAAGGACCGCGAGCAGCCGCTGTTCTCCCGCAGGAAGGGGGTTGACCTTGTATGAGCAAGAAGCATGAAAACAGCGCCCGCAAGCACAAGGGCGTATCTTCCGTGATCTTCACGATCTTCCTGTGGACGTACGCGATCTTCTCGCTCTATCCGCTGTTCTGGATGATCCTGTATTCCTTCAAGGACAACACCGAAATCTTCCAGACCAATCCGTTCGGTCTGCCGCAAGTCTGGCGCTTTGAAAACTATGTCAAGGCGTGGAATCAGTACGACGTGCCGCTGTACTTCAAAAACAGCGTTGTCGTCGGCGCAGGCACCGTCATCCTGACGATCATCTGCGCGATGATGTTCACCTTCGCCGTTACCCGCCTGCAGTGGAAGGGCAGCGAAGTGGCGCGCACCTTTGTTTCCACGGGCCAGTTCATCCCGGTTCAGGCGATCCTGCTGCCGGTCGTTCAGACCGTCGCCGCCCTGCACATGATGGACACCTACTGGTCTCTGATCCTGCCGTATGCGGCGATTAACCTCGCCTTCTCCTGCATGGTGTATTACGGCTTCTTCAAGGGCATCCCCAAGGAGATGGAAGAAGCGGCCTGTATTGACGGCGCGAGCATCTGGCAGACGTTCTTCCAGATCATCATCCCGCTGGTCGGACCGGCGACGATGACCATCGCGATCTACGTCTTCCTCTCCGCGTGGAACGAGTTCCTGCTGGCCAACGTGCTCGTGGGCACCACTGCCAACATGAAGACGCTCCCGCTGGGCGTGCTCTTCTTCCAGGGACAGTTCACCACCGACTGGGGCTCCATGGGCGCCACGATGGTGATTGCGTCCCTGCCGGCGATCGTCGTGTACTGCCTGTTCTCCGAGCAGGTTGAAGGCGCGATGACCACCTCCGGCGCGGTCAAGGGCTAAGCGGGCTGTGCCCGCACCCACTTCCGAAGCGATGAGGTTGGTTTTGCGGGCTGTGCCCGCACCCGCATCCAAAGCAACAAGGCTGGTTTTCCGGGCTTTTGCGCCCGAGGCCGATGCATTGTTTCGCTTCGGCGGAGGGCCTCGCGAAACGGCATGGCTCCACTCAATCCTGCCCCAAATTCTCCGCTTTGCGCATACGCAAAGCGGTCATGGGGTCAAGGGGCGAAGTCCCTTGGCGGGTTTTA
>JAFYOR010000010.1 GCA_017547805.1 Clostridia bacterium
GCGGAGGGCTGCCCCATGCCAAGGCCTGCGGGCGCAGGTCCGGCGCTCTGCTGCGGCGCAGCTGCGGACGGCTTTTCCGGCGCGGCGGTCGGCTCCTCGGGAACCTGCGGCGCGGCCTCTTCGGGCATTTTCAGCAGGCCTTTGGCTTCTGCCTCGGCCTTGGGAATGATGTTCATCAGGTCAAACTGCGAGTTGCAGTAGCGGCAGTTTGACGGGAGGCGTCTGCCCATGAAGATGTTGGGATGGCGCTTATTCAGACAGAAACAGACAAATTCTTGCTCTTGCATCAAAAACGCTCACCTCAGTTCATGGTCATGGCTTTTGCTTTGGTTACGGTTCTGCGCTGCGCGTGCTCTGCGGTTTCAAAGGCGATGGCCTCTTCCTGCGCTTCCAGCAGAATGCGCTGGTCAAAGAGGATGCCGCGCGCCTCCAGATCCGCGCTGATGGCGGGCATGAGGTCGCAGAATTTCTTCGCCTTTTCGCATACGCGCCTACGCTGATCGCTGGAGACGGAGGTGCCGGCGCTCTTGCCCAGGAACACCATCTCAAACGCGCCGGAATCGCTGCGGGAAACGCGCACGCCGCTTTCCTCGTCCACGGCGAATTCGATATGCAGCGTCTGATCCCCGGCAAACATGGATTCAAACGTGAGACCGTGCGCCTCGAAGACCTCGCGGAAGGAGGTTTCCAGATATTCGCGCTTGCGGCGCTCCACGATGAGATCCTCGATGCGGCTCATCTCGCCGGTAATGCGGCTGATGCCCTCCTGCTCGGAGAGCAGCGGCAGCGCAAACGCCTCGCCGTAAATGCGGTGTACGCGCAGGTAGGAGGCGTACAGTTCGCTCTGCTGCGCCTTCGTCTGCTCCATGGAAGCGGTGAAGGCGGCGGCCTCCTCCTCCCACTGGGCGACGGTGTCTTCGTTTTGCATCATGAAGATGTTCTGCATGCCCGGCGCGACGGACTCGATTTCCTCGAGCATCTCCTGCGCGCCGAATCCGCCGAACTCGTCCTGCGCGGCAGCCATGTCGCGCACGCGGCTGACGAACAGATCCCACGGGCGCTTCTGTGCCTTTTTGTGCTGCGTATCGACCTTGATGGAGACGAAATCAATGCTCTGGTCGGCGACGGTGCTCTTGACGAGCACCCGGTCGCGCAGCTCCTGCTCGATGCGTTCCTTTTCCTGCGCCTGATGGATGCGCATCAGCGCGGCGGGAATCGTTTCGCGCACCATTTCGCGGATGTGCTCGATGTTGCTGGTGGTCACGCCGAAGCGTTCGACGCTCTGCTGCATGTCTTCCAGCGCGGAGAGCAGTCCTTCTTTTTCCGGCACGTCTTCCATCGCCTCGATGCGGGCGGCAGCCTGCGTCAGCAGCAGATCCGCTTCCTCCTCGATGGACTGCTGCTTTGTTCTGGCGCTGATCTGCTCTTCCTCGGCGCGCTTGCTGCTTTCGCCTTCCGCGCTCAGATATCCGGCCTGAAGCGCCTGACGGCGGCTGACCTCGGCGTCATGCTGCGCCTTGAGCTGGGCCGCTTCGCTTTCGATGGCGCGAAGCTCCTGCGTCGCTTCCGCGCGCATGCGGGCGACGATCGAAGCGCGGATGTCATAATAGCCGGAGACATAACTGCTCATAGCGTGATTCCTTTCATTTCGTTGCGAACGTCGTTAAGGAGCGTGCCTTCGCCGATGAAGGACAGCCATGCGTCAAGCCGCATGGAATCGTATAGCTGCTGCACGTGCTCATCCAGCGAGCCGTCCACATGGATGAGCCAGTTGGCCAGCTCGGGCAGGGTGTGGAAGACCTGATCCTTCCATTTCAGCTCGGGCTTAGAGCCCATGGACTGAAGCAGCTGCGTCATCGCCAGCTCCGGATGGTGCTGCGCCGTCTGGCAGAAGCGCTCCGCCTGATCGATGGCGGACTGCGCCGCGCGCATATTGCTCAGGTAAATGCCCAGCATGCCCGCGCGCAGGAAATGTGCGCCCGTTCCGCCGGCATAGATATTGTCCGTATCCAGCATGCGGTTGACAAAGTCCTCGATGCTGTCAAAATGTTCGCCGTACCAGTAGAAGTCGTCGGAGCAGGACAGGGTGTGCAGCAGGCGGAAGAGGCCTTCGCTTTTGTCAAATGCTTTTTCGCATTCGCTGCACAGCTCGTAATGGCGCAGATCAAACTGGCGCAGGAAGGGACTCAGCTGCTTTTGTTCCAGCATGAAGCAGCCCAGCTCCCAGTTTTTTCCGCATTCTTCAATCAGCTCTGCAATGTCGCAGATCGGATGATGATCAAACCACAGCGCCTGAATCATCGTTTTTTTCGTGATCTGTTTCGTCTCGTGCAGCTGGATTTCCGTATCGGCAATCCGGTAGGTTTTCATCCACTGGCGAACGCCCGCCGCGCCCATCCGCTGACCGGGCTCGTTGGTGATCAGGCCGCTGATCAGCGTGCCGAGCTTGGCGCTGACGTTTTCCGGCATCAGGCTGCCGCGCATCCACGCGCGCCGCTGCTGCATTTCGGTCTTTCCGTGCAGGGGCGATGCGCCGGAGAGCAGGGAGATGAGCGTGATGCCCATGGAACAGAAATCGGATGCGGGGCTGGCTTCGCTGCTGCCGCTTGCAAGCACCTCGGGCGCCATGTATTCCGGCGTGCCGCAGGGGCCGTCGGTTTTTGCGCCGCGCACAGGGCTGGCGATGTCAAAATCGCCCAGCGCGATGGATTCGTTCTTTCGGATCCAGAAGATGTTGGAAGGCTTGACGTCGTTGTGCAGCAGCTGGTTGTTGTGCAGCACGCTCAGCGCATGCGTCAGCTGCGGAACGATGACGTTCATGATGACGTCGTCGCTGAGCACGGCGCCTTCCAGCGTACCCTCTTCCATATACGGGGCAACCTCGTAGGGCTTGCCCTCGTGCGTGCCCAGATCAAGGATGGGCATCAGGCGGCTGTCCTGCAGACGGGAAATCTTCTTGAGCGCGGGCAGGTTGCTTTGCGGCCCGTTGTAGAGCTTGAGCACGGCGTTTTCCTGCGTGCTGCTGCGGGCCAGATAAAGCGTGCAGTGCTCCCGTGTTTCAAGCACGCGCACAAGCGTCCACTTGCCCACGGACTGATTCAGGCTTTCCTGCGAGGAAGCGCCGGCGATGAAATGACCGGGGCGCAGGGTGGCGGCGTCCTTGAGTTCTCCCGGACGCAGGGTGCGTTCGTCCATGTTCATCACCTCTCTTTCGTGCTGTTGGTGGCGGTCCGGCTTTGCCGGGCGCGGTCAGGGCGCGCCGGCGTCCCTGTCAAGGGGCGCGACGCCGATGAGGAACAGCTGACCCCGCTCATCCACGCATTGCATGCGGCGGGGGCGGCTGGTAAAGTCAAGATAACGGTCGCGGCGTCTGAATACGTGAAGGCGCTGGTTGGCGGAGCCCATCAGTCCGACGCCGGTGTTGCGCGTCCGGTCGTATGCGCCGTCCGCGAGCGCGGCGATGTGGGAAAGAATCCAGTCGGTATCCCGGTCGCTGCGCGCACGCAGTTCTTCTATCGTATATCCGGTATACACGAGAATGTCGTCCGTGTGATGGTCAAGAAACCACGCCGTCAGAAGGCGCAGCGCGGCGGGCTGGTCAAAGGGCTCTCCCCCGCTGACGGTCATGCCGTCCGGGGCGATGTCCCCGGGGATGCGGTCAAGCACATCCTCCATGGCGACTGTGTCCTGGGTGAAGGGCTGCATCTCGGGGCTCATGCAGTCCGGGCAGCGCTTTTTGCAGCCCTGAAACCATACGCCCAGACGGCGGCCTTCGCCAAGGCTTGTCACCGGAAAGTAGATTCTGTTCAGGCCGCAGGCGGTCATAGCTTCTGCCTCACCTTGCCAAGGCAGGACAGGCAGAGCATCGCTTCTGCGCCCTCTGCCCCGCAGTAAAGGCATTTGCCCCGCTGCGTGCGCAGCTGCAGCGCACGCGAACACAGCGCGGCGGAAACCGCCGCGAAGAAGTGCGCGGGCTCCACGGCATAAAACCGTCCGCCGAAGCACTGGTCAAGCACCTGCGTCGGCGTGCTGGTCAGGTGGCAGTTGGTCAGCATATCCGATGTTACGGTGTAGTAGATACCTTCCTTCTGCGCGCGCTGCATGACGGCGGGCGTCAGGTTGGTGATCGCGCCGATACCCTGCCACGCTTCGCTGGATCCGCTGCCGACGATCTGATGCTCGCCCGGCAGCAGGCGGCGCTTGAGCGCGCGCGGCTCGGATTGCACATAGACGGGCAGGCGGGCCATGGGACCGATCTTCGCCTGCTCCCGGTACTGGTAAGACCAGACGCCAAAGCGCCGGCTGCGCTGCGTCAGGGCAAGCGCCGGCAGCACTTCCTTGGCGTAGTACTGATAATAAGAGGAGGCGTCGGGATGGACGTAATGCAGCGGGGACAGCTTTGAAACCGCCTTGCCGCCGGCCGCTGCCGCCAGACGGTACATCTCAAGACAGATGGCGTCGTACAGGCGCTTGGCAGCGTCGTTTGATTCTTCCTTAAAGACGATGTGCATGCGCTCGGCATCGAGCTTTCCCGGGCTTGCGATGGCCGCAAGCGTTTCGCTGCGCAGGTCTTCCGCGCTGAGCTGCAGCTTGGTCAGCTGCTTGTACATCGGGCGGAATGCGCGGATTTCCCGGATGGCGCCGGCCTGACGCAGGAACGTATCCAGCCGGGCGTAAAACTCCCTGCCGCCTGCGGAAAGATAGAGCGTGGAGGGAAGCAGGAACGGCTCCAGCCGGGCCTGCGCATCCCGGATAAGCTCACTGCGCAGCCGGTCCACCAGCGGTCCGGGATGATCCAGCCGCTTGGAAAGCTGTTCAAAGAAGATGATCGTCAAATCGTTCATTTGCGACTCCTGCCGTGAAAATCAGTAATTGAGTCGGGAGAGCCGCTGGCGCACGCTTTGGGCGGCCATGCTCAGGGCTTCCTGACGGTTGCGGTATCCGGCTTCCTGCAGCCGCTCTGCCTCGGTGATGGTGTCCATCACGGCGGCGAGCATCCGCTGGGAGGAGAGCACCATGGACCGCTCCGCGGCTTCGCCGTTGGACGGCAGACGCCTGGTGATCAGCGCGGAAATGCGCTCGCGGGACGCGCCGCACTGCGGCGCTGTGTAAACGGGCAGGAACGCCAGCAGCGGATTCATGCCGGGACGCCTGTCCATGAGCGCTATGGCGTTGGTGGCCTCGTCCATGGCGCCGGCGCCCAGCTTGGTGAGCGCGTAGAGGAAAAGCTCCTCATCGGGCAGCTGCGCCGGTTCTTCAGTATCACAGATGACCATTTCGCCCGCGTCTGCGCGTTCCCAGGCGGCGACGGGGGGCCGCTCCTCAAACCTGCGGCGCAGGAAATACGCCTGCAGGTTGTCCTCGTCGATGTCGGGCGGCGTGTCGTCGTCCTGATGCGAGGGGAGGATGCTGTACTGCGTGCTTTTCTGTATAGGCGCGGGCTCGTCGTCCTCGTCGTAGCTGTCGGGGGTGAGGAACGCCTGGGCCGGCGCGTCGGGCTGTTCCTGCGTGGCCCGTGCATAGATATCCGGGTAGGAGACGCGGATCTGCTGGTCAAGCACCTCTGCCTGCCGAAGCAGTTCGTCCAGCGCGTCAAAATTCAGTTCATCCGATTGCGATGCGGCCATATCGATCTGCTCCTTTGCTTGGCTGCGCCCGTGCGCGCGGATGAATGGGTTACATGACCAGCATGGTCATGATCAGGAAAATCGCTCCGCCGGCGATGCCGCCGGAGACGATCAGGTTCAGGGTTTTGTTGCGGGCGGCGGCGAGCT
Organism: Clostridia bacterium; assembly: GCA_017547805.1. Classification (GTDB taxonomy): domain Bacteria; phylum Bacillota; class Clostridia; order Christensenellales; family Aristaeellaceae; genus Ventricola. The sequence continues at coordinate 5,775 of JAFYOR010000010.1, forward strand.
TGCGGGCAAGCTTGGCACGGTCGTTCCATGCGGTTCTGCGCGTGTTGAGCGCCGTCTCAAATTCGTCCATCGCGCGGACGTATTCATCGATGTCGCGAACCATTTTCGCTTCGAGCTTTTCCAGATTTTCCATGATAATACCTCCCGTTTGGGTCGTGCTGTCGGCGGCTTACTTCATATGGCGCTTGACTGCCTCGGTGAACTCATGCAGCCACTTGTCCGACGGAATGCTGAACAGCTTGACGAGCTGGTTGTCGCCGTCCAGGTTGTAGGACAGCGCGTTGCGCTCGTCCATGGTGGACGGCTTCTTGTCCTGCACGAAGTAGGAGTAGAGTTCATCTTCCGTGCTGTCAAAGATGAGGCGCTGCTCAAAGTCGCCGAGCATGTCGCCGTAGAACTGCTGGAACATCGCCGGGGCGTTGGCCCAGATGATGAAGTTGAATCCCTTCTGCGGACCTTCGTGCACGAGCCTGGCCAGCACGTCACGCGGCTTGACGGAATAGGTGCTGCCCTCGGTGAGCCGGCGGGCGCGGTTGATGCCAAAGAAGATGACGAAGTGCTGCGCCTCGTCCGCGCCGGCGTTCATTTCCTCCTCGAGAATCTGCATGCCGGAGAGCATGTCGCTGCCGCGGAAGACGCGGAAGGCGTCGGGCACGAGGTCAAGCAGCGTGTGCAGCAGCGTCTTCTGACCGTAGGCCATCTGCGCCGGGTTGCTGAAGTCAAAGAGCGTGATGACCGGACGGGTGATTGCGCCTTCCGTGCGGATGGTTTCAAGCAGCAGGCTCATTGCGGCGAAGCCGGCGATGCTGCCCGCGGTTTCCTCCTTGGAGCCGACAAGGAGCAGGTTCTGTCCCACGGCGGAGGAAAGCGCCGGATAGAAGGTGTTGACCATGCTCAGACCGTCGCCCATCCACAGGCGGTAGCTCATGGAGCGGCTGCGGGCGATGGTGTTGCTCTTTGCCAGCACGGTCAGCTCGTTTGCCTCGATATCGTTGATGTCCGCGCTGAGCAGGCGCTGGTTCGCCGGGCGGCGCAGGTTCGCGTTCTGGCGCTGCAGCGCTTCCAGATGGTCAAGGATCTGATGAGCTTCGTTGTCTTCGATACGGGTGCTGCGGAATTCGTGGTTGTAATCTTTGTGACCGGTGTAACCATTGAAGACAGCCTTGCCGGTGTCGTAGGTTTCCAGACGGGAGATGATTTCGTTATCGCTGGCCAGAATGGTGGCGGCGGACGCCGGATTATTCTTGAGCGCAATGCGCACGCCGATGTTGTTGTACAGGCTCTCCTTGAGGCCGACGACGTTGGCCCAGTCCTGCGTGGCGAGGATCATCTGGATGCCGAAGGCGGAGCCGCCCATCAGGATGAGCGTTTCCAACAGGCTCGCGCATTCCTGTGTGATCGGATCATCGGCCTTGTCGAACAGGCCCTGCACTTCGTCCATGACCACGACCAGGCGCGGCATGATTTCGTCAAGCCGGTTTTCATCGCGCATCAGCTTGTTGTAGGCCTCGATGCGGTTGGTGCCGCTGCCTCTGAACTTCTGGGCGCGCAGGCTCTGTTCGTTGACCAGATCGCGCAGGACGGAGAGGGCGAAGAGCTTTTCAGCATTGATGGCGACGACGCGCAGATGGGCCAGATTCATATGCTGGGCATAGCGCTTGAACTCGACGCCGTCCTTCAGGTCGACCAGATACATCTGGACTTCATCGGGGCTGTAGGTCATGAGGATGTTGGTGATGATGTTATGAAGCAGCGTTGACTTGCCCGAGCCGATGGTGCCGCCGATCATCGCATGGTAGTTGTGTGCGCGGCCGCCATCGCTCTTTCCGCCCAGCTCCAGCCTGACGTGCTTGTTGGCGCCCTCAAGACCAATCGGAATGCTGATGCCGTTGGAGGCATCGTAGGACATAAACTGGAATCCCTTCGGGAAGTCAGGATAGATATCAGTCAGATCGATGGTAATTCTATCAGATTCCAAGATACCTTTTCTGATTTTCTCGATGGTATCAAAAACGATATCATCGTTGACGCAAGACATCGGCAGGAAGCGCAGCGGACGATTGTTGATCACGTCAGAGGTGAACATGGCTTCCTCGTGCAGGGTGAAGCTGTTCATCGACTGACAGATGCGCTGCACGGCGGGGTTCATGGATTCGGCCACGGCGTCCATGTCGGCGGCGATGAGCGCGTAGACACCGGTGGTCGCGCCGTTGGTGACGATACTCTCCAGCATGTCAAGGGCGGCGGGGGTAAAGTGGCGCGGGAAATCCATGATCACCAGGAAGCGCAGCGGCTCCGCGTTCTTGCCGGCAGATGCGTTGTATTCAAGGATGTTTTCATAGCGGCCCTGCAGGCAGCGCTGGTGGATGTCACTGATGTGGCTGATGATCGTCTGTAGGCGCTCCTCGATGCGGTTTTCTTCGTGCCAGATACGCGTGTCGATGACGCGCTCGTCATCCTTGCCCCAAGGAGAGAACATGGAGAATGTCTCAGCTCGTTTAAATGGATCGATCATCGTCAGCCATGCCTTACCGCAGGGAACGGACATCATCAGCCGCATGACCATGGACTGCATGTGCGTAACCATCTCGTCACGGGTTTTCTGGTTGAACTGGAACATGGAGGAGAAGCGGTTATCGGCGAAGCCGTAGCCGTAGGGGAACTTGAGATAGGTGCGGCGGCCGAGCTTTTCCACCATGTAGCCGCAGCTGGCGGAGAGCGCCTGACGCTTGCATTCGTCGTCCAGCTCGTCGGTGATGTCATAGCCCGCGTAGCCAAAGCACACCTCGTCCGGGAAGGCCTTGGGCGGGACGTAGTTTTCGTGCGTGGGGATGACCTGATGCAGGCGCTCAAACATTGCGTGCATGCCCTGCGGATCCAACGTCGTGGAGAATGCCGTCACCAGATCGTCGTTGAGCTGGGTCTTGTACTGCTGATACCGGTTCTGCGCGTCAGTCATCAGGCGCGTGAATTCGGCTTCCTCCTGCGCGCTCTGGGACGCAAAGCGGCGGCGGGCAAACTCGTTTTCCTCGTTGAACTGCTGCTCGGCGGCATGCGCGACGGCGGCGGCGTCCTGCTTGAAGCGGGACATCATTTCCTGCGCAGCGCTCATGTGGGCGATGAGCTCCTCGTTATCGCCGGGCTTGAAGTGGGGCGCGCTTTGAGAGGTGCGGCGCATGTCGGTCAGTTCCTGAATCATGCCGGCGTAGCCCCTGCTGGCGATGGGGGAACTCAGGCTGGCATTGATAGAGAACAGGCCGCGCTCATACAGCTTGCGCTGCATTTTTTCCATGTGGTCGCGGGAATGATCGAGGGTATCGTCCCAGGCGGCCTTGCGACGCTTGGCCTCGGTCAGGCTGGCGTCGCGCTTGCTCGTGATGCTCTTGATGTTGGCCTGATGCGTGCTTTCGGTGTTGCTCTTGGTGCGCTCCCAGTCCTTCTGGATGCTTGCGCCTTTCTGGTCATATACAGTCAGGGTGTCTGCGATTTCGCGCATCTTATCAACCATGTACATATCAGAAATTCCTCCTGTGGATCAGAATTGAATCTTCATGCTGACGATTTGGGGGTTAAACCAGCCGCCTGCGGCGATGAGGGGTTACGCGTGTTGTCTGCGCGCGCTCAATGAGCAGCTGCTGCGCCTGGGCAAGCGCATCCTGCTGCGTGGCGCAGGCGGGAAGCGCAAAGTAAAGGATGTTGGCAAGGCGCTGCGTGAGCGGCTCGTCGTCCGGACGGACCGCGCTGTGCTGCGCGATATATTCAAGATCAAAGCCGTAGGCATTGATCAGGGCGCCGATATGCGCCTTGAGGCGGTATGCCTCGTCGGGCGGCAGATAATCCTTTTGCTCCAGCTCGATTTCATCAAAGCCGTTGCGGATGAGGATGTCGAGATACAGATACTCGGCAAACCATTCCTTACTGATATAGGAAAGCAGCGTATCGATCGCCGCCTGACGCAGGAAGGATGGGAGAAGCCCCTCCTTTTGCTGCTGGATACAGACGGTTTCAATTTCGGAAAGAACCTGCGGCGGCACAGCCTCGCCCCGCGCGCCGATGTGCCGGGTCATGAAGGAGAAGAGAATGTCGAAGAAAACGTCGTTGGCTTCCTGCGGGCTGTGGACGCGGTTGTCGGCGAAGAAGATCATGCCGACAAGCTGGTTGTGTATGGCGGTGTTTTCTTCCGGAACGGAGCCTGTTTCGTAAACTTTGTCAAGATTCCAGCCGCTGATGAGCGAACCCGCTTTCTGACGGATGGATTCCTCCGGCGCGCCGGGGAGCAGATAAAACTGCTCTTCCAGCAGCAGGGGCGCAAGGGACAGGCTCTGCATCGTCGCGTCGCGGATGGCGGCGGTGTCCGCCGCGTTTTTTGTCCGCGCCAGAATGCGGTTGTATTCGCGATGGATGACAAAGGAAGGAACGAATCCGTCCTTGGCATGCGCGCGCAGCGCCAGCGCCATGTCGCGGTCGATGACATCGGTGGTCACGCGTTCGTCAAGATGGGTGCGGGCGTGCGCGTCGCGGATGATGCGGGCGATGAGCGTGCCGCTGGCAAGCTCCGCTTCGTAGGGCGAGGCGCACTGCACGCTGCCGAAGAAGATGATGTTGCGCATGATTTCCAGCACGTCGCGCGGGATGGCCTGCACGCCTTCGCTGAAGCAGCGTTCAAGATCGACGTCGCAGTCGTCAAGCAGCATGAGAAGCTTGCCGGTGATCGCCTCTTCATCGGATCCGACCGGAAGCCAGAAGCGCTTCGCCAGAAGGAGGACCTGCGCGTCCATGGCTTTGAGGGAAAGCGCCAGAATGTTCTCGCTGAGCGGATAATTGCCGACGTCCGCCACCAGATCCCGGAGCACATCCTCGTAGACCCAGCTGGGAATGTGCCCGTCTTTCAGGAAGGGGCCGACGATGTCGATCGTTTCTTCGTCCACCCAGCCCAGGCAGCGCTCTGCCTCCTGCGGATGGCGTTTGATGTATTGATCCTGCAGCGCGCGGCGCAGCAGGAGATTTGTGCGGGTGACAAGCTCTATGCCGATTTGCAAATCTTTATCGGTGAAAAAGACGATGTTCAGCAGTTTGGTGAATATGTCCTTGTGCTTCTGGCGGAATTCGTCCACGCCCATGAAATACACCGCGTCCGTGTCAAGGCCGCTGCGTTCAAGCAGGCGGATCAGCGCGCTTGAGATGGCTTCTTCGCTTGCGCCGTCGCCGAGGAAATCGTCTTCGTGAATGTCGACGTTCTGCAGGCCGAGCTGGTGAAGCGCCTGCGTGATGGTTTTAATGTCGTTGTCGTCAGCGTGATACGCATGCGCCAGATTGGCCAGCAGCAGGAAAACGGGACCTGAAGCAAAACAGGCATCCTTGCAATAGGGCGTCAGGCGTGCCTGAAAATCTTCCATGAAAGCCTGAATGTTGAAATGGGCGGACATGCCGGCTTTCCCTCCTTTGTATGCGTGATCGCGCGGGCACAGCGGTGCGCGGTCAAATGTGTATACTGACAACAGAGTACATCTTCACAATTATATATTCTACCAAATGTCTGATGCGCTGTCCATGGTCAATGACGGTTTTTTGTCAAAAACGGGAAAAGAAATTGCCCGGCGGAAGAGGCTTGATCTCTGTTTTTGCGGAAATAATCGAACGGATATGGGATGAATCGAAAGAATGTTCGGATTTTCTTCTGGCGCAAAATGCTGTGTCTGGTGCTGCGGATGCAGCATTTTGTCAATGCCGACAAAGAGATGATCCCGGAGGACAAAAGGAAAAACTGAAGAGAAACTTTGAAAATTGGGTGAAAATCGGAAAAATAGCACAAATGAAGGCGGATTTGCACACGAAAAATATTTGCAGAAAATGTTGACAGAATGTTGACATGTATCTCCTGCGGTGGTAGAATGCTGGTCATACACCAAGTGAACGGAACAAAGGAGAATGAACGGCTATGCTGCTGACCGATTATCTGGAGAGAAACGCAAGACTCTGGGGCATGGAAAGTGCTCTGGTTGAGATTAACCCCTCTGAAGAACGCGACCGCGCGGTGACGTGGCGCGAATTCAGCCTCATTGAAAACGCCAATCCCGACGCTCCCTACCGCAGGGAAATCACGTGGAAGGATTTTGACCGCCGCGCCAACCGCTTTGCCAACCTGCTTCTGAGCCGCGGCATCGCGCGCGGCACCAAGGTCGCCATTCTGATGATGAACTGCATCGAATGGCTGCCGATCTATTTCGGCATTCTCAAGGCGGGCTGCATCGCCGTGCCGATGAACTTCCGCTATTCCAGCGACGAAATCAAGTACTGCCTTGAACTGGCGGACGTGGAGCTGCTCGTCTTTGGTCCGGAGTTCATCAGCCGCATCGACGTCATCCAGAGCGAGCTGACCGGCCTTCGCTTCATGTTCTTTGTCGGCAAGAACGGACCGGCGTATGCCGAGGACTGCCTGCGTCTGACGACGTTCTGCTCCTCCACCCCGCCGCCGGTCGCGCTTGATGAAAAGGATCATGCGGCGATCTACTTCTCATCCGGTACGACGGGCTTCCCCAAGGCGATCCTGCATAACCATCGCGCGCTGGCTTACTCCTGCGAGGTGGAGCAGGCGCACCACCTGCAGAGCCGCAGCGACGTATTCCTCTGCATCCCGCCGCTGTACCACACCGGCGCGAAGATGCACTGGTTCGGTTCCCTCCTCTCCGGCAGCAAGGCTGTGCTCCTTCGCGGCGTGAAGCCGGAATGGATCCTGCGCGCGGTGAGCGATGAAAAGTGCACCATCGTCTGGCTGCTGGTACCGTGGGCGCAGGATATGCTCGATGCGATCGACGCGGGCCGCGTGAAGCTGGAGGATTACAGCCTTGAGCAGTGGCGTCTGATGCACATCGGCGCGCAGCCCGTGCCGCCCAGCCTCATCAACCGCTGGCTCAGGGTCTTCCCCAACCACGATTACGACACCAACTACGGCCTGTCCGAATCCATCGGCCCGGGCTGCGTGCATCTGGGTCTTGGCAACGTGCACAAGGTCGGCGCGATCGGCAAGCCCGGATACAAGTGGGAAGCGAAGATCGTCTCTCCCTCCGGCGAGGAAGTCGCGCCCGGCGAAGTGGGCGAGCTGATCGTGCGCGGCGACGGCGTGATGCTTTGCTACTATAAGAATGAAGAAGCGACCAACGAGGTGCTCAAGGACGGCTGGCTCTTCACCGGTGACATGGCCCGCATCGACGAGGACGGCTTCATCTTCCTGGTCGACCGCAAGAAGGACGTCGTCATCTCCGGCGGTGAAAACCTCTACCCTGTTCAGATTGAAGACTTCATGCGCGGCTTTGATAAGATCAAGGACGTCGCGGTCATCGGTCTGCCGCATCCGCGCCTTGGCGAGATCGCCGCGGCGATTGTGGAAATCAAGGAAGGCATGACCTGCACCGAGGAAGAAATCAACGCCTTCTGCGAGGGCATGCCCCGCTACAAGCGTCCCAAGAAGGTCATCTTCGACAAGATTCCGCGCAACCCCACCGGCAAGATCGAAAAGCCGGTACTCCGCGAAAAGTACTGTCAGGGCCGTCTGGTCGAGGCACAGATCACCGGCTAACACCCCAAAAGCATCTTCAAACCGCGCGAAGCGAAGAAGGGTCAAGGGATGAAATCCCTTGTCAGGGGTTTGGGGGAGGAACTCCCCCAACGTCCCCTCCCCAAACGCGCAGTGCTCAAAGCAAGCCTCGTCAGGGAGCGAAGCGTTACCTGACGAGGTCTGTATATAGACGTATTCATTCCCAAACCAGCTAAGATCCGCAAAATCCAAAAAATAATATAGGAGGAAAAGACAATGGATCTGTTTATCAAGCTTGCAATGCTCGCTGTTTTCTTTGGCATGACGATTGGTATCGGTCTGTATTGCCGTAAGCATGCAACAGACGTCAACGGTTTTGTCCTTGGCGGACGCAGCGTCGGCCCCTGGCTGACGGCCTTTGCTTATGGTACGTCTTATTTCTCCGCCGTCGTCTTCGTCGGCTATGCCGGCCAGTTCGGCTGGAAATACGGCGTCGCTGCCACGTGGGCGGGCATCGGCAACGCGCTGCTTGGCTCGCTGATGGCGTGGGGCCTGCTGGGACGGCGCACGCGCATCATGACCCAGCACCTCAACAGCGCGACCATGCCCCAGTTCTTCTCCGAGCGCTTCAATAGTCCGGCGCTCAAGACGGCCTCTTCCGTCGTCATCTTCATCTTCCTGATTCCCTACACCGCTTCCCTTTACAACGGTCTGAGCCGCCTGTTCGGCATGGCGTTTGACATCGATTACAGCGTCTGCGTCATCGTTATGGCCATCCTCACGGCGATCTACGTCATCGCCGGCGGCTACATGGCGACCGCGATCAACGACTTTGTTCAGGGCATCATCATGATCGTGGGCATCATCGCCGTCGTCGGCGCGGTGCTCAAGGGTCAGGGCGGCTTCATGGAAGCGCTCAACAAGCTCGCGCAGGTCAACGATCCCGCCGTCAGCACGGCGCCTGGCGTCTTCGCTTCCTTCTTTGGTCCGGAGCCCGTGAACCTGCTGGGCGTCGTCCTGCTGACCTCGCTGGGCACGTGGGGTCTCCCGCAGATGGTGCAGAAGTTCTACGCCATCAAGAGCGAGCAGGCCATCACCAAGGGCACGATCATTTCCACGGTCTTTGCGGCGCTTGTCGCCGGCGGCTGCTACTTCCTGGGCGGCTTTGGACGCCTGTTTGCCGATCGTGTGGATATCGCGACGCAGGGCTATGACGCGATCATCCCCGCGATGCTCAGCGATCTTTCTCCTTTCCTGATTTCCGTCGTCGTCGTTCTGGTGCTTTCCGCGTCGATGTCCACGCTTTCCTCCCTCGTGCTCACTTCTTCCTCCACCCTGACGCTTGACCTGATCAAGGATAAGATGGTCAAGGACATGGATGAAAAGAAGCAGCTTCTGGTCATGCGCGCGCTGATCGTCGTGTTCATTCTGATTTCTGTCGTGCTGGCGATCATCCAGTACAAGTCCTCCGTCACCTTCATCGCGCAGCTGATGGGCGTGAGCTGGGGCGCGCTGGCCGGCGCATTCCTCGCACCGTTCATCTTCGGCCTGTACTGGAAGCGCACAACGGTCGCTTCTGTGTGGACGAGCTTCATCTTCTCCACCGTCGTCATGCTGGCCAACATCGTGTTCAAGGGCAGCTTCCCGGCGATTCTCCAGTCTCCCATCAACGCCGGCGCGCTGTGCATGATCGCCGGATTGGTGCTGGTTCCCGTCGTGAGCCTTTTTACGGCTGCGCCGGAAAAAGCGCATGTCGACGCCGTCTTCTCCTGTTATGATCGCACGGTCACCGTTTCCGTCACCGATTCCATCGGCGACAGGGCGGAAGAATAACGGGGAATCGATTTCGCCAGGCGCAGAGCATACAGCGCGCATACAGAAAAAATGAAACTTTTTGCGAACTTTCCTGCATATTTATTTACATTTGGTGCCGGAATATGGTATATTTACAAGCACTCACATTCTGAAGGAGGATTTCTCCATGAAACAGCTGATGCTGGGCAACGAAGCCGTTGCCCGGGGATTATATGAAGCCGGATGCGCGTTCGTCTCCAGCTATCCCGGCACGCCTTCCACCGAAGTGACTGAAGCCGCGGCGAAATACCCGGAAATGTACGCCGAGTGGGCGCCCAACGAGAAGGTCGCCATGGAATCTGCGTTCGGCGCGTGTCTCGCCGGCAAGCGCAGCTTCTGCGGAATGAAGCACGTGGGTCTCAATGTCGCGGCGGATCCGCTCTTCACCATCTCCTATACCGGCGTCAATGCCGGCATGGTCATCTGCGTTGCGGACGATGCGGGCATGCATTCCAGCCAGAACGAGCAGGACTCCCGCCATTATGCCCGCGCGGCGAAGATCCCGATGCTCGAGCCCAGCGACAGCGCCGAGGCGCTGGCCTTCACCAAGCTGGCTTACGAGCTCTCCGAGCAGTTTGACACGCCGGTGCTGCTGAAGATGTGCACCCGTATTGCGCACAGCCAGAGCGTCATTGAAACCGCGGAGCGCGTTGAGGCGTCAAAGCCTTACGAAAAGAACCCGCAGAAGTACATCATGATGCCCGGCAATGCCAAGAAGCGCCATCCCCTCGTGGAGGCGCGCACCCAGGCGCTTGTCAAGTGGGCGGAAACCTGCGCGATCAACCGCGTCGAAGAGGGCAGCGACCACAGCCGCGGCATCATCACCTCCTCCACGGCGTATCAGTACGTCAAGGAGGTTTGCGGCGATACGTATCCGGTGCTCAAGCTGGGCATGATCTGGCCGCTGCCGGAGAAGAAGATCATTGACTTTGCTGCTTCTGTTGACGAGGTGGTCGTCGTTGAGGAGCTGGACAGCTTCATTGAGGCGCACTGCAACGCGCTGGGCATCAAGGTGACCGGCAAGGCGCTCTTCCCCTGCATCGATGAATTCAGCCAGAATCTGGTTGCGGAGAAGCTGGGCAAGGCGGCTCCCGCTTGCGGCAGCAAGGTGGAGGACGCCATTCCCCCGCGCCCGCCGGTCATGTGCGCGGGCTGCCCGCACAGAAGCCTGTTCTACACCCTCGCAAAGAACAAGATCACCGCGCTGGGCGACATCGGCTGCTACACGCTGGGCGCTGTCGCGCCGCTTGCCGCGCTGGATACGACGATCTGCATGGGCGCGTCCGTTTCCGGTGCGCATGGCTTCACCAAGGCGCAGGGCGGCGCGGCGGACAACAAGACCGTCGCCGTCATCGGCGATTCGACCTTCATGCATTCCGGCGTGACGGGCCTGATCAACATCGCTTACAACGAATCCAATACCACGGTCATCATCGTGGATAACTCCATCACCGGCATGACCGGCCACCAGCAGAACCCGACCACCGGCTTTAACCTCAAGGGCGATCCCTGCACGAAGATCGATCTGGAAACGCTCTGCCGCGCGGTGGGCATCAAGCGTGTGCGCGTGGTCGATCCCTACAACCTGAAGCAGACCGAGGAAGCCATCCTTGAAGAGCTTGCGGCGCAGGAGCCGTCCGTCATCATCAGCCGCCGTCCGTGCGCGCTGCTCAAGTATGTCAAGCACAATCCGCCGGTCAAGGTCGATGCGGACAAGTGCCGCAGCTGCAAGCTGTGCATGAAGATCGGCTGCCCGGCGATCAGCATGAAGGATGGCAAGGCCACCATCGACAACACGCTGTGCACCGGCTGCAGCGTGTGCACGCAGCTGTGCCACTTCGGCGCGCTGTGCGAAGGAAAGGAGGCGTAAACCATGCAGACGAAGAACATCATGATCGTCGGCGTCGGCGGACAGGGCAGTCTGCTCGCCTCCAAGCTGCTTGGACGCCTCCTGCTGACCAAGGGCTATGACATCAAGGTATCCGAGGTGCACGGCATGAGCCAGCGCGGCGGCAGCGTCGTGACGTATGTGCGCTACGGCGAGAAGGTCTACTCCCCCGTCATTGACAAGGGCGAAGCGGATTACATCGTTTCCTTCGAGCTGCTGGAAGCGGCCCGCTGGACGGAGTACCTCAAGGAGGGCGGCCATCTGGTCGTCAACACCCAGCAGATCAACCCGATGCCCGTCATCACCGGCGCGGCCGTCTATCCCGACGAGCTCGTCGCCAAAATGAAGGAAAAGAACATCGTCGTCGATGCCATCGACGCGCTTTCCCTCGCGGAGCAGGCGGGTTCTGCCAAGGCGGTCAACATCGTGCTGATGGGTCATCTCTCCCGCAGCTTTGGCTTTGAGCTGGAGGAGTGGATGAAGGCGATTGAAGCGTCCGTTCCGCCTAAGTTCCTGGAGCTGAACAAGAAGGCGTTCCTGCTTGGACGGGAAGCCTGATCCGGTCGGCTGCCTGATTCAACTCTTTTAAAAAGCAAAGGGTGCTTTCGCATTGCGAAAGCACCCTTTTTGTTGTATTCACATGGATTCGCCGTGTGACGCTCAGTTCTTGGGAATCCGGTTGAGTGCAGCGTTGAGGGAAAGCAGCTGTTCCTTCGTCATGGAGACGCCAGCCGCGCCCATCAGGCCGACCATGCGGATGACGGTGAAGCCGCCCATCATCTGCATCAGACCCGGGGACATCTTCAGGTCGAAGCCCGCCATCATGCTCTTGCTGCCGCCACCCTTGACCATCTGCTGCATCATGCCGCCGAAGAGCTGCATGCCCTGCGGATTGGCCATGATGTCGGAGATCCTGTCGTTGAGGGAGAAGTAGCCCTCCGGCGCGGTGATGTCAAACCAGTTGAGAATCGCGCCCTTCTCGCGCAGACGGTACGCCTCATTGAAGGTATCGACCTTGCGGATGCGGCTCTCGTCGCAGCATTCGCCGGCGACCGCCATCAGCTTCGTCACGCCCTTGTTGGGCACGTCGAAGTAGAAGAAGTGATCCGCGGCTGCTTTCTTTCCAAGGGATTCACCATTGGCGAAGAGCTCCACCTCCGGGAGGTTGGAATAGACGGTGACCTTCGTCACGTCCTCCACGCGGTCGACATAGCGCTTGCCGCAGATGTGCACGAAGGGATCGCTGCTCAGCCACGCCTTGTAGGCGTAGAAGGAGTCCTTCTTGTACTTGCGGTCAAAGGTCATCAGGCCCTTGTGGTTCTGTCCGTTCTCGCCGCCCTCGTTGCGGGCGTCCGCGCCGAAGTCAAACATGTTCCACACGTGGGTCGCCCAGAGGTACTTGCGGGTGAAGAGCTGGCGGATGAGCTCCTCATGGTAGTACGCCTGATACTCCTCGGTGTAGTCGCCCTGCTGCGGGTTGGAGGTGTGCCAGTTGAGCGCTTCGCAGCCGTATTCGCTCAGACCCACCGGAATGGTCGGATTCTTGGCGTGGAAATTGTCCAGCCACGGACCGTTCATGCTCGTATCGCCGCCGTACCAGCCGAAGTAGTGGTTCCAGGAGACGGTGTCCGGGATGCGGATGTACTCGGCGTCCTGCGGGCACATGGAGACAATCGCCATCGTGGTCAGGCGGGTCTTGTCCATCTCGTGGCACAGGTCGTTGAGGATGCGGTGGTTTTCAATCAGGGACGGGCTCTTTTCGCCCTTCATGGTGATCTCGTTGGAAAGACCCCAGACGACGATGGACGCGTGGTTATAGTTCTGGGCGATGAGTTCCTTCATCTGGGAGACGGTGTTCTCAATGCCGTTTTCAAGATGGCCGGAGATGTACGGAATTTCCGCCCAGACGACCATGCCGTATTCGTCGCACAGGTCGTAGAAGTACTGGTCGTGCTGATAGTGCGCAAGGCGGATGGTCGTCGCGCCGACCTCATAGATATACTCCATGTCCTCCTTGTGGTGCTCGGGCAGCAGCGCATTGCCAAAGCCCCAGCGGTCCTGATGGCGGGAGACGCCGCGCAGCGGGTATTCCTCGCCGTTGAGGATAAAGCCGCGCTCCGGGTCGATTTCAAACGTGCGGCAGCCAAAGCGGGTCTTGACATTGTCGATGACCTCGCCGTTTTCAAGCAGCTCGACCGTCGCGGTGTACAGGTAGGGATCCTTGCGTCCGTGCCACAGGTGAACATCCTCGATCTTAAGGGTGACGGTGGTGTCGGAAACCGGCACTTCCTTCTTTTCGACGAGGCAGCCGCAGGGCAGATTGATCGTAAAGCGCAGGCTCTGGCCTTCCTTGGCGTTCGTCAGGTACGCGGCGATCTCCACCTCCGCGTCCTTGCCGGTGATTTTCGGGGTTACGGCAAGACCGGGACCGCCGTAGTAGTCAAGGTCGAAGTGGCTTTCGCTCACGGCGATGAGGTTCACGTTGCGGTAGAGACCGCCGTAGAACGTGAAGTCCGCCATCTGCGGATAGACGCGGTCGTTTTCGCTGTTGTCAACGGCGATGGCGACGAGGGTGCTGTCTTTAAGCGCGTCGGTGACGTCCACGCGCCAGGTGGAGTAGCCGCCGTCATGGTGGGCGAGCTTCTTTCCGCCGACGTAGAGATCCGCGGAGGAGTTCGCGCCGCACACCTCGATATAGTAGCGGTCAGCGGTCGGGATATCCTCGCGGTCGAGGGTCTTGACATACCAGCAGGTGCCGCGGTAGTAATCGCCCGCGCCGTCCTGACCGTCGATGGCATTCCAGCTGTGCGGAATATTGACGAAGTAGGGCAGCTTGGGCATCGCTGTCGGGTCGTGCGCGGCGTCCATGGTGAACGCCCACTTGCGATTCAGACTGACGATCTGTCTCATGGGAGATACCTTCTTTCGCTCAGTTTCAAAAGGTCATCGGGATACAAGCGTATTATGATTCGATATCCATCAGATCATGTAAAGAATGCCCCGCGCCGGGTCAGACACGGGGCAGAAAATGCGGGGAGGAATTACGCCTTCTGACTGCGACGCGCTTCCAGATCGGCGGTCATCCTGCCAAGGCTCCTCTTGTCCAGATTGTAGACAAGGGACAGACCGACAAACTGCATCACAGCGCTGAGCAGGTACAGGCAGGCAACGAGGTAACGCATGTTCAGCGCGGTTTCCGGGCTCTGGTTGGCGCCGAGGGTGCCGACGTAGCCCAGCGCGGTCATGATGACCAGCGCCAGCGCCGGACCCACGCCCTGCGCGAGCTTGCGGAAGAAGGAATGCAGCGCATAGACGGTGCCTTCCTCGCGGGTGCCAAACTTCCACTCGTTGTAGTCGATGGCGTCGCCCATCATCGCCCAGGAGACGGTGGAGTAGATGCCAAGACCCAGCGCGTTGACCAGCTGGCAGACGACGTAGATCGCGATGCCCTTTCCGTCCGGGGTGATGGGCAGCAGGAGCATCATCGCGCAGGAGATCAGGGAGAAGATCGCGCCGACGGTCGCCAGCTCCTTCTTGCCGAACTTAACGACGGCCTTGCGGGCCAGCGGGGTGAAGACGATGATCGGGATCATCGCGAACATGGAAACCAGACCGGAGATCTGCGCGTTCTTGAAGTAGCTCTGGAACATGACGGTCACGGCGGTGGCAGCGCCCTGCTGACCGACAAACATGCCCATCGCGGCGAGGGTCGCGCCGACGGCCGGACGGTTCTTGAGGAAGTTGCCCATCGCCTTGACGACGTCAAACTTGGGCGCCTCTTCGCCGACCTTCGCGTTGGTGTCCACGCGGACTTCCGTGTTTTTGATCATGAACTGGAAGCAAAGGAAGCCGAGGAAGCCCATGATGAGCGCAGCGATAAAGACGCGCTCGCCCACGAGGTTGTTTTCCGCATCGTAGATGATCATCGGCAGGATGATCATGGGCGCCATGTTGCCAACGAGGGAGCCGACGGAGCGCCACGCGGACAGGGACGCGCGGTCGCCGGGGTTATCGGAAATCAGGCCCAGCAAGGAGCCGTAGGGCACGTTGGCGACGGTGTAGAATGCATCCCAGACGACGTAGCCGGCAATGAAGAGGATGAACTTTGCCCAGACCGGCGCATTGGGGAACGGCAGGAAGCAGCATGCGCCGCCTACGATCAGGCCGATGGAACCGACCCAGATGTACTGCAGGAATTTGTTGCGCTTATACTGGCGCTTGTCCGCATCGATGATGGAGCCGATGAGCGGGTCGTTGATCGCATCCCAGACCTGCACGATCACCAGCAGCAGCGAGTACCACAGGTCCATGCCCATGAACTGGGTCCAGAAGATGGCCATGGTGCCCTTGAGCGCAAAGCTCATGTTGCAGCCGAAGTCGCCGGCTGCGTAAGCCAGATTGTCCCGCATGCCAAAGGGACGGGGGTTCTTCTTTTCAGACATGACGATGCATTCCTTTCGTATTCGGGAAAAGGCGGACTCTTCCCATCATTACATCTATCATATGACACGGTGTCGCAGAACCGTGATGAGGATTTTTACACGCAATCATACGATTTTCAGGTGATTCTTGAAAATATACAAAAATCGGTATAGAATGAAGAAAAGGGGGGCGCAGCATGGAGAAAGAAGCGGCGGTTTTGTTTTTCACCCATCTCATTCGCAATTTCCAGATCAATGTCTACCGGTTTCGCCTGCCGGATTTTCCGGAGGCGGATATGGGGCTCAGGCGGACGCTGGGCATCGCATTGCGCCCGGAGAGCATTCCCCTGCTTCGCGAAATCGCGCCGGAAACGATCTATGTCGTCCAGGATATGTTTCTCTGGCGCTATACGCTGCTGCGGCTGCCGCAAAGCGAGGAGCTGATGCTTGTCGGGCCGTACATCGACGAAGCCGTGAGTGACGAGACGATCATGCGCCTGATGGAAAAGCTGCGCATCCCGCCGGCGCGCTTTGCGGATCTGCAGCGTTTTTATCACAGCGTGCGCGTAATGTCCAGCGACATGCACGTTCTTCCCGTGCTCAATACGCTTGGCGCGACGCTCTGGGGCGAGGGGCGTTTCAGCGTGGAATCACATTTCTTTCAGAGCGAAACGGACGTCGTGCTTGAAGATATCCTCAGCGATCCTCCGGCGGAGGAAGGACAGAAAATCGCCCTGATTGAAAAACGATACGAAATTGAAAAGAAGCTGCTCTACGCCATTGAGCATGGACAGGCGAACCAGGCCAACGCCATTCTTTCCCTGATCGATCCCCTGCAGATCGACCGGCGCAGTCCAAATCCGCTGCGGAACATGAAAAACTATGTCATCATCTCCAACACGCTCATGCGCAAGGCCGTTCAGCAGGGCGGCGTTCATCCGTTCTATATCGATCAGCTCTCCTCAACGCTGGGGCGGCGCATCGAGGAGGCGACAAGCATCCGGGAGCTCAAGCAGCTGATGGG
Source organism: Clostridia bacterium (assembly GCA_017547805.1). GTDB lineage: Bacteria > Bacillota > Clostridia > Christensenellales > Aristaeellaceae > Ventricola. The sequence goes on from JAFYOR010000010.1 coordinate 22,496, forward strand.
CTCCATGGCGCACAAATACTGTCTGCTGGTTAAGAACCACAACATGAAGGGATTCTCTCCGCCGGTTCAGCGTGTCATTCTGCGCACGGATGCGGAAATCACCGGCGATCTGAGCCTGCGTGCCCACGCATCGCAGCTGGGCATCAACGCGAGCTATCTTTCCGCGCTTTTCAAAAAAGAAACCGGCGTCACGCTCACGCAGTACGTGAACAAACGCCGGGTGGATTATGCGATTTTTCTGCTCAATTCAACGGATATGCAGGTGCAGACCATCGCCCAGCACTGCGGCATGCCGGACGTGAATCATTTCATCCGCACGTTCAAAGAACATACGGGAAAAACGCCGACGCAGTACCGCCGCAGCGTCTTTGCCCATCCATAACGCATAACAGCCGCAAAGCGATGTGGGAACGGGCACCGCCCGCTTACAGGTCGATGTACGCGCTGCGGAAGCCGATTGTCGCGCTGCCGTCGTAGAAGCGGGGGTTATAGAAATGCAGCGCGTTGAGACCGGCGCGGTCAAGGCTGCCCGCCTTGCCGCCGCGCACGGCGATGCGCTCGCCGTAATTGCGCGCGACGAAGATGCCGTCCTCCGGGATGCAGGTTTCATCCGGGAAGAAGCCGAGGATCTTTGCAATTTGAGGCACGGCAAGCCCTTCCTCTGCTTTCAGGTCGGAGAATTTGCACTCGACATAGCCCTGATTACCCTGAATGTCCTCGCCGAGGTAGCTGCGCCGCTCGATCTTCGTGCGCACGAGCGGCGCGCCGAGCAGGTGATCGCGCTCCTCGCTGTCGCCCGTGGGGATGCCGTCGACCTTGAGCGTGTCGCGCTCTCCATGCGCGGCAAGCGCGCCGTTTGTGCAGATGGCGCGCCAGTAATGGCTGTCTGGGCGGAGCATGTCCGCGCTGTATACGGCGGCGGTGTTGTCCTCGATGATCTGGAATTCGCCGTTCATCAGCCGCAGGCCGCCGACCCATTCAAACATATTGCCCACCAGATCGCACACGCCGGAAGCGTCGTGGTTGTGGTTCCACGTGACGGGACCGCTGCCCGACGCCGTGCGCAGCACGTCGTGTCCGTTCATCGCCGTAGGCACGCCCTTTTCGTGCGGCGCGGCGTGATACATGCCCCTGTCCGTGTTGCCGTGGGGGCGCGTGCCCATGCGCTTGGAGAGCTGCGCCACGGCCATCCATTCCGCATTGGTCATCAGGTGCCAGCCGCGGCCCTTGTTCAGGCAGAAACGAACGCCGTCGTCAAAGTTGAAAAATACATGAGGGTCGCGCATCGGGAGGGAATACGCCCGGTTTCTGGCGACGAAGTTCATGTATTTGGAGACGTAGACGACTTTTTTGTATTCGCCGTTTACGATCCATGCCGGATGCATGGCGCGGCTGTCCGTTCCATACAGGTCGCCGATGCGCTGCATCGGCAGGGCGACGACGATGCTGGGCATGCCGGTGTCGTCTAGCAGAACGGTATTGGCGCCGCCGGTGATCGTTTCAATCGCGATCTTCATTTCGTCAAAACGGCTTTCCGGAAGACGGCCGCCGTTGCTCTGGTAGCGCAGCTGCTCGATGGCCTCGTCGCTCTTGGATGCATAGCAGTGCGCCGCATCGCGCTCCTCGCTGCTGAGCGCATCGCGTCCTAGAAGGTCCGCCGCCGCCTGCTGGCGTTTTTGCTTCTGCTCATCGGATACGGTAAAGAAATTCATGTGTTTCCTCCTGCTGCGCTTCTTTTTCTATATTATACCGCTTCGTGCGAAGCTTCACAAGAAAACGTGTCAGATTTTTTGCGATACGTCCCATAATATCTGTCTGCCTTTGTTGACTTTTTATCTCTGGTCATATAAAATATAGACAGTATATATAAACACGGGTGCACCGGCATCCCCGGCTTTCCAAAAGAAGGCCGAGGCCGGTTGTTTTGCGTGTTCTGATCCGGCACGAAATGGGTCAGATATGCAATGACAATTGTTATATGAAGAAAATCCTCCACCAACTGAAAGGAGTTTTTCCCATGAGAATCCTGTTTGTCACCAGCGAATGCGCACCGTTCAGCAAATCCGGCGGTCTGGCTGACGTTGCCTTCTCCCTTCCGCCCGCGCTGAAGAAGAACGGCGACGACATCGCGATTATCGCTCCGCTGTATCAGTGCACGCGTGAAAACCACGGCGATAAGCTGACGTTTGTCAAGTCCACCACGGTCAGCATCGGCGAGCGCAAGGATATCTACTGCGGTCTGTGGCGCGGCGAGCTCAGCGGCGTGACAATCTGGTTTGTGGAGAACGAGCATTTCTTCCATCGTCCGCGCCTGTACGGCTACGGCGACGACGGTCTGCGCTTTGCGTTCTTCTCCCGCGCGGTGATCGACCTGCTGCCCGAGCTTGACTTTATGCCGCAGATTCTGCACTGCAACGACTGGGAAACCGCTCCTGCCATCATTTATCTCAAGAACGATCAGGTCTGGCATCCGGAATACAAGGACATCAAGACCGTTTACACCATCCACAACATCGCCTATCAGGGCCAGTTCGGCGCAAACGAGCTGTACGCCACCTTCGGCCTGCCGGAGGGCTGGTACGACGGCGGCCTGGGCTATGAGTTTGAAGGTCGCCACGACATCAACCTGATGAAGGGCGCCATGCTCATGGCGGACGCGGTTTCCACCGTTTCTCCGACGTATGCGCGCGAGCTGCACTATCCCAACTTCGCCTTCGGTCTGCAGGGCGTCGTGGATATGGTCGATCACAAGATGTACGGCATCCTCAACGGCATCGATATGGACCATTACGATCCCAAGAAGGATCCGCTCATCCCCTATAACTTTACCGCCGACAACATGAAGGGCAAGGCGCTGTGCAAGCGCGAGATCCAGCGCATCTTCGGTCTGGCCGAGGAACCGGAATGGCCGCTGCTGTGCTCGGTTGCCCGTCTGGTTGAGCAGAAGGGCATTGAGCTCATCAAGCAGATTCTGCCCCAGCTGATGGAAATGGGCGTCCAGCTGATCATCTTTGGTCAGGGCGACCAGCAGTATATCGATTACTTCAACTGGGCGAAGGAAAACTGGCCGGGCCAGCTGGGCTTCTCCAGCAACTACAACGAGCCGATGGCCTCCAAGGTCTTCGCTGGCTCGGATATGTATCTGATGCCCTCCCGCTTTGAGCCCTGCGGCCTTTCCCAGATGATGGCCATGCGCTACGGCACGGTGCCCATCGTCCATGAAACGGGCGGCCTCAAGGACTCCGTGCGCCAGTACAAGGACTTTGACGGCGTGGGCGACGGCTTCTCCTTCGCGGATTATCAGGCGAAGGACCTCTACCTCGCCATCGCCGAGGCGGTCCGCCTGTACTTCTCCTCCGAGGATGTCTTCAAGACCCTGCGTCTGCGCTGCATGACCAAGGACTTTAGCTGGGATAAGAGCGCCGGCGAATACAAGCACATGTACGACGACATCAGCGACATCGACGGCGACGGCGAGTATATCGCGTTTGAGGACGCCTACGATTACCTCAAGCACTGCTACGAGGTTAACGACCGCGAGAACAAGGAGAAGTACCCGGAGGCGATCCGCGAGGATTACCACCGCGTCATTCAGATCCAGATCGTCGGCCGCGGCGAAGGCTTCATGAACGTCGAGTTCAAGGGCCGCGAAATGATCATCGAGCCGAAGCCGCGTCCGGATGCCGAGGCGTTCATCGTCTGCAGCTACGACAACCTCGTGGCGATGGCGCGCGGTCTGGTCACGACCGACAAGCTCTTCCTCAACGGTCAGCTCAAGCTCACGGGTAACCTGTCCAAGGGCTTTGAAATCCGCAAGCTGCTCGCACCCTGCAAGTAACAATTAAGCCGCTTTCGGAAAGGAAAGCGGCTTTTTCATATGAAATTATCAGGAGGACGATTCTGTGAAAATCACATTCATGGGCGCAGGAAGCACGGTCTTTGCGCGCAACGTCATCGGCGACTGCATGTGCACCCCGGCGCTGCGCGACAGCACGTTTGCGCTGTATGACATCGACGGCGAGCGCCTGAAGGAAAGCCAGACGATTCTGGAAGCGATGCGCGTTGCCAAGGGCGGGTACGGCCGCATCGAGTGCTATCTTGGCGTGGAAAACCGCAGGGAAGCCCTGCGCGGTGCGGATTTCGTCATCAACGCCATTCAGGTCGGTCTTTACGATCCCTGCACCATCATCGACTTTGAAATTCCCAAGAAGTTCGGCCTGCGCCAGACCATCGGCGATACGCTGGGCATCGGCGGCATCATGCGCGCGCTGCGCACCATCCCCGTGATGGATGATTTTGCGCGCGACATGGCGGAGGTCTGCCCGGACGCGCTGTTCCTCAACTACACCAACCCCATGGCGATGCTCACCGGCTATATGCTGCGCTACACGCCGATCAGGACCGTCGGCCTTTGCCACAGCGTGCAGGTCTGCTCGCAGACCCTGCTCACCGAACTGGGTATGGAGGACAGGCTGGAGGGGCGTCGGGAGCTGATTGCCGGCATCAACCACATGGGCTGGCTGCTTGACATCCGGGACAAAAATGGCGTGGACCTGTATCCCGAAATCAAGTCGCGTATCGGCGAAAAGCTTGCCGATCCCGAATTCAAGGACAAGGTGCGCCTTGACTACATCCGCCACTTCGGCTATTACTGCACGGAATCCAGCGAGCACAACGCCGAATACAACCCCTTCTATATCAAGAGCAAGTATCCGGAGCTCATCGAGCGCTACAACATTCCGCTGGATGAGTATCCGCGCCGCTGCATCCGCCAGATCGAGGGCTGGAAGAAGGAATATGCCGAGCTGCTTGAAACCGGCGTCAAGGAGCACGAGCGCTCCCGCGAATATGCCTCGCACATCATGGAGGCCATCGTGACCAATACGCCGTATGAAATCGGCGGCAACGTCCTGAACACCGGACGGCTGATCACCAACCTGCCGGAGGAAGCCTGCGTTGAGGTGCCCTGCCTGGTCAACGGGCACGGCGTGCAGCCCTGCCGCGTCGGGGCACTCCCGGTTCAGCTGGCGGCGATGAACATGACGAACATTAACCCGCAGCTTATCACCATCGAAGCTGCTCGCACCAGAAAGCGCGATCACATCTATCAGGCGGCGATGCTGGAACCGCGCACCGCCAGCGAGCTGGATATCGATACCATTAAGAAGATGGTCGATGCGCTCATCGAAGCGCACGGCGATTATCTGCCCCAATATATCTAATCAGATGGCGGATGGAGGAACCTTTCCCCCGCCGCAGCCACCCTCTACTTTTTTCAGCCGTGCCCTGCAGGCACAACTGAAAAATGCAAGGAAACGATTTTCCTTCCGGGAAATGGGATTTCCCTGCGGAAAATCGCAGCGGTCGCGTCGTACACGCCGCCGCGACCGATTTCATTTACTGCTCGATGCATGTGTTTTGAAATACAACGAGGCGCCGGGAAATCCGGCGCCTCTGTTTTGTCTCATTTTACTCTGATGCGAATACCGTCCGCCTCCAGATACATCTTTTCGGGATAGCTCTCCATGGCGTTGTACTCAAAGAAAACCTCTTTCGCGCCTGCGTCCGTCATGCCGCGCGCGCCGCTTGTGGCGGCGTAAAGCTCGCAGCCGTCTTCATCCACCAGCACGGCCTTGCGCGCCCAGCGCGCGTTCACCTCCGCTGCGCTCCAGAGCGGATCGACCCTGAACATCCCGGCGGCTGTGCGCTTGTCCTGAGCCTGCTGTTTTTCAAGCGCCTCGGGCTTAACCTCCATCGCCACGCACAGATACAGGCGAACGGGTGAATAAATCACATGGACGCTGTAAGCGATGCTCTCGCCCACGTCGACCAGCGCGCGCATCGTCGCTGTCGCGCTGTCCCGGTTCGCGCCGGGCTGATGCGTTCTTTTCCTGATTTCTATATCATGATTTTTTCCGATGCTCATGGTGTCCCTCCGCTTTTTGCAGACCAACAACAGAAACACTGCGTATATGAATCACAATCAGTATACCACCAATGCAGCGCTTTTGTCGCGCAAAAAGTTAAATTTGGTAACAGCTTTTTACATTTTATGTAAGAAACACAAATCATTCTGTTTTTCCGGACGCATTCCCGCGTGCGGTCATGTCTTCCAGCTTCTTTGCTGTCAGGCGTTTACGTCTGCCGCGCGCAGGATCAAATCCGCAGACCGCCGCATAATCGCAATGTGCGCAGGCATTGAACTGACCGTATTCCGCCGGCGTGTCGTCGATGACGCCGCGGTAGACTTCTGAAGCAATGCCGGACGCCTTCTCCCTTGCGAAGGAAACGAGGTTCTTCATTCCCTCCTCATCGACCATCGAAGCAGCAAAGCGTCCGTTGGGCCGACCGTCCTTGGTGATCATCGACGCATGCGATTCGCCATGCGCGCGCAGAACGGATACATCTGAAAGAGAGATTCCCGCAAGCGACAGCTTCTTCGCCAGCTGCCGCTCGATCTCTTCCTTCACGCGGGATTCGCTGCGGATCACCGGATCGGCAATCCGGCAGTAGAAGAAGCCCGCTGCGCTCGTTCCCGGGATGCGCGAAAGCGCCGCCGCCAGATAGAGCATCAGCTGCAGCTGAAGTCCCCAGTACGCCATCGTGGGGTCGAATTTCTTCGTCCCGCTCTTATAATCGATGATCCGGATTCTGTCGCCGTCCATCACGTCGACCCGGTCGATTCTGCCCTGAAGATAGATGACCGTGCCGCTGTCAAGCTCCAGCGCAATCGGTGCAAGATCATTCTGACCGAAGATCAGTTCCGAACGCATCGGACGGAAACCGCCGCCGGCATATTGGGAAAGGATGTTGCGGGCGGCGCGGCGCGCAGTTTTGCTGATTCTTGCCGCGATGGATGCGCCGCGCCGGCTCCTGCCCAGCGGCGACTGGCTCCACTGATCAAGCAGCGGCATCAGCACGTCGTCCATGATCGCGTCGCAGGTCTTTTCATCGACAACCGGAAAGCCGGCAAGCGCGGATACCTGCCGCGTGAACTGCTCCGCCGCCTCGTGATACAGCGTGCCAAGCTCGGCGCGGTCGACGCCCGGCTGCAGCTCCTCATCCGGCGCAAGACCGTAGCGGACAAAGTGCCTGTAAGGGCATTGAGCGAAGGTTTCCAGTCTGGATACGCTCATCACCGGACGACCGTAGAGGGACCTTGCCTGCGAGGCGTTGAGCTTTTCGCGGACGGGATGAGAAAGCTTGCGTGTCATTTTCAGCAGCGTTTCGCTCCCCTGCTGTGTTTCGGCCAGCGCTGCATAGGCCTGCGCTCCATGGGCATCCATCGGACGTCTGCCATCTGCCGCGTCGCTGAGCATCACAGAAAGCGCCTGCGCAGTTGCCTTCGGCGCGCTGAGCATCGCCTGCATATCCTCGCACGCCAGCCCCCCCTGAACGTTCATGCCCGGGAAGAGTCTTCTCAGCGCGGAAACCGCGCCGTCTTCGCGCAGCGCCCGGCCAGAATCATCAGCCAGCGCGTAGGAAACGATGAGTTGCTTTTTCGCACCGGACATCACCTTCAGCACGTCCAGCTGTGCAAGCGCGGCCTGCTGCGCTGCGCTCATGCCGAGATATGCGTTTGTCGCGCGCTCTGCTTCCTCCGCCTCCTGCGGCGTAAGCAGCCCGCTGTCCGCGCCGCCGCCTATGTCGTTCATGGCGATGACGTAGAGTGTCGAAACGCGCGCTGTGCGTACGTTGCCGATTTCGCCGCAGATCACTGCGTTGTCAACCGGCGGCAGCGCGGAAAGCTCCATTGCCTTAAGACCGCTTTTGAGCAAAAGCAGAATTGAGCCCGGAGACACGTCGTCCTTGCCCAGAAGCGTGTGAAGCTGGTCAAGGGTCTCCATCAGCTTGTTGTAGACCTGCGCACAGTCCTGTGCCAGCGCGTCCTGATGCTGCGCGATAAGCTCGTCGCGCATGTCCGCCAGCGTTTCAAATGCTTTGACTTCGTCCAGCAGTGCCATGACTGCCAAGACCGCGTCATCACCGTTTTTCGCTGTGGAAAGACTTTTGCCGAAGCGAATCAGCGGCTCGACAAGCCGTTCTCTGGATGAGTTCAGCGCATCAAGATCGAAGCGCATATTCTTTTTCATGTACTCGAACGGTTTCTTCCACGCATCTGTGCGCAGATCCATGCATTCCGCATAGATGCTCAGCGCATCGGTTTCCTCACGGGAGATTCCGGCAAAGCCTGACTGCGCGTATTCGATGACGTCCTCTGTCCGACATCCTCCGGACACTACGCTGAGCGCCGCAATCAGGAATCGGCAAAGTGGATGCGCGCATGCCATTCGTTTTTCCGCGACATAGACTGACAAGCCGTATTGAGGCAGGATGTTTTCAAGCAGAGGACCGCATAAGGTGTTCTTGGGATAGACGATGGCAATCTGCGCGGGATCTTCTCCTGAGGACAGCTGTTTACGGATCATGGATGCGGCATGGTGCACTTCTGCACGATGGCTTGCAGCGGCGCGAATCGTGATGCAAGAGGGCGCTTCCGCTGCTGCATCCGCGCCAAGGGCGAATAGATTCCTTTCAAGAAGACGGATATCGGCTGGCGCGTCAAGCTCCATGGCAAGCGCCTCGCGTTCTATGGCGATCCCGTGGGACGCTGCCAGCTGTGCAAGACGATCGATACTCGCATTCACTGGCGCAAAAAGACGGCCATCGGGAGCACTGTTTTTGTCCGTTTCAATTGCGATACTGATCGATTTTGCATGAAGAAGCATGTGAATCAGGTCGGAAGCAAAGGACGGCGTAATCATATCAAAGCCGAACACGAAGACGTGCTGGTTTTCAAGCACGGCGCTTCTCTTCAGGCGGGCTCTCATCTCCTGCGCGACATCCTCATCATCCGCGAGTCTGCCGTGCATGCGGGATTCATACGCGGCATAGATCCGCTGAATGTCGCCAAGCTTGTTCTTTGAAGGATCGTCATCGGAAATAGAATGAACTGCGCTGAGAAGCGATTCGGGAGACACATCGCTGCGCTTAAAGTCCGCAATGATCCCCGAAAGCTTCATTGCAAGCCCTTCCGACGCGCCGGAAGCGGCAGCACGGTAAACGGTCAGGTTCTCCTTTTCATCCTCAAGCACTGCGCTGAGCATCATGCATTTTCCGCGCTCATCGATGATCACGCGGTCAGGCTCGCCTGCCCTTTCAAACACGCGTGAGCGCAGTCTTGAAGGCGAAAGCACGTCAATCAGGAATGAGCCGGGAAGATTCAGCCGCTGCATGACCTCCACCTCGGCCTGAAGCGTGAACTGCGACGGCACGATCAGCATGCAGCGCTCTCCCTGTGCGATCAGCGCGCCGATGCGGTCGATAACGTTGCCAAGCAGACGATGCGGTCTTGCGGTAATGACCTTCATGCCGGTTCTCCCCTCTCAATGTTTCACGTGAAACATTCACGCCTTGTTTCTTTCCGATGTTTCACGTGAAACATTGTTTGATACTGTCCGGAAGGATTCATGCGTTTCTTTCAAGAATTATACCATATTCGGTGAATCATTTCAAATTCACTGCACGGAGGCTGCTATGCGCATTGCGTTGATATCGGATATCCATGCCAATCTGGCCGCGCTGGAAGCGGTGCTTGCCGACATCCGGCATCACCATCCGCAGCGCATCATTTCCCTTGGCGATCAGGTGAACCTCGGCCCGTGTCCGCGGGAAACGCTGGCGCTTCTCAAAAGCGAGGGCGTGACGTGTCTTCACGGAAATCATGAGCGTTACATTCTGCGCGCTATGGCGGGCGACCCTGCATACAGCGGGGCCAATTTTCACATGCTGCGGTTCAACGCCCGGCTGCTTTCGCCGCAGGACATCACGTTCCCGGAAACGCTGCGGCTTTCGGATTCCATCCTCTGCACGCATGCTATGCCGGGCGACGACCGCTTTCCTGTCTATGATCCTCAGGCGGCTTATCCAAGGCTTCGGGAAATGAACGACGGGCTCGATCGCCCGCTGCACATTCTCTGCGGTCATGGACACAACCCGACGTATTACGCTTTTTCAAATCTTACGGTTCACTGCATCGGTTCTGTCGGCTGTATGGATGAAGCCGCGCCCGGCATCGCACCGTACACGATTGCCGAGATCGACGGGGACGGCATGTCGCTGCGTCCGTACTATGTCGCCTATGACACGGGACGGCTTCCTGCGCTGTTCCTTTCCTCCGGGCTCAAGGCACACTGCCCGATCATGGCGCGCATCGGGCTGACGCAGATGATGAACAACTGCGATCTCATCATCGATTTCGTCGCCGGCGCACAGAAGCTTTCGGCGGCGCGCGGCGAGGCGGTCATCTCTCAGGACACATGGGAGGAGGCGAACCGGCGATTCGCGTGGCCGGATGGTCTCACAACGGCGCAGTTCTGGAAACAATATGGCGGATAACGAAGAACCTGACGGAACGCGGCGTGCATTCCGTCAGGTTCATTCGACCAATTTCTCATTGCCAAATGTGAACGTCCGCATTTCGCGCGGAGTTGACCGCCGGTTGCTGTGTTCACATTTGGAAGACTTACTTGCCCACGCAGAAGCGGGCAAAGACCTCGTCAATCACCCGTTCGCTCATCGTTTCGCCGGTGATTTCTCCCAGCGCATCCAGCGCCGAAGACAGATCGACCGCGCACACATCCAGCGGCATGCCGTCGTCGATGGCAGCCTGCGCGTCGGCAAGCGAGCGGCATGCTCGCATCGCCGCCTCCACATGTCTCGCCTGCGAAAGCATGGATGACTCTGTCGCGTCCTTGGGCGCAAACGAGACGAGCATGTCCTTGAGCTCGCTTATGCCCTCTCCCCTTGGCGCGCAGACGGACGACAGCGGAATGCCCGGATACCTGTCTGCGATCTTCTGCGCGGTGACCTGCATGTCAAGATCGCCCTTGGTGATGACGATCAGATTCGGCAGACAGTCAAGCGCGTCCTCCTGCTGCGCAAGCGGCACGCTGCCGTCGATGACCAGCACGCGCACGTCCGCCTCGTCAATCGCCTTGCGCGCGCGCTGCACGCCGATGCGCTCCACGACGTCCTCTGTTTCCCGCAGGCCGGCGGTATCCGTGAGATTGATGCGCACGCCTTCGTGCTGGAAGGATTCCGTCAGCGTGTCGCGCGTGGTGCCCGGCACGTCGGTGACGATGGCGCGTTCGCCGCCCAGCAGGCTGTTCATCAGGCTGCTCTTTCCGGCGTTAGGGCGTCCTGCGAGGACGACGAGCAGTCCCTCATCCTCAATGCGGCCGGCGCGCGCATCACAGGAGGCCATCAGCCGACGGCGAATGGCATCCGCTTTTTGCCAGACCTCCTGCGCGGTTTCCGTCTCCTCCACCTCGTCCGGGAAATCAATGGCTGCCGCGATTGCGGAGAGCAGCACGACGATCTCCTCCCGCGCCGTCTTCACGAAGGCGGATACGCCGCCCTCCATCTGACGCACGGCGCTGCGCATCGCGCGTTCGCTTCCCGCGCGGATCATCCGCATGACCGCTTCCGCCTGCGCAAGGTCGATTCTTCCATTCAGAAACGCCCGCAGCGTGAATTCGCCCGGCTGCGCCATGCGCGCGCCTTCGCGCAGAAGCAGGCGCAGAATCCTGCCCACCAGCGCCTGAGAGCCGTGGCAATGGATTTCCGCGACGTCCTCGCGCGTGTAGCTCAGAGGGGCGCGCATCAAAACGGCCATCGCTTCGTCGACCACTTCGCCGCCGTCTACGATCTGGCCGAACGTCAGCCTTCTGTTTTCAAGGGGTTTTCCGTTCTTTGCCGAAAAAATGCGGGAAAGAATCTTCTCGCTCTCGCCTCCACTGATGCGGACGATGGCAACGCCGCCCTCGCCGGACGCCGTTGCCTGCGCGGCAATGGTATCATGATTCCGCTTCATACCAAGCTCCTCAACAGGTGATGTTTCTATAGCATTATACCATATGCCGCTCGATTGGGAAAGCTGTTCCGGGGTCTTCAAACACACGAACATTACTTCTGTATCTGCATGTAAATGTTCGCTGATTTGCGCATTCCAACTTTCCTAACATTCGCCCCAGTATGAACATTCCATGAACTCCCTCTTGATTTCACTCCTGCCGCTGGGTAGAATGAACTTACAAAGGATGTGCTGCAAATCCTTTTGCACACGTGCTTGCTATAGCTGACAACCTACTTTACATACTGCGACGATCCGAAGGAGAGAGATTATGGAACTGAGCAACGTTCGTCCCGAATCCATGGAGCGCATCACCAATTTCGAACTGGCCAATGCGTTCATCGACAAGCAGGTCGCCCTCGTCCGCGAGCAGGTCGGCGACAAAAAGGTGCTTCTGGCTCTGTCCGGCGGCGTGGACAGCTCCGTCGTCGCGGCGCTGCTGATCAAGGCGATCGGCAAGCAGCTGGTCTGCGTGCACGTCAACCATGGCCTGATGCGCAAGGATGAGTCCGAAAGCGTCATCAAGATGTTCAAGGACGGCATGGACGCCAACCTGATCTACGTGGACGCTACCGATCATTTCCTTGACCTGCTGGCCGGCGTTTCCGACCCGGAAAGCAAGCGCAAGATCATCGGCAAGGAATTTATCACCGTGTTTGCCGAGGAAGCCCGCAAGCAGGAGGGCATCTCCTTCCTGGCGCAGGGCACCATCTATCCGGACATTCTGGAATCCATCAAGGCTGCCGAAGGCAAGAAGGCCGTCAAGTCTCACCACAACGTCGGCGGACTGCCGGAGGATCTGCAGTTTGAACTGGTGGAGCCGCTCAAGCTGCTTTTCAAGGACGAGGTGCGCGTGGTCGGTGAGGCGCTCGGTCTGCCCCACGCCATGGTCTATCGCCAGCCGTTCCCGGGCCCGGGTCTGGGCGTGCGCTGCCTTGGCGCCATCACCCGCGATCGTCTGCATGCCCTGCGCGAGGCGGACGCCATCCTGCGCGAGGAGTTCGAGATCTGCGGTCTGTCCGAAAAGGTCTGGCAGTACTTCATTGCTGTGCCGGACATCAAGAGCGTCGGCGTGAAGGACGAGAGCCGCTACGAGGGCTGGCCGGCCATCATCCGCGCGGTCAACACCAAGGACGCTATGACCGCCACCATCGAGGAGATCCCCTACGCCGTGCTGCACAAGATCACCGACCGCATCACCCATGAGGTCGAGGGCATCAACCGCGTGCTGCTGGACCTGACGCCGAAGCCCATCGGAACGATTGAGTGGGAATAACGGTCATGTCCCCACGCCCAGCCGTCCATCCTGTTTTTTGCAGAATCGGCTATCCTTAACCGCATCATGAAAGACCTTGAAGAAGCAATTCTTCGGGGTCTTTTTTCGTGGACACATGCCTTCTTGGTCAGGTGGTATCCGCGTCTTACAGAATTCCCGACAAAACAGAACAAAATAAACAGAAGGAGATATCATATGGAACGGTTCCTCAAGCTCAAGGAAAGAGGCACCACTGTCAAAATTGAATTCATCGCCGGCATGACCACGTTCTTTGCCATGGTTTACATTCTGATGGTCAACGCCAACATGTTCGCCAATCCATTCGGCGACGGCTCCAATCCGCTGGGGGTTTCCTACGGCGCGATCTACATTGCTACTGCGATTTCCGCAATCGTCGGCACGATTCTGGCGGGCTTCATTTCCAACCTGCCCCTTGCGCAGGCCAGCGGCATGGGCCTGAATGCCTTCTTTGTCTATACGGTGTGTATCGGCTTTGGCCTGATTTCCTATATCGTGATCAGCGTTTTCTGCGGCGACGCCAAGAAGGTCAAGGGCAGCTCCTGGGTCATCGCAGGCCTGTTCATCGCCATGCTGCTGCTGACCCATTGATCCTTGCTCCTTCCCTACGGCTTTGCTTGCCGGCATGGGAGATACACAGAAACACCGTCCCGGACAGCCCGTATCGAACGGCTGTCCGGGCTTTTTTATGCAAATAGCGAGGTGTTTCTATTATATGGGCGGCGGTTATTCGTGTGTTTTGTTATTGCAACATATCGGTTTAGCCAGCAGCCATCCACCCGGACTGCCACAGAGAAAGCGGTCGTCGCAGATGGATCACAGTCATCCGCTTCAATATGTAGGTATTTCAGAAAATGACAAGAAACCATCATGGGATATTACTTGTGTTCTGTGATTATTTTTTTCGGAAAATGGCGGGTTTCTGCTGATAATTTGTGGCGCATTAAGTAGACAATGGTGTTCAATGATGATATACTGAGAATGGAATATCCTTTTTTGGATTTCCGAAGAAAACTGTTATAAAGTAGTCGTGTAATATAACTATGTGTAATATTACGACGGCTTAGTTGTTGTGCATCACAAATCTGTCCGGATGGTGTGTTTGCCGACAAAAGTGGAAAATGGATCCATCGCAACCGTTTACGGAGGAATTATGGAAAACAGGAATTACCATCAGATAGATGAAGATTTTCTCAACATCAAGGAGCTGATCTTCTACATTCTCAGGAAATGGAGAATCCTGATTCTTGCAGGGGTGCTCGGCGTCATCCTTGGCTGTCTGACTGGATTCTTCATACCGGAAAAATCTGTTGAGAGCTTTGATCTGACTGAGCTGAACCTTGAGGAAATCGGCCAGTATGCCCGCTACCAGCAGCTCTATCAGGAGCAGCTGCGCAAGGAGCAGGATTCCGTCTATCTGAATCTGGATCCGCAGGCGGTTCAGACGTGCCGGATGATTTACTACATTTCCGCGCCGGAGGAGGACATCACCCTCATCGGCGAAACCTACAAGGCCATCTTCAGAGGCGCGCAGATCTATACCGATCTCATTGAGGCCAGCGGGCTTGAGTGCTCGGAAATGGCCATGCAGGAGCTGGCGGCCATCTCCTTTTCCAAATACGATCTGGACGAAGTTGTCCTTCTTGAAAAGCGCAATCGCGAAGCGAAGATCATCGTCGAGGCTGTTGCGCCGAACGAGGAAGCCTGCCAGGGCATGAAGAAGGTCCTGGAAGCGCGCGTGCAGGAGGTCAACGAACTTGTCAGAAGCAAGTATCCCGACGCTACGATCGAGCTGCTTTCGGACGTTTGCAGGATGGAACCGCATCCGGAGCTTCTGACCAAGCGCGATGAGGACACGGCGATGATGGCGACCTACGTTGCCGAGATGGAAAAGCTGGAAAAGAAGCTGACGGATGACGATAAACTCTATTACGGCAAGGTATATGCAGTAGAGGAAGAGGACGACAAACTGGGACTCAAGTGGCTGAAGTGGGGGCTGATCGCCGGCGTGCTCTTTGGCGGCATGATGGTCGTCTTCTACGGCGTCGTGTATCTGCTTGATGGCCACGTGAAAACGCTGGATGAGCTCAGGCAGATGTATGGCCTGCATCTGCTCGCGTGTCTTGGCGAAGAGCAGAATCAAAGCGGCTGCGCGATTGACCGCATGCTGAGGACAAAGCTGCCGTGCAACAACGCGGCTTACCTGCAGTCCGTCTTCTCCGTCATGGGTGTGAAATCTGTTCATCTGTGCGGAAACATGGAAAATGCGCAGCTTGCAGCGAAGATGAAGCAGGCTGCCGGCGAAAGCGGCATGACCTTCAGCGCCCAGCTGGCCACCGATGCGCATGCGCAGCAGATGGCAAAGGCAGCAGAGGGCGTAGTGCTGTTTGTTCAGCTGTGGAACACGAAGCATGCTGAACTTGTGCGCGAACTGGAAATTGCCCATCACATCAATGCGCGCGTGCTGGGTGTGGTCGTGATTGACTGAATGCACGAAACAGATAGACCATATGAGGTGTTGAACGAATGGGAATGCATGAAATGCCGAAGCGCGAGGCGACGGCTGCCGAGATCACCGCAAATGACTGCGCTGCAGATGAAAAGAGCAAAGATACAAGGGTATATTTCGACGGCCGCAAGCTCCTTCGCGATGATCGCTTTTATTGGTACGGGCGGCGTGCACAGGATATTCTCCTGTCGCTGATCGCCCTGCTTGTGCTGTGGCCGGTCATGCTGCTGATTGCGCTGATTGTCTGGATTGACAGTCCCGGCGCCAGCCCGATCTTTATGCAGACGCGAATCGGACGAAACGGGGTTCCGTTTCAGTTCCTGAAATTCAGGACGATGATTCCGGATGCGGAGCAGCAGCTCAACGAGCTTCTGCACAGAAATGAAATGGACGGCCCGGTATTCAAGATCAAGGACGATCCGCGAATCACCAGAGTGGGACGCTTCCTGCGCAAAAGCAGCCTTGACGAGCTGCCGCAGCTCATCAATATCCTTCAGGGAGATATGAGCATTGTCGGTCCCCGTCCTGCCCTGCCCAGAGAGGTGGAGCAGTATGATGCGTATGCGCTGCAGCGCCTGTATGTTTCCCCCGGCCTGACTTGTTACTGGCAGATTCAGACGCACCGCAACGAGCTGACGTTTGATGAATGGATGGACCTTGATATGAAGTACATTCAGGAACGCAGCTTTGTGACGGACTGGAAGATCATTTTCAAAACCATTGGCGCAGTGTGCAAAATGTCAGGCGCTTGATGCAGTAAGGAAAGAGCAAATATGCGAATTGCAATGTTGGGGCATAAGCGAATCCCCTCCCGCGAAGGCGGCGTGGAAGTGGTTGTGGAAGAACTGGCCGTGCGCATGGTTGAACATGGGCATCGGGTAACGGTCTACAACCGCAGCGGACACCATGTCAGCGGTCGTGAGTTTGACTGCGAAAAGCTGAAAATCTACAAGGGTATCCGGCTCAGGAAGGTGCCTACGCTGAATATCAAGGGGATTGCGGCGATGATCGCTTCGCTCCTTGCCTCGGTTTTTGCTGCATTTGGCCGCTATGATGTGGTGCATTTCCATACCGAAGGGCCGTGCGCGACGCTCTGGCTGCCCAAACTCATGGGCAAGCGCTGCGTGGCGACGATCCATGGGCTGGATCATCAGCGAAGCAAGTGGGGCAGGCTTGCAAAGACGTATATTATGCTGGGCGAAAAATGCGCAGCCAGATATGCCGATGAGATCATCGTGCTCAGCCGCGGCGTGCAGGCGTATTTCAAGGAGAAATACGCAAGAGATACGCGGCTTATTCCCAACGGCGTGACGCCTGTTGAAACAAGGGCGGCGGAGCTGATTGCGCAGGAACTTGACCTTGCCAAGGACAGTTATATCCTTTATCTGGGCAGGATTACGCCGGAAAAGGGCATTCATCATCTCATTGAAGCCTACAAAGGGCTTCATACGGACAAGAAGCTGGTCATTGCCGGCGGCCTGAGCGACTCGGGCGACTATTTTGCGCAGCTTAAGGCCATGGCGGAAGACAGCGACAACATTATTTTCACCGGCTTTGTTCAGGGGCCGATGCTGGAGGAACTCTACAGCAACGCTTATGTGTATGTCCTGCCCTCCCTTCTGGAGGGTATGCCGCTGAGCCTGCTGGAAGCCATGAGCTACGGCAATTGCTGCATCGTATCGGACATTCCGGAATGCAGGGATGTGGTATGCGATGCGGGGATTACGTTCCCCCACGGCCAGATTGAAGCGCTGCGCGATTGCCTGCAGCAGCTCTCGGATCAGCCGCAGACGGTGCGCGCATTCAAGGAAAATGCTGCGCAGTTCATTCTGAGCAATTTCAGCTGGGATCAGGTTACGGAGCAGACTTTGCAGCTCTATGAAGTGCGAAAGGTGGCTAATGCCCAATGAGGATCCTGATGATCAATAAGTTTCTCTACCCCAACGGCGGGTCGGAAACCTATATTTTCAAGTTGGGCGCGCAGCTGCAGAAGCTTGGACACGAAGTACAGTATTTCGGCATGGATGCGCCTGACCGCGTCGTTGGCAACAGCGTCGGCGCGTATACGGCGAACATGGATTTCCATGGGGGATCGCGGCTTTCCAAGGTTCTCTATCCGCTTAAGACGATTTATTCGGCGCAGGCACGCCGCAAGATCAGGCAGGTGCTGGATGATTTCAAGCCGGATGTCTGCCACCTCAACAACTTCAATTACCAGCTGACGCCCAGCATCATTCTGGAAATTGTGAAATGGCGCAGGCAGACCGGCCGAAAGTGCAACATCATCTACACGGCGCACGATTATCAGCTCGTTTGTCCCAACCATCTGTGCTATAACCCGAACACCAATGCAAACTGCGAAAAGTGTCTTGGCGGACACTTTGGCAGCTGCCTTGCCGGAAAGTGCATTCACGGCAGCGCCGCCAAGTCCCTGATCGGCATGCTGGAAGCCACGCTGTGGAATCACGCGCGTGTCTACCGGCACATCGATACCATTATCTGCTGTTCGCATTTCATGAAGACAAAGCTGGATACGAATCCTCTGCTCAAAGAGAAGACGGTGGCCCTGCACAACTTTGTTGACAAGGCGGATCAAAAGAGCGTGCAAAAGAAGGATTACGTGCTGTACTTTGGCAGGTTCTCGCAGGAAAAGGGCATTGCGACCCTGATTGAGGCCTGCAGGCAGCTGCCGGAGATTCCGTTTGTCTTTGCCGGCTCCGGCCCGCTGGAACAGAGCCTTAGCGATGTTCCCAACATCACCAATGTCGGCTTCCAGTCGGGCGAAGCGCTCAAAACGCTGATCAGCGAAGCATGCTTCACGGTTTGTCCATCGGAGTGTTATGATAATTGTCCGTTCTCGGTCATGGAAAGCCAGATGTACGGCACGCCCGTTCTGGGCGCGCAGATCGGCGGCATTCCCGAACTGATTGAGCCCGGCAGGACAGGCGAACTGTTTGAAAGCGGAAACTGCGAGGAACTGAAAAACAAAATCCGCGCGATGTACACGGCTGCATCCGGTTATGCTGGGTGCTCCGGCATGCGCTTTGACGATGCGGAGCAGTATGTCCGCAAGCTCATGAAGCACTACGCCGGGTAACAGCGCAGCGGATGAATCGCGCACAACAAAATATCTTGTATTCTGACGAGGGAAAAAGCATATGCCCAAGAAACTTAACGGCACTGTAATCGTCACCTATCGCTGCAATGCGCGGTGCACGATGTGCAATCGATATAAGGAACCGTCCCGTCCCGAGGATGAGATTTCCCTGGAAACCATCCGCAAACTGCCGGAAATGTACTTCACCAACATCACCGGCGGCGAACCGTTTATCCGCGAGGACCTCAAGGACATCGTGCGCGAGCTGTATAAAAAGAGCGAGCGCATCGTGATTTCCACCAACGGCTTCTTCACGGACCGCATCATCGATCTGTGCAGGGAGTTCCCGCAGATCGGCATCCGCATTTCCATCGAGGGCCTTGAAGAGACGAATAATACGATCCGCGGTCTGGAAGACGGCTATAATCGCGGCTATACGACGCTTAAGAAGCTGCGCGAGATGGGCATGACGGACGTGGGATTTGGCATGACCGTGCAGGACTGCAATGCGCAGGATCTGGTGCCGCTGTATAAGCTGTCGGATGAAATGGGCATGGAGTTTGCCACCGCGTCGCTGCACAACAGCTTCTATTTTGTGGAAAGCAAGAATATCATCCACGATCGTCCCATGGTTGCCGGACACTTTGAGGATCTGGTGAACGAGCTGCTCAAGTCCAACAGCCCGAAAAAGTGGTTCCGCGCTTACTTTAACCATGGCCTGATCAACTATATCTACAGCCAGAAACGCCTGCTCCCCTGCGATATGAGCTTTGACACGTTCTTCATCGATCCCTTTGGCGATGTGATGCCCTGCAACGGCACGAAGAACAAAGAGGTCATGGGCAACCTGAACGCGCAGACCTGGGAGGAACTGTGGAACAGCCCGCAGGCTGAAGCGGTGCGCAAAAAGGTGCGCTGCTGCGATCGCAATTGCTGGATGATCGGCTCGGTATCCCCCGCCATGCATAAGTACATCTGGAATCCGGGCTGGTGGGTTGTCAGGCACAAGTTCCTGAACTTCTTTAAGGAAAAGAAGTACAGCATGTATGAAAACAGGATTGTGCGGGACTATCGGGACGGCAAGGTCAGCAAAGAAGAGCTGGACCGGCGTTCCACCTGTGAACTTGATGAGAATGGACGGACGCAAGCGTGATTATACTGACGAACTGTCTGACCGAAACGGAAGACGAGGGCGCATTAAAAGTCGCAAACAGCCTGATCAAACGCATCAAGGCGCAATACGCCGGCGCGAGAGTTTTTTCCTATGAAAGAACGACGCAGCTCAGCGATCGCCACATGTCCCTGAACAAACTGATGCTCAACCCCGGTCTTCTTTACCATTTGTGGCGCAGCGGCGAAGAGGTGATCTATATCCCCTTCCCCACCGGAATGCTGCCCGCCTGCGCGAGGATGTTCATCCTGTCCCTGTTTGTAAGAAAGCGGCTGAAGGTTGTTTTGTCGATGCAGGGACAGATCAACCGGATCGCAGCGTGCCTGCTCAGGATGAGCCGCGCGCAGACGTTCTCCCTGTCAAAAGAATCGTGGCAGGCGTGCGAACGCGTGATCGGTGAAAAGGCGGTATATCTGAAAACCGGCGTAGATACAGAAAAGTACGTCCACGCTGCGCAGGAGAAAAAAACGGAGCTCAGAAGAAAATACGGCATCCCCGAGGATCGTGTTGTCGTCCTTCACGTGGGTCATATGAATGAAGGACGAAACCTGCAGCAGTTCCTCAAGCTCGATGAAAAGTATTTCTCCCTCATCGTGACCAGCACATTTACCCGAAATGAGCAGGACGCCCGGCTGCGCAAACGGCTGGAGGACCGCGGAAATGGCAAGATCATCGACACCTATCTTCCGAACATTGAGGAGATCTATCAGCTGTCGGATGTGTACTTCTTCCCTGTTGCATGCACAGGGCACTGCATTGATGCGCCGCTGTCCGCTTTTGAGGCGGCATCCTGTAATCTTCCGGTCGTTCATACGGCATACGGCGAACTGTCCGCGCTTTGCGGCAGGGACGGCTTTTATCAGATCCGGTCTTTTGAGCCGGAGGCGCTCAACGGGCTGATTGACGCAGCGGTATCCGAAAAGAAAGAACCGCGAAACAGTATCCTGACCTATGATTGGAATCGGGCGATTGACAGCCTTTGCCAATGAACGCAGAAACCGCTTCGGATTCAGACGGCACATGCGCCGCTGACCAAAGCACGGACCGAAAAACTTAAAGGAGGAAGGAAGAAATGTCTCTGAAACGGCTCGGCATCATCGCCATCGGCATGCTGGCCATGATGGTGCTGATGACACTCAGGCGCAAAAAGTATCCGGATGTATCCCTGTGGAAGGCAATTGTCCTTGGTTTTCTTCTGACTGTGGCGGGCGTCGCGGGAACAATGCTGATGTTTTTCATTGAAAACGGCAGATTCGGCGGCACTTCGTTTTTCGGCGCGATTCTGTTTGTGCCGATCCTGATCGCTCCGGCATTGCTGCTGAAACTCAGATACAAGACGATTCTTGATCTGTGCGCGCCGTCGGAAGCGCTGATGCTTGCCATCATGAAGCTGGATTGCCTTGCCAATGGCTGCTGCGTGGGCAAGTACCTGCCGACGCTGCATTTTCAGTTTCCCAGTCAGATCGTGGAAATGTGTGCGTCTCTGCTGGTGATGTTCGTGCTGCTTGCGCTGGAAAAGCGCGAAAAGGACACGCATCTGTATGCATGGTATCTGCTGCTCTACGGTTCAACGCGCTTTGTGCTGAACTGGTTCCGCTACGGCACGAAGCCGTGGATATGGATCCTGCCAAACAGCATCGTCTGGTCGATTCTTTCCGTGCTCATCGGAATAATCTGGCTGGCTGTGAGCGCAAGGAAAAGGCCGCAGGAAATCCCGGCTGAATCCTGACCCGCTGCAAAATAAAAAATCCCATCTGCAAATGATGATTATATAGATTCTCCATCTCCCCCCCCCCGACATCGTTCGCTGAAACGATATCTTCGAAAGAAGAACATATTGCTGGATGCGAATGCGTATAGGAAATACATGAAAGAAGGGTTGATATGGCAACACACAGTTTGAAACGTCTCGTTTCTCTGCTTCTCGTGTTCGCTATGGCGTTCTCCATGCTCCCCACGGGAGCCATCGCGGATGCGCTGATCGAAGACGAGCATGCCGGACATGTGCATGACGAGATAGTGGTTCCGACTGCGGACGAGCCGGTCGAACCGGCTGCCGAGGAACCGGCTGCCGAGGAACCGGCTGCTGAGGAACCGGCTGCCGAGGAACCGGCTGCCGAGGAACCGGCTGCTGAGGAACCGTCCGAGGAACCAGCTGCCGAGGAACCGGCTGCCGAGGAACCGTCTGAGGAGCCGACCGAGGAGGAACCGACTGAGGAACCGACCGAGGAGGAACCGACTGAGGAGCCGACCGAGGAGGAACCGACTGAGGAGCCGACCGAGGAAGAGCCGACCGAGGAGCCGACCGAGGAAGAGCCGTCTGACGAACCGACCGAGGAAGAGCCGACTGACGAACCGACCGAGGAAGAGCCGTCCGACGAGCCGACCGAGGAGGAGCCGACCGAGGAGCCGACCGAGGAAGAGCCGACTGACGAACCGACCGAGGAGGAACCGTCTGAGGAGCCGACCGAGGAAGAGCCGTCCGACGAACCGACCGAGGAGGAACCGACTGAGGAGCCGACCGAGGACGAGCCGTCCGACGAACCGACCGAGGAGGAACCGTCCGACGAACCGACCGAGGAAGAGCCGTCCGACGAACCGACTGAGGAAGAGCCGTCCGACGAGCCGACCGAGGAAGAGCCGTCTGACGAGCCGACCGAGGAAGAGCCGTCCGACGAACCGACCGAGGACGAGCCGACCGAGGAGCCGACCGAGGACGAGCCGTCTGACGAGCCGACCGAGGAAGAACCGGTTGTGGAAGAACTCAGCATTTCTGCGGCTGCCGAGGCGACGTATGTCGTGATCGGCGAAACGGAGCTGAACGTTCAGATCACCATCACCGGCGGCACTGCTCCGTATCTGCTGGCTTTTGATGGCGACGTAGAGCCTGTCGACGTCGTGATGACGCAGGAACAGTCTCTCTCGCTGTCCTTTACCCCCGCCACCTGGGGCGATTGCGTGCTGGAAATCGGGGTGCTCGACTCTGCCGAAAACACGGCGGAAACGTCTGTTTCCTTCGCCAGCGCGAAGCGTGACCACGAGTATGAGAGCACGTGGGAAAAGTCCGTCAAGGATGTGGCGCTGACCGGCATCTGGGCGGATGACATCATCGCCATCGCTAAGAGCCAGCTCGGTTATACCGAGAGCGAAAAGGACTTTATCATCGGCGAAGATGGTAAGAAGTATCACTATACCCGCTACGGCGACTGGTATGGTTCTGCTTATGGCGACTGGTGCGGCATGTTCATCGCGTTCTGCGCGAACTATGCCGGCATTCCCAAGTCCTACTTCCCCACCGATGCGCACGTTGAATCTCTTGCCAAGAAGATGACCAGCGCGCAGGCGTACATGGTGGATCTGGAGTACTACACGCCCAAGAAGGGCGACCTTGTCTTCTTTAAAGATACCGCCAGCAAGGCGCTCAAGCATGTTGGTCTGGTTGAGAAGGTGGCGGGCAGCACGCTCTACACCATCGAAGGCAATGCCACGCCCACCGTCTGCCGCCGCGAATATCAGCTGACGGATGAAAGCATCTATGCTTATGCGTCCATCGATACGCTGATGCGCAAGTATTGGGCGGATCATCCCGACGCTGCCGTTACCGAGACGCCGGAAATCACTCCGGACGAAAGCGGCCTCTATCCGTGTCAGGCTGTGACCGTGAAGGACGCCGTCAACATCCGAGCCGGCGCCGACAGCCAGAGCATGCTCGTGCTGCAGATCGAGAAGATGGGCACCGAGGTGACTGTTCTTGGTGAGGAAACCGTCGAGGATACCCTCTGGTACGGCGTTTCCTACAACGGCTACACCGGCTTCATCCGCGCGGACCTGATCGAGCTGATCGCAGCCGAGGAACCGGCGGAGGAAGAGGAAACCGTGACCCTCGAATCCATGCGCGCGGAAGTCGCTGCATATATCGAGGCGCTGGGCATCACGCCGGATATGCCGGATGAGTACCTGCTCTATGCCTATGGCAACCACGAAAGCTACGAGGCTGCTCAGGCGTCCCTGACGAAGCAGGATGAGATGGCAGAAAAGGCGAAGCAGCTCTCCGAGGAAGAACAGCTGCTCCTGTACAATGACATCAATTCCCAGCTTTGCATCCGTTATCGCACCGTTGCGGAGAATGCGTATGCCGTGATGGTGGAAGCGGAGTACACCGTGAATAGCGTTAAGTTCGCCACCAATACCGGCACTTTGTCGGAATCTGGCGGAACGGTTACTGCGTCGATTTCCGGTAAGGACGGATCGTGCGGCGGTTCTGGTACAGCCGCGACGATGGAGCTGACGATCACCAATACGTCTGATGCGGCGGGTTCTGTGTCTTTTGATATGGTACAGACCAGTGTCAATAAGATTGTTGCTGGTAGCGAGGACCTCGCAGGCAAGACCAACTACAGCAAGTCTTTGGAAGCTGGCGGCTCCTTTACCATTACGATTACCACCGGCGCTAATTCGACTGTAAACAAGGTTGTCTTCAGCAATATCACGTTTACGGACGCGAATCAGGCGTTTACGGTCACCGTGGAATATCCGACGGCTAACGGCTCGGTCACTTCTTCTGTGACGGGCGAAACGGTGGAAGCGGATGGCGTTGCGACCATCACCATCCCGGATGTCACGGCTACGGATGGCGTTACCCTGACCGCGACCAGCGATTCGTTCCTGTGCTGGGTGGATAAGGACAATAAGCTCCTTTCCTATGACGCGGCGTATACGGTCAATCCCAGTGCCGACATTACGGTCAAGGCTGTGATGACGGGCGGCAATGCCTACTTCATGGTTGATCCTACCGGCAACAAGCTGGTATATGGCGACCTGAATACGGCGGTGTCGATGGCTTCGACCGCCAGCAATAAGACCGTTGTTCTGATGAACGATGGCACGCTGCCCGCGGGCGAATACACCATTCCCAGCGGCATGACGCTGCTCGTTCCGTTTGATGCGGCGAATACGGTGCAGACGACCAAGCCTGCGACAACGGATGTGACCAGTATTGTGACTCCTACGGCATATCGCACGCTGACGATGGCAGAAGGAGCGAACCTGACTGTCGAGGGCGCTCTGAGCATTCCCTCCACGCAGCATTCCGGCAGTGGCATGAGTTCTCCGCATGGTCCTACTGCGTTTGTCAACATGGAATCCGGCAGCAGCATTACCGTACCGAACGGCGGCAAGCTGTATGTGTGGGGCTATATTACGGGCAAGGGCTCTGTCACCATCCAGAACGGTGGTACTGTTTATGAGTGCTTCCAGGTAATGGACTGGCGCGGCGGCGATAACACGTCCGGCATGATCGACAATTCGAAGAGAGTTTTCCCGTTCTCTCAGTACTATGTGCAGAATGTCGAAGTTCCCATGACTCTTGAAGCGGGCGCAGTAGAAAATGGCTATATGTCCATTGTTGTTACGCTTGCCGGCATTCAGGAATCTGCGGTACCGTTTATCGGTTCCAGCGGTTTGTTCAACATTGACAGCGGCAAAATCATCAAGGATTATAATGAGAACAATGGCCGACTTGAGATCGATGTTTACGGAACGCTCAGCATCAAGAGCCTGTCTCTTTCCATGAAGCTGAGCCTGCTTGGAACTAAAACGGTCAATTCAAAGAATTATGTACTGCCCCTCAACGGCAATATGACCATCCGAATGCACAGCGGTAAGGTCAATATGACGCAGGATGTTCTCCTGCAGCCCGGTGTGCAGTTCATCATTAAAGAAGGCGCCACCTGTTCTTTGGGCAGCGGAAACAACATCTATGTCTTTGACTACGATGAGTGGAATCTGTCGTCCGGCACGGGTGGAGATGGCGAAGGTCCTTCCTACTGCAGTCCGAATGACGTGGCATATGTCAACCTTCTCTATCCGCCTTCTGCGACGAAGGTGGGCGGCAGAGGAGAGGATGCCTATGTCAGGATTGACGGTACGGCAGACCTTTCCAAGGGCTATGCGTACACCACGGCCGGCGGCGCGAATATCGTCGGTTCCGGCAAGGTCATCATGAATCCGAGTCAGGAAGGTGCTACGCTGTATCAGGTGAAGCATCTGACGGATAGCAGCGGTGATCAGAAGAAGGAAACGTTCATTTCCATTCCGATCACTTCTCTTAAGCTTCGTAACGATGATAATACCTATACGGAAACGGATGGAATTATCGGCGAAGTTACGATGATTAAGGAAGATGGCGTCTGGACCTGCGATCATGCATCACGTGCTGAAGTGGTCGTTCCGGCCACCTGTACCGAGCAGGGCTACACCAAGACTTCCTGTAACTGCGGCGACTTCACAATTGACGAGAATTCCTATGTGGCAGCGCTGGGTCACACCGCTGGCGATGCCGTGATTGAGAACAATGTCGCTCCGACCTGTACGGCGGCGGGCAGCTACGACTCTGTCGTGTACTGCTCCGTCTGTAATGCGGAACTGTCCCGTACTGCTGTTACGGTTGACATGGTTCCGCACACCGCGGCCGAAGCTGTGGTCGAAAACAATGTCGATCCGACCTGTACGGCGACCGGCAGCTACGAGAGCGTCGTGTACTGTTCTGTCTGTAAGGCGGAAATGTCCCGTGAGACCATCACGGTTGATGCAACGGGTCACACCGAGGCGACTGAGACGACAGAGAAACCTGCCACCTGTGAGGAGGAAGGCAGCATCGTTGTCAAAACGTACTGTTCTGTCTGTAATGTAGAACTGAAAGATCCGGTAGTAACAGTACTGTCCGCAACGGGTCATACTGAGGGCGAACCCGCGGAGGAAAACCGTGTTGAGTCGACCTGTGAAAAGACCGGCGGCTTCGATACGGTCGTTCGCTGTACGACGTGTAACTCGGTGCTCACCACCGTGCATACCGAGCTTGCGATCGTCTCGCATTCCCCGGGCACTGCTGTGCAGGAGAATGTTGTGGAGGCAACCTGTACGGTTGACGGCAGTTACGATCTTGTTGCGTATTGTACTGCCGGCGGCGAGGAACTCTCCCGCGATACCATCGTTCTTAAGGCGCAGGGGCATGATGAAGACGACGCGGTGATCGAAAACGTCGTCGCTCCGACCTGTACCGAGGCTGGCAGCCACGACGAAGTCGTGTACTGCTCTGTCTGTACTGCGGAACTGTCCCGCAATACCGTCGAGGATAAGGCGCTGGGTCACACCGCCGGCGAAGCTAAGACGGAAAACGAAGTGGCTGCGGACTGTGATAACGCCGGCAGCTACGACACCGTGACCTATTGTACGGTTTGCGGCATGGAAACCTCCCGCGTGAACACCGTTGTTCCGTCGCTTGGTCACACCGCTGGCGACATCGTGGTTGAGAACGAAGTCGCGACGTCCTGTAAGGCAGACGGTAAGTACGATAACGTGACTTATTGTACGGTTTGCGGCGGTGAAACTTCCCGCGAGACCATCACCGTTCCCAAGCTGGCGCACACCGAAGGCGAAGCCGTGAAGGAAAACGAAGCCGATGCGACCTGTACGACTGACGGCGGCTATGACACTGTCATCTATTGTACGGTTTGCGAAGGCGAAGTCTCCCGCGTAACCACCACGTATCCCGCATTCGGTCATACCGCCGGTGAGGCCAAGGATGAAAACGTTGTTCCGGTGTCCTGTACTACGGACGGCAGCTATGATACCGTCGTGCGCTGTACGACCTGTAACGAAGTCCTGAACAGCACGCATGTTGTGGTTCCGGCGACGGGTCATGACGAAGGCGATCCTGTGAAGGAGAACGACGGCAAGGCGACCTGTACCACGGACGGCAGCTATGACACCGTCGTGTACTGCGAGAACTGTACTGCGGAACTGTCCCGCGAAACCACCACGGTTGCCGCGACGGGTCACACCGAAGCCGAAGCCAAGAGGGAAAACGAGAAGGCTCCGACCTGTACCGAGGCTGGCAGCTACGACGAAGTCGTGTACTGCTCTGTCTGTGATGTGGAACTGGGCCGCGACACGATCACGGTTGCCGCGACGGGTCACACCGACGGCGAAGCCGCGATTGATAACAAGGTTGCTCCGACCTGTACTGCGGACGGCAGCTTCGACACTGTGATCAAGTGTACGGTCTGCGGCGTGGAAACCTCCCGCAAGACCAACGTTGTTCCGGCGACGGGTCATACCGACGGTGCAATCGTGGTTGAAAACGAAGAGCCTGCGGAGTGTGAGACGGACGGTAAGTACGACAACGTGACTTATTGTACGGTTTGCAGCGTGGAAACCTCCCGCGAGACCATTGTTGTTCCGGCACCGGGTCATGCCTATGCTGCTGCTGTGACTGCGCCCACCTGTACGGACGCGGGCTATACGACGTATACCTGTACTGTCTGTAACCACAGCTATGTGGGTGACGAGGTTGCAGCGACGGGTCACAATTATCAGTGGGTGATTGATAAGCCGGCCACCAAGACGGAAACCGGCATCAAGCACGAGGAATGTACTGTCTGCGGCGATAAGCAGAATGTGGACACCGTCATTCCGGAACTGACTTGTGATCACGAAGGCACCATCACGGGCACCGAAGCCAAGGCGGCGACCTGTACCGAAGCGGGTAATTCTGCTTACTGGTACTGCTCTGCCTGTGAGAACTTCTACACCGAGGCGGAAGGCCAGCACAAGATTGAAAAGGATAGCTGGATCATTCTGGCCACCGACCATAACTATGGCGAAGTGAGCTACGTGTGGAGCGAGGACAACACCTCTGTCACCGCGACGCGCGTGTGCGCCAACAACGCCGAGCATGTTGAGACCGAGACCGCCGAAGCGACCTACGAGATCGTGACGGCTGCGACCTGCGAAGGTAATGGTCTGGGCAAGTGGACCTCTGCTGACTTCACGAACACCGCTTTTGCGGCGCAGACGAAGGAAGTTGAAATCATGAAGCTCGGTCATGACTTTGGCGACGTGACCTACGAGTGGAGCGAGGGCTTCGGCTCTGTTACCGCGACGCGCGTATGTAAGACCGACGCCACGCATGTTGAAACCGAGACTGCCGAAGCGACCTACGAGATCGTGACGGCTGAGACTTGTGAGACCGATGGTCTGGGTAAGTGGACTTCTGCTGCCTTTGGAAACACTGCTTTTGTGGTGCAGACGAAGGAAATTGAACTCACGAAGACCGGTCATGCCTATGGCGAGGCGGTTTATGCGTGGGGCGAGGGCAACACCTCTGTCACCGCGACCCTCACGTGCGGTAACGACGCAACGCATGTTGTGACCGAAACCGTTGCCGCGACCAGTGAGGAAACCCCGGCCGAGTGCGAAAAGGACGGCAAGATCGTCTATACCAGCGCGGCCTTCGAAAACGAAGCCTTTGCTGTGCAGACGAAGGAAATCGTGCTTGACGCGTTTGATCATGACTTCGGCGATGTGAGCTACGAGTGGAGCGAGGACTATACTTCCGTCACCGCGACACGCGTGTGTGCTAACAACACCGAGCATGTTGAAACCGAGACCGTCGCTGCGACCTACAAGGTCGTGACGAAGAAGACCTGCGTCGCTGACGGCCTGGGCAAGTGGACCGCCAACTTCACGAATGCTGCCTTTACTGTGCAGGAGAAGGAAGTTGTGATCCCGACCACCGGCCACGCCTATGGCGATGTGACCTACACGTGGAGCGCGGACAATAAGTATGTTACCGCACTGCGCGTATGTGCCAACGACGCCACGGAAAAGGAGACGCAGACCGTCGCTGCGACCTACGAGATCGTGACGGCTGCGACCTGTGAAGCCAACGGAACGGGCAAGTGGATCTCTGCTGACTTCACGAACACCGCTTTTGCGGCGCAGACGAAGGAAGTTGAAATCACGAAGCTCGGCCATGACTATGGCGCTGCGGTTTACACGTGGAGTGATGACAACACCTCTGTCACCGCGACCCTCACGTGTAAGAACGACACCGAGCATGTTGTGACCGAGACCGCCAACGCGACCGGCGAGGAAACTGCGGCTGAGTGCGAAAAGGACGGCAAGATCGTTTATACCAGCGCGGCCTTCACGAATGAAGCCTTTGCTGTGCAGACGAAGGAAGTCGTTCTGACTGCGTTTGGTCATGACTTCGGTGAAGTGACCTACGCGTGGAGCGAGGACAACACCTCTGTTACCGCGACGCGCGTGTGTAAGACCAACGACAAGCACGTTGAAACCGAGACCGCCAACGCGACCGGCGAGGAAACTGCGGCTGAGTGCGACAAGGACGGCAAGATCGTCTATACCAGTGCGGCCTTCACGAACGAAGCTTTTGCCAAGCAGACGAAGGAAGTCGTTCTGACTGCGTTTGGTCATGACTTCGGTGAAGTGACCTACGAGTGGAGCGAGGACAACACCTCTGTCACCGCGACGCGCGTGTGTGCCAACAACACCGGGCATGTTGAAACCGAAACCGTTGCCGCGACCGGCGAGGAAACTCCGGCTGAGTGCGAAAAGGACGGCAAGATCGTCTATACCAGCGCGGCCTTCACGAATGAAGCCTTTGCTGTGCAGACGAAGGAAATCGTGCTTGACGCATTCCCGCATGCGTTCGGCGAAGTGAGCTATGTGTGGAGCGAGGACAACACCTCTGTCACCGCGACGCGCGTGTGCGCCAACAACGCCGAGCATGTTGAAACCGAAACCGCCAACGCGACCTACAAGGTCACAACGAAGATGACCTGCGACACCGATGAACAGGGCAAGTGGACCACCGCCAACTTCACGAATGCTGCCTTTACTATGCAGGAGAAGGAAGTTGTGACTCCGACCACCGGCCACGCCTTTGGCGATGTGACCTACACCTGGAGCGCTGACAACAAGACGGTTACCGCGTTCCGCCTGTGCGCGAACAATGCTGCGCACTTCGAAACCGAAACAGTCAACGCGACCCAGACGATTGTGACGGCTGCTGCCTGTGAGACGGAAGGCGTTGCGCTGTGGACCACTGGAGCCTTCCAGAACCCGGCCTTTGTGGCGCAGGAGAAGGAAGTTGTGATCCCGGCTCTCGTCCATACGTACGGCGTAGCAACCTACACGTGGACCGAGGACAACACCACCGGAACCACGACCGCGACCGTGACCGCGAACCGTGTGTGCGTCTACGATGCGACGCATATTGAAACGGAAACGGTCGATGCGACCTACACCGTGGTTACGCCGGAAACCTGCGAAGCCATCGGTAAGGGTCTGTGGACCTCCGCTGCCTTTGAAAACACTGCCTTTGCGGTGCAGACGAAGAGCGCGGACATCCCCGCAACTGACCATAACTACATCAAGGACGAGACGCTGTCCAAGGCGGCTTCCTGCGTTGAAAACGGCACGATCGTGTTCGTTTGCGCCAACAGCTGCAAGGGCGTTGTGACCGTAACCCTTGATACGGTGTATGCCGAGCTGCATCCGACCATCCAGGCGCTGATTCTGGAAAGCGACATCGCCGCGCTGAAGATGGTTCCGCACAACCTGACGTTTGTCTCTGCCGTTGCGGCGACCTGCCAGACGGAAGGCAACATTGCCTACTGGCATTGCGAGGGCTGCGGACAGAACTTTGCTGCGGATGAGGCGGGCAATGCCACCGAAACCGTGCTGGATACCGTGGTTCTGCCCATCGACCCTGACAACCATACCTGGGGCGAAGGCGTCGTAACGAAGGAACCGACCTGTTATGAACCGGGTGAACGCCTGTTCCACTGCCTCAACGAGGCTGATGCTGCTGCGGTGGCCGAGATGCTGGCTGACGAACAGACTGACGAACAGACCGAAGCTCAGGAAGAAGCGCAGGAAGAAGCGCAGGAAGAACCGATTGCGGCCGTCGCCGCGGGCGTTTGCACCGTGACCAAGACGGAAGCGGAAGCGTTTGATCCTGAACTGTATCCTGACAACCACGCCTGGAACGAGGGTGTTGTAACCCTGGCTTCCACCTGTCAGGCGGAGGGCGAGAAGACCTATACTTGTATCAACAATGAATGCGTCAGCATGGGTGAAACCGGTGCTCTGAGAAAGTACGAGTCCATCCCTGTCGATCCCGACGCGCATACCTGGTTCGAGTATGAAGTGATCTCCGCCGCCAACTGTAAGGCGGAAGGCGAGAGCGTGTTCATCTGTATCAATACCAAGGCTGCGACCGATGACTCCATCATGGACAACATGCCGCTGATGGATGACATGGCGATTGCTGATGACATGATGCTGATGGATACCATGGCGGTTGCCGATGACATGATGCTCATGGACGATGCGGCGCTTGCGGCTGAAACCGGAGAGCCTGCTGTCACGGAAACCGTTGCGATTGACACCAGCGCGATCTGCGGCCTGACCAAGACCGTCGTTACGCCGGTTGATCCGGAAGGCCACATCTGGGAGCATGCGAGCGACATGCTGCACAGCTGTAACTCGGATGGCGGCTACAAGCAGAAGTGTACGCTGTGTAATCTCCATGAAACTGTGATCACGCAGCCCAAGCACACGCCTGAAGTAATCAAGGAAGGCAAGGAACCCACCTGTACTGAAGACGGTTGGACGGCCACCACTGCGTGTTCCGTCTGTAAGACCGGCCTGCAGAACAGCGAAGTGCTGCCGGCGCTTGGACACCAGTGGAACGAGATGTATCCCTGCCAGAACGAACTGTCCATCTGCTATCGCTGCTATGAACAGTACAACGCAAAGCAGGATCATCAGATCGTGACCGATCCCGCGGTGGCGGCCACCTGTATGCAGACCGGCCTGACCGAAGGCTCTCACTGCGAATGGTGCGGCGAGGTGATGGTTGCTCAGGATGAAGTCCCGAAGACCGATCACGAATGGATCGTTGCGGATATGGAAGTTGAGCCCCGCTGTGGCGTTGATGGTCACAAGGAGGGCGCCAGCTACTGTAACATCTGTAACTACGACGAGGATCCCATTGCTGCCCTGTCGCACAGCTGGGTGGACATGGATGCCAAGAAGGCCACGTACACCAGCATCGGCTGGAACGAGCATCGGAGGTGTCTGCTCTGCGATCTGCGCAGCGAGGACTATGAGGAGTATCCGAAGGTACCGATCGAGTCCAACCCGAACCTTGAAATGTTCCTGCTGAACGTCAGCGTGCTGGAGATGTTCGCAAACAACTACGCCCGTGAGAATCCGGGTACGGATCCGCTGGCGCTGACGCTCAACTACATCCGCACCGGTGTTTCCAACTATACCTCCGGTTCCTGGAGCATCATGGCGGGCGAGGAAAACACCGCCTTCCGTGATTATGTCTACCAGCTGGAAGACACCATCAAGACCAACCCCGAGACCTTCGGCTATACCGCTGAACAGGCGGAGATGCTGAACGTTTCCGGCCTCAAGAAGCTCAAGACGTACAACGTCCCCAATGGGGAAAAGCAGTATGGCCGGACCGGCACGGTAAGGGTCGGCAGCGGTCACCTCTTCGGACTGATGGACCTGACCTACCACAACATGAAGAGCCAGAACCACGCCGATATTTCCGGCTGGGCGGGCGACCTTGTTGACCTGGTGGATACCGTCGATCAGTACGCAGACAATTATGACCTGATGGATCTGAGCTTTGAACAGAAGGTAACGAAGATTCGTGAGAAGCTGCTGTTCTCTTCTGAGCTGGCCGGTTCCGAAGGCTCCTTCGGCATTTCGGACATGTATGACGACATGGACGGCTTCTACTTCATGAAGCAGCTGATCGGCCGCTATCAGGCGGGCGATCTGTCCAAGCTCCTTGAAGAGTATTACTACGATGAAGACCTGTCCTTCACCCGTCGTGTCGACTATTTCATCAACAACCGCCTTGGCGGCGTCAGCACGCGTCAGGAGCTGCGTACTGCGGTGTACAATGCGTACACCAGCAACAAGCTGCTCACCACGCTGGAAGGCACCCGTACCTTCCAGTACAGCGGCGATGCGCTGAGTGAACTGCGCAAAGCGACCTGCTATGCCTTTGCTGATGAAATCTGTAAGATTGCCGGCGACTACGTTGAAAACCTGTTCAACGACCGTTATACGGTCTTTGACTCGCAGACCACGTATCTCGCCCCCGGCATCACCGCTACCACGAACTATGCTACCAACATGGACGGCAAGCAGATCGTCTTCTACGTCGCCACTGCTGCTGTGAACCGTGAAGACGTCGGCATGTTCGTCAACTACTACGACCGCGATCCGGGCACGCTGGACAACCCCGAGTGGGGAATGGCCCGCGTCAAGGATCAGGCGCAGAACGTTCAGGATCGCTACGGTGATCCTGCGAGCGAGGATTACATTCCCAACTTCCAGGCCATTGTGGCAACCAACGCCGGCGGATACGACATGTCCGACGGTACTCCGGGCGGCCTGCTGGTCATGAACGGTGTGGAATGGTATCCCGACACCAACAACGCTGGCTTCTTTGCCATCACGAAGAGCGGCAAGGCGATCATTGGCTCTGCTGCCGACTACAAGGCGCAGAAGGCCAACATCCAGGAAGCCATCGGCGGCTTTGGCGAGTTTGTCGTCAAGGACGGCGAGGTTGTCGGCAGAAGCACCGACAAGGCGCCCCGTACCTCCGTGGGTATCACCGCGACGGGTAAGGTCATTCTGGCGGTTCTTGATGGCCGTCAGGAGCCGTTCTCCACGGGCGGCGGCACGCTGGACATTGGCTACATCATGAAGGAAGCCGGCTGTGTGCAGGCGCTCAACCTTGACGGCGGCGGTTCTTCCACCTTCGTCATCCGTGATACCGGCAGCGAGGATCTGACGGTTATCAACAGACCTTCTGACGGTGTTGCCCGTTCCGTTTCCACCTCTCTGCTGTTCTACTCCACGGCGCCCAGCTCTACCGCGTTTGATCACGCGGTGGTCGAATCCGACTACGACTACGCCACCGTTGGCACCCCGGTTCAGATGACTGCGATCGGTATCAGCCCCAATGGCAACACGGTCGATCTGCCGGAGAACGTTTACTGGGCTGTCAGCGACGAAAGCTTTGCCTCGATCTCCGAGGAGGGCGTGTTCAGCGGTAAGGGCCTTGGCGAGATCACCGTCTACCTGATGCAGCCTGCTGCGGCAGAGGGTCAGGAGCCGGTTGTTGTAGGTTCCAAGACCATGACCGTCACCCACCCCGATCAGCTGTACTTCACGAAGACCAAGGTTGACGTACTGTACGGAGCCAGCGTTGAACTGCCTCTGATGGCGCGCTTCGCCGGTAAGGACATCGCGATTACCTCTTCCGATGTGAACTTCTCGTACAACAGCGATGCGGGTGAAATGCAGGGCATGTTCTTCGCGACGAATCCCAGCACGAAGCTGACGACCACCACCATCAAGGCAAGCCTGAAGGCGAACGCGAGCAAGACTGCATCCATCAATGTCATGTTCTTTGAACAGGGTGATAAGTACTTCGACTTTAACAAGACCTCCGGCGGCAGCCGTATGCTGGCCTGGACGCGTAATGTTACGAACGCCACCCTGGAAGACGGTACCACGGGCACCTACTACGTCGATGACCCGGCGAAGCAGATGGAGGTCAACTACACCTTCGCCATGGACATGACGGCGATCCCGATTCCGGAACGTCTGGATGAACTGATTTACATGCTGCCTGGCGCTGACCTGGAAGGCGCGTCCGCGTGGACCTTCCTGATGCAGCTGGCACAGCGTATCAGTGACCTGACCTGGGTCAAAGCAACCGTTGACTTTGACGATCAGTTTGTTGTGGACTACAGCGATCTGAAGGTCGTCAACGATTACTTCCAGCTCAGCAAGGATGCTTCCGGCAATGTTACGGGCATCGAATTCGACGAAACCACCAACACCCTGACGCTGACCCTGAACTGGATCCGCGTTTCTCAGCCCCTTGACCCGGCCACGGCGAATCCGCTGTGCCTGATCAACGGCATCAAGCTCACGCCGAAGGATGGCGTGCTGTCCGACGAGAAGACCCGCATTGACGCTGTGAGCACGGGCGAGGTCGGTTACGAGATCTACATGCGCGCAAGCGGTCTGTACTCCTTCGCGCAGAAGTCTGAAAACCAGGCGATCTTCGGAGTGTACCCGTATCGCAATCCGGCAATGGCCGAAGACGCCGGCGGTTACTTCCGTGACACCTATGCCACCATTACCGATGAGTTCACCCTGAATAACGAGCTCAAGGATGGCTGGATTGGTGTTGAAGGCGGCTTTGCCTACTACATCAAGGGCGTACGTCAGTATGGCGTTGTGCAGATCCCCGAAAAGGCAGAAGACGGCACGGAGCAGCTGTACTACTACAATTTCGGCACGAGCGGCATCAACGTCGGTCAGACGAAGTACACCGGCCTGTTCACCAAGGACGGCGCGACCTATTACGCGCAGTTCGGCGTTATTCGAACCGGATGGCACATGATTGCCGGCGCATGGCATTACTTCGCAGGCAATGGTAAGGCGGTTGTCGGCAAGCAGACGATTTCCGGCATCACGTACGAGTTTGACCAGAACGGACGACTGCTCAGCGGCGTGTGGGTAGAGGACAAGAATGGCACCATGTATTCCTACGGTCCGAACTTCTATTACACCGGATGGCAGGAGATCGACGGCGAAACGTACTACTTCTACAAGCAGTACCGCGTCGAAGGCTACTACATGGTCAGAGAATCCTACAACCTGTACACGGAGTGGTACGAGTTTGATGAGAACGGCGCGCTGATCCGCAGGATCGAAGGCACCGGCCTGTTCGAGCATGAGGGTAAGCTCTACTATCTGATCGACGGCAAGTGTCAGGAAGGTCTGTACTACATCGACGGCTACTACTACTTCTTCAACAGTAGTTATGCAGCGGTCACCGGTGACTACTACGTGTACAATCCCAACGGTCTGATGGAGCCGAGAATCTACTGCTTCGATGAGAACTGCAGGATGAAGGACGGCATCGTCGCTGAAAAGGGCGGTCTGTACTATTACGAAACCGGTCTTCCTATCGGCGCGGGTCTGATCAAGATCGGCGATGACTACTACTACGTCAAGGGCTCTGCCGAAGTCGTGACTAACCAGCTGTATTGGGTTTCCAATACCAATGGCCTGCTGCCTGCCGGTTATTACGAATTCGATGCGGAAGGTAAGATGATGACTGTCAAGAACGGCATCATCGCTGAAGACGGCGGTCTGTACTACTACGTCAACAACGTACGCACCAGAGCGGGTCTGATCAAGATCGGCGATGACTACTACTACGCGAAGAGCGGCGGCGTGGTCGTCACCAATCAGACGTATTATGTCACGCTCAACAACGATCTGCTGCCCTGCGGCTACTACGAGTTCGGTGCGGACGGCAAGATCATCTTTGACAACGAAGATGATGGCTCTGACGATGAGAAGCTCAGCGGCATCGTTGCTGAAGACGGCGGCTTGTACTACTATGTCGACGGCGAACGTACCAGAGCGGGTCTGATCAAGATCGGCAATGACTACTACTACGCGAAGACCGGCGGCGTGATCGTCACCAGTCAGACGTACTGGGTCACGGTCAACAACGACCTGCTGCCCTGCGCGTACTACGACTTCGATGCGGACGGCAAGATCATCTTCGAAAACGAAGACGATAAACCTGACGATGGTAAGCTCAATGGTATCGTTGCTGAAGACGGCGGCCTGTACTACTATGTCGACGGCGAACGTACCAGAGCGGGTCTGATCAAGATCGGCAATGACTACTACTACGTCAAGACCGGCGGCGTGGTCGTCACCGATCAGAGATATTACGTCACGCTGAGCAACGACCTGCTGCCCTGCGCCTACTACGACTTCGGCGCGGACGGCAAGATGCTGACGATCAAGGACGGCATCGTTGCTGAAGACGGCGGTCTGTACTACTACGTCAACAACGAACGCACCAGAGCGGGTCTGATCAAGATCGGCGATGACTACTACTACGCGAAGACCGGCGGCGTGATCGTCACCAGTCAGACGTACTGGGTCACGGTCAACAACGACCTGCTGCCCTGCGGCTACTACGACTTCGACGCGGACGGCAAGATCATCTTCGAAAACGAAGACGACGAGCCCGACACGGAGACGCTCAACGGTATCGTTGAAGAAGACGGCAGTCTGTACTACTACGTTGACGGCGTACGCACCAGAGCGGGTCTTGTCAAGATCGGCAATGACTACTACTACGCGAAGACCGGCGGCGTGATCGTCACCAGTCAGACGTACTGGGTCACGGTCAACAACGACCTGCTGCCCTGCGGCTACTACGACTTCGACGCGGATGGCAAGATCATCTTCAGCAGCGCCGATGGCGGCTCCGACGAGGAGAAGCTCAACGGCATTGTTGAGGAAGACGGCGGTCTGTACTACTATGTCGACGGCGTACGTACCAGAGCGGGTCTGATCAAGATTGGCGATGACTACTACTACGCGAAGACCGGCGGCATCATTGTCACCAGTCAGACGTATTATGTCACGCTCAACAACGATCTGCTGCCCTGCGCGAACTATGAGTTTGCGGCTGACGGCAAGCTGGTAATGCCTTGATCTGCAAGGGGTTACAGCTAAGTTCTGACTGATCGGGGCTGACCAACGACCCTTTGCGGCAAGTCCGCAAAGGGCGTTGGCGGCCTGATGTCGGTCGTGTCCAAAATGATAAGAGCTGTCCAGGTACAATATCGCGTACCTGGACAGCTCTCAATTAGGACATGCTGATCGCTTTTGCGGCGATGGCAAAACAGCATGTCAGGAAAGAGTGGGAAATCATGAGAGTACTTCACTTGCTGACCAGTGGTGGAATCGGCGGAATTGAAACGCTGATGAGGAACTATGCAGGATATTCGCAGCATGAGAATGTCTTTCTTTTTGTGTATTCGGGCGGCGTCATTGCAGATGAAATCGCTGCGATGAATAAGGAAGTTCTTTATGTGCCGGCGGAGCTTCGCGGGAATGCGGCAAGACTCAAATGGATCATGAACCGCTTAAAGACTCTTCGGCTTGACGTTATTGTTTCCCATCACTCCTCTCCGATTTTTAAGCTTGTACTGGCCTGCAGCAGAGTTCTTCTGCCGGGCGTGAAGCTGGTTGCGTATGCGCACGCAAACGCAGCAGATATTATCGCTGCCCACGAAAAGGGCGCTTCAATTCGAAAACTCGTACATTACATCGGCTTTAAGTCTGCCCATGGAATCATTGCCATATCCGGCAGCGTACAAAAGAGCCTTGAACATGTACTTGGCATAAATAAGAAAAACGTATATGTCTTATATAATGCGGTCAGCATTCCGGAAGTTCTGCCGCCGGTCAATGCGTTCAGCGAGAAACCGGAAGTGGTTTATGTCGGAAGGCTGATCCGGGAAAAAGGCGTGCAGACCATTCTCAGCGCTCTGGCGCATGACGGTCTGTACAAGAATATGCACCTGACCGTCGTAGGAGACGGTCCTTACAGGGAGCAGCTGGAAGCGCTGGCTGCTGAGCTTGGCGTCAGTCAGGCAGTTGACTTTGTCGGTTTGCAGCACGATATCACGCCGTTCCTGCTCAAGGCGGACATATTTGTGCATGCGCCTGAATGGGAAGAAGGATTTGGCATCACCGTTGTGGAAGCGATGGCTTACGGTTTGCTTTGCATATGCACCAACAACGGCGCGCTTCCGGAGTTGATTTCGGATGAAGAAAACGGTTTTCTGGTGGAGGCGCATTCTGCGAGCGCGCTTGCACAGAAGCTTGCCTGGGTGAAGGCGAATGCCGCTAGTCAGCAGTCGTTTGAAACGATCCGCAAAAATGCGCAGAAAGCCGCCGGCGGATTCAATGCACAGAAATACGCGCGGGAACTCGATGCGTATCTGATGACGAGGTGAGGCATGACATACAGAGTACCCAAGGTAAATACCTGCTTTAAGGCGGGCTTGCTGTGCCTGATCATCAAAACCATCTTCAGTACATCCAAGCTTCTGCCCGTAACGGGAATTGCGGATGATCTGCTGGCGCTGGCAGGCTGCGTGCTGCTGTTCTGCTCGGTGTTCAAGAAGGGATGCAGGCCATCTGCCTACTGCGTATATTTTGTCGTGCTCGCGCTGGCGGCATACACGTCGTATCGGATGGGCAATCTGCGGATGCTTCTGATTGCGGCGATATGCGTCGCCTCGACCCGGCAAAACGTCCATCGCATCATCCGGTTTATGTTCTTTTATGAAACGCTGTTCCTGGCGTTTCATGTGCTGCTTGCGCTTGCCACGTCCGTATTGGGAAGATACAATTTCATCTCCGTGTCCGGCGAAATGAAATACACCTTCGGCTTTGGTCATCCCAATACGTTTTCCTGTCTGCTGATGAACATCCTGCTGATGTGGTCCTGGATGAATTATCACAGACTGAGGATGCAGCATATCTTGATTCAGATTCTGATTGTATTATTCTTCTATGTGTTTACAGGAACCAGAACCATTCTGCTTTCGATCTTCATCTTTGCCGCGCTGTTTGTCTTTGTGAAAAAGAGCCGTAAGGATCTGCATCTGCTTGTGCGGTATCTGATTCCGCTGGCCGTTGTCTGCCATATGGTCGTGATTCCGCTGTATATCGGCCATCATCCGCTGGCTGAGCTGGTCAATAAGCTGCTTTCCAACCGCATTAAGCTGGGCGGATACTGGTACGCACACAAAGGTTTGTCTGCCTTTGGTCAGAACCTGATGAGCTTTCAGGCTGTATGGGACGACGTGTGGCAGATGTCGGGATCGCTGACGTTTGACAACATCTATACATGCCTGGCGATAAACTTCGGCATGGTATGGCTGGCGGTTCTGTGCGTGCTGTTCTATCGCATCAGCTTCCTCAGGGACGTCAAGGTAAATCTCTTTCTGGTCATGTGGGCGCTGTATGGCGTGACCGAAGTGCACGGCGTCAACCCCGTAATGCTCTTCCCGCTCCTGCTGCTGACGTGCGATGTGAGGGAGAATCCCGCCAAAGAAACAGCGCTTGTG
Source organism: Clostridia bacterium (assembly GCA_017547805.1). Taxonomy (GTDB): domain Bacteria; phylum Bacillota; class Clostridia; order Christensenellales; family Aristaeellaceae; genus Ventricola. The sequence goes on from JAFYOR010000010.1 coordinate 63,354, forward strand.
CCGGATCATGCGGCAAATACAATGAAAACCATTTAAGGGAGTCGTTTCGTGGACAAGAAGAAAAGCCTGCTCAATGTGATTGTTTCAACCCTGTCCAAGATCGTCATGCTTGTTGTGGCGATTTGGGTCAGACGATATGTCATCCGGTATCTGGGCAATGGAATCAATGGTCTCAATTCGCTGTACCTGAATGTGCTGGACGTATTGTCTCTGGCAGAACTGGGCATCGGCGAGGCCATCACATACTGCATGTATCGCCCCATCGTTGAAAACGATGAGAGCAAGACAAACGCAATTTACAACGCCCTTCGAAGAATCTATAATGTCATTGCGCTGATCGTACTGCTGATCGGCTTTATGCTCATGCCGTTCCTTGATAAGCTGGCGAAGGATTATCAGAGCATCGGCATCAATCTGCAGCTTCCTTTTGCGCTGATGCTGGCGTCGACGTTCATCACCTATCTGTATGGACCGGAGAGCGCCCTGTTCACAGCGCATAAGAAGCAGTATGTTGTCACGGCCATTTATGCCGGCGGAAGAATTCTGCAATATGTTTTGCAGATTCTCGTGCTTGTTCTGACGAAGTCGTTCCTGTGCTTCCTGACGGCCAGAATCGTTGCCGCCCTTTGCCAGTGGACGCTGACAAGGATCCTGGCAATAAAGCAATACGGCCATCTGATGAAGGGAAAGCAGCGGATCGATGACGGTACCGTCAAGGAAATCCGCAAAAATGTCGGCGCGATGTTTCTGCATAAAATCAGCGCCGTCTTCGTCGGCTCGACCGACAGCATTCTGATTTCCGCCTTTGTTGGCATGGAAATTCTGGGCAGATATGCCAACTACACGACGATTGTCACATCCATGACCGGCGTCATCGGCATGCTGTTTGTTCCGCTTACCGCCGTCATCGGTCATCTGTATCTGGGCGCTGACAAGGAGAAATTCCGGCAGTATTATCATTTCTTCCACGGCTTTAATCTGTGCGTGGCCATCGTGTTCTTCCTTGGCTACTATTCCGTCATCGACAGTCTGGTGGCGATTCTCTTCGGCGCAGATCTGGAACTGCAAAGAGCGGTTAAAATCGTCATCACCCTCAGCTACTTCATTCAGTTTTCCAGAAAGGCGTCGCTTCTGTTCAGAAACGCGACGGGCCTGTTCTATTTTGACCGCTGGAAGGCGCTGGTTGAAGGCGTTGTCAACCTGATTCTTTCGTGGATTTTCGTTCAGTACTGGGGCATTGTCGGCGTTCTGGCCGCCACCATCATCACCAATATGTGCATATGCCTGACGGTTGAGCCGTATATCCTGCATAAACACGTCTTCAAGGCGAGCTGCAAGAAATACTATGTGCGCAATTACGCATACATTGCGTTGTTTGCCGTGGCATTGATGTATCTGGACGGGCAGATGGTTGCCGTGAGCAACATCTGGCTGCAGATGATTGAAAACGGCGTGCGCAGCCTCGCGGTTTCCTTTGCTGCCTGCGCGATTATCCTTGCAACCAACCGTGATTACAGGCAGTTTGTGAAGGATGCGCTGCTCAAATCACGGTAAGCTCCCCATTCAATTTACGATATGCATTTCAACACATGACTACCCAGTATTGAAAGGAGAATGACCATGGAGATTCTTAGCGAAATTTCAGCGTTCCTGCAGAAGGGCAGGGCAAAGAACGTCAAGCAGCTGGTGCAGGACGCCATTGATCAGGGCGTCGCGCCCGACAGGATCCTCAACGAGGGTCTGCTTGCCGGCATGGGCATCATTGGCGACAAGTTCAAGAAAAATGAAGTGTTCGTGCCTGAGGTGCTCGTCGCCGCGCGCGCGATGAACATGGGTCTTGCCGTCCTCAAGCCCCACCTGATGAACAGCGGCGTCAAGGCCGTGGGTAAGGTCTGCATCGGCACCGTTCAGGGCGACCTGCACGACATCGGCAAGAACCTCGTCAAGATGATGATGGAAGGCAAAGGGCTTGAGGTCATCGATCTGGGCGTGGACGTGTCCGCTGAAACCTTCGTCAACACCGCCAAGGAACAGGGCTGCCAGATCATCTGCTGCTCCGCGCTGCTGACGACGACCATGGACGTCATGGCGCAGGTCGTCAAGCTCGCCGAAGAGACCGGCATCCGCGATCAGGTGAAGATCATGGTCGGCGGCGCGCCCGTCAACGACGACTTCTGCAAGCTGATCGGCGCGGACTGCTATGCGCCCGACGCCGCCTCCGCTGCGGATGCCGCCGCTGCCTTCTGTCAGTGATCGCGGCGCGCTGAACGAAAACGCAGACTGCATGTCAATCCATAACACTTCCGAAAGGAATAATCTATGAAAACCAACATGCGAGCATGGCTCAAGGCGCTTCCCGGACAGAAAAAGGCGTTTCCCATTCTCTCCTTCCCCTGCGTTTCTCTGCTTGGCTGCACCGTCCGCGAGCTCATCGCCGACAGCGACAGGCAGGCGGAGGGCATGATCCGCGTGGCGCAGCGCGTCCCCGCCGCCGCCGCAGTCAGCCTGATGGATTTGTCGGTGGAGGCCGAGTGCTTTGGCGCAAGCGTCCGCTTTTCCGATGACGAAGTGCCCACCGTGACCGGCAGGCTGATTGAGGACATGGACGACGCGCAGGCGCTCAGCATTCCGCCTGTCGGCGCAGCGCGTTCGGGCATTTATATCGACGCCATCCGCAAGGCGGTCATGGGCATTGCCGACCGGCCTGTCTTTGCCGGCATCATCGGTCCGTTTTCCCTCGCGGCGCGCCTGTTTGACGTGACGGAAATCATGCTGGACTGCTACGACGATCCCGATATGGTGCATGTCGTCCTTGATAAGGCGACGCAGTTCCTGATTGAATATGCCCGTGCCTTCAAGGCGGCGGGCGCACACGGCGTGATGATGGCGGAGCCTGTTTCCGGCCTTCTGTCCCCCGCGATGGAGGAGGAGTTCTCCTCGCCGTATGTCAGGCGCATTGTCGATGCTGTTCAGGATGATGACTTCCTGGTCATTTATCACAACTGCGGCAACAACACGCCCTACATGACGGAGTCGTTCCTTTCCATGGGCGCGGCGGCCTATCACTTCGGCAACGCCATCGACATGAAGGCGATGCTTGAGAAATTCCCGGAAGACATTCCCGTCATGGGCAATGTCGATCCAGCCGGCGTGCTGCGCATGGGCACGCCGGAAATGGTGCGCGAAAAGACGCTCGCGCTGCTTGACGCCTGCGCGGGGTATGAAAACTTCGTCGTCTCCTCCGGCTGCGATATTCCGCCGCAGTCTCCGTGGGAGAATCTGGACGCCTTCTTTGCCGCCGTTGAGGAATACCATGCGCGATGAGCTGCTTGACCTGACGCTTGCGCAGGGATTTGACCGCGCGCAATGGATCGACGGCGATCAGATTGTCCTTGACCGGTCGTTCCGTTCGCACTGCGCGTCAAATGCCTGTGGGCTTTACGGAAGATGCTACATGTGCCCGCCGGATGTCGGGGAGATCGATGCGCTGATGGCGGAGCTTCGCCGCTATCGCTGCGGCATTCTGTATCAGTCCGTCTTTCCGCTGGAGGACAGTTTCGATTTTGAAGGCATGCAGGCGGGCGGGCAGATGCACAGCGCCCGCAGCTATGCCCTTGACGGCATGCTGAAAAACGCCGGATATACCGGCTTTCTTCACCTGACCAAGGGTGGCTGCGGCTTGTGCGTCGTCTGCGCAAAGACGCAGGGAAAGCCCTGCCGGTTTCAGGAGAAGGCGCTTTCTTCGCTGGAAGCCTACGGTGTGAATGTCAGCGCGACGGCGAAAAACGCTGGTTTGCCCTACATCGCCGGCGCGAACACCGTCACCTATTTCGGCTTGATACTGTTTAAGGAGAATGCGCTGTGCCGCGATTAACGATCATTCAGGACGGAAAGACAAAGACGTATGCATTTGATGCGCCGCTGCGTTTAAGCGACGCGCTCGCATCCTTTGGCTATGCCGTTCCCCACCCCTGCGGCGGACGCGGCGCGTGCGCAAAATGCACGGTTCTGCTTGATGGCTGCCCTGTCCTCTCCTGCCGCACGAGGGTCAGCGGCGATGCGCAGGTGATTTTGCCGGACACGTTGACGCTTATCGCCCTCGCCGGGGATGAAGAAACGGGACGGTTGACGCAGCGCGTCTGTCTGTGTCTGGATATCGGCACGACGACGCTGGCCCTTGCGCTGGTCTCGCTTGATGAAAAGCGCATCATCCGCAGCGTCACCGCGCCCAATCCGCAGCGGGTATTCGGCGCGGACGTCATTTCCCGCATCGATTTCTGCATGAAGCATGGTCCGCAGCCTCTGCAAAGGGCGCTGCTTTCCCGCCTGCAGGAGATGATTGACGCGCTGCTCGGCGAGTTTTCCCTTGCGTGCGTTCCCGTGCTGTATGCGGCGGGCAACACCACCATGCTGCATCTGCTCTTTGGCGTGGATTGTTCAGCTATGGGCGTCAGCCCCTATACGCCGGCGTTTCTTGATGAGAAGGTGCAGTCCGCGCAGGCGCTCGGGCTTCGCGGCGTGCAGACCGTCATTTCCCTGCCGGGCATTGCCGCATTTGTCGGCGCGGACGTCGTTGCCGGCATGGCGCACATCGGTTTGCCGGAAAAGGGGAAGCATCACATCCTTCTGGATCTTGGCACGAACGCCGAAATTGCGCTGCTGAGCGAAGAGGGCATCCTCTGCACGGCTGCGGCTGCCGGCCCCTGCTTTGAGGGGGCGAATATTTCCTGCGGCATGAGCGCTGCGGCGGGCGCGGTGTGCGCCTGTGCGCCGGATGGAAGCTGCACCGTGATCGGCGGCGGCGAAGCCAAGGGCCTGTGTGCAACGGGGCTGATTGACGCCATCGCGCTTGGCGTACGCTATGAACGCATCGACGAAACCGGATACCTTGAAGAGGATCCCATGCCCGTATGCGATGGCGTTGCGCTGACCGGGCGCGACATCCGCGAGTTTCAGCTGGCCAAGTCCGCCATCCGCGCGGCGATGGAATGCCTGATCCGCCGTGCGGGCATCACCTATGAAGACGTCTCGCGCCTGTACGTTGCAGGCGGGTTCTGTGCGGGGCTGAATGTGCAAAACGCAGCTGCCGTCGGGCTGATTCCCGAAGAGCTGGCGGGAAAGCTCATCGGCGCGGGCAATGCCAGCCTTCTTGGCTGCATCCGGTATGCCTGCAGCCCGGAAAAATGCGTTCTGCCCCTCTCCCGGGCAGCTTATGCGGATCTCTCGGCGGATCCTCTGTTTGCCCAACTGTTTATGGAATACATGATGTTCTGACAAAGGAGTTCATGATATGCAGCACAAAGACCGTCTCCGGCTGCGTGAGCTTGCGCACAGGCAGCTTGAATACGCCTACTCTCCCCGCAACGACGAAATTCTCAGGCAATGGAACGCGCTGGCGCAGGGACGCCGCGAATCGCCCACCGTGCGCCTGCTGTTTTCCAACTTTACCGACGAGGTCATCGATCCGCGCATGCAGTGCGAAGGCGAGCAGGCGCGCGAGCTGGAGCGCGTGCTGCTGGACCGTCTCGTCGGGCGCGAGCTCTTTGACGACGATACGCCCATCGCCCCTACCTGCGATCTGCTGCGCACGGCGAGCGTTGAGCCCTTCGGCTTAAAGCCGCATATTACCCGCACAAACGGCGGCAAATCCAAGGGCTTCCACATTGATCCGATCATCGAGGATCTGTCCGAGGAGCTTGACCAGCTTCGCGGCGGCAGCTTTTTCATCGATCATGCGGACACGCAGCGCCGCCTTGACTTTGCGCAGGAGATGATCGGCGACATCCTGCCCATTCGCCTGACACAGAGCAGCCTCACCGGCGCGATCACCAATCCGCTGGTGCACCTGATGGGCATGGAAAACTACTATCTGTCCATGTACGATGCGCCGGATGAGCTGCACGAGGCGATGGACATGGCCACCCGCGTATACGAAGCGTATTACGACCATCTGGAGCAGGAAAAGCTGCTGCTGCCCACGGCGGATTATTCTCCCGTGGCGCAGGAGAGCTTTGCCTTCAACAGCGAGCTGCCCAATGACAGGGCTGAGAAAATCGCCGACTGCTGGGGCTTCCTTGAATCGCAGGAGACGACGGCGGTTTCCCCGGAGATGTACGGCGAATTCGTCTATCCCTATCAGGATCGCCTTGTCCGCCGCTACGGCCTGCTTTCCTACGGCTGCTGCGAGCGCGTGGATGCGCTGTGGGAAAACTACCTCTCCAAGTGGAGCAACCTTCGCAAGCTGTCGGTTTCCCCCTTCAACAACGAGCAGCGCATCGGCGAGTACCTGCGCGGCAGCAACGTCGTTTACTACAGCAAGCCGCGCGCGGAGTTTGTCACCATGCGCGGACCGATGGATGAGGACGCGCTCAGGAAGTATTTCAAGGGCGTATGTCAGGCTGCCAGCGGCTGTCTGTTTGAAATGGCGCAGCGCGAGGTCGGCACCATCTTCGGGGATTACGAGCGCGGAAAGCGCTATGTACAGATTGTGCGCGAATGCATTGCCGAATACTGGAAACCGTAAAGTCATCAAAGCATGGACTGCCCTGCGCAGCCCGTGCTTTTTCTTTGCCGATAATGAAAGAAAATCCGCCTTCTGCGCAGGCAGTGTGCTATAATAGAGAAAATGCTGCGCACGCGCGACAATCCGGTGCGCAGCGGTTTCCAGCACCCATCCGACCAGCTTTTCAGGGAGGTTTATCATGCCGATTCTTGACATGCCGCTCAGCCAGCTAAAAACCTATCAGGGCATCAACCCCTGTCCTGCGGATATCGACGCTTTCTGGGACAAATCCATTGCGGAAATGGAAGCGCTCGGCACAATCTGCGAGCTGATTCCCGCTGAGGTTCAGTTCCCCGGCGCTTTGTGCTATCATCTGTACTTCACCGGTATGGGCGGCGCGCGCATCCACGCGAAGTTTGTCCGCCCGGAAAAGATCGACAAGCCGCTCCCGGCGCTGTGCCATTTCCACGGCTATTGCGGCGCATCGCCGGAGTTTTCCAGCCTGTTGTCCTATGTGCAGTGCGGATTTATCGTCGCTGCGCTGGACTGCCGCGGTCAGGGCGGTCTGTCTGAGGACGTTGGCGGCGTGAAGGGCAACACGCATTGCGGCCAGATTATCCGTGGTCTTGACAACAACGATCCTGCCAAACTCCTTTTCCGGGATATTTTCCTGGACACCGCGCAGCTGGCGCGCATCGTCATGGCGATGCCGGAGGTCGACGAAACGCGCGTGGGCGCGCTCGGCGGATCTCAGGGCGGCGCGCTGACCCTCGCCTGCGCTGCGCTTACCCCGACGCTCAACCGTGCCGCGCCGACCTATCCGTTCCTGTGCGATTACAAGCGCGTGTGGGAAATGGATCTGGCGAAGGACGCCTATCAGGAGCTGCGCGATTATTTCCGCCGCTTTGATCCGCTGCATGAGCGCGAGGAGCAAATCTTCACCCTCCTTGGCTATATCGACAACCAGCACATCGCTCACCGCATCAAGGCAAGGGTGTGCATGTTCACGGGATTGATGGACAACATCTGTCCGCCGAGCACGCAGTTCGCCGCCTACAACAAGATCACCGCGCCCAAGGAAGTGGTCATTTATCCGGACTTTGGGCACGAGTACCTTCCGGAAAGCGGCAACAAAGCTCTCGCCTTCCTTCTCGGCATGTAAGGCGGGCTGTGCCCGCACCCGCATCCGACGCCGCATAGCGGAATACCGGGCGCTGCGCACGCGGCTGAAATCATGTTTCCTGCGGGCGGAGGGCCCTTGGAAACGCGGTTTACGTCGGCGGGCTGTGCCCGCACCCGCATCCGACGCTGCTTTTCGGAATACCGGGCGCTGCGCACGCGGCTGAAACCATGTTTCCTGCGGGCGGAGGGCCCTTGGAAACGCGGTTTACGTCGGCGGGCTGTGCCCGCACCCGCATCCGACGCCGC
>JAFYOR010000075.1 GCA_017547805.1 Clostridia bacterium
CCAGTAGGGCCCGCTGCGCCCGTCGCGCCTGTTGCACCCGTCGCGCCGATGGGTCCCTGCGCGCCGCGCGGCCCCTGAGGACCGGCAGGACCGGTGGGTCCCTGAATACCCTGAGGTCCCTGCGGACCGATCGGTCCCTGAACGCCTGTCGGGCAGAGATTGCAAGAGGGACAGCAGCTGTTTACTGCTGCGCCTTCATAGCCAAGGGGTACATCGCATCCGTGATAAGCATTGCAGCCGCCGCAGCCGCTGCGGTAATGAGCGGAATAAAACGGCAAATCAGTCACCTGCTTTCCTGAAATTGAAAGGACGGGAACTTCTTTTTCATTCCCTGGCATACTCTATGAGTAAGAGGACTGATGCGTGCAGCGGATGGCAGGCTGCTGCGCTGTCAGGAGGAGGGAAAGATGGAGATTTCGCTTTGCATGATCGTCAGAAATGAGGCGCAGCATCTGGCGCGGTGCCTTGATAGCGTACGCGACGCAGTTGACGAGATCATTATTCTTGATACGGGATCGACGGATGAAACGATGGAAATCGCGCGCCGGTATACCGAGCAGGTGTTTACGTATCCATGGCAGGATGATTTTGCAGCGGCGCGCAACATGGCATTCTCCTACGCGAGCAAACCGTATCTGATGTGGATGGATGCGGATGATGTGATGGAGAAAAGCGAACGGGAAAAGCTTATTGAACTGCGACCGGCGCTCAATGGCAGCATCGATGCTGTCATGATGCCCTACGTCTGCGACGTTCGGGCAGACGGAACGCCTGCCATGGTCTTTGACCGGGAACGCATTGTCCGCCGTGCGGCAGGCTTTCGCTTTGAGGGGGCGGTACATGAGGCGATGAGCGTCAGCGGGCGCATCATCAGGGAAGATATCGCCATCAGACACATGGGCAGGCACAGTGAAAGAAGCAATCGCAGGAATCTGGCGATCTACGAGCGGCTCATTGCCCGCGGCGCAGCGATGGCAGCGCGGGATTGGCATTATTACGCGCGGGAGCTGATGACGGCCGGAAGGGAGCAGGAAGCGGAAGCTGTGTTTGAGCGCGTTATTCATGAGGACTGCTGGACGGTGATCCGCATGGATGCGATGATCAAGCGCGCGCAATGCCTGTTAAAGCTCGATCGGATTGGCGAAGCCAGAGCACAGCTGCTGTGTGCCTTGGCGTCTGATGCGCCGTCGGCAGAGCTGCTGTGCGCAATGGGCGCGTGCGAGATGCAGGCCGGAAGAGATGCCGCGGCTGCATTCTGGTATCGCGCGGCGCGGCTGGCGGAAAAACCGAAGGATTCTGGTGCGTTTGTGTATGCGGACTGTTATGATTACATTCCTTCGATGCAGCTTTGCGTGCTGCTTGACAGGATGGGCAGGACGCAGGAGGCGGCAATGGAAAATGAACGGGCGCTTATTGCGCATCCAAACGATGCAGCGGCGATGCGCAACCGGGCTTATTTTGCAGGAAAAAAAGGCGGTGAGTCATCCGGAGAATCGCTGGAGCCTGATCCTACGGAGGCGTGAATGAGGAAAAGATGGTGCTTGGGGCTTTTCATCCTATTGTTTTTCATGTATAATCAATATGGCGCTTTGTCGGAAGGCGGGAGTTCTGCAAGGGCAGGTTGTATTCTGGATATGAACACGGGCCGCGTGCTCTTTGAACAGAACATGCATGAACGCCTGCCGATGGCTTCCACGACAAAGGTGATGACGGCGCTGCTGGCGATTGAAAACGGCAGCCTGACGCAGGAGGTCACCTGTTCGCCCAATGCGTTCGGCGTACCCGGAACGTCCATTTATCTGGCGCAGGGAGAAACGCTGACGCTGGAAGAGATGCTGCTGGGGCTGATGCTCTCCAGCGGCAATGATGCGGCGGTCGCCATCGCCGAGCACATCGGCGGCTCCGTGGAGGGCTTCGCGCAGATGATGAACGAGCGCGCGAAGGAAATCGGCGCGATGAACACCCACTTCGTCAATCCGCATGGCTTGCCGGATGACCAGCACTACACAACGGCCTATGATCTTTCCCTGATTGCCCGGGAAGCGATGAAAAACAGTGTTTTCAGGCGGATTGTATCCACGCAGCGGGCGACGATTTCATGGGAAGGGCGCACCTATAATCGGCAGCTGAAGAACAAAAACGCGCTGCTTTCCGATTATGAAGGCGCGACGGGCATCAAAACCGGGTACACATCCAAGGCGGGGCGCTGTCTCGTCTTCGGCGCGCAGCGCGGCGGGCTGGAGGTTGTCGGTTCGGTGCTGTTTTGCTCGGACTGGTTTGATGAGGCGGCACGGCTGATGGACGGATGTTTTGAGCAATACGAAATGACGCACATGCTGGGACCTTTGGAATCTGCTGGGCATTTGCCGGTGCACGGCGGCACGAAGGAAAGCGTTGGCATGTGCCTGATGGAGGAACTGCGCCTGCCCCTTGCGCAGGGGGAGGCTGCACAGGTGATTCTGGAAGTGCCTTACAGCGTAGATGCGCCGGTGAATCCGGGGATGCATCTGGGCACGGCGCGGCTGGTGCTGGATGGTCAGGTGCTTTCATCAAGCGAGATCGTCGCCAGCGAGCGCGTGGATGCGGCAGGCATCCGACATAACATCAGCCGGGTGATGGACGGCTGGCTGATGATCAGGCGATAGAAGTTTACTGAAATGACATGACGGCCTGCGCTAGGCGGGCGTGAAGGGGATACAGCTATGAGACTGCAGAAATACATGGCCATGTGCGGCGTTGCCGCCAGAAGAAAGTGCGAGGAGATCATCGCCGAGGGGCGTGTGCGCGTCAACGGACAGATCATCACCGAAATGGGCACGCAGGTGGAGGACGGCGACCGCGTGGAAGTGGACGGCGCGCTCATCACGCCTGAAGAGGAGAAGCGCTACATCCTTTATCACAAGCCTGCGGGCGAGGTGACGACGGTGAGCGATGACAAGGGCCGCGAGACGGTCATGGATCGATTCAACGATTTCCCCGTGCGCCTTTATCCTGTGGGCCGTCTTGACTATGACAGCGAGGGACTGCTCCTTTTGACCAATGACGGCGAGCTGGCTCAGCGCCTGACCCATCCCAGCTGTGAGGTGGATAAGGTGTATCTTGCGCGCGTGACGGGCAATCCGTCCAACGAAGCGATCGATAAGCTGCGCCGCGGCGTCTTCATGGAGGGCGACGAGCGCAGGACATATCCGGCGCAGGTGCGCGTTGTGCGCGACGAGAGCCTGTATTCTGACATCGTTGTCAGCATCCATGAAGGCAGAAACCGTCAGGTCAGGCGCATGTTTGACGCCGTGGGGCATAAGGTGCTGCTGCTGCGCCGCATTCGCTTTGGCACACTGGAGCTTGGCGATCTCAGACGGGGCCAATGGCGCGAACTGACACCGCAGGAAATCAGCGAGCTGAAGAAGCTCTGACAGGGATACAACCATCAGGCGGCCCATGCGGCCTCAGCGTACGGAGGTGACGAGTGATGAAGAGCGATCTGACTTGCCCGGTTGAGATTGTCAGCGTACAGGTGAAAGAACAGGAAGGCGAGGCCAAAGGGCAGATTGTCTGCCTGATCGACTTTTTTAACCTCTCAACCAAGGTGATTGACAGCCTGCAGATGAATATCATCTGCTTTGACGCGCAGGGAGAGCGCCTTGGCGGCCGTCTTGTCCGCACGGCGGTGGTGGCCGAGGGCAGGGCATATTTCTCCGGCAGCTTTGCGCCGGAACACGTCGATGGCGCGGTGCGCGTTGATGCGGCTGTTGAAAAGGTCTGGTATCAGGACGGCGTCCTCTGGCGCAGAGAAGACCGGAACGTGCGCGAATTCACGCCCAATGCGCTGCCGCAGGGCAGAGAGCTGGACAGGCTGAAGGCCGTCGCCGGCGAGGATGCAGCGGGCTACGCGCGCGAGGACGATATCGTGTGGATGTGCGTCTGCGGTCGTGCAAACAGAACGAGCGACGACAAGTGTCTGCGCTGCGAGCGTGAGCGCAAACAGGTGCTGCGCGATTATTCCTTCTCTGCGATTGATTCGACCCTTGGACAAAAGGAACGCGAGCGCCAGAAGCAGACGCAGGATAACCTGCGCCGCTCCAGCGAGGAGACGGTGCGCAGCATGAAGGCGCAGCAAAAGAAGCACAATAAGCGCCGGCGCTTTCTGACGTCGGTAATTACCGCGCTCATTGCTCTGGCGACAATTCTGGCGATGCTGCGCTGGGGACTGCCGTATGCAGCCTGCCTGTATGCCAAGGATCAGCTTGACAAGGGACTCGCTGCGGATGCAAAGGCGGTCTACCTCTGGGTGGATGACATCTGGACGGGCTACATGAACGCGGGAGAGAAGGCAAACGAAGCGGAACAGATCATCATCGAAGGCCTGATCGCCTCCGGTCAGGACGAAGCGCTTGAGCAGGCGGTCAAACGCGCGCTGGCGCTTGGCGGCGAACGCGGCGATGCGCTTTACGAGCGCGCAGTGCTTGAGCGCGCGGCGCTTAAGCATCGGGCTGGTGATCTTGCCGGCGCGGAAGCGCTCTACCGTACGCTTGAAAACAGCGAAACGGCGAACAGCAGGCTGCTTGCGCTCATCTATGAAATTGCGGATAACGCTGCCCAGCAGGTCAGCTATCCCACGGCAATCGAGCGCTTTGCCTCCCTCGGCGAATATGAGGACGCAGCGGCGAGGCTTGAGGACTGCATCTATCTCTATGGCAGACAGCTCATGCGCGAAGGCAGCTATGCGCTGGCATGCGAGCAGTTTATTCAGGTGCTGTCCGTGCCAGATGCCATGAATCTGCTGCGCAGCAGCCGCTATGCGCTGGCGACGGAGCTGATGGAAGCGCAGGACTATCTGGAAGCCGCGGAGCTGTTCGATTCTCTAGGCGTATACGAGGAAGCGGAAAAGCGGGCGAAGAAGTGCCGATACCTTGTCGGCACATCGCTGCTGAGCGAGGGCAATCTCCTTGATGCAGCGCAGCAGCTCAGGCTTGCGGGAAACTACGAGGACGCGACTGCGCGCTTTGCCGATACGGCGTTTACGCTGGGATGTGCAGCGCTGGAGGAAGAGGATTATCCGACGGCGATTGTGTGGCTTGAACAGCTGGAGCGCACGGGAGAAGCGAAGGATGCCCTCAACCGCGCGATTTATGCCTATGCGCAGCAGCTGGAGGCTGCAGGCGACAGACAGAGCGCGGCGCTGGAATATGCGCGCGTCAGCGATTATGAGGACGCGGCGCAGCGCAGTATGGCGCTTGAATATGCCATTGCGCTGGAAGAAATGAAGGATTCACCGGAGGCGGCGCTTGCCCGGTTTGAAGGCTTGGGCAAGTATGAAGACGCAGAGGAGATGGCGCTTTCCTGCCGTTATGCGTTGGCGATTGCTGCCGCCGGCAAGGGCGATTACAAGGATGCGATGGAGCGCTTTGCCGCGCTTGGAAGCCATCGCGACAGCGCCAGCCGCGTGCTGAGCAGCCGGTATGCCTATGCCGGACAGCTTTTCACCGACAGCCTGTTTGACGAGGCGGCAACGCAGTATCAAGCGTGCGGTACGTACCTCAACGCAGAAGAGCGCGTGATGCGCGCCCGCTATGAAGCGGCGGCTGCGTTGGAAACGGCTGGCGATTATCAGGGCGCGGCCTATGCCTTTGCCGCGCTGGGCAGCTTTGAAGACGCGAAAAAGCGCACTGACAGCAACGAAAAGGCGTGGCTTGGCGGCGTGTATAACGGGGCGCAGATGGATATGGAGCTGGGGGATTACGACAACGTCATCACCGCGCTTGAGCCGTATCTTGACGTCAAGCTGCCCGCGCGCTACAGCACGATTCCCAAGATGTATGAAACGGCGTGCCTCTCTCTGGCGCAGAAGCTGATTGAAGAGGCGAAACCGCTGGATGCGCTGCCGCTGCTTGAGCGCATTGCAGGCAACAAGCAGGCGGATAAGCTGCTTGACGGATATGTGTACCGCATCATCGGCAGGTGGAAGGATGCTAAGGGCGCGCAGTACATGTTCAGGCCTGACGGAAGCTGTGTGATCGTCGGTGAGGAAGGCTATTTCGGCGGCAAGGGCTATGGCATTGCCGTGGGCAGCGAACCCTATCCCACAAAACAGACGTACGGCGTGGTGAACCTTCGCGGCAAAAACCTGACGCTGATGGACGAGAAAACACAGGAATACATCCGCCTGACCTACGTGGGTGAGGCGACTGCGAAGCCGCAGGAAGAAGCTGCAGCCAGCGACGGCGCAGCTGAAGAAAACGCCGCGCAATGAATCAGGAATTCGGAATATGAAGAAAAAAGACATCATCATGATCATCGCCGCGCTGGCGGCGGCTATGCTGCTCTATGCCATATCTCAGCTTTCGCTGGGAACAAAGGCGGCGCAGGTGGTTGTTACCGTCGGCGGGGAAGAAGTGCTGCGCAGGCCGCTCGTCGTAAGCGATACCTATGAAATTGAGCAGGAAGACGGCAGCGTGAACATCATCCGCGTGGAAAACGGCGCGGTGTTCATGCAGGAGGCCAATTGCCGGGACGGGCTGTGTATCCGGCAGGGCAAGATGAAAAATGCGGCCAAGACCATCGTGTGTCTGCCGCATGAGCTGGTTGTCCGCCTTGATGGCGAGGCGATGCCTGCACAGAACGAAGAAATCGACGATCTGGACATCATTCTTTGATTTCAGGGCCCAAAGACGGCGGAAAACGGCTGGCTTTGGGCCTTTGAAAGTCAAGGCGATCTACAGGAGAGAGAACCATGAAAAACCCTATCCGCATCTGGCTTGACGACGCGCATGCCGCTCCCGATACGCGCCATGTCGATACCTGCGACGGTATCCGCGCGGCGGCGATCATGATTGTCGCATGGTTTCATATCTGGCAGCAGTCGTGGCTCTATCCCGGAATTGACGCGTTTGGTGCGCATCTGAGCTTTGATCCGCTGGTACGCAGCGGTTACATGTGGGTCGATATCATGATCCTCATCAGCGGCTTCTGCCTTGCGCTGCCGTGGTCGCGGCTGCGCTGGGAGGGCGGCGCGAAGCCGGATGTGCTGGATTTTTATGCCAAGCGCATGATCCGCATTCATCCGTCCTACATGCTTGCGGTGACGGTGATGTTTGCCGTTGCGGTGGCTACCGGCGCTTACCGCAGCATGGATCATCTGAAACTGGATATCTTTTCCCACATGACGTATACGCACACGTTTTTCTACGATGCGTATTATGCCAGCAACCTCGGCGGCGCGCTGTGGACGCTGGCCATTGAGCTGCAGTTTTATCTGATCTTCCCGTTCATTGCGCGCGAATTCCTCAAATCGCCGGTAATGACGATCACGGCGATGATCGCTACTGCGCTGGCTGTGCGCGGATATATCGCCGATACATACGCGGATATTTCGCTCTATTTCAACCAGCTGCCGGCGTATCTGGATTCCTTTGCGCTGGGCATGCTGGCCGCTGAAGTGCATGTGTGGCTGTCAAGGAAGCGCCCCAATGCAATGACGCGCATTGTCTGCTCGCTGGGCTGTGTGCTGCTGCTGCCCTTCTTCTGGACACTTGTGTGTGATCAGGCGAGGGCCTCGGGCACGGCGGCCATCCGCATGGGGCAGATGATGCACCGCCTGCCGCTGAGCACGCTTGGCGCGCTGCTGCTGGTGCTTTCCGCTAATGCGGGGCTGATCGTCCGGCGCATCCTCGGCAATCCGGTTACGCGGTTCATTTCGGCTGTGTCGATGCAGTTTTACATCTGGCATCAGACGCTGGCGGTGTGGATTCTGCAGTACAGGCTGATTCCAAGCGCCTGCGAGCATCCCAACTATGAAGGCGATCATCGCTGGCAGGTGATCTATACGGCGGTTTGCTTCCTCGGCGGTCTGGCTGTCGCGGCAGTTCTTACATATGGCTTTGAGCGGCCTGTTGCCAAGTGGCTGCAGAAGAAATGGAACGCATGGCGCGGAGAAAAGCGCGCGAAGAAGGAGGCGTAATATGCTGCACATCGGCTGTCATCTCTCCTGCTCCAAGGGATACCTGAACATGGGTAAAGAGGCGCTGTCTATCGGTGCGGATACGTTTCAGTTCTTTACGCGGAATCCCAGAGGCGGCTCGGTGAAGCCCTTTGACTTGAGCGATGCGCAGGAGCTCAATAGCTTCATGCAGGAGCATGCCTTTGCGCCGGTTCTCGCTCACGCGCCGTATACGCTTAATGCTTGTGCGGCGGAGGAAAGCATCCGGGACTTTGCCCGGCGCACGATGCGCGAGGATTTGGAGCGTCTTAAGCATCTTCCTAACGCCATGCTCAACTTCCATCCCGGCAGCCATGTGAAGCAGGGCGCGGAGCGCGGCATTGAGCTGATTGCCGGAATGCTTGACGAGGTTTATACGAGCGACATGCCCACGACCGTCCTGCTTGAAACGATGGCGGGCAAGGGCAGCGAGGTCGGGCGGGACTTTTCGCAGCTCAAGGCGATCATGGAAGCATCCAAGGCTGGCGACCGGCTAGGCGTGTGTCTGGATACCTGCCATGTTTACGATGCGGGCTACGACATCGTGAATGATCTGGATGGCGTGCTCGATGAATTTGACCGCGTGATCGGGTTTGAGCGGCTCAAGGCGATTCACTTAAACGACAGCAAGAATCCTTTTGCCAGCCACAAGGACAGGCACGAAAAGATCGGTCAGGGCGCGCTTGGGCTTGACGCGCTGGTGCGGATCATCAATCATCCGAGGCTCAGGCATCTGCCATTCTATCTGGAAACGCCGAACGAGCTGGACGGGTACGCGGCGGAGATTATGCTGCTGCGGGGGAAGTACGAAGGATAATCCGGTGATGAGAAAGGGGACGTCAGGATAATCTCTCGGATGATTGACGATGATGTGTCAATTGACGAGCGGATATCAGCCGCCCGATGAAATAGGGGCTGTCAGTTATTTCCTGACAGCCCCTTTACTTTACAAGCATATAAGCCTTCACCTTTGGGGAAGTTGGCAGCCCGGAGGGCTGACGGATGAGGTTTCAAGCACACTGTTTCAATAGGTCGCTTCGTTCCCGCTTAAACGGGCGGGAAGCCGCATAGGCGCTTCGCGTTGGGGACGTTGGGCTGCCGCCCAAACCTGCTCGGGGACATTGTCCCCGAACCCCTTCTTCGCTTCGCGGCGGCTTGATGAGGGTTCCCTTCGCATCGCATTGCGATGCGATCATGGGGTCAAGGGGTTTATCCCTTGTCGGGGTTTGGGGCGGAAGCCCCAATGTTCCCTTTCGTTAGTCCTCAAACGCCTCCGGATACACGTCATCCAGCGAGAACATATCCGCCGGGCGCTTTTCCCGGTTCATCCAGCGGCCATCGGTAAAGTCGGGGATGGAAACCGGCGCGCTGCCCTGCGCGATGGACGCTTCAGAAAGGCAGGTAATGCACATCCAGCTCGCCGCGTCGTATACGTCGATGGGGAAGGGACGATGGTTCTGGATCGATTCGACAAACGCGCGCATGACGAGGTAATCCATGCCGCCGTGTCCGCCGCGCAGGCCGAACTCGCGGTATTCTTTCCAAAGCGGATGCTCGTAGTCCTTCATGTACTTCTGATCGCTCTCCCACTCATGCGCCCACTTCTTGGGATCGACTGGGGACATGCCTTCAATGAAGATGCCTTTGTTATCCTCCTGCCAGACACCCTTGCTGCCCTGCACATAGCCGCCGCGGGAATACGGGCGGGGGAGGGTGCAGTCGTGCGTGAGCATGATCGTTTCGCCGTTCGCGCAGCGGATCATCGTCGTCACGATATCGCCCTGATTGAACGTTGCCTTGCAAAGCGCGGGATTGTCCTGACGATGCTCTTTCAGCCATGCGTGCTCGCCAATGCCCTTGCTCGCCATCGAAACGAGGGAGAGCATGCGGTTGCCGCGGTTGAGGTTCAGATATGTGGCAATCGGACCGAGCTCATGGGTCGGATACAGCTCGCCGTTACGGTGCATGAAGTTGCGCTGGCGGTAGTGGCCCGTCTTGTCGCCCTCGCCGATCTCGTCGCGCAGGTCATGCTGATAGCCGCCGCGGCAATGCACCAGCTCGCCGAAAATGCCCTGTTTGATCATGTTGAGCAGGGCCATCTCGGTATCGTTGTAGCAGCAGTTTTCAAGCAGCATCACGGGAACGCCGGTTTCCTCGCTCGTTCGCACCAGCTGCCAGCATTCATCCAGCGACGATGCGCCGCCGACTTCCATACCGGGGATTTTGCCGCATGTCATGGCGTCCACGGCGATGCGGATATGCGTTGTCCAGTCGGTCATGATCAGCACCGCTTCGACAGCTTCGCGGCGATTCACTTCACGATAATCCGTCGTGCCGAAAGGCATAACGCCGCGGGCATCCGCGATGCGCTTCTGCGCCTCCTCAACGCGGTCGGCGAACACATCGCAGACTGCTACGATCTCCACGTCTTCCATGGACAAGAGGAGCTTTAATTGCGGCATGCCGCGAAAACCCAGACCGATGACGCCGATGTTCAGCGTGCGTCCACAAGTACCCAGTTTCATATGAAATCCCTCCCTGAAAAGGAATAAATGCTGCTTTCATGATAGCGCAATGACAAGTGAAATGCAAGGTTCATTGGGGATTTCGTGCTTTATTGAAATACTACTTGTACCAGCGCGAAGCGGAGAAGGGGTTTGGGGATAAAACCCCAAGCAGGTTTGGGTGGCAGCCCAATGCATCGATGTACAGCCCACAAAAAAACCGCCCTCCCAAAGGAGAGCGGTCTACTGCATCTGGTAATAGGAATACATTTGACTTTAGCCATAAAGAGAAATGAGATAAGCCGGGATTAGGCTCCGGAGCGCCCGTTGCGCGTGCGGAGCCGTTTGAGGCAAGGCGAAGCGAAGTGGGTATGGGCACAGCCCACAAAAAACCGCCCTTCCAAAGGAGAACGGCCTACTGCATCTGGTAATAGGAATACATTTGACTTTAGCCATAAAGAGAAATGAGATAAGCCAGGGTTAGGCTCCGGAGCGCCCGCTGCGCGTGCGGAGCCGTTTGAGGCAAGGCGAAGCGAAGTGGGTGTGGGCACAGCCCACAAAAAACCGCCCTCCCGAAGGAGAGCGGTCTTTTTAGCTATGCGGTTAGAAGATGTGCGTCTTCAATTACCAGCCGTACTTCTCAGCATACTCTTCAACGACTTCGGTAGCCGCATCGTAGTAGGTGCTCATCGCACGGGCCTTCATCTCGGCGAACATGTCAGCCACCGGCTCCTTGCCGGAGATGATCTGCCAGTATTCAGCGTTGACGGCGAAAGCGGTGGTATCGGTGACAGCGGTATCTTCGATCAGCATCGGGCCAACCTGCGGATAAACCGGGTTGTTGTTGCGGCCTTCACGAGCCTTGGTGTTCAGAGCCTTGGTCTCAGCGTTGTACTCGTCGAAGAACTCAACGTGATCATACGCAGCCAGCTCGAAGCCCCAAGAGGTGAAGTGGGTGACCGGGATGCACGGATACTTGGTGGCGAGCACCGGCGGGTTGCCGTTCTCGTCGCGAACCTTCACGATGGAGCCGTCCTCGTTGATGACGTAGTCTTCACCCTCGAGGCCCATACGCATGTACTTGCCGTCGGTGATCAGGTACTCATAGAACGCCAGGATGCGATCCATCTTTTCCTCGGTGATGTCCGGGTTGAACATGTTGGCGACCATGCAGGAGATGTAGCCTTCCATGCGGACTTCATCGCCCTTGTTGGTGCCCATGGCCGGGATCATGTCAACGCGATCGAACGGGTTGCAGTCCGGGTTGGCAGCGCCGTAGTACTCGACGACGACGTTCTGAACCCAGTCAGCGTCAGCGTTGCGGACGCAAACGCCGAACATGTTGGAGGAGAACTTCTGCAGGCCGGTGGACCAGGTAGAAGCGCCGAAGTCCGGATCGATGGAGCCGTCTTCGTACATCTTGCGCAGCCACTCAAGAACCTTCACGTTCTCGTCGGCCAGAGCGCCGAAGTACCAGTTGCCTTCCGCGTCCTTGTTCCAGTAGCGGTTCGCGCTGCCGGTGGAAGCGAAGAAGTAACGCAGGGTGCCCATGCCGTCGCCGGTCAGGCCGTAGGTGTCATTCTTGCCGTTGCCGTCCGGATCGTTGTAGGTGAAGGCGTGGCAAACTTCATAGAGCTCTTCCCAGGACTTCGGCATTTCCATGCCAACAGCCGCCAGCCAGTCCTTGCGGATGAACAGGCCCTTGCGCTCGGCGAGGTAGAGGGTCGGGTCCGCGGAGTCCGGCTTCGGGAGGAAGTAGTAGCCGCCGTACATGTTCTTAACGAGCTGAGCAACGGCGTCGTTCTCCAGCAGGGTCTTGACCGCCGGATACTTTTCGATCAGTTCCATCGGGATCTCGGCGACGAGCTCTTCCGGAATGAACTGGGTGATCAGCTGCGGATAGTACAGGATATCAGCAGTGAAGAAGTCCGGCAGGTTGCCGTCGACCGCCGCCAGCTGAGTGACGGTGAAGTCGTTGTTGTAGTAGTTCGTTTCGCTCTGGAGCAGATTGATGCCGAACTTGTCCTGGATCATCGCAGCCATCTTATCGGTCGCCGGATCCCAGGTGAACGGGGTGTCATCGCTGTCAACGACGATGTCGATGATCTCGCCATCGTACGCAAGAGCGGTGCCCACCAGAGTGGTCATGAGCACGAGGGCCATGATCAGGGTGAGAAGCTTTTTCATGGGGTATTCCTCCTTGAAAAATAAGTGTTGCTAAACTCCGGTTACACAGCCGGAGAATGGCGCGGAAAATGGGGGAGAGGGAGCGATCAGCCCTTGACGGCGCCGATGGTCATGCCCTTCTCAAAGTACTTCTGGATGAACGGATAGATGACGACGACCGGGAGCGCCGTGGCGACGGCAGCGGCCATCTTCAGGCCCGTCTCATTCAGATAGATGCGCTTGCCGGAAGCGTCGCGCAGACCTTCCAGGTTTTGCATGTCGGCCGGCTTGGTTTCGCGCACGATGAAGTTACGGACGATCAGCTGCAGCGGATAGAGCTTTTCATCGCGCATGTAGAGCTGAGCGGAGAACCAGCTGTTCCAAAGGCCAACGGCAACGAACATCGCGATGGTCGCCAGCGTCGGGATGGACAGCGGGTAGATGATCTTAAAGAGGATAATGAACTCGTTTGCGCCGTCAAGCTTGGCGGATTCCTCCATGGAAACCGGCAGCTGCTTGAAGAAGGAGCGGCAGACGATGAAGTTGAAGACGGAAACCGTACCCGGCAGGACCAGCGCAAGAAGATTATTGGAGAGCTTCAGCGTCTTGGTCATGTTGTAGTAGGTCGGAATGAGGCCGCCGGAGAAGAACATCGTGATCAGCAGATAGATCATGATGAACTTGTAACCGCGAAGCGAGGGCTTGGTCATGCCGAAAGCCAGCATCGAGGTGACCAGCGTGGAAAGGAACGTGCCCACGACGGTGATGGTGAACGTCACCAGATAGGCGCGCGGAATGAGCGGCGTGGAGAACAGGTATTTATATGCCTCCATCGTCGGCTCTTTGGGGAAGAGGATGAACGCCTCGCGCATGTACTCCGCATTACCCGTCAGGGAGATGGCAAACACATTCCAGAACGGAAGGAGCATGATCGCGGAGAAGAGAACGAAGAAAGTAATGTTGCAGAAATCGAAGATCCGCTCGCTCAGCGGGAGCTTGATCTTGTTGCCGTTTTTATCGAGCTTTTCAGGCTTGAATCCAGCCATAAATGCGTACCTCCTTGATTTGTTGTTGTTCTTTCAGCAGCGCTTCCGATTAGAAGAAGCCTTCGCCATTCATCTTCTTGACAACGGCATTGCTGGTGAACAGGAGGACGCAGTTAACGAGCTGCTGGAACAGACCGATGGCCGTAGACAGATCGTACTCGCCCTTGGAAACGCCCATGTCGTAGACGTAGGTGTCGATGACGCGCGCGACGGTCGTTTCAGTCGCAGCCGTACGCAGGTTCATGATCTGGTCAAAGTTGGCGCCCATGACGGAGCCGACGTTGAGGATGAGCATCGTGGTGACGGAGAAGGCGATCGCCGGCAGGGTGATGTACCACACCTGCTGCAGGCGGTTTGCGCCGTCCAGATATGCCGCTTCGTACATCTCCTGATCAACGCCTGCGATAGCAGCCATGTAAATGATCGTACCCCAGCCGGCTTCCTTCCAGATCTGCGTGAAGTACAGCATGGGATAGAACATGTCCGGATCAGAGAGCAGGTTGATCGGGGAGACACCCATGGAGATGAGGATCTTGTTGATCAGACCGCTGGTGATGGAGAAGAGGGAGAAGAGCAGCGAGTACATGATGACCCAGCTGATGAAGTGCGGCAGATAGATAATCGTCTGGGTGATGCGGCGGTAGGTGTTGCTCTTGAGTTCGTTAAGCAGCAGCGCCAGCAGGATCGGCACCGGGAAGGTGATGGCCAGCTGGGAGATGCCGATAAAGAGCGTGTTGCCGATGACCTGACCGGCGATAGCGCGGCCGAAGAAGCGCTCAAAGTTTTCAAATCCGCACCACTGAGAGAACATGATGCCGGCCTTGACCTTGTAGTCCTTGAACGCCAGAATGATGCCGTACATCGGCATATAGCTGAAAACAAAAACGACCAGAAGGCCCGGAAGGATCAGCAGATACATGTACTTGTCACGCTTGAAATCGTGCTTGACAGGTTCAGCTGCATCGTGGAAGTAGGGGTGGAAGAAGAAGGCGATCAGGGTACCCAGCAGCATTGCACCGCCGATGCCGGCCACAATCGCGGGACCAAGACCATAGGTCATGAAATCCCACTTCTTGTTGCCGATAATGCCTGTGATGGCAACATACCAGATGCCGCCGCCGGCAATAAGCAGCCCGGAAATTAAAGCCAGCAGTTTGAATACCGTTGCTGGACGGGTGCCGGAGGCCTTGCTGCCGGTAGGGGTCAGAGAGACCTGCATGGAATCATCTCCTCTTGTGTTTTCTTTCCCTGCCGAAAAACGGCGCACACAAAAAGCGTATGGGAAAGTTTGTCTGATCTTATTATATTCAATTTGACGGTGATAGTCAACCAAAATGTGAAGATGAGATATGTCGAATTTGCTAAACGGTTATAAAAGGTTTGTAATAATACGTGTATTCAAGTGGTCAAAACTCACAATAGAAATAGAAAGAGAGCGAGTGTTATTTATTGACAGCGTATGGTGCGAACTTTATAATAAAGGCAGCAAAGACCGCTGAAATGCGGCAATATCAAGGACAAAAGAAAGGCATGATCATATGAATCAGGTAACGCTCTGTGCCGACGCTTTTGTGACGGCATATGGAAAAACGTGGCATTTTGATGCGGACAAAAAGGCGCATCTCAAGCTGAAGGGCGGCGTCGTGATCGACTTTGATACCGCTCGCATAATTGAAAAGACGGCGTTTAAGAGCGGTCTGGGCGACGGCGTTCGCACGCTGTATCATGGCTTTAAGGGCTATGAGCATCTGATGTTTGAAACGCAGGTGCTCGTCAACAGCACGACGGGCTATGTGGACTGCACGTTTGTTCCTCTTGATACCGACGGCGCGCCGATTGAAGGCGTTTGCTGGCCGCAGCCGCTGAAGGCGGATGAGCCGGGCAGCTATGCGGTGCTCAACACCATGCAGGGGCAGATCGTTCCCACCGACTGGCCGGCGGCGGTCTGTGAAAGAAAGATTTTTGAAGGCCAGATGGCGTCCATCAATGCGTATCTTCCCTGGTGGGGCGAGATTGCGCCGGACGGCGGTTATCTGTGCTATGTCCGTCAGGCATGGGATGCGGCGTACGACATTGAACATCCTGCCGGCGGCCCGACGCGCGTCTATGTCCGCCAGCTGCCCAGCCTGGGCAAGATGCGCTATGCGCGCACGGTGACGTACTGCTTCGTTCCCGCGGGCAGCGACTATGTGACGCTGTGCAAGCTTTACCGCGCCATTGCCGATGAAGAGGGCAGACCGCGCACCCTGAAGGAAAAGGCCGCGCAGAACCCGAACGTCGCCAAGCTGGTCGGCTGCTGCGTGCTCCACGTGGAAGGCAAGACCCACGTCAGCCCGGATTCTTACTATTATAATAAGGAAGAGCCGGAGAAGAACGATCGCCTCGTTCCCTTTGCGCATTGGGAGGAGCGCGTGAAGAAGCTGCACGCGATGGGCGTTGATAAGCTGTATCTGCATCTGGACGGCTGGGGACAGCCGGGCTACGACAACAAGCACCCGGACTACCTGCCCCCGTGCAAGGAGGCCGGCGGCTGGGAGGGCATGAAGTCCCTGTCCGACACCATGCAGGAGCTGGGCTACATGTTCGGCGTGCACGATCAGTACCGCGATTATTACCTCGATGCGCCGACCTACGATCCTGATAACGCTGCGATGTACCCTGACGGTACGCTCTTTGAGCATGCGCGATGGGCCGGCGGTCGCCAGAACTATCTGTGCGCGACGCAGGCGCTTGACTACGTGAAGCGCAACTTCAGCCAGCTCTTTGAAAACGGTATCCATCTGGAAGGCACGTACCTTGACGTGTTCACCTGCAACGAGCTGGACGAATGCGCCAACCCGCGCCACCCGATGACCCGCCGCGAGTGCATCGATGCGCGCAACGCCTGCTTCCATTACCTGACGGCGCACGGCGTCGTGCCGTCCTCCGAAGAGGTTAATGACTGGGCCGTGGGCGCGCAGGTCTTCTGTCACTGGGCGCCGTTCTACGGCGAGACGGCAATTCCGGTGCCGCTCTACACCCTGACGTATCACGACTGCGTGATTACGCCGTGGAAGATGGAGAAGGGCGAATACGGCCTGCCGGAGAACAAGAGCGGCTTCCTGTACTGCCTGCTGTGCGGCGGTATGGGTTACATGAGCGACTACGCCGAGGGCGAAGCGCTTGAGGAGAACATCCGTCAGTGGCGCGTGGTCTCCGAGCTGCAGAGCCACGTGGCGATGGAAAAGATGGTGTCCCACGAGTTTGTGAGCGAAGACCGCAATGTTCAGCGCTCCGCTTTCTCCGACGGCACCGTCGTTACCGTCGATTTTGCCAACGATACCTACGAAATCAAGTATCCTGAAAAATAAGCTGTCCGGGAGGAAGGAAAAATGAGTACCCTCAAATGGACGACCTATGCCATGCCTGCGGCGTCGCTGGGCAAGGAAAATCCGCTGCCCGATCTCAAGGGCGCAGGCGATCCGCATGCTGAAATCGCCGTGGACCATACGACGATTACGCCGGAAGAGTCCAAGTACATGGGCTGGGCGCGCGTGAGCACGATTCTGCCCTATACGATGCAGGATGGTTACAACCGTGAAAAGCGCACGCGCGACTTCAAGGCCGCGGTGCTGGAAAATGAGCACCTGCGCGCGACATTCCTGCCGCAGCTGGGCGGCAGACTCTGGTCGCTGTTTGACAAGGATGCGGGCAAAGAGCTGCTGCACGTCAATCCGGTGTTCCAGCCGTGCAACCTCGCGCTGCGCAATGCGTGGATTTCCGGCGGCGTGGAATGGAACTGCGGCATCGTCGGTCATACGCCCTTTACCGTCAGCGACATGGCCTGTCAGGAACTGGCCTTCTCCGACGGCACGCCGGTTCTGCGCATGTTCCAGTATGAACGTGTGCGCCATCTGTTCTATCGCGTAGAGGCGTTCCTGCCGGACGGCGCGAAGGAAGTGTTCGTGCGCGTGCGTATTGACAACGCGACGAAGGACGATACCGCCGTTTACTGGTGGAGCAACATGGCGGTGGACGAGAGCGAAGAAAAGCGCGTCGTCGTGCCGGCGCATCAGGCATTCCGCTTTGGTTACGGCGGAAAGACCTCCAAGGTCGATATTCCGTACATGACCGTGGAAGCGGACAAGCTGAGCGGACAGTCCGCCAAGCTTGTGCGCGAGGCCGGCGGCACGCAGGATTGGGACATCTCCCACACCACACAGCTGCCGCAGGCGATGGACTTCTTCTTTGACGTTCATAAGGATGCGCGTCCGTTCGTCACCGCGCTTGACAAGGACGGCTACGGCATGTGCCAGACCTCCACGCATGAGCTGCGCGGCCGCAAGCTCTTTGTCTGGGGCATGGGCGAAGGCGGACGCCACTGGCAGACTTTCCTTGCCAAGGAAGGCTGCGCATACATTGAACTGCAGAGCGGTCTTGCCCGCACGCAGCTGGAGCATCTGCCCATGGCAGGCGGAGCGTCTATCAGCTGGCTGGAAAGCTACGGCGCGGTCAAGGCCGATCCCGCGCGCGTGCACGGCAAGGACTGGGCGGACGCCGTCGCCGCGGTGGATACTGCGCTTGAAAGCGTGCGCCCGGCAAAGGCGCTTGAAACCTGGCATCAGCGCATGAAGGACGAAATCGACGTGAAGAACGGCAAGGTCATGCACAAGGGCATGGGCTTTGCCCACGCGCAGAAGGCGCTGCTCGGCGATGCGTTTGATACAGCCGGGCTTGAACTCTCCGCCATGCGCATCGGCAAGGCGGAGGAGCTGTGGATGACGCTGGCGAAGACCGGCGTTCTGCCTTGCCCGGATCCACTGGAGGAGCCGCTTTCCTACCAGATTGGTCAGGAGTGGACGGATACGCTGTATGCCTCCGTCACGGAAGGCAAGAGCGATCACTGGTTTGCACATTATCAGCTGGGCGTCATGGCCGACGCGCGAGGCGAGCACGAAGCGGCGCGCCGCTCCTATGAGACGTCCCTTGAGCGTGCGGAGAATCCGTGGGCGCTGCGCTGCATCGCTCTGCTTGACGGCAAGGCGGGCGAGCTGGAAAAGGCCGCGGGCAAGCTCCTGCGCGCCGCGAAGATGAAGCCCATCCGTCCGCTGGTCATCGAGGCGCTGGACGCAATGCGCAAGGCGGAGCAGTATGAAGAGATGCTCGCTCTGCTTGAGGAGATCCCGTCGTCGATCCGCGCACTTGGCCGCGTGAAGACGATGGAGATCACCGCTCTCATGCGCACGCAGCGCTACGAAGAGGCCCGCGTGCTGCTGGAAGGCAAGATCGTCCTCACCGACGTGCGCGAAGGCGAAGTGCAGCTGACGAACATGTGGTTCGAGCTCATGGCCTGCATGAAGAAGGGCGATGCAAGCGAGGAAAACGTCGCATGGGCGAAGGATAACCTCAAGCCGCCGAAGCATCTGGACTTCAGAATGAACTAAAATCGGCATACAATAAAATCGGCTGTCCCGAAACGGGGCAGCCGATTTTGGTATATTCTTTATTTTCGGGAAGGAAATCCCGGTTTCATTCGTCTGTTAAATGTCCGGCGCATCAAACCGCAGAAGATCACTGGCCACGGGCTGATAAAACAGCTGCTTGATCTCGTCCAGATTGCCGGTCTGCGGCAGAATCCACATCAGTTTGGCGACGACGGATTCCAGCGTCATCATATGCGCCTGAAGCACGCCGGGGGTGTCTGCCGCGCGTGCGCCGACCTGATAGACTGTCAGGTCGCTGCCTTCGTGGGGAACCTGTGTGGTGATCACGATGGGACGGCCGGCGCTTGACCAGGCGCGCACGGCGGCGAGAAAATCCTCCTGCTCGTATCGGGGAAGACCGCCGACGCCGAAGCTCTCGATCACCAGCGCATCAAACCATCCCAGCAGCGAGCGCAGGATGGAGGAATCCATGCCCGGAATCAGACGCAGAACGAAGATGCGGGAATTGAGCCTGTCGTAAAAGAGCGGATCTCCCGCGGGCTTGTCCGCGCGGATGTAATGCAGGATGCGTCCTTCGCGCAGCAGCGCCAGCTCGGGAAAGTCGATGCTGGAAAAGGCGTTCATGGACTTCGTGCGCATCTTTCTGGCGCGTGTGCCGAGGATGACCTTTCCATCAAACACCAGCAGAACGCCGAAGAGGTTGTCGTCCTGCGCGGCGAGGAAGGCGTCATAGAGATTACGCCGGGCGTCGGTATCCTGGGAATAGATGGACTTTTGCGAGCCGGTGAGGATGATGGGCTTGGGCGAATTCTGGATCAGATAGGAAAGGCCTGCCGCAGTGTAGCTCATGGTGTCCGTGCCGTGGGTGATGACAAAGCCGTCATACTCTCCGTAATGCTCCCTGACGCATTCGGCGATCTTCAGCCAGCATGCGGGAGACATGTTCGTGGAGTCGATGTTCATCAGCTGCAGAGCGTCAATCCGGCAAAGCTCGCGCAGCTGCGGCACACAATCCAAAATGTCGCCGGCGCACAGCTGAGGCGTAAGGCCGTCTTCCGTCGGGCGGCTGGCGATGGTGCCGCCGGTGGCAATGAGCAGGATTTTCTTCATCATATTCAACGCTCCTGTGGATAAGTCGTGACTGCAAGGCAAGTATACCACACTTGCCGCACGGGAGCAAAGGTTTTTGTTGGCGAAGGGCGCATGCCCTGCTATAATAGAAAAGACAATGATAAGGAGGCGTTTTACGTTGAACAAGAGAATGAAAATGGCATTTGCGCTGCTGCTTTTGCTGCTGCTGCCGCTGCTCGTGCTTGCGGATGCGCCGGTGCTGCTTGTGCAGCTGCCGGAAAACGCGCAGATGGTGGAGAATGTCGAGTTTGATGGCGGCGACTTTATCCAGACCTATCAGCTGGAAGACGGCGTGACTGTTCAGCTGCTGCGTTATACCGGGTTTTCCATGGCGATTGAGGATCTGATTGCCAGCGACTGGCCGCTCAATGTCCGCTGCGAAATCAGCGATATGACGGATGTGATTGGCTATCCGGCGCAGCATGCGCATGTCTGGCAGCTGCTGGATGATGGCGGATATCCCATCCGCGCGGACGAGGCAAAGGGTAAGGATGGCGAACAAATGATGGAGATCGACCTGATCCTCGTTCATGTGGACACAACGACGCTCATCTATCAGGATACGTACATTTCCGGCCAGCGCGGCGATATGGTTCTGCCGATCATCGAGTCCCTCAAGGTAGAGGGCGGCGAGAGCGCGGAGGTCGGCTGATTCAGACAGAAGAATACGAAAACAGCTCTGGGTTCCCTGAAAAGGAACGCAGAGCTGTTCTTTTATCGCTATCTCCAAATCATTCTAAAACACCGCGAAGCGATGCGGGGGCAAGTGGCTCAGCCCCTTGGCGGGTTTGGGACCGAAGCCTGCCGCCGCTGCATCTGCCGCCATGAGACATAGCCGTACAGGTCGTTGACCAGGAACATAACAAAACACAGGATCATCGGAAGATAAGCGGGATTTTCAAGCGAAGCCAGAATCCACAGCGCGATCAGCACGACATCGTTTGCGGCATAACCCAGCGCGTAATACGGGCTGCGCAGGAAGGTGAGCGAAGCGCCAAGGAAGCTGGTAAGCACCGACAGCGTGCTCACCATAAGGCTTGCCGTGCCCAGCTCGCGCAGGATGAAGTAAAACACCCAAGTCACCAGCGCGGTCAGCAGAAGGAGGCAGAGAAGCTCGTTCTTTGCAATCGGACGCACGGCGACCTCGGCGCTATCCTTAAAGGGATGGCGCAGCCAGGAGACGACGGCTGCGGCGGCGATGGGCATCGTCATGCCAAGGTAGGTGATCATTTCGCCGTAATACGCAAATGAATAAGAAATCACGCCGTAAATGAAGGAAAAGAGCACCATCAGCACCTGTCCGAGCACTTCGCCGCGCGCGTTGAGGATGAGCGAGGTCAGGCCGACGAGCGAAGCGATGAGCGTGAGCGCGTCGCGTTCGGGGGAAAGAATGAAGGAAACGGCGGCGCACAGCAGCGACACGAGCCACAGCCTGCGCTCAAAACGC
Organism: Clostridia bacterium; assembly: GCA_017547805.1. Taxonomy (GTDB): domain Bacteria; phylum Bacillota; class Clostridia; order Christensenellales; family Aristaeellaceae; genus Ventricola. The sequence goes on from JAFYOR010000075.1 coordinate 21,693, forward strand.
GTCAGCCGGACAAACGGGGCAAGAAGGCGATTGTGCATGGTGGAATTCCTCCTGAAAAAACAAAAGAGCAGCCGTACGCGCATCTTCTAAGACCTAACGATGCGCGTGCGAATGCTCCAAGCATTCCGTCACCCGGTAGCGACATGGATATTCTGATGAAAATGCGCGCTCCCGCTTCCGCCCGAAGCTGCATGATATGCAGCATGGCGCACGCGGGCGAATTCGCGCAATTCGCTATGCGATGAAAAAAGCTCATCTTTCGATGAGCTTTGGCACCTCCAAGGGGAATCGAACCCCTGATTTTGCCTTGAGAGGGCAACGTCTTAACCGCTTGACCATGGAGGCTTAAATGGCTGGGGAACTAGGATTCGAACCTAGACAATACGAGTCAGAGTCGTAGGTGCTGCCGTTACACAATTCCCCAACGGCATGTATCAGATCAAGCTGACTAGAATAGTATATCTGCATCAGACGGTTTTGTCAACAGTTTTTTTCAAAATGTCGAAAATTCTTTCATGCGCAGCGCAAAACGAAGCATACCGCCTTGATCAGCAGGATGACCGACAGCGATGCGCCAAGGCACAGCGCAAGGAGCAGGCCGGCAAGACGGAGCACCCGCCGCACCCCGAAGAACCGGACGTCAAGAAAGGGATAAGGATATGCGCTTTTGGTGCGGTGGATCACTCCGCGAAGCTTCGCGCGAAGGAGGACATACCCGGTATAGCCCAGCGGAAAAAGGAGCCAGAGAAAGGCGTCAAGAAACGTAAGCCGTGCTTTGGAGGGGGAACAGAAAAGCCAGTAGGCGAACGTCAGCAGCGGAACGGCGTAGTGCTGCACGATGCTGTCTGCCCGGGCGATCCGCGCGTCAGGCGCATGCGGGGAGTAAATCGTTTCCTCTCCGACAAACGGCGCAAGAAAATGATGGTAGACGAGATGGGTGAGCATGATGCTCAGCATCACGGCGAACTCTGTGCGGGGGATCATGGCGGAAAGACGCGGATTGGCGTAAAGGAACGGAGACAGCAGCGCAAAATACGCGAAGACCAGCAGATTGCTCTGGTTTGTATAATACGCCCAGTAATCGCGGCGGCGGACGCCTGCGTAAAAATCGCCGTGCATGGTCAGGCCGACGAGGCTGAAAACGACGATCAGCGCGCTGAGCACCGCGCCCAGCTTGCCTTGCGGCGTTGGCGGATGCAAGACGAGCATGCGGTCACCTCCTGCGGTTTTGCAACGCATAGCATATGAAAACGCAGCCCTCCGTATGCGGAAAGCTGCGCGATGGAAGGTTTTCTCTTCAGGAGACGAGCATCAGCACGAGCAGATGCGCCGGATAGAAGCTGTAGGTCAGCGCGCGCGGCAGGGAGAAGCGCCGTTTCATCGGCAGCGCGCAGAGGATGACGGAGGGCAGCGCGAAGATGCGCATGCCAAAGCGCATGCCGAAGATTGTATAGCCGGTGCCGCGCGCCCAGCAGATCAGATATGCGCTCCATACGGCGAGCGCGATCTTAGGATGCTCGCACAGCAGGTAGAACAGCAGCATCAGATGGATGCCTTCGATGCCGTAATCAAGCTTGTATTCCATTTTCAGGCACAGCAGATAGAAGCCCAGCGCCAGCGCCCATTGCTTATTGCGCAGCGACAGGATAATGCACAGCCCGAGCGCAAGCTGGAAAAGGATGTTGGGCTTTGCCCAGCTGCCCAGATAAAAAGCGGAAATGCAGCCAAGTGGATCGCGCGAAAACGGCACGGCGTACATCGCCGGAACTTCGTGCGCAAGCGCGACGGCGTACAGCGGCTGGGAGATCAGCGCCAGCAGCACGATGCGCGAGAGATACTTTGTTCCGTTTTTCGTATACACGGCGCCGACGGCAATGCCGTAGGCAAAGAGCGGAAAAGCGAGGCGCCCGATGAGGCGCATTTCCGGGATCTGCGGGAAGCACATCTTGCCGAAATGATCGATGACCATCGTGATCATGGCGATCAGGCGCAGGAGGCTCGTGTCGCCGTTAGTGCGCACAGCGTCCGGATGGATGAGCGAGCGGCCGAAGGCGCAGGCACGCCTGCGCAGGGAATTCACTTTCAAGCCCGTACCTCCATCAGTCGGCCAGGAAACCCTTGCCAAAGATTTCCGTCGAGGTGGTGATAATCATGAACGCATGCTCGTCGATGCTGCGTACATACCTTCGCAGCGCCATCGCCTGAGAACGGGAAAGCACCGTGATGACCATCGTCTTTCGATCGTGGTTGTACGCGCCGGTCACTTCCTCCAGCGTCGCGCCGCGGCGCAGCCTGTTGACAATGAAATCGACGACGGGATCAGGATTGGTCGTGATGATCTGGAAGCACTTTTTTGTGCGGAAGCTGTCGGTGACGAAGTCGATCATCACGCTCTTTAAAATCAGACCGAAGATGGAGAACAGACCGCCCTCCACGCCGAAGACAAACAGCGCGGATATCGCGACCGCCGCATCCGCCAGCGCGAGGGCGGAGCCGGTGTTCAGGCTCGTATACTTGCGAAGGATCATGGCGATGATGTCCGTGCCGCCGGAGGAGGCGTCCAGATGGAACATGACCGCAGAGCCAAAGGAGGGAAGCAGCACCGCAAAAAACAGCTCAAGCAGGGGCTCGCTGGTCAGCGGCGCCGTCAGCGGCCAGAGCTTCTCCATGACGACCAGTACAACGGACAAAAGCGTGGAGCAGTAGAGCGTGCTTGACAGGAAGCCCGCGCCAAGGACGAAGAAACCGAGCACCAGCAGCGCGTTGTTGAGGATGAAGACGATCGTGCTGGGCGTGAGGATGGGCGAGGGGATGATCCGGGCGAGCACAAGAGAAAGGCCGCTCACGCCGCCGAAGGAGAAGTTGTTGGGAAACTTGAAAAAGTAATTGCCTACGCAGAGGATCAGCGTGCCGAGCGTCAGATATACATAGCGCATAAGGGGGCTGATCTTTCTTGCTTTGGTGACTTTCATGACTTTCGTCCTTTCTCTCCGTCAGGCCGGAAAAACGCACATATACAGATATTATAAACGTGTTTTGTCTGCTTGTCGAGGGGCGTTTGGATGGAAATGATTGAATGCTGGACTGCAAATTCTGGAGATGCAGACATTTTCATTTGCTGGCGGCGCAGAAAAAAAACCGCCCGGCGTTTGCCGGACGGTCTGAAGAAGAAAACTTACATTTTGCCGCTGCCGTTGCAGGAATCGCAGGTGACAGTGCCGCGGCCGTTGCACTTGGGGCAGGACTTTTTGCCCGAAGAAAGGGTGACAGTATCCACCTGACCGCTTCCCCAGCAGCTGGTGCACTTAATGGTCTTGTAGCCGGAACACTTGGGGCAAGGACGTTCGGGTGTGCTGCTGCCGCCATTGTCGTTACTGCCGCCGCCGTTAATATCGTAGCCCTTGGAAGCCATGACTTCTTCGATGTTGCTGAGCATGATGTCAAAACTTGCGTAAAAGAATACGTCGCCCAGCAAGGAGTCAAACACAAGTGCGTAACCCGTTTCATCGACCTTCGTTCCAAAGGTTTCCTTGACTGTTCCGGGGCCGGTATAGATCAACGCGTAACGTTCTTCCAGATCATCCTTTTCGTGCAAAGCGATCTGATAATAACCGGAATTGGCCAGAGCGTTGATGTAGTCCACAAACAGATCCCAGGTTTTCTGGTCGCCGTTGCCATAACTTGGTGCACCGCCGCTGACGTAACGGTAACCATAATGATTATCGCTGATGGAGAGGGCATCGCATCCGGGAATGGCGTCGTTATAATCTTCCGGCGCGTAGATCACCAGACCGTCTTCTCCGGCGATCGGCGGTTCGTAGGTCGGCTGATCAAGGCGGGAGAGGTCATCATCAAAAGTGATGCCGTCAACACCCATGACGATGGCGAGATAGCTTTCCTGCGTGGCGCCCACGGCGATCATCACATAGCAGGGGGCAGGGCAGGCATCCATAGTTTCCGGCATCAGATCGGCATCGCCGGTGTATTCCGTAAAATAGAAGTAAGAGAACATATCAGAGGATTCGTCATCGATCTGGAAAGAGGTAACGTCGTAATAATAGCCGAGGATATTGCTGTAAAGGACGATGGCGTCAAGAAGCACATCCATGTCCGCGCACTCGTAGACGTACATGTTGTTGGCCGCATCTGCCTGACCAAGGATGATGTCTTCGCCGAAATACTCAAACGGCGGGAGAGAAACGGACTGTGCCATGGCTGCCGGAGCAAGCGCGCCGAGCATCAGCAGCAGGCTGAGCATGAGAGTCAGCATCTTTTTCATGAGGAGACCTCCTTTTGTTGTCTGTGTTACATTTGATTGTAAAACTCAAGCAGAGGGGATGTCAAGAAGAAATGCGAGGATTTGTTCTTGATGGATTCATGATAACAAGGAAAAGGCGGCTCGCGGTCGCATTCGGCGCGACAAAAAACCGTCCGGCGGTTAGCCGGACGGTTGGAGGATGAAGGGTTACATTTTGCCGCTGCCGTTGCAGGAAGTACAGAGCGTCTTGCCCAAGCCTTGGCAGCGGAAACAGCGTTCTTTTCCGGTGGTTCGGGAGATGACGCCGCTCCCTGCGCAGTAAATGCAGACGATGCTGCCTTTTCCGCTGCATCGGGAACATTTCTGCGGAGGATACTTCATGCGCTCGATGACCGCTTCAAGGTTATGTATTGTGATATCCCGACTGACCGTAAAAGAAACGTCTCCATGATGGCTCCAAATTTCAATGACGGATCCGTTTTCGTCGGTATAGTTGGTAATCGTTGCGCTTACGGAGCTGGGGCCTGTATATTTTAATGCATAGGTTTCGGTGGAAACTCCCTGATTATGCGAAGACAACTCATAGTAACCGGAATCAATCAAGGCGCCCACATATCGGACAAAGAGTTCCCAATTTCTGTCATTGCCAACGGAACTGGATACTTTCATCCCGCAGTCGTCGTAATAAAACAGATATGTATTTTTGCCGAAGAACAGGTCTGAACAATTCGGGAGACTGCCCAAATATTCTTCCGGCAGATACAGCAGCAGTCCGTTTTCACCGATAACCGGACTGACAGCGGACGTTTCCTGCGCAAGCACAGAGGATGCGCAAAGCAGTGCAGTCAGGAGCAGCAGACATAAAACGCGCAGGTATTTCATGATACTTCCTCCGTTCTGTGGTGTTGGATGAGCAGGGTTACGCTGCGAGGAAGGAGAGCATCAGCTTGACGGACTGCTCCGCCGCGAGGGTGACAAACGTCGGGTAGTCCATGTGAGAAGAGCCGTCCGCGCTGTCGGAAATCGCGCGCAGGATGCAGAAGGGGACGTTGTTCACATAGCAGACGTGACCGACCGCCGCACCCTCCATTTCGCAGGCGATGGCGCCGAAGGTTTCGGTGATGAAGGTCTTTCGCTCTGCGGATGAGATGAACTGGTCGCCGGATGCGATGGGGCCGGTCAGGGTGAGGATGTCAAGCGCCTTTGCGCAGGCGCAGAGCTTTTCGCAAAGCGCCTTGTCGGCGGGAAGCTCGACCTTGTTGATGCCGGAAATGAGGCCCTTGGGATCGCCCAGCGCGGAGGTGTCCATGTCGTGCTGAACGACGGCGGAGGACACGGCGATATGGCCGATGGACAGCCTGTCGGTGAGCGTGCCGGCGACGCCGGTGTTGATGATGCACGCGGGATGATAGGTGAGGATCATCGTCTGTGCGCACATGGCGGCAAAGACCTTGCCGATGCCGCATACGGCGGTGACGACCTCGCGCCCAGCGATTGTGCCGCGCACGAACTCGATGCCGCTGATGGTTTCAGATACGGGGTTTGAGAGGTGGGCGCGCAGGGACTGCATCTCCACCTGCATGGCTGCAATGATGCCGATCATGGTTTACTCCTCATAGGTAAAGGTCACGGGTCTGGCGGAGAGCTCGTCAAGATAACGCTTGGCCTCCGCCTTGGCAAGAGACAGATCGAGGTTGATGTAGTTGCCGCATTCGCGCGCGCTCGCACCGAAGACGGGACCTTCGTAGTCAAGGATTTTTCCCATTGTCTCGCGGATGAGGGCGAGCACGGCGTCGTTGTCCGCATCGCGCATGAGCAGATAAAAGCCGGTCTGGCAGCCCATCGGGCCGAAATAGACGACCTGATCGAAAAGCGCGCTGTTTCTTACGAACGTTGCGAACATGTGCTCAAGGGAATGCATCGTCGCATTGTCCATCAGGTCGCCCGTGTTCGGGCGGCGATGGCGCATGTCATACGTGGTGATATCCCCGTCGATCCGGCTGACGTACAGGCCGGGAAGGAGAACATCGTGGTTGATGGTAAAGCTGGTGATCCTTTGAACGGGCTGCATAAGCGCCTCCTGTAATCATAAATCAATTCATTATAGCGCATCGCTTTGCGGGATGCAACCTTTTTGATCCCGGGGAAAAACTGCACAAGGCGATTGAAAGCGGCATGTGGAAATGGTATAATCATAATGGACATAAACACATACAAATCTACAATCTGATTGGAGGCGAACATATATGGAGAAGGAAAAGAAACTGCGCGGCAGAGTGACGATCCCCACGGATGTGGATGTTGTGCCGCAGACGCTTGAGCTTTATGAGCGCTGGGGCGCGGACGCCATCCGCGACTGCGACGGCACAGATTTCCCGGCGGAGCTGCGTGCGGTTGGAGCGAAGGTGTATTCTACCTATTATACCACCCGCAAGGACAATGCTTGGGCCAAGGCGAACCCCGACGAAGTGCAGCAGTGCTATATCATGACCGCCTTTCGCATGGCGGAAAACGGCCCGCTGAAGATTGAGCTGATGGACGACATCTCTCCCGAGCTCATGCAGCCCAATACGCGCGACGACATCAAGCGCTGGTGGGAGGTTGTCGACCGCACGACCGGCGAACCGATTTCCCCGGATGCGTGGCGCTATGAAGATGGCTTTGTCATCATCGACGAGCCCGTCCCCTATCACGAGTATACCGTCTCCTTCCTGTGCTATCTGATCTGGGATCCGGTGCACATGTATAACGCCGTCGTCAACGACTGGCAGAACGTCGAGCATCAGATCACCTTCGACGTGCGCCAGCCCAAGACGCACAAATTCACCATGGAGCGCCTGCGCAAGTTCATTGCGGAGCATCCGTACGTCAGCGTTATCCGCTACACGACGTTCTTCCACCAGTTCACCCTCGTCTTTGACGCGCTCAAGCGCGAGAAGTACGTCGACTGGTATGGATACAGCGCGTCTGTCAGCCCGTACATCCTTGAGCAGTTTGAAAAGGAAGTCGGCTACACCTTCCGTCCGGAGTTCATCATCGATCAGGGCTATTTCAACAACCAGTACCGCGTGCCGAGCAAGGAATTCCGCGATTTCCAGGCGTTCCAGCGCCGTGAGGTCGCCAAGCTCGCCAAGGAAATGGTCGACATTACCCACGAGTGCGGCAAGGAAGCGATGATGTTCCTTGGCGATCACTGGATTGGTACCGAGCCGTTCATGGAGGAGTTTGCCTCTATCGGCCTTGACGCGGTTGTTGGCAGCGTGGGCAACGGTTCCACCCTGCGCCTGATCTCCGATATTCCGGGCGTCAAGTACACCGAGGGCCGTTTCCTGCCGTACTTCTTCCCGGATACTTTCCATGAGGGCGGCGATCCCGTCCGCGAGGCGAAGGAGAACTGGGTGACTGCCCGCCGCGCGATCCTGCGCAAGCCCATTGACCGCATCGGCTACGGCGGCTACCTCAAGCTCGCCTGCGATTTCCCGGAGTTCCTTGATTACGTGGAGAGCGTGTGCGACGAGTTCCGTCTGCTCTATGAAAACGCGAAGGGCACCACGCCTTACTGCGTGAAGACCGTCGCCGTCCTTAACTCCTGGGGCAAGATGCGTGCCTGGGGCTGCCACATGGTGCACCATGCGCTCTATCAGAAGCAGAACTATTCCTACGCCGGCGTCATCGAAGCGCTTTCCGGCGCGCCGTTTGATGTGAAGTTCATCTCCTTTGAGGATATCATTGCCGATCCCAAGGTGCTTGACGGTATCGACGTCATCATCAACGTCGGCGACGGCGACACGGCGCATACCGGCGGCGTCTACTGGGAGAACCCGACGATCAGCGCTGCCATCCGCGGCTTCATTGCAAACGGCGGCGGCTTTATCGGCGTGGGCCAGCCCTCCGGTCATCAGTATCAGGGCCGCTACTTCCAGCTGGCGGGCGCGATGGGCGTGGAGAAGGAAACCGGCTTCACCCTCAACTACGACAAGTACAACTGGGACGAGCACCGCGAGCACTTCATCACGGCCGACTGCACGAAGGAAATCGACTTCGGCGAGGGGCAGAAGAACATCTTTGCCCACGCCGGTACGACGATCCTGCGCCAGAAGGACAAGGAAGTGCAGATGGCGGTCAACGACTTTGGCAAGGGCCGCACGGTCTATATCTCCGGCCTGCCGTATTCCTTTGAAAACAGCCGCCTGCTCTACCGCAGCATTCTCTGGGCTGCGCACGGCGAGGAGATTCTGCATCAGTGGTATTCCACGAACTTCAACGTCGAGGTGCATGCCTTTGTCAAGAACGGCAAGTACTGCGTCGTGAACAACACCTATGTTCCGCAGAAGACCACCGTCTACCGCGGCGACGGCACGAGTTTCGATCTTGAAATGGCGGCCAACGAAATCCTCTGGTACGAAATCTAACCGGCGGGCTGTGCCCGCACCCACTACGCTTCGCCTTGCCTCAAATGGCTCCGTACGCGCAACAGGCGCTCCGGAGCCTGACTGTGGCAATATACGATGCGATGCATGACTAAAGGGTGGGGGAAATCTGGCGAATGTGACCGAGGCTGTCCCGTTCGCGCGGAGGGCGCTCCGGGACGCAAATGACGAATCATAATACAGTTCAGTTGTAGGGGAGGGGCTCTGCTCCTCCCTTACAGCCGACTGAGCATCCTGCCGAAAGGAAGGAAACACGCATATGAAGAAAAAAGTCCTCGTGCTGGACATCGACGGAACACTGACCAATTCCCAAAAACAGGTGACACAGCGCACAAAGGACGCGCTTGATGACATCAGGCGCCGCGGACACATCGTCGTCCTCGCTTCGGGAAGGCCGACTGGCGGTCTTCGCATGATCACCAAGACGCTGGACTTTGACAAATTCGGCGGCTATACGATCAGCTACAACGGCGCCTGCGTTACGGATACGGCGACAGGCGATTCTGTCTTTAAGAATGCCGTCCCGGACTATGTGCCTCAGTGGATGCATCAGTATGCCATTGACCATGGCCTTGGCATGTGTACGTACGTGGGCAATGTGCTTTTGTGCGGCACGAAGGCGGATCGTTACATCGAGCGGGAAACGAATCTCAATGAGTTTACCCGTATGCATGTAGAGGATTTCTCCGGCTACATGAAGACCGACTTTTACAAGGTGCTCCTCACCGCGCCGCCGACCCTTGCCAAGGAACACGAAGCCCGGCTCCAGCGCCGGTTCATGAACAGGCTGAGCATCTACCGCAGCGAGCCGTTTTTCATTGAAGTCATGAACCGGGGCGTGAGCAAGGCGGACGCGATTGCGGGTCTTCTGGAGCGCCTCGGTCTGGAGCGCGAGGATGTGATTGCCTGCGGCGACGGTCTCAACGATCTTTCCATGATCAAATACGCGGGTCTTGGCGTGGCGATGGGCAATGCGCAGCCCGCTGTTAAGGAAGCGGCGGATGTAATCACCCTTACAAACGACGAAGACGGCATTGTGCCGATCATTGAGAAGTACATTCTCGGCTGATCGCGCGATGAAGCGCTGACAGGCTGAAGCCAAGCGTGATTGCCTGACCGCCTGCCAGCGCAATGATCGCGCCATCGATGCGCAGCGCGGGCAGCGCCGGCAGGATATACGTGAGCAGGACGCAGACAAAGCCGGAGAGCACGGAAATCCGCAGCGACTGTGTCTGCAGCCCGAGTCCGTTCATCAGCCCGCCGGCCACATGGGTCATCGCCATCACGGGAATCAGGGCGCAGCTTCGCCGCAGCATCGGCAAAAGCTCCGCCTGACGGTACAGAACCTGAGCGAATAGCGGCGCAAACAGCCATACGCCCGCCATCGCCGCAAGACCGATTCCAAGCGCGGCGCTCATGCTGCGGCGAGCGAGGCTGCTGAGCGGCCTGCCCTGCGCCTGACGGCGGGCAAGCTCCGGCGCGGCGACGGCGGCAAGGCTGCATGTGACGAAGGAAGGTAGCAGCAGCAGCGGCATCATCATGCCCTGCATGATGCCCAACTGGGACAGCGCTTCGCCTGCGGGAAGCCCGGAGAGCACGAGCCGTTTGGGCAGCAGCGTCGATGTCACCGTTCGCATGAGCGATGTCACCATGCGCATGCCTGTCAGCGGCAGGGCGAGGGAGAGCATCTCTTTGAGGATGGCTTTGCCGCTGCGCGCCGGCTGCCCGGGCATGCGTATAAAGAGCACGCGCAGGGAAAAAAGCAGCATGAGCGCAAGGCCGGCAGTCTCTCCGGCCAGAGCGCCGGCAGCGGGAATGGCGGCGCGCAGCATAACCGGCCAGTCGCCAAGCAGGGAAACCAGCCGCATGGACAGGAAAAAGCGGACAATCTGTTCAAGCAGTTCGCTCAGCGCCGGGGGAACAGGCTTTCCAATGCCGTAGAAATAGCCGTTGAGCGCACAGGAAACACCCAGCACCGGCAGACAGGGCAGGAAGACCAGCAGCGCGGGCAGCGTGCGCAGATCACCCAGCCAGAGCGACAGCGGCTGCCTGAACAGGAAGGCGATTGCCGCCGGCGGAATACTGGCCGCGAGCGCAAGAAGAATGCCTGCATGCAGCACCCGCTGGCAGCCGCGTGCATCCTCCTTGGCGCACATACGCGAGATCGCGGAGGGCAGGCCGGAAACGACGGGCGTAATGAGGAGCATCTGCGCGCTCTGCGCCAGCTCCACAATGCCCATCGCCAGCGTGCCCAGCTCACGGGAAAGCCAGATGCGCATGACGAACCCGATGATGCGCACGATAAAATGACAGCAGCTTAACAACAATGTTTGGTGCACAAGCTTCTGCATGAGCAAATCACCCCGGCAGAGGCTATGAAGCGGCGCAAAGAAACAGAACGCAGGGAGGAAACGGACGTGTTTACCAAGTGGGATCGTCGGTTTATGGAAATGGCGAAGCTTGTCGCTTCGTGGGCCAGTTGTTATCAGCAGGAGCGGAAGATCGGCGCGGTGATCGTCAAGGATAAGCGCGTGATGACCACGGGCTACAATGGCGCGCCTGCCGGGGTAAAAACGTGTGTTGAGCGCGGCGAGTGCCTTCGAAAGAAGCTGGGTATCGCTTCCGGCACGCGCCACGAGATGTGCTACGCCGTGCATGCCGAGCAGAACGCCATCATTCAGGCGGCGAAGCTGGGCATCTCCATCGACGGCGCGACGCTGTACTGCACGCATCAGCCCTGTATTCTTTGCGCGAAGATGATCTGCAATTCCGGCATTGTGCGCGTGGTGTATGCAGAAGGCTATCCCGATCCGTTTTCTCTGGAGATTTTCAGGGAGGCCGGCGTAACGGTTGAGCAGTACAACGCGGAGGAATGAGCGCATAAAGCACCCTTTGGCGGCATTTTGCCGCCTTTTTGTTATAAAGCGCTGGCAGGATGCAGGCGCTGTGGAATGTTGAGGTTGTGCCGGACATCAGATAAGGCGAGAGATAGCCGCCGGTCTGCTTTTGCCGCAGACCGGCGGCTTTGTATGAAAGTTTGTACAAAAGCATGCGAAAAAGCCGCAAAGACTGGTGAGGCTGATCCTTGCCCTGAAGCCGGTTCAGGCGTATAATACCGCTGATTTCGGGCGAAGGAGCCCGCTGAACAGGAGTAATTGTGATGAAGGATATGACGCAGGGATCGCCGGTGAAGCTGATTGTCAGCTTTGCGATGCCGATGCTGGCAGGAATGCTCTTTCAGCAGCTGTATAATCTGGTCGATACGATGATTGTCGGCCGTTTTCTGGGCGTCAATGCGCTGGCGGGCGTCGGTGCGACAGGATCGATCAATTTTCTCGTACTGGGCTTCTGCATGGGCATCTGTTCGGGCTTTTCCATTCCCGTTGCGCGGTGCTTCGGCGCGAGGGAGGAAGGGGAGATGCGCGCGTTTGGCGCCAACGGTATGTGGCTTGCGATGGGCATGAGCGCCGTGCTGGCGGCGCTGACCGTCGTTTTCTGCCGCAGCATTCTGACGATGATGGACACGCCTGCGGAGTGCTTTGAGGAAGCGTACCGATATATCGTCGTCATCTTCGCCGGCATTCCGTTTATCGTGCTGTATAATCTGCTTTCGGGCTATCTGCGTTCGCTGGGGGACAGCAGGACGCCGCTTTTCTTCCTTGTCCTGTCCTCCGTGCTCAATGTCGTGCTGGATCTGGTGTTCATCCTCAGGGCCAATCTGGGCGTGACGGGCGCGGCGCTTGCCACAGTGATCAGTCAGGCTGTTTCCGGCTTGCTGACGCTGGTATATATCGCGCGCAGGGTGCCGGCTTTGCATGCCGGCAGGGATGAGTGGCGCATTAGCCGGGAGAAGATGATCGTCCTTTGCGGATACGGCATTCCGATGGGCATGCAGTATTCCGTGACTGCGGTGGGCAGCGTGATTCTGCAGACGGCCATCAACTCGCTTGGCGCTGCGTCGGTGGCGGCGGTCACGGCAGCTGGCCGCGTGATGGGCTTCTTCTGCTGCCCGATTGACGCGCTGGGCTCGACGATGGCGACCTATGCCGCGCAGAATGTCGGCGCAAGCCGGTATGACCGGCTTAACAGGGGACTGCTTGCGTCCTCTGCGATGGGCTTTCTGTATTCGGCGCTTTCCTTCTTCGTGGGACTCATGTTTGGTCCCGAATTGATGGGACTGTTCATCACCGGCGAATCGGGCGCGCAGATCATCTCCCTCGGGCATGATTTTATGATGGTGAACCTTGTGTTCTATCCGCTGCTGACGCTGGTCAATACCGTCCGCTTCACGATTCAGGGCATGGGCTTCTCCGTGCTGGCGATTGTTGCCGGTGCGCTGGAGATGATTGCGCGCGGCCTTTCCGGCATTGTTCTGGTTCCGCTGCTGGGCTTTTTCGGCGCGGCGCTGGGCAGTCCGCTGGCCTGGGTGTTCGCGGACGCCTTCCTGATTCCGGCGTATCTGCTGTGCAGGAGGAGCCTGATGGGCGGAAAGATGTGCTTTCGCAAAAAAGAACTTTTTTTGAAAAAATAGTATTGACAATATCTGCGCTGAGATGTATAATAGGCTTCGCTGGTTGAGCAACAGCTGACACGCAGAGTTGGCTGAGTGGTCTAAGGCGCACGACTGGAAATCGTGTGTGGGCTGATACCCCACCTAGGGTTCAAATCCCTAACTCTGCGCCAAATAACCACGCTGTATTTGATACAATGCAGCGTGGTTACTTTTTTGTCTATAAAAGCCCGGAATCCTTTGAAACACAAGGGTTCCGGGCTTTTTGTATTTTGCGGGTGGGGTAAAAATTCTCCCCTACTGATGGAAAACCAGGCCTAGAGCGGTAATTTCCCTGATCTCGGATTTTACCCCACCCTAAATCCATACACACGATTACACACAAAAACGCACGATTACAAAGTTTCAAACACAAATACATAGTTACAAACGAAACCGTTTGACCGGTATTGACTCTTTGCATATAATAGTAATAAGGGGTGATGTAAATGCCGCTTAAAGCAAAGAAATATATAGCAATGGATATACGTTTGCTTTAGCTGTAAACACCTGTTACAACCACGGTGAATATCCAATTACCGTCCGAACTGAAGAGGATCAAAGGAGAGAAGGACTATATGGGATTGTTTGATTTTCTTAAAAAGAATAAACCTAATAAGGAATTTACTCACAACGTAAAGGTGACATTCTCTTCGGTACAGAGCCGTTCTGATAGCTATCGTCAGGATGAAAAAATTGCGCTTTTCCTGTACTTCGTGGATGGTGCTAATGCGGTTGTAGACGATGGTTACTATAACTATAATGTTCGTTTTCATTGCGGCGATTTGCTAAGCCCCAGCAAACTGCATAGACAACTCATTAGTGAAGGTTACTTCATTCCTGAACCAATGGAGAACAAATTGGGCAGATTGAAAGTACAAGAACTGCGCGATTTGGCAGCAAAGCATGGTATCGAATGTAAAGGGCTTAAAAAAGCAGAACTTGTTGCTACTCTAAGCGATAAAGTAAGTCACTCTGAAATCAATCTTACTAACGCCGAAATCAGATATGTCTTAAGTGACAAAGCTAGAGAATATTTGAAGCAATATACTGTACTGCTTTATCTTGCAAAACATAGAGAATTCGGTATAAGCATCAGAGAATACGAAAAGGTTGCTCAGACTAAGCATGGCACATATCGTGATGTTATTTGGAAAATCTTTAATGATGAGATGAACCACTTGCTTCTAGGACACAATTATGGTGCCGTGTGCCATGTGTTCGATTGTATGGCTACGTTCCTCCTTGAAGAGAATCATTACCGAGATGCACTTCGTTTCTACATTCTCAAGCTCTACTTCAATGTCAATTTTCCTTCCATTCAGCAGCTTATTGTTGCCGAGAGCCGCACAAAGCAATACAATAAAAAGCTAATGATGAATATGCTTGATGTCAACGACTTTGACATCTCAGTTGCGAGAAAAATCGTTTCTTTTGCTGAACACTATGATGATGCAATCACAGAAAAGGCTATTTCTATGAATTTGCTTCCGTATGCATATCTTCCAAAGGCTACTTTTCTTGCCCTGATTCACGATATGCTTTCCAACACCACCTTTGATAGTGCTGAATACATGGAAAAAGCACGTAAATCTGCTGAGCGACAGATAAAATCACTATAATCCGTGGACATATTTTGTTGAAGTAACCCCTGACAGTTGCAAACTTGCAAATCTTCGAGCAATAATGGATTCTGAATATCAACATCCCTTGTATGTAATATGCAATGAAAGTCAGTGAATTAAATCTAACATAAGGGGTACAAGGGACAAAAAGTTTACCCTAGGGGAATTCTACCCCCGGGGTATAACAAAAACACCCTCGACCGTGCTAAAGTATCAATTACGATCTAGGGTGCCAGAAAAGCTTCGGGGAAACTCGAAGCTTTTTCTTTTTGCTGGGAAAGTGAATCACGAAGGGATTTGAACTGGCCCGGCAATGAATCCTCTGTGCTGCGTGCATTGAACACATGATATTGAAACGGCTTGCTGTTTGTGCTATAGTGGAATAAAGATATATGTATGATTGGCTGAGAACGCAGGTTTGAAGGGCATATCATGACGATTGAAGAAAATGACAGTACAATCATCTGTTCTGGTAGAGAGGAGTTGTTCTGATGAAGAAGTTGCTCTGTGTGATTCTGGTTCTGCTGATGACGGCGGCAGGGTTCACGGCTCTGGCACAGAATAGTGCGTGGGAGTTTGATGCAGAGGACTATAAGTTGACAGGCTATGATGGCGAGGGCGGCGCCGTGATTATCCCGCAGAGAATTACCGGCTGCACGGTGGATATCCTCGGCATGGATGTGTTCGCCGATAACGACGCTGTTACTTCGCTGACGCTGCCTTCCACCCTCAAGCAGGTGGAGGATAATGCCATTGCCTTCTGCGACAACCTGACCGAGCTGGTCATTCCGAAGGGCGTGCAGATCATCGGGGATAATTGCTTTATCTGCAATCCCCTGCTGACCGAGGTGGTCATTCCCGCTTCCGTCCGCTATATCGGCGCGAGCAGCTTTGGAAGCAACGAAAGTCTTGCGAAGGTTACGTTCCTGGGCGAATGCCCTGTCTTTGCCGGCGCTGCGCTGGATTGGATCGCCGATGATGCGGTGGTCTACGTTCCCGACGATCAGTACGATGCCTATGCCGAGGCGCTGTATGCGGCCGAATGCTATTCGGACATCCAGCCTTCCGGCGCAAATGCGGTTGTGTATAACTGGGCGACGGATCCGTCTTTGTTCGATTTCGACGCGTCCACCGGCACGATCAAGCTGTATAACGGCTTTGACGCCTGCGTGGAGATTCCTGCGGAGATTGACGGCGTTGCTGTAAAAGCCATCGGAGAGCATGCGTTTGAAAGCCATCGCTACCTCTGCTTCCTGACGCTGCCCGAGGGGCTGGAAACCATCGGCGAATCCGCCTTTGAATGGTGCAGCAATCTGAAGCATGTCAATTTCCCCTCCACGCTCAAAACGATTGAAAGCCGTGCGTTCTATGCCGGATACCATGGATCTGCGCTGGAACTGACCGCCGTTGAAACCATCGGTGAATCCGCCTTTGCGTGGTGCGTGCGTATCAGCGAAACGATCACGCTGCCCGAGGGGCTGCGAATCATCGGCGATCATGCGTTTGATGGCTGCAGCTGGCTGAGCGAGGTGTACATTCCTGCCTCGGTTGAAGCGATCGGGGAGAAGGCTTTTGCTGATTCGGCTGTGAACTATCTGGTGTTTGAAGGAAAGAATCTGCCCCGGATGGCGGAAAACACCCTCGCCGACTGCTGGTATCTGACGGATATCGACCTGCACACCGATGCTTCCAAAAAGGACGCGCAGGCGCTGCAGGCGGCGGTGGATGCGCTGGGGCTTGAATGCTATGTCTGGCGCATGCAGAACCCGGATGTTGACTATATCAATGACGGCTTGGACGTCTATGAAAACGGTGTGCTCATTTCCTATGCGGGTGATCAGAGCCACATCCGTCCGTGGGATACCTTTGATGATATCACCGTGACCGCTGTTGCCGACGGCGCATTCAGGGGCAATCAGACCATCGAGTACTTCGCCGTGCCCTATAATGATGAGTTCACCACCATCGGCGCGGAGGCCTTTGCGGACAGCACGCTGCACACAATCGACCTCTTTGACTCCGTGACCACCATCAACGGCGGCGCGCTGCGTAACTGCGTGAACCTGACGGAACTGATTCTGCCCGAATCCATTGAATTTGTCGGCGCGGAAACCCTGTACGGCTGTACCGGTCTGAAGACCCTTATCGTGCTGTGCGATTCCACCGTGCTGCCTGAGGATCTGTTTGACGTCTGGCCTGCGGGACTGGAAATCTACGTCAGCGACAACGCCACTGACGAACAGGTGAAATACCTGAGCCGGATTGCCGGACGTCCCTTCTATGATCCCGTTACACGCCTGAGCGAAGAGCTGCCCATGCTCGACGCCATGCCCTACGAGCCGCTGCCCGGCGAGGATTTCTGGTATGACGCCGAATATGCCCGTCTGGATTGCTACGAGGGATATGAACTCAATCTGGTTCTGCCTTGGGAGATTGACGGCACGCGGCTGACGATGATCGGCGGCGGCATGATGCAGCGCGCTTCCTATGGCGATAACTACGATGTGGAATTGCCCGTTGTTTCCGTGGTCATTCCGGAAACCTATACGGACATTCCGCCTTATGCCTTCCAGAACTGCGAAACGCTGGAAACCGTGATCTGCTATGCGCCGCTTGACAGGATCAGCGACAGCTTGTTCAGCAACTGCACCAGCCTGCGCGAGGTGATCTTCGTCAACGGCGTCGGCGGTATCGGCGCGTATGTGTTTGACAACTGTCCGAATCTTGAAACCGTGTATGTCGGCCCGTATGTGGATACGGTCAGCGAATACGCTTTCTGTGTTGAATTCGGTGAGCCGCTGTGGAGCATGGATAAGTGCATCACCGATCCCGCGCTGATGCCGGATGTGGATGCGCTGCTGGGGGCTGTCAAGCGCGAGCCCATGCCCAAGCCCACGCCCGAGCCCACGCCCGAACCCGCTGTGCCCGTGGGCGAGGAAGGCGCGCCGTACTTTGGCGTCTGGAACGGCGTTGAGATGATCATGGACGGCGTCCGGATGAGCATGGCGGAGTATGACATTGTGATGACGCTGCTTCTGCTTGAGGACGGCAGAATGATTTCCGCGGACGAAGCGATTGACCTTTCCGATCCGTCGGTTCTGGATGAGGTGGATGCGGCCAGCTGGCGCGTTGCGGGCGGCGTGGCCATCGGCGATGGCTATACGATGACCCTTGACGATCAGGGACGCCTTGTGCTTGATGAAGACGGCTCGCAGCTGATCTTTGAGCGCGCCGGCGATCTGCCCGAAGGGCTTGCCGCGCAGAAGACGCCTGCTGGCGATGCTGCGCCCAGCGCCACGCCTGCGCCGCAGGCTGCTGTGCAGGGCAGTGCGCTGGAGGTGATGTACGTCTGCGCGAGCGCTGATGTAAGCGGCGTTACCGTGGATGCGTCCATGCTGGGCGGTAAATACACGCTGATCTTCCATGAGGACGGAACGGCTGAATTCGTAGTGGCTGGCACTGCGCTGCCGGGCATCGGCTGGAAGCGCATGGATGACGGCGAAATCTGGGTGGATTACTGCGGCATGCTGATGGAAACCGTCTCAACGCCGACGGGATTTGACCTGAATTACTTTAATACTATGCTCATGCACTTCGTCCCGGAAAACAGGTGATTTACCTGAACAGACAGATCCGTACGCAATCCTTGATTGCGTACGGTTTTTTTGCATATAGCGGAGCTGCATTCTCTGCAGGGGAACGGGAAGCGCTTGACGTTTCTGTATAGATATCAATTGGTTTCCATAAACACGTTAAAAGTTAAGATTAATTAACAGATGGGGTAAAATAAACCCTTTAACAGGTTTTGAAAAACTTGACAACTGGTCTTTCATGCGATACACTAAAAATGTATATTCGACATAATTCGACGCGCGCGGCGCAGGAAAGGCAGATTCTCTTATGGTTCGTATTGTTTCTGATACTTCGACGATGTATTCCACGACGCAGGCAGCTGACGCCGGCTTTGACGTATCGCCGCTGGCGGTGACGATTGCAGGAGAAACCTATCGCGAGCTGGACGAAATGACCGGCGAGCGTTTTGTTGAGATTATCCGGCAGGGCAACATGCCCAAGAGCAGCCAGCCGTCTCTGGGCGATGTGGTTGAGGTATATTCCCGATACGAGGGAGATGAAATCCTTAATATTGCGATGGCGGATGGCCTTTCGGGCACGTATGCCAGCGCTGTGGGCGCGATTGAGATGTGCGACAAGAAGGCGGACGTCCTCGTCATCAACAGCAGGACGCTGTGCGGTCCGCACCGCTATCTGGTGGAGACGGCTGTCAGACTGGCCCGCGAGGGCATGAGCCGCAGCGAGATTGCCGCGCGTGTGGAAGAAATGATGCAGCATATGAAGAGTTTTCTGATGCCTGCGGACTTTGATTATCTTCGCCGCGGCGGCCGTCTTTCGCCGCTGGTTTCCTTTGTCGGCAAGACGATCAAGCTCGCGCCGGTGCTCACGCAGTCCGAGGATGGCCGCCAGCTGGTGATGTCCGCTCTCAAGCGCAGCTTCAAGCAGGCGGTTGAGCACGTGTCGGGCGTGCTTGGCGAGATGGGCGTTGGCGAGAAGTGGCGGATCTATGTTACGCATGCCGATGCGATTGACAAGGCGGAAGAGGCAAAGCGCCGCCTTGAGCAGCTGTTCCCTGCGGCGGTTTTTGAGGTGCATATGCTGACGCCCGCGTTCATTACGCAGGGCGGTCCGGGCTGCGTCGCCATCCAGGCCATCCGCGAACTGTAATGATCAATGAGCTGAAAAACGGATCTTCAGTCTGAAGATCCGTTTTTTTGTTTGCAGCATTACGAAAACGCCGGACGCGCATGCCCAAGACGCCATGCGCACAGCATGCTTAGGACGTGTAAGCGCGGCGAATTGTATAACGATTGTCAGGAAAATCCCGGAAGTGCAGCGTGGGAGGAAGGAAATGGGGTTGAATCGGGAAGTTGGATGTGATACAATATATCATTGAGTAAGACCGCGCTTTGTGCGGGCTTGAACAATGACGGGGCGGCGTGATCTGCCGTTCGGAGGGACAAACGATGAAGTTTTTGAGAGAGAATAAGTGGCTGCGAAAGATCAGTCTGTTTGTGCTGGATATCGCGCTGATTCTTTCCTGTGTATACATCAGCATGGAGCTGCGCTTTGAGATGTACATTCCGTATCATCACGCGCAGACGATGATGAATGCGCTCCCGACGCTTCTGGCGGTCTATATGGGCGTATATTTTTTCGGCGGCATTTACCAGATCATGTGGCGTTACGGCGGCGTGCGCGATGTGTTCAGGCTCTGCGTGCTCAGCGCGATTGCCTGCGCGCTGTCCCTGGCGGCGAATTCCTTCTTCCATCTCGGGCTGTTCCGCGGTGTGCTGATCATGCTGCCGTTCTTTACGATGATCGCCATCGGCGGCGTGCGAATGATCTGGCGCGTGTTTTCCAAGGATCGCATTCCCGTGGGCGCGGATGATGCGCTGCCGGTGATGGTTGTCGGCGCGGGCGAGGCCGGTGCGTATGCGGTCAATATCTGCAACAAGAATCCCAAGCGTCTTGGCAGGCCGGTGATTCTGGTGGATGATGCGCCCGGCAAGCAGGGGCTGCGCATTCAGAATGTGCCCGTGCGCGGCACCACAAAGGATATTCCCAAGCTCGTGCAGCGCTATGATATCCGCGAAATCATCGTGGCGATCCCGTCCCTTGGCACGGGCAAGAAGATGCAGGAGATTCTGGATCTTTGCAACGAGGCGGGCTGCCATACCCGCATGCTCTCCGAACCGACCGATACCGATGAAATCGGCGGCGAGGGCACGCCGTTTATCCGCGAACTGAATATCTCCGACTTCCTTTCCCGCGACGAGGTGGAACTGGATACAGCCTCCATCGCCGGATATTTGAAGGGAAAGACCGTCATGGTCACCGGCGGCGGCGGTTCCATCGGCTCGGAAATCTGCCGTCAGATCATGCGTTTTAAGCCGAAGCTGCTGATCATCTTTGAAATCTATGAAAACTGCGCCTATGAGCTTGAATATGAGCTGCGCCAGCGTTACGGCGTGGAATGTCCGCTGATCACGCTCATCGGTTCCATTCGCGATAAGCAGCGCCTTGATGAGGTGTTCGACCTGTATCACCCGGAGGTGGTCTTCCATGCGGCTGCGCATAAGCATGTGCCGCTGATGGAGCGCAGCCCGGCGGAGGCGATCAAGAACAACGTCTTTGGTACGCGCAACCTGCTGCAGAGCGCCAGCGAACACGGCGTGGAGCGCCTTGTTCAGCTTTCCACCGACAAGGCCGTCAATCCGACCAACGTCATGGGCGCGACGAAGCGAATCACCGAGATGCTCATCCAGCGCTATGCAGCCACCACCAGCATGAAGTGCATGGCGGTGCGCTTTGGCAACGTGCTGGGCAGCCATGGCAGCGTCATTCCGCTGATGGAATCCCAGATCCGCAAGGGCGGTCCGGTGACGGTCACCCATCCGGACATCACCCGCTACTTTATGACCATTCCCGAGGCGGCACAGCTCGTCCTTCAGGCGGGCGGCATTGCCAAATCCGGCTCGATCTTCGTGCTGGATATGGGCGAGCCGGTGCGCATCATGGATCTGGCACAGAAGCTGATCCGCGCGTACGGTTATGTGCCTAACGTCGATATGCCCATCAAGATCGTCGGCCTGCGTCCGGGCGAAAAGCTCTATGAAGAGCTGCTTATGGATACCGAACGCGATAAGATGACCAAAACGGCGCACAAGAAGATTTTTGTCGCCAACGTGGACAGGATCGAGGATGAGCAGTTTGACCGGATGATGCGCACGCTGGAGGAAGTCGTCGATAAGAACGACGAGCGCGCGGTGGAGGCGATTGCCGACGTCGTGCCGACGTATCATCCCTGGAAAAAGAACGCGCCTGCCCCGAAGTCTGAAGACAAGGCGGCCGGCTGATCAAGACAAATAAACGGCTGATGCATGCGATGCGTCAGCCGTTTTGCCGTATAGAGGATTGTGTTAAACCGCCGGATGTGCCCGAATGCACATGATGCAGGTTTTGGCGGCGGGCCTTGCCCGCCAAAAGAATTCGGCGGATGGAAAATGATGGGAAGAAATGCGGCAAAACCTGCGTCTTTATATATAGAAAAAGCGGCCGACAGGCGGCCGCACAGGGATTAAAGGACGGAAAGAATGCGCACGATGCTGCTGAGCGAATCATTCAGCTCGCGGAACTCCGAAACGGAAAGATGATCCGCCTGCTTGAGGATCTGGCCGGAGATGGTACCGCGGATAGCGGCGAGCTTCTCTTCGCCGGACGGAAGCAGAACGATGTTCACCACGCGGCGGTCACTTTCGTCGTGCTGACGGTCGACGTAGCCGCACTCATACAGACGGTCAACCAGCGGCGTGATGTTCGGCTTGGCAATGCCCAGCCGGCGGGAAATCTCGGAAACAGACATCGTTCCGGCATCCTGCAGCATGGCCAGAACCTGCACATGGGAAAGCGGGGTGCCGTGTTCTTTCTGCACGGCATTCATGTGCAGAAGACGCTTTTTGATCATCGGCAGAGCATAGAACATGTTTTGTGCGACCGCGTCAACCATGGCGGGATCGAGAGTACGCTTCTTCGTCATATGAAAAACTCCTGAGGTTCGAATTTCAGGCGGCAGCAGGCTCCACGCCTGTCCGCAAACGTCGTATATTTTACTCGTTTTGTGCTGATTGCGCAAGAAGAAAATAACAAACAATCACGCAATTGCCTGTTTTCGGCAGATGGTTATAAAATGTGACGGCTCTTTCGGAAGAATCGCTTATGAAATGAGTATCATTTCTGCGCAGGGAAGATTTGCTCTTGCTTTACAGACGGGAGCAAATCAGGTACAATAGATGCAGCGGCATATGCCGCGTAGATACAGCCTGACCAATCGGGAGGTACATTATGGAATTTCTTCAGGTGATCAAACACTTATTCTCGCTGGATGCGGTCATTTATCTGGCGATTGCCATCGTGTTTGTCGCTGCGTTGTTCACATCGGTTTTTCCGCTGATGGGCATTGCAGGCAAGCTGCGCCGCGCCAGCCGTCTGATCATACAGGAAAGCAAGCAGCAGAAGGAAAAGAAATCGTGGAATGACATTCATTTCCTTGGCGACAGGCTTCAAAACGTATGGACGGACTTCCTGCAGAATGCGGAGGTGCGCGATGCGCACGGCGAATCCTGCGATGTTTCGCTGTTTATCAATGAGGATTCCGTCATCTATACCTGTTCCGGCACGCGGTTTGCGGAGATTGCTCCGAGCATCCTGACCTCGCTGGGCATTCTGGGTACGTTCCTTGGCCTTGTGATGGGTCTTTCCGGCCTTACGCTTTCCGCGGCGGATACGGCGGCGCTGCTTTCTGCGATGGAGCAGCTGATCGGCGGCATGAGCACGGCGTTCCTGACGTCCATTGCGGGCGTCGTCGCCTCGCTCGTGTTCAATCTGCTCAATAACCACTATATGTCCAAGTGCGAACAGGCGCTTGATCGTTTCTGCGACGTTTTCAGCCTCTACGCGATGCCCAAGCCCGTGTCCCAGGAAACGGCGATGCTCAGCCTTGCGCAGGAGCAGACGGCGTACATCCGTCAGGCGGTGGAGGACGTCAGCCAGCGGATGGCTGTGCAGATGGAGCAGAGCATCATGCGCGCGATGCTGCCCGTGCAGCGCTCGATGGACAATTTCATCCTCGCCGCGACGCAGGCGCAGGTGGACGGCGTAGACCGGATTGCAAAGGTCTTCGTGCAGCGCATGAACGTCGCGCTGGGCGAGGAGTTTGAGCATCTGCGTCAGGTGATTGCCCAGAGCGGCACAGATCAGCTGAAAACGCAGCAGGAGATGCGCCTCGCCGCGCAGGCGATCAGCCAGATGACGCAGGACGTCATCAATATGCATCAGCTTTCTCAGGGGGTGCTGGAGCACTTCAAGGCATATGTGGCGGATATGGACGCCTCGCGCAGCGCTGTGGATGAGACGAGCAGAAAGACTGTCGAGCTGCTGGAGGCGATGAATAAGACCAGCGGACAGCAGGCGATGTATCTGGCGCGCCTGCAGGATTATCAGGCGGCGCTGGCGGCCAGCTCCCAGCAGTATGTGGCGTGGACGGACCGCTTCCTCGCCAACGCGCAGGAGCAGACCCGACTGATGCAGCGGGAAATGGATCGTGCTGTCGAGCAGATGCACGACGGCGCGCAGGCGCTGGTCGGCTCTTACGATCAGTTCACGCGGATGACGCAGGAAAACATGACCCGCCAGCAGGAGAACGCCGCGCGCACGACGGCCCTGTTTGACGAGAGCATCACCGCCTCCATCCGCCAGCTCAATGAAACCCTTGCGGCAATGCGCGAAACGACGCAGGTCATGCCGCAGATGCTCAGCCAGAGCCGCGAACGCTACGCTGAGCAGGTCGATCAGTTTGTGACGGCGCTGGTACGCCTGCAAAAGTCGATGGAGCAGGTTTCTCAGCTGCTCAAACAGGCGGACGGCGGAAAGGAGTAAGCCATGCGCCCGGGAAAGAAAATGCGGCGCCGGGGAGATAACGGCAGCTATTGGATTTCATATTCCGATATGATGGCCGGCATGCTCTTTACCTTTGCGCTGATTCTGTTCATGTCGATCTATCAGCTGGTGGATCTGCAGCAGAAGAAGACGATTGAGCTGCAGACAAAAGAGGCGCAGCTTTCCACCCAGCAGAGCCTGCTGATCGATCAGGAAGCGCTGCTCAAGGATAAGGAAGCGCTGCTGGCGGCGACGACGCTTGCCCTGCAGCAGCAGCAGTCGGAGCTGGATGAAAACCGAACGGCGCTGACCTCCGCGCAGGAAAGCCTGTCTTTGCAGCAGAGCAAGATTGACGAGCAGGCTGCGCTGCTTGCAGCGCAGCAGACGGAGATTGACAAGCTTGTCGGTCTGCGCTCGCGCATCATCGAGGAGCTGCGCGACGAGCTGCGCGGCGCCGGGCTGGACGCCGTCGTGGATAAAAACACGGGCGCAATCGCTTTTACCGGCGCGGTGCTCTTTGACTTTGGCAAAAATGAGCTCAAGGAAGGCGGAAAACAGCTGCTGGATGCATTTATTCCGGTGTATATCCGCACACTGATGAGCGAAGAGAATGAAGGCTATGTCGGTGAAATCATCATCGAGGGCCATACCGATACGGATGGATCGTATCTGACCAATCTGGGCTTGTCTCAGGAGCGCGCGCTGGCTGTCGCCTCTTATTGCCTGGGCAGCGAGATGATGGGGCTCAATGCAGAAGAAAAGCTGATGCTCCAGAAGATCCTGACGGCGAACGGCAGGTCGTATGCCGATCCGGTCTATGCGCCGGACGGAAGCGTGGATAAGGAAGCCTCGCGCCGCGTTGTCTTCAAGTTCCGCATGAAGGATTCTGATATGATCAACCAGATGAGCGAGATTCTGGAAGGAAAACAGGGAGATTGAGATGAGAAAGGGATTGACCATTCTGGCGATCGTTATGCTGGTTGTGACCATCGCAGCGGCGGGCGCTATGCTTTATGGCATCAGGACGCTGACGCCGCAGGTGGTGGACGTGACGGCGGCTGTTGTTCCCGCCGCGCAGCAGAAGGCTGCGTATGACGCGATCCGCACACAGCTTGACGAAGGGCTTTTTGGCGGACGGCTGTTTTCACAGGAGATACCGGATGCGGAGGATGCAAGCTTTGTATCCTACAACGTCCGGCTGAAGAACAGAGGCTTTTTTCCTGCTGAGTGGATATCGCTTCGCGTTGCGCCGCTGGAAGGCGACGTGCTGCAGCTGGAAAACGGCGGCGCGAACGTGCTCCTTTCCGGCTCGCAGGGCGACATGAATGTGACGCTACTGACCACGCTCAATCCTGCGCGGCAGGCAAGAACGATCACGATTGAATGCTACGTCTTCGGCAGAAAGCAGACGGTCAGCATTCAGGCGCAGTAATCAATCAAATAGATAAAACGAAGGGACCGCGTTGGCGGTCCCTTCGCTGTTTTGCGAGAAGTGCGTTTTTACCTGCCGCAGCCGCAGGAGGAATACGACGTCGTCCCCGGCGCATAGGATGTGCCGGCGGCGGCATGGGCGGCGCCGTTTGCCGCACAGCCCAGTCCTGTGGTGCTTGGATAGCTGCCGCAGGTGCACGGCACGTTGCGCGCGCGAATGCGCTCGTCGTCGCAGTATGCCTGCGGGAAGAGGGGGAGGCTGAAGAACTCGTCGCAGACGGAATCGGCGAATTCTTCGCAGGGAGGCACTTCGCAGAAACCGTAGCTGGGGATCAGGATTTCAACCTTGGCGAGCACCTTGAGCACGACAGTCAGGCAGACCGTCAGCGAGAAGACGTTGTTGCCGATATATGTACCCGAGACGCAGACTGCGGAAGCCATCGCTTCAATTGTGTACGGCACGATGGACTCGTCAGGAACGGAAAGCAGAACGTCTCTGTCCACGCTCACCGTGCCGCGTCCGATGTATTCGCGGCAGGCAGCGTCGGTAAAGAGGATGTCGAGCGGGATTTCGATCTGTCCCCGGACGCGTGCAAAGCACGGGCGGTCGCACAGGCGCTCCACAGAAAGGTTGCGGATGACGCCCTCGGTGGTCGTTGAGCGGCAGGATTCAAAGGTGATGGGCATGACGGGCTGTGTCTGCGCGTTTTCCGCGCCGTCGGCGCAGCCGCTTCCCGGCACAAGGCCGTAGCTGAGCAGCGTGACGCGCTGGTCGTCAAGCTGCTCCTGATACAGGCAGCTGTCATACACGCGCTGAACCTGCACGCAGACCTTTTCGCTCAGTCCGCATAGCACCTCGTTTGCGGTGACGGAACAGGGACAATGCGCGCTGCTGCCGTTCTTATAGGAATAAAAACTCATCGCGGATGCCTCCTTGTCGTTTTTGATGAGGGAGATTCCTCACGGTTTCAGGTTATGCCGGCGGCGCGAAGGTGTGCCGGTGCGCAGGGCATAGCGCAAAATGAACCGGCATAGACTGTATGGAAATTCCGAACACAGGAGGAGGAGAGGCGGCATGCGTGCTGCATGGGCGGGTTGGGGCGCTGCGCTGTGCGCGCTGGCTGTGTTTGTCGGCGGCAGCGCAGGGCTGTATCATCGAAGGAGTCAGCCGGAGGCGCCGCTGGTGATCGAAGTGATCAAAGACGCTCCGCAGGAAGCGGCAGCGCAGCCTGCAGCGGCGCAGCAGCGGATGCCCACGGTTCTGATTTATCATACGCACACGTGGGAAGCTTATGAAATGACGCAGGCAGCGCGCTATACGCCTACGCAGACGTGGCGAACGATGGACGATGCGCACAACATGGTCCGCGTCGGCGAGGAGCTTGCGCGGTTGCTGAAGGAACACGGGTTCTCGGTCACGCATGACCAGACGGATTTTGAGCCGCCGAACCTTTCCAGTGCATATACGCGTTCTCTTGACATGCTCAAGGCCAGAGAAGAAGCCGGGGAAGCATATGACTACATTCTGGATGTCCACCGGGACGCCTACAGCGGGGACTGGAACGGAGATAACTGCGTGACAGGCAAGGACGGCGTGCGCCGCGCCTATGTGATGATGCTGGTGGGCAAGGGAACCGGCACCACCGGCGCGGGCTTTGACGAGCGCCCGGACTGGCCCCAAAACCACGCGCTTGCAAAAGAGATCACCGACGCCATGAATGCGATTGTGCCGGGAATCTCCCGGGATGTGAAGACAAAAACGGGCCGGTTTAATCAGCATGTTTCAACCGGCGCGCTGCTCATTGAGGTGGGGAACAATAAGAATACGCTGGAGGAGGCGCTGGCAGCCTGCCCGGTGATTGCGCAGGCTCTTGAACGCGTTGACCGGGCAAGGGCTGCACAGCAGTAGCCTTACATCAGCTTTCGCATGTGCGCCAGCGCGTTTTTTTCCAGCCGGGAAACCTGTGCCTGGCTGATGCCGATCTCGCCGGCGACCTCCATCTGCGTGCGGCCCATGAAGAAGCGCAGCTGAAGAATCTGACGCTCGCGGTCGCTTAGGCGCTGCATGGCTTCGCTGATGGCGATGTTTTCAAGCCAGGCATCGCTGCTCACGCGCTCATCACGCACCTGATCCTCGATCGTCAGCGCGTCGGCGGCGTCTCCGCCGATCGGTTCGCACAGGCTGACGGGATCCTGTATTGCCTCCAGCGCGAAGGTGACGTCTTCCTCGCTGAGATTGAGTTCGCTGGCGATCCGGGCGATGCTGGGCTCCCTGCCCATTTCCCGCTGGAGCCTGTCGCGCGCCTGAAGCGCCTTGTATGCGGTATCCCGCAGGGAACGGCTGACGCGGATGGCGTTGTTGTCGCGCAGATACCGGCGGATTTCGCCGATGATCATCGGCACGGCATAGGTGGAAAAACGCACGTTCTGCGTCACATCGAAGTTGTCCAGCGCCTTGATCAGACCGATGCAGCCGACCTGAAACAGATCGTCCACGTTTTCGCACCGATGGTGAAAGCGCTGCAGGATGCTCAGCACGAGGCGCAGATTGCCGCGGATGAATTCCTCGCGCGCGGCGGTGTCGCCGCTGTGCACAAGGGGATAGAGTTCGCGCATCCGTTCATTGGTAAGCACTGGAAGGCTGGAGGTATCCACGCCGCAGATTTCGACTTTACCGATTGCCATGATTTCGTCCTCCCGCTGACAAGATATCTGCATTATGACGGCGGAAGGATGAAAATATTCTGCTGCAAGGGGGTTCTATTTACGCGTTTTGAGCATATACCGGACGGAAAAGAATGCGAAAAACCGGCTTGAAAGGGGCGGCTGCGGTGACGCTGTGCGAACTGAAAAGAAAGGATGTCATCTGCATTGGAGACGGGCGGCTGGTGGGCAGAACCTGCGATCTGGCATTTGAGCCGGAAAGCGGACGCGTCAGCGCGCTGATCGTCTGCGGGGGCGGGTTTTCCTCTGTTTTCCATGGGGAAAAAAGCCAGATCACGATCCCGTTTGCTCAGGTGGCCTGCATCGGAGACGATGTGATTCTCGTTTCTTCCTGCGTTTGCGGATAAAAACCGTTGATTCGCGGCGCACATCGGGCTATAATACCAACAGGAGCAACGCGCCGGCGCAGCGCCGGCATGCCATGCTGACGAATACAGGAATTGAGGATAATCAAATGAAATGCATTTACTGCAGCTGCACCGAGAGCCGCGTGATCGATTCCCGTCCTACGGAGGACGGCGCCATCCGCCGCCGCCGCGAATGCGAGGGCTGCCAGAAGCGTTTTACAACATATGAGAAGATTGAAATGCTGCCGGTGTTTGTCGTCAAGAAGGATAAGCGCCGCGAGGCGTTTGACGCGGCGAAGGTGCGCGGCGGCATCATGAAGGCGTGCGAAAAGCGCCCGGTTTCTCTGGGGGATATTGAAGCGCTTGTCGCGCATATCGAAACGAGCGTCTGCCGCCAGCCGGAGCAGGAGATCACAAGCGAAAAGATCGGCGAGATGATCATGGACGGACTCAAGGCGCTTGACGAGGTGGCGTATATCCGCTTCGCCTCGGTCTATCGCCAGTTCAAGGACGTCCAGTCCTTCATGGAAGAGCTGCAGCAGCTGCTGGATACCCAGAAAAAGAACGACGAATAAATCCGCATAAAGGCGGGCGCTTCTGTCCATGCTGAAAGGAGAAATCCTTTCAGGAGGCATGGGCATGAATGAGCAGACAAGGCGCGCGGCGGGCATTGTTCTCAGTGCGCTGATCGCGGCAGCCAATTATTCCCCATGGATACGCGCGGCGGTGAATCTTCCCGACGCGCTTGTTTTGTCCTGCGGGCAGACGATTTCCCTTGAAACCGGGTTGCCCATGCGCGCGCGGGTGACCGGCGGCGCCGTGCAGGCGCTGGCGGACGGTGCGCAGCGGCTGGATGCCATCAGCATGAGCGCTGTTGACGGCGGCGAGGCGAGCGTGACCTTTTCGCTCCTCGGGCTGATTCCCGTGCATGAAACGAAGGTCAGCGTGCTGGAGGAAAAAACGCTGATTCCCGGCGGACAGGCGGTCGGTGTCGCGCTGCATACGGACGGCGTGCTCGTCGTCGGCGGGGAAGAAAAGAAAAAAAGCCCGCTCAGGCAGGGTGATGTGATCATGAGCGTGCAGGGCGAGCGAGTGCGAAGCGCGAAGGAGCTCAGCGAACGCATCACCGCTGCGGACAGCGATGTGGTGACGCTCGGCGTGCTGCGCGGGGAAACGGAGCTGTCCATTCAGGCATCCACCCCGCCTGACGGAAGCGACGGCAAGCGGCGGCTTGGCGTCTGGGTGCGCGACAGCACCGCGGGCGTGGGCACGCTCTCTTACATCGATCCGCAGACGAACGCATACGGCGCGCTCGGTCATGCCATCGTCGACGGGGACACGGGAAGCCTTTTATCGATCACAGACGGCGCGATCATGCAGGCGCGGATTGTCGGCGTGACAAAGGGCGAAGCGGGACGGGCGGGCGAGCTGCGCGGCAGCTTCCTGAGCGAGAATATTCAGATCGGCTCGCTTGAAACGAACACGAACAGCGGCGTATACGGCAGCATCAGCGCGCTGCCCGCAAGCCTTGTCTATCCCGAAGGGCTGCCGATTGCCACCGGCAGCGCGGTGAAGGAAGGACCGGCGACGATCATTTCCACCGTGGATACAGGCGGACCGAGGGAATACGAAATTGAGATCGTCCGCTGCTACGCGCAGGCGCAGGACGGGCAGAAGGATATGCTCATCCGCGTGACGGACGAGGCGCTGATTGAAAAGACCGGCGGCATCGTGCAGGGGATGTCAGGTTCGCCGATCATTCAGGATGGGAAACTGGTTGGTGCGGTGACGCATGTGCTGGTCAATGATCCGACACGGGGATACGGAATTTTTATCGAGAATATGCTGGATGCGGCGGGATAAATGATTTGGCAGGGGGGGTGCCCCTGCCTTTTTGGCTTTGTATGTGATATAATGAATTTGGTATAATAATAGGAGGGCTGTGTATGAAAACTTATAAAGAACGCATGACCGAATGTATCGATTACTTATTATCTATCCGTTTTCCCTGCAATGATTGGAAAGAAGATAAAGCCTATTTTGACCAATTGGAAGAAGAGTTCTCTGAGTTTCCTGCGGATGAAGAAACAAAAGTATTGCATGAACAATTAATGACCCTGATTCAAGAAAAACGGGCTTCAAGCCTAAATTGCAACAAGACTACAGAAGAATTGTTTGCAGGGTGGAACGATGAATAACTGTTGTCCCTAATGACAATCACTCGTGAGCGGAAGCCCCATCATTCAGGATGGAAAGCTGGTCGGCGCGGTGACGCATGTGTTGGTGAACGATCCGACGCGTGGTTATGGTATCTTTATTGAGAATATGTTAGAAGCAGCAGAGTGATACTTTTGATAGGGGTGAAAAGCCCCTCGCATTTTACGGTTGCTGGTGATACAATTAGTTCGATAAATAAGAATTTTGCAGGAGAGATAAATGAAAATGGGAAGAATTGTTGTAATTACTGGTTCGCCTGGAACGGGGAAAACAACTGCATCATCTATTCTGGCTAAAGAATCAGATTTGGAAAAATCTGTGTGCATGCATACAGACGATTTCTATCATTATTTGTGCAAAGGTGCAATTCCGCCTTATTTGCCAGAATCAAATGAACAGAACTTAATCGTGATTGAAGCGTTTTTTGAAGCGGCAAAAAGATATGCACGAGGTGGATATGATGTAATTGTAGATGGGATAATAGGACCATGGTTTTTAGAACCCTGGCAAAATATTGTTCATGAGAATTATGAAGTGCATTATATTGTCTTGTGGGCAACAAAAGAAGAAACCATGAAAAGAGCTGTTCAACGTTTGAAGTTGGATAGAAAAACCAACACTGAATTGGTAGAAACAATGTGGGAACAATTCTCTGATCTGGGAATATATGAGCGCAATGTTATAGATACAACCATGCATTCTGTTGAAGGTACTGTTTCAGCAATTAAAGAAAGAATAGCCAGCGGAAAAGCATTATTGCTATAAAAAATCTATTGTTCAACAAATTCAGATTTATTGAATTGAATAAGAACAATACATAAGTAGCCGTGCATTTGAAAGTGCATGGTTGTTTTGCACCTAAAAAATGTTGTCCCTAATGACAATCACTCGTGAGCGGCAGCCCGATTATTCAGGACGGCAAACTGATTGGCGCGGTGACCCATGTTCTTGTAAATGCCCCCACACGGGGATACAGGATTTTTATTGAGAACATGCTGGAGGCGGCGGGATAGATGCCCTCTCAGTCAGCTCCGCTGACAGCTCCCCCAGAGGGGGAGCCAAGGCTTGCCTCTCCCTTTGGGAGAGGTGGCACGGCGTAAGCCGTGACGGAGAGGGCAACAGATAGGAATGCATGATTTGACAGGGGAAGAAAGCCCCTGTCATTTTTTCTTGTGAGATGCTATAATCAATATACTATTGCACAGGGAGGACATGATATGCATTATTTCGTCTTGGATGGTGAGAAATTGCTTTGCCATACTGTCAGCGCACTGCCTGTCGAACTGGAAATGATGTTTCAGTTGCTTCGTATGAAATACACAATCAGCTACTATGTTTCGCAATGGGAGGATGAGAGCACCGCTCCCGGGCAAGGTCTTGATTACAATAATTCTTATGGATATAACAGGGAACCCCTCCGAAGTGAACTTGTATTGCAAAATGGTTCGCTTTTGGGATTCTATGTTGGCAATGATTTTCAGAATCCCAGTCCACAGCACATTCTGAGTGTATCCAATCCCTTCATCTGTATTGAAGATAAGAATCGTTTAGCCTGTTATCAGCGCTGGGAACTGATTGTCGAACCGAATCCCTCTCCCTCGGAATACGTTTTTCTTTCCCGTGTTTGCCGACAGGATGAAAACCATCAATTCTCTATAGATGAGTTCCCTGCGGAAATCGTTGAATCCATAAGTGACTCGTTCTTTCTTGAAGATAACCGCGGACGGTTCACAGGGGTATTTTGTTTAACGCTGAAATTGAATCGCACCGCGATAAATGCTCCGGATGATGTTTTGGATAAACTGGCCGTATATCATCCGATTTTGGTGAGAAGATGAATGCCTGATAGTCTCATGTGTTGTTGATAATGACAATCACTCGTGTCTGGTTCTGGAGCATTGCAGGACGGGAAGCTGGTAGGTGCCGTGACGCATGTGCTGGCGAATGATACGATGCGGGGTGCAGAATTATCATAGAGAATATACCGGATGTGTCGGAATAAAACTACGGCAGAGGCGGTTTGCCTCTGTCTTTTTTCTGCTGTTTTTGATAAAATAAACTGTACAAAGGTTTTGAATACAAATGCGGATTCGCTGGGCATTACGGATGCTTCTGTGCGATATCAGCAACAACACAAGCGAGGTCAGAAAATGGACGCAGTCAGTCAGGTGGGCTTGATCGAAAGCTTCAGGGACGCGCAGATTCAGATCAGAAGCGATGCGTACCTGAGGGAAAAAACCAGGCACATGCAGGCCGGAACCCGGCTGTATCTGGATCAATATGTCGCCGTGGCGGCGAAAAGAAAAGCGGAAACGCCCAGCGTCTCTGTTGTTGGGGACACCACGTTTTCCTGCGCCGGAAAATGGATCCGGGCGGGAGAAAAGACGGCCGTGCTGAACTTTGCGAATGCCTGCATTCCGGGCGGCGGTGTGAAAAACGGCGCCATGGCGCAGGAAGAATGCCTCTGCCGCAGCAGCAATCTCTACGAAAGTCTGACGCTGCCGTACATCGTTCGCCATTACTACAAGTGGAACCAGAGGAACACCGGCGACATGGGATCGGATCTGATCATCTATTCGCCGGATGTCACGGTGTTCAGGACGGATGATATCTATCCGGCGACGCTGCCCAAAGCGCAGTGGTTTGATGTGGACGTCATCACCTGCGCCGCGCCGTATGTCGATGAGCAGAAGAAAAAGCCTGTCAGCGCGGACAAACTCAGGCAGGTGCTGGAGGACAGAATCCGCAATATCCTGGAGGTTGCCGCTGCCAATGATGTGGATCATCTGATTCTTGGCGCATTTGGCTGCGGGGCGTTTCATAATCCGCCGGAGATGGTTGCGGGCGTGTTCAAGTCGCTGCTGATTGACGATGGGTATGCTTTGCTTTTTCAGAGCGTCGTCTTTGCCATTAAAAAGGACGATGCGCCGCGCGGGAATCTCAGTGTGTTCCGCAGCGTGTTTTCTCATGAGCGTGCGGACGAAAAAAAGAAAATGCGGTGTGATGCGTGTACCATGAAAGCATGATTGAAAAAGCATTGGCGGAAGGAGAATTGCGGCTCTGTCTCCTTGGCTATGGTGAATATTGCATTTTCCTCCGCGATTTGAAATTCGACCACTTTACGGATTACGAGCTGCTGCTGCGGATATCTGCTGCGCCGCGCTTTGCGTGCTTACGAATGCGCAGATGGAAAAGAAAGCCGGTTTTCACTTTCCGCTGACTAAGAAGGCGGGGATGATCCGGCGTGTGATCTCGTCCATGGAAGCGCACAGGGAATCGGTCATCAAATGGATCGACGCGCTTCTTGCGGGACAGGGAAGAGCAGAAGCATATCATTCGGCGGTCTTAAGCGATGCGGCGCATTTTGTGCGCGGGGAGGATTCGGACGGTGAACGGTAAGACACTCTTCATTACAAGATTTCTTGATTCAGCGCATCATGCGGCGGTGTTCTTTGATTGGGACGACGACTGCTTTTATCATGTGCTGTTTGAACGCGTACAGACCGGAGGCGCGGCGGGGTATGCGCTGCGGGACAAGGGCAGACCGGTATCCATTGATACGGTCAGAAAGCTTGCGGAAGCGTCCGAGGATGGAAACGCCGGCCGGTACTGCGCGATCACGGAAGAAAACTGGCGCGAGCTGGTGGATCAATCGCGCTGATCTGTGTACCGCACCCTACATTTGAATTCAGGAGGACGAACGACATGGCGATAAAAAACCCGGTCATCCGGTTTGCACTGCGTATTGCAGCCTGGCTGCTGATTCTGACCGGCGGTTTGTTTGGCATTTCTTCGGTCATCTGCGCTGTGGCGACGGTTGCCGGCGCGCTGGAGATTTCATCTTTCGGCGAAGGCGCTGCCGTCTTTGTGATACTTCTTGCGATGGCGGCTGCGAATATCTTCATCATGTATGGCGGAATCCGGCTGAACAGATTTGCTTGCGGAAAAAAAGCGAAAAAACAAACAGCGCAAATGAAACAGGTTGGCGCGTCCATGACTGTTATGCAGGAGAAGCCGCAGCCCACGGCGGACCAGAAAAGGCTGCAGGATATCGAGGAAAGCATATATTATCTGAAGGGCGCAATTGAGGCAAATCCCATGTTCGGCGGCGCCGGGGAATATGAAAAGCGGATCGCAAGCCTGAATGAGGAGAAGCGGAATCTGCTCAGAAAGATGGCGGGCGATCCGGCGCAGCTTACGATTCAGGATGCGGTGAATACCTTCCTGCCGGAAGAACAGGCGCGGTTCGAAGAACAGATCGATCAGTATTCGCAGGACATTCAGCGCGGCGGGGCGATGCCCGGGGAAGAGAGCGCATTGAACCGCGGACTGGTTTTGATCGAGGGAAGGCCGGTTCCCTTGAAAGTCATCCGGCGTCTTAAAGAGATGCGGGAGGCGTTCGTGAAGGAAGAGATAACGTCCGGCGACGAACGGACGGATCGCGAACTGCGCCGGAAAACGGATACGGTGCTCTGGTCGGTCGGCAAGATCATCTATGATGAGCCGGACAATCCCTATGAAACGGTGAAAGTCTATCTGGCGCTGGGCGCTGAGCACATGGCGGTCAAATCCTGCATCGCAGAGCATGGAATCGGCGGCGGACAGTCGTGGCGGGGCGTCTTTCTGGATGCAGACAATCTGCAAAAGCTCAGGAATATAGTTGGCGAGGACATTGAAGCGTTTTTGAGCGTGTATCTGCGTAAATACAGGAATATGGGACTTATCGCGTTTGAGAAGTTCCTTGATCAACACGCCATTGCGTATGAATCAAAGCACGCATTTTGATCATGCATCACAAGAAAAACTGTGTATTGAAAGGAATGAGACGATGGGATTTCTGGATTTTTTGTTCAGCAATAAGAAGGACAAAGAACAGAAGGGCAAAGAGCAGGAGTTTCGCACGCGCGAGACCATCGACACGCAGACGCTGATGACCTCGCAGCTTGCGGCGCTGTATCTGCATGAACGCAATTTCACATACCGGGATATATACATTCAGAAGCTTGCTGCCGGCGGCGTTCCGCTTGCCGATGCCCAAAGGCTCTTTGAGTTTGAGTGCGGCGTCATGGAGCGCCATGCCAAGCCGTATCTGCTGGAACCGGGATTCACGAAGAACTGGTTCTTCGGGCTGAAGGCGCCGTTTTTTCAGGTGTATCCCAAAACGAAGGCGGATATCCTGAAGGAAAGGAGCCTCACGGTCAGCGAACTCTGCAAGCTGATTGACGAGGCGGAATGGCACTTCTGGAACAGCCATGAAAAGAACGTTCCGGGCGAAGTCTGGGCGGAAATCTGCGCATGGAGAATGAACGGACCGGGAGCGGAATTTGCGATGCGGTATTTTGAGATGATCGCAGCGCAGACCGGCGTATCCATGGACAGCATCGCTGCGCTCAGCAACGAACAGGGATCGCACCTGAGCCGCTATAAATGGGACTGACGGATGCGTGCGCAGCCGGCAGCATCGCAGACAGACCGGGTTATTGCCTGTCTGCGGCGAAAAGGTGATCTGAGAATGCCTGAATTACATGGGAATAACGGAGGATAAACGACATGTCTCAGACTGAAGTGAGAATACAGAAGAGCAACAATGCCATCGATCTGTGCAAACTCATCATGGCGGTATTTGTCATTGCCATTCACACCCATCCGCTGGAAAACTGCAAGAATCAAAGTGTTCTTGCTTTCTATGACATGATTGTGAGCATGGCAGTTCCGTTTTTCTTTTTGTCCTCCGGCTATTTTCTTGGCAGCAAGGTCAGGCTTGTTTCGGAAGCCAACGAAAAAACAGCGCATGCATTCAAGTACTTCTGCAAAATCGCCAGAATGTATGTGGTTTGGACAATCATCTATCTGCCGCTGGCTGTATACAGCGCTCTGAAGAATGATAAATCCGTTTTACACGATATCGCGCTCTACATCAGGAATTTCTTTTTCATTGGAGAACAGTATAATTCGTGGCATTTGTGGTATCTGCTTTCAACTGTCTATGCGCTGATTCTCGTCATGGCGATGCTGCGGCTTAAATGGTCTGAGCGCAGATGGACGGTTGTAATTGGTATGATGTGCATGCTCAGCATTGCGCTGGATACGCTTGCGCAATATTCTGGAGATCTGCCTGCGGCGCTTGCGGTCGTTGACAAGCTGGTTTCCCTTTCAATTCAGAACGGGAGAATTCTGCAGGGCGCAATCTATATCCCGATCGGCATGCTGATGGCAGGCAGGAAACAGCGCATCAAAAGTCTGCTGCTTATCTTTGTCCTTTGCTTTGGCGCGGATTGCTTCACCGGTAATCTGCCGATCAGCGGTCTGCTGCGGATCCTGAGCAGCATTGCTTTCTTTGGCATCGTGCTGAGTATTGACCTGAAGGAGCATGCGGTTTATCCGGAAATGAGAAGACTGAGCACCTTGCTGTACCTGACGCATATGTATGTCTGGACATTCTATTATGTATTGGTATACGGGCAGAAAACATATGGCTTGGATGCCTTTGTCGTGACAACGCTGGTTTGCCTTGTTCTGGGGCTTGCATATGATCGCTTCGCGCGCAGGAGACTTCTTGGGCAGCGCAGATGAGTGTCAGAGGATGCATTGACATAAAGTGTTGCATCGACGGATGCTGGAAAGCCCGGCACGCGGCGGGAAAGATTCGCCTCTGATTGACAAGGGAACCGGCAGGCGGTACAATTCAATCAGTACATTCACAGGGGGACAAACGTATGAAGATCGACGCTAAGACGCTTGAAATGATCCGCGCGCTTTCTGATGCGCCTGGCGCATCGGGCTTTGAAGAAGAGGTTGTCGCCGCAGCAAGGAAATATGTGGAGGGAATCGGAGAAATCAAGGAAGATTTCCTGCATAATCTCTACATCTACCGCAGCGAAAACACGGGCGGCAAACCGGTAATCATGCTCGATGCGCACGCGGACGAGGTCGGCTTCATTGTGCAGGCGATCAAGCCCAACGGCACGCTGCGCTTTCTGACGCTGGGCGGCTGGAACAAGAACGCCATGGTGTCAAGCAAGGTGCTGGTCAGAAACGCAAAGGGCGAATACGTCCCCGGCATCATCGCCTCCAAGCCTGTGCATCACATGTCTGCAGCGGAGAAGGCGAATCCGTCGCTGGAAGTGTCGGACATGGTCATCGACGTGGGCGCGGTTTCCGCGCAGGATGCGGTGGAAAACTATCATCTGCGCATCGGCGAGCCGGTTGTTCCCGCGACGAAATTCGCTTATGATGAGGCGCACGGCGTCATGTTTGGCAAGGCATTTGACTGCCGCATCGGCTGCGCGGTCATCCTTGAGGTGCTGCGGCGCATGCAGGGGAAGATGCTTTCCTGCGATGTGGCGGCGGTGCTCTCCGCGCAGGAGGAAATCGGCACGCGCGGCTGCAGGGTGACGGTCAACCGCGTTGCGCCGGATATCGCCGTGG
This sequence comes from Clostridia bacterium, assembly GCA_017547805.1. Taxonomy (GTDB): domain Bacteria; phylum Bacillota; class Clostridia; order Christensenellales; family Aristaeellaceae; genus Ventricola. The sequence goes on from JAFYOR010000075.1 coordinate 60,212, forward strand.
TGTTGGAGGGCTGCCCGGCGGACGATACATTTGCCGAGCCGTATTTCATCCAGACGGCACTTAAAAAGGGTCCGATGCTGCGCCATATTGATGTGAGCGCAATCTGTGCGCCGCGCTATCAGCGCTGGGCGCTTGAGCTGGCGCGGGAAAAGGGCATTCCTGTACAGGAGGCAGTGCGTTCGGGCGGCGGCAATAATGCGTCCGTCTTCCAGACATCGCTGCTGGGCGCGCCGTCCATCGTCGTGGGCGTGCCTGTACGCTATGCGCATTCGTGCAACTGCATGACGACGGCGCAGGACTTTGAAGCGTCCGTGCAGCTGGTGTGCGCGCTGCTTGAAAACATCACGCCGGAGATGATCGCTGCGCTGTGACGCAGCTTGTGCAAGGAGGATCAACACATGTCCGTGACAAAGATCGTGATTACCGGCGGTCCCTGCGCCGGCAAAACGACAGCAATGAGCTGGATTCAGAATAATTTCGCCAAGCTGGGCTATACGGTGCTTTTTGTCAGCGAAACGGCGACGGAGCTGATCACCGGCGGCGTCGCGCCGTGGACCTGCGGCACGAATTTGGATTATCAGATGTGCCAGATGAAGCTGCAGATGGAAAAAGAGGCGGTTTATGAGCGGGCGGCGGCGAGCATGCCGTCTGAAAAGATCCTCATCGTCTGCGATCGCGGCACGATTGACAACCGCGCCTACATGACGGATGAAGAGTTTGGCAGCGTGCTGTCTGCGATTGGCATCAGCGAGGTGGAGCTGCGCGACCGGTATGACGGCGTGTTCCATCTGGTCACGGCAGCCAAGGGTGCTCAGCAGTTTTATACCACCGCGAACAACGCCGCGCGCACGGAAAGCGTTGAGCAGGCGGCTGCGCTTGATGACAGGCTCATCGCTGCATGGACCGGTCATCCGCATCTGCGCATCATCGACAATTCGGGCGATTTTGAAAAGAAGCTGGAGCGGCTGATGGCCGAGATGCGCGCGCTGCTGGGCGAACCGCAGCCCATGGAGATCGAGCGCAAATTCCTCATCGAATATCCCGATATTGCGTGGCTTGACAGCCTGCCCAACTGCCAGCGCGTGGAGATCATCCAGACGTATCTTCTCCCGGAGGACGGCATGGAGGCGCGCATCCGCCAGCGCGGCGCACACGGGCATTATATCTATACCAAGACGGTCAAAAAGGCGCTGACCGGCATGACGCGCGTGGAGATTGAATCCCGCCTCTCGCAGGAGGAATATCTTGCGCTCATGATGAACGCGGATACCACGCGCCGCCAGATCAGAAAGACGCGCTATTGCCTGACGCATGGCAGCCAGTATCTGGAGATCGACGTCTATCCCTTCTGGACGGACCGTGCGATTCTGGAAATTGAGCTGAGCGATGAGCAGGAGGCCATCAGTATTCCGCAGGAACTCCGCGTGATCCGCGAAGTGACGGAGGATCCGCGATATAAGAATGCCGCGCTGGCCTGTGCACCGGATCTTGCTGCGCTGTGAGCGGCGGATATTGAGGAAAGGGTCTGTTTTCCTGCGCATAATTATGGTATCATGATGCAATCAGAAGTACACAGGAGGAATCGTTCATGAGCATCGTCGTCATCGGCACGGCATTTGTGGATATCAAGGGCTTCCCGGAGGAGCAGTACATCCCGGACGGACGCAACGCGGGCAGGGTGGAATACATACACGGCGGCGTTGCGCGCAACGTCGTGGAGGATATTGCCAACATTGAGCTTCGCCCGACGTATCTGGGCATTGTGGATGAAACCCCGATGGGCAAGGACGTGCTGGAAAAGCTGCGCCGCCATAAGGTGAACGTCGATTATATCCTGACAAGACCCAATGGCATGGGCATCTGGCTGGCCGTGTTTGACAATAACGGTGATGTTGCCGGCTCCATCTCCATGCGGCCGGACGCGTATCCGCTGGTCGGTCTGCTTGATGAAAAGGGCGACGAGATCTTTGAGAAGGCGTCTTCCGTTGTTCTGCAGGTGGACCTGCATAAGGATATCGTCAAAAAGGTCTTTGAGCTGGCGGAAAAGCACCATACCAAGCTCTATGCGCTCGTCTCCAACATGAACATCGCCGTGCAGCGCCGCGATTTCATCCAGAAGTTTGACTGCTTCATCTGCAACCAGTTGGAAGCGGGACAGCTGTTCCTGGATGACTACAGCGAGAAGACGCCGCAGGAGATGTGCGATATTCTTGCGGATAAGGTGGTTCACGCGAACATTCCCTCGATGATCGTCACCATGGGCGCGAAGGGCGCGGTGTATGCCGATATGAGCGGCGCCAAGGGCGTCTGCGCAGCGCGCAATGTGCAGGTAAAGGATACGACCGGCGCGGGCGATGCGTTCTGCGCGGGCGTGGTTGCCGGACTGACGTACGGCAAGTCCCTGCCTGATGCGATTGAAATCGGCTCCACGCTTGCGGCCTCCGTGATCACCTCGCAGGAGAACGTCTGTCCGCGCTTCCTGCCCAGAGAGCTGGGCATTGATGTCATTCCCGAAGATTAACCCCGGGGCTCGTCTTTAGGCGGGCCCTATTTTGGCATGTAGGAGAAAATGATGAAGCCTTCGCAAACCCGAGGAAAGGACTTTACGCAGGGGCGCGTGTGGGAGAACATCCTCTCGCAGGCGATCCCGCTGACGCTGGCGCAGCTGGTGCAGCTGCTGTATAACGTCGTTGACCGCATCTATATCGGCCACATGGGGGATGGAAGCGGCCTCGCGCTGACGGGCGTGGGCCTTGCGTTCCCGTTTGTAACGCTCATTCTGGCGTTTACGTCGCTGTTTGGCATGGGCGGCACGCCGCTGTTTTCTATTGCCCGGGGACAAAAGGATGACGAGCGGGCGGAGCGGATACTGGGCAGCGTGTTTTTTCTGCTGACGGCGTCCTCGATTGCGCTGATGGCGCTTTGCTATGCGCTCAAAAGACCGCTGCTTTATCTGTTTGGCGCGAGCGATGCGTCCTTTGGCTATGCCAGCGCGTATCTGACGGTGTATCTGCTGGGCACGCCGTTTTCCATGATCACCAACGGCCTCAATGGATTTATCAACGCACAGGGCTTCCCGCGCATGGGCATGCTGACCACGATCATCGGTGCGCTGCTCAATCTGATTCTGGATCCGATCTTCATTTTCTGGCTGGATATGGGTGTGGCCGGCGCGGCGCTGGCGACGGTAATCAGTCAGATCGTTTCGGCTGTCTGGGTGCTTGCGTTCCTGACCGGAAAAAAGGCGGCGCTGCGCATCCGCAGGAAGCATCTGTGCATGGAGCGCGCGCTGACCGGGCAGATCGTTTCCCTCGGTGCGTCGGGCTTTGTCATGCAGGGCACGAACTTTCTCGTGCAGATTTCTGCCAACACCATGCTCCAAGGCTACGGCGGAGACCTGTATGTCGGCGTGATGACGGTGCTTTCCTCTGTGCGGGAAGTCTTTTCCATGCCGATATCCGGTCTTTCAAACGGCTGCCAGCCGGTGCTTGGCTATAATTTCGGCGCAGGCAGGAAGGATCGCGTCAAGGAGGGCATCCGCTTCACCATCGGCGCGGGACTCGTGTATACGGGCATTGGCTGGCTGCTGGTCATGCTCTTTCCCAAGGCGCTTTTCGGCATATTCTCAAGCGACGAAGCGATGCTGGCCATTGGTCCACGTGCGCTCAATATGTATTTCTTCGGCTTTGTTTGCATGGCGTTCCAGTTTGCCGGACAGTCGACCTTCCTTGCGCTTGGAAGGGCGAAGATGGCGATTTGTTTTGCGCTGCTTCGTAAGGTTGTGATCGTTGTGCCGCTGACGTTGCTGCTGCCCGGCCTTGGCCTTGGGGTTGACGGTGTATTCTTGGCAGAGCCGGCATCCAACATCATCGGCGGATTGATCTGCTTTGCGGTGATGATGAAGACGGTATACAGAAAGCTGTAAGGTGCGCGCGATGAGAAAAACGGGACTTTGCCTGCTGGCGGCGCTTGGCGTTGTGCTTGCAGTTATCGGCTATGGGGCTAAAAACCGCTACGCTGCGTCGATTGGAATCATCGGCGGCGCAGATGGCCCGACAGCGATCTTTATCGCAGGAAAAACAGGCGCAATGCTCTATGCGGGCACAGCGCTGCTGCTGGCGGCGATGATTCTGCTTGCGGCAGGCATCTGGAAAAGAAGAAAATAATAAACGAACGATCAATGGATCAGGAGGATATGAATATGAAAAACGGAACGCTCGGTCTGATTGTCATTGCGGTGTACTTTGTGTTCAGGCTGATTTTCGATCACCTCGCGCAGACGATGCAGATGGAAGAGCTTAAGCTCGGCGGCATGATCGCGGGCTTTCTGACGATTGGCGTGGCTGCGGTGGTGATGATGGTGCGCAGCGGAAAGAAGAAGTGAGCATGCGCCGGACGCTTGAACGCTGGTTCGCGGCGTGGATAGAACGGGACGCATCGGTCATCAACGATGTGTTTGCTGGGAAAATCGTCTACAGCGAGTGCTATGGTCCGGAGTATCGCGGAATCGGGCAGATTCATCGATGGTTTGATGAATGGAACAGAAAAGGCCGCGTGCTTGAATGGACGATCCGGGAAAGCTACTGTGATGGCGACACGATAATTGCGGTCTGGTATTTCTGCTGTGAATACGAAGGCAATACCGCCGGCTTTGACGGAGTGACCATTGCGCGGTTCGGCGCGGAGGGGAAAATCACTTCCCTTCGGGAGTTTCAATCCGATCCGAAGCATGTTTTTCCCTATGGAAAGGAATTGTGCTGAGGGAAATTGCCGGAAACTGACAAAAAGGGATGACAATTCCTATACGGGTGTGATAAAATAACGTTAAGAAGCGGCGAACGCCGCATACAGACCGACAGGAGGAGATACCCATGAAAGACTGCAACTGCGGATACTGCGTCGGCGGCGAACCGCTGGCTAAGTTTGGCATCAAGATCTGTGACCTGACTGTCAGCCAGCTGATCCTCTTCAAGGAGCAGAGCCATCCGGGCCGCTGCATCGTGGCGTACAAGGATCACATCAGCGAGATTGTCAACATCACGGACGAAGAGCGCAATGCGTACTTTGCGGATGTTGCCCGCGCGGCGAAGGCTATCCATGCCGCCTTTGGTCCCAAGAAGGTCAATTACGGCGCATACGGCGATACTGGCTGCCACCTGCATTTCCACCTCGTTCCCAAGTATGAGGACGATCCCTTTGAGTGGGGCGGCGTGTTCGCGATGAACCCGGACCGCAAATATCTCAGCGAGGAAGAGTATGCCGCGATGATCGAAAAGATCAAGGCAAACCTGTAATCAAGCATACGGAGCCGTCGGTCAGCCGGCGGCTCTGTCAATAAAGGGGTGTTTTGCATGAATACGCTGGAGGCCATCCATGCCCGTACGAGTTATCGCGGGCCGTATACCGACGCGCCGGTACCGCGCGAGGCGATCGTGAAGATCCTTGAAGCGGGCCTTGCGGCGCCTTCCGGCTGCAACAAGCAGACGACCAGCCTGATCGCCGTGGACGATCCTCAAGTGCTCAAAAAGCTGCATACGGTGATCGATCTTGAAAATGCAAAAACTGCGCCGGTGTGGATCTGCGTGCTGACGAAGCGGATCATTGCTTATCGCGATAAGTGCTTTGCGACGCAGGATTATTCTGCGGCCATCCAGAACATGCTGCTGGCGATCGTGGATCTTGGCTACGAAACCTGCTGGTACGAGGGACACATCACCGATGCCGACAGGATCGGCAGACAGATGGCCGATATGCTTGATGTGCCGCAGGATATGGAACTGGTATGCCTGCTTCCCGTCGGCGTTGCGGCGGAAAAGACGACGCGCCGGGAGAAAATGCCCTTTATGGAACGCGCGTGGTTCAATGGTTACCGCAGGACGGAATGAACCGGATAAAACTGAATCAGCTGCCGAAAGGCAGCTTTTGTCGTTTTATGGGGAATTCGACAAATTTCGCAGACAATCGGGCATATAGGACGCTCAATCACAGGAACGGAGGAAGAAAAGTGAAACAGAAGATCGATGTGCTGTGCGCAGTGCGGGATGATGCGGCGATCCGCAGGATGATACCGGCGATGGAAAACGCGCAAAGGTGTACATTCCGCATTGTATCAAGCGGAACGCAGGCGCTGCGGGCTGCGCAGCAGTATGCGCCGGACGTGCTCATTGCGGATGCGGTGCTTTCCGGGTGCGACGGACTGGCGCTTGTAGACCGGCTTGCATGGATGTTGGGCAGCCGGATGCCGCGTGTGATCGGCGGGTCGATGATGGCGTTTTCGGATGCTGCATTCCGGCGGCGCGGCGTTGCGAGGGTGGTGCGCGTACCGTGGGAAACGGCGCAGCTGGCCGAGGCGCTTCATGATGTGATTGAGGAAATTGATTCGCGGGTGGATTGGGAGAAAGCCTGCGATGGCTGCCGCCAGGCGGGGATGCTGCTCAATCAGCTGGGGATGCGAAGCGCGCTGCGCGGATATACGTATCTTTCATGGGCTGCGGCGCTTGCGTCAAACAACGAATCCCGCCTGTATGCGCTTGGGGAGCGGATCTATACGCCGATCGCCGAAAAATACGAAACGACGCCGCAAAACGTCGAACGGCTGATCCGTCATGCGCTGGAAAGCACGATGGACAGCGCGCGTGCGGAGGCGCTGTATGCGTTTTTCGGAAACACAATCGACCCCACACGGGGAAAGCCCACCAATGCGCAGATGATCGGCATGCTGGCCCAGAAGGTGCGGGTGGGGGAAAAGTAAAGAATAGCAGGAAAAACAGGGCGGGAGAGAAGAGCGGGCCAGCCCAATCAATCTTCAGAAAACCGATCAATGCTTTGTTTTGCATAGCCAATCAATACCTTTGCTTTTGCGCATTTTCGTATCCAATCAATACGCGGAAACGTGCTGAAGGAAAGGTGTTTTTTGATGAAATTCGAGCCAACCATCAATTTGTATCTGGAATATTGCATGAGCAGGCAATTGCGGCCCAGAACGCTTCGGTCCTATGAACAGACGATCCGGCTCTTTGCTGTCTGGCTCAGGGAAACGCAGGCGATTGAGGATATTGAGGATGTGAAAGACAGTACGGTTCGCAGGTATATCATTATCAAAAACCGATAAATCATGATCAAAGCAATGAAATGAGCGCGTGTCATGGCAAGAAAACAGACGGAGAAAATAAGAGCCGTCCAGGGTTATTCGGGACGACAGTGCATTACGACGAGAAGGGACGCAAGATCGGAGAAAGCCGCCCAGGGCTGTTCGGTGATTCGGTGCATTATGACGCCAAAGGCAAGAAGGTAGGCACGAGCCGTTATGGCTTTTTCGGAGACAGGAATCACTACGACGCCCGAGGCAAGCGCGTAGGCAAAACACAGGATGGATTCTTCGACGACAAGATCCATCGCGATGCAGGTGGTAAGCAGGTAGAGCAAGAGCAGACCAAGCTTCTGAGGCAGAATGGATACGGAGATCGATAGATGAAATAAGAGCAGTGTGCAGCATGCTGCTTATTATTTGTGCCCAAAACGCAAAGTTCTACAAGGAGATGCGGCATATCAAGATACACTTGACAGGATCCTTGCTACTTCAATATATTTGAACCAAATAATAAAAATGCATCATGGCCACTGAAATAGGTGCTGTTTTTTGGTGCTTGTTATTAAAAATGCAAATGCTTTGTTTGAATTAATTTCCAAAAAGCTATATACTTAATACAAGAATTGAGAATGTAAGTCATTTGTGAGTTGCGTACATCCTGTGATTGAAAATACATAGAAATGATTTTATTTATATAAATGTTTTTGTGAACAACGAGGAGGGTGTTCATGCCGAATATAACCGGTGACATTGAAAGATTGACCCTGAACTTGTTGGACTTAGATGTTGCCAGTCAAATCGCGCGTGCATTGTCTGCGCCTAAAAGACTTGAAATACTGCGTTTGCTGAGCCAAAAGAACGTCATGAGCGTCAATGAAATCTCTCAGACGTTGGGTATCCCTCTTTCTTCCACCTCGGTTCATATCAATATTCTGGAAGCTGCTGATCTAATTAGTTGTGAAAAAATGTCCAGCATTCATGGCGCTGTGAAAATGTGCAGCCGAAAGCGAAGCGGCATTTTGTTTAATCTTTGTGAAGCTCCGCCTCAGCGCATAAAGCAATTTGTGCAATCCATGCCCATTGGCGCATACAGTCAAGCCGAAGCAATTCATGAACCGTGCGGTCTTGCTTCGCGCGTTGGGCCGATCGGCGTGTACAACCTGCCCAGCTGTTTCCATCTTCCGGAAAGGCTGGATGCGCAGGTTCTCTGGCTGCAGAGCGGAAGCTTGTGCTATCACTTTTCTACGTTGTTGGATGCCAGCATTGATCCGGAATATCTGGAGCTTTCTTTTGAGATTTGTAATAATGCGCAGCTCGAAGCGCCCGTGTGGGAAAACGAATTGCGCGTGTATATTAACGGACAACTGCTTGGCAGCAGTACATGCTCCTGCGATAATGAAGGCAGAAGAGGCAAATTGAATCCGTCTTGGTGGCCGGATGTGGCTACTCAGTACGGCGAATTGCAGAAGTGGCGCGTGACCAAAAACGGAACATATCTGCAGGATAAAAAGATTTCTGGAGTGAGGTTGCAGGATCTTCAGCTTGTTGGTTCCCCTCGGATCAATGTGCTTTTGAATGTGCCAAGAGATAATGGCGATTATTCCGGAATCAATCTGTTTGGCACAGGCTTTGGCGATTACAATCAGGCCATACAACTGATCATCGGCTATCAGTCCGAGGAATAAAACCGGCATGCTACCGGCAGCATCAACGACAAAGCGTTGGTAATTTCAGCCTTTTGTACACGGGATAATAGTCTGCGAAAAGATTTGCATTGGCAAAAACATAAAGCCGTAGTTTCAAGCGTTCACCATCGTCTGAAAAGGAGGGCATGCTTATGAAAGCGCATATTCTCAGCGGAATTGACCGCATTGATACCGTGGCTCATTTGCTTGAGGGCAAGCGTGTCGGCCTGATGACCAATCCTACTGGCATAGACCATGATTTTAACAGCACCATTGACGTGGTGGCCGGGAAGTTTAACCTGACCGCGTTGTATGCTGTGGAGCATGGTATTCGCGGCAACATTCAGGCTGGCGAGCATGTTGAAAATTGCGTGGACGAGGCGACCGGCGTCATCGTTTATAGCGCATACGGCAAGGACAGCCATTTTTCTCAGGAGATGCTCGATGCATTTGACGTGCTGATTTTCGATATTCAGGACGTCGGCGCACGTTTCTATACATATATGTACTCCATGGCATATGCGCTTGAGGCCTGCAACCGCGCGGGAAAAGCGATGATTGTTCTGGATCGCGTTAATCCGATTGGCGGAATCAAGACTTGCGGTACGATCCATAACCGGAAATTCAGTTCCTTTGTTGGCGATTATGAAATTCCAACGCAGCATGCGCTGACAATTGGCGAAATGGCGCTGTATGTCAAGGATTATCTTCAGCTTGACCAGGTTGAATTGACTGTGGTTCATCTGGAAGGCTGGAAGCGCAGCATGCGTCTTGATGAAACGGATCTGCCGTGGGTAGCGCCTTCTCCCAATCTGGCGACGCTGGATGCGGCGACCACGTATATCGGTACCTGCGTATTTGAAGGAACCAACATCAGCGAAGGACGCGGCACAACGCAGCCCTTCCAGGTTGTTGGAGCGCCGTTCCTGAACGGCGAAAAGCTGGCTGCCAGCGCCAATGCGCATGGGCTGCAAGGCGTGCATTTCCGTCCCACATCCTTCTGTCCGACATTCAGCAAACACAAGGGTGAATTGTGCCACGGCGTGCAGGTGCATGTGACCGACGTTGAAACTGTAAACATGTTTGAAGCGGGTCTTGTTTTGCTGGATGAAATCCGCGCTCAGGCAGGGGAGAAGTTTGAGTTCCTCTATTACGGCATCGAGGTGGAGGGAGAAACGGTCAATTCTTATTTCCTTGACAAGCTGTTGGGTACGGATGATTATCGTCTTGGCAGAAAAACGACGCAGGAACTGATTGACGCTCACAAACCGGGCGTAGAAGCATTTACTTTGGCAAGCAAGAAGTACCGCCTGTATGACTGAGGAGGTTTGAAGATGAATTGGAAGATTCACCCGCTGGTTCCTGATGACGCGCAGGAGGCGCTTGACCTGCTGAAAACCCTTTCGGATAATGGCGAAGTGCTCTACAAGCCGCTGGAGAAAGAAGACTTTCTAAACCGATTCTTTGGTGAAAAGCGCTGGGGTTTTATCGCGCGCAATGAAGATGGAAAGCTGTGCGGCTTTGTTCACGCGGCCGCTAAGATAAGCTTTCTCACAGGCGAAACGGAGGAAAATACGCCGCTTTATCTGACGATGCTGCTCGTTGCTGCGGACTGCCGCCGGCAGGGCATTGGTCAGGCGCTGCTTGATGCTGTGAAGGCGCTTGGCGCAGAGGTTGGAAAAAAGACGCTTGTCGTCAGCGGCGATAATCCTGTGCATCTGGCGTGGCTCATTCCGGGCGCTAACGGTCATGATCATAACAACGCGCCGGGTGTCGATAAAAACGGCATGGGCTATGATTTCCTGATGAAGCGCGGTTTTGCGGATGATTTCCACGAGATTTCGATGTATCTGAATCTGAGCCATTACAAGTGGGATGAAAAGCTTGACGGCATGATTGCAAAGCTCGCAGAAGAGGGTATTCGTGTCGGTCGCTGGGAACTTGGACTTGGCGAAGACTATAACGGCATGTGTGACCGTGTGGGCAGCGAGTACTGGCGCAATGTGCTCAAGTGTGAAATCGCGGCCTGGCATGCCGGTCAGCCCAATGCAGATCCTGAACTCTGGGTGGATGGCGTGAAGCCTGCAGGACCCAGACCGCTGCTGACGGCGACTAAGGGCAATGCAATTGTCGGTTTTACGGGTCCTGTTGATCTGCAGAAGAGCGGACGCGGATGGTTTACGGGCATCTGCACGGATCCTGACTTTGGCGGACGCGGCATTGCCTCCGTGTTGTTTAACATGTTGATGTGCGAATTCGTGGATGAAGGCGCACAATTCTGTTCGCTCTTTACCGGCCTTGACAACCATGCGCAGAAGATTTACCGTCGTGCCGGCCTTGATGTGGTGGCGCATTTTGCGGTGATCTCTTGTCCGCTTGATGGCGGCGAACGCTATGAGAAGCGTTATTTCTGACATGGCGGAATATAGAAAGACCGACTTATCACTGGATTGTGGAGATTGGAGGGATACCCGTGAACGCAGCTGCAAAGAATCGGGAACCCAAGCAGAATATTTTTAATTCCAAACGGGTTCGTGCCCGTGTCCTTCAGAACATATGGCGTAACCGCTATATCTATCTGATGGTGATCCCGGTGATCATCTACTTTGTGCTGCTTAAGTATATGCCGATGTGGTTCCTGCGCAGCGCATTCTATGATTACAAGCTGCTCAAGGGCTTTGATTCCAAGTTTGTTGGTCTTAAGTGGTTTGAACGTCTGTTTACCAATCCAAATCTGATGACCTATATCGGCAATACCCTTAAGCTGAACTTCGCTGCGCTTGTTTTACTGTTCCCTGCGCCGCTGGTTTTTGCGTTGGCGCTCAAGGAACTGCGCAGCAAACGCTTCATGAAGACGGTGCAGACGATTTCGTATCTGCCGCACTTCGTATCCACGGTCGTTCTGGTGTCCATGATCAGCACGATCTGTTCTCCGGATTACGGCACGCTGGCTAAGATTGCGAAAATGCTGGGAACAAAGCCCATCAGCTTTATGACGATTCCGGAGTATTTTGTTCCGGTGAGCGTCGTGTCCGGTTTCTGGCAGTCAGTCGGCTGGGAGAGCGTCATTTTCTATTCAACGCTCATGGGCATCGATCAGGTGCTCTATGAGGCGGCGAAGATCGACGGCGCCAACCGCTGGCAGCAGATTCTGCATGTCAGCCTGCCGGGCGTGGCCAACACGTTCGTCCTGCTTCTGATCATGCATGTAGGTCAGATGCTCAATGTCAACTTTGAAAAGGTGTATCTGATGCAGAACAACCTGAACCTCTCTGCATCGGAAATGCTGCCCACGTTCACGTACAAAACCGGTATGGAAAGCCATAATTACGGTTATGCCACTGCTGCAGGCCTCTTTAATTCGGTTGTCAGCGTTGCGCTGGTGTATATCGCCAATGCTATCAGTCGTAAGGTCGGCGAGACCTCGTTGTTCTAAGGAAGGGGGGACGTATGATGGCACAGACCACGATGAAGAAGCGCCGCAAGAACGGCGATTTCATCCGCAGAAGCACAGGGGACAAGATCGCCGATGCGATTTTGAATGTTACGATGTTCCTCATGCTGTGCTTTATTCTGTATCCTCTGCTCAATATGTTCTCGATCTCCCTGAGCAATGAGTACGCCGTTCTGCGCGCGGACGTCACGTTTTATCCCATTGGATTCAATCCGCAGGCATATGATCTGATTTTCAAGAGTCAGGATTTGTGGCGTTCTTTCGGCAATAGTATCTTTGTTGCTGCTGCGGGCTGTGTGCTCAGCTTGATCGGCCTTTGCATCGCAGCTTATCCGCTGGCGTTTGGTCATTTCTACGGCAAGCGGTTTTACAGCCTGTTCATCCTCTTTACGATGTGGTTCAACGGCGGCATCATCCCGCAGTTCCTGACCATCCGTGAGCTGGGGCTGTATAATACGCACTGGGCGCTGATTCTCAATGTACTGCTCAGCGCATATAACATCGTGATTGTACGCAGCTATTTCCAGTCGATTCCGCTGGAGATCGTTGAGAGCGCACATATCGATGGCGCGAACGATTTCCTCATTCTCTTCAAGCTTATCATTCCGCTCTCCAAGCCGGTGCTTGCGACGGTGGCGATGTGGATCATCGTTGGCCACTGGAATGACTACCTTAATCCGCTGATGTTCCTCAGCGACCGAGAAAACTATACGCTGCAGATGATCCTCAAGGAACTGGTGCTCAACGCAGAATCGTCCATTCATAACATTTCCATGACGGGCACCAAGCAGACCAGCGGCGCTGTGGCGCTGGGTCAGCAGACCCGAAATGCAGTTCTCGTTGTGGCGATGGTTCCGATGCTGATCGTATTCCCGTTTGTTCAGCGCTACTTTGTCAGCGGCGTTATGCTCGGTTCCGTGAAGGGCTGATGCCCCAAAATTTGTTATTTCCACAGGCGTTGGTCCTGTGAGAATAAAATAAAAGGAGGTACCCCTATGAAGAAGACCCTCGCTATCGTCCTTGCTCTGGCCATGCTGCTTGGCTCGATCGGTCTGGCTGAATCCACGGTTGAAGTGTATACGCAGAAACTGCTGGATGCCGTTCCGACGCTGGAAAAGAGCGAAGCCCTCTACTTCGAAGATGGACTGAACATCACCGGTATGGGCGTCCACTTCAACAGCTATCCGACTGAATTTGATGGCTGCTTCTATTTCCCGGCGATTGAGAAGATGACCGGTGCGCACATCGGCATCGACTGGCGCGTGGAAGACAACTACGGCACGCAGGTCGCCACCACGCTGGCTTCCAGCAATCTGCCTGACATCATCCAGGCTGGCGATTATGGCATCAGCGCTCTGGTGAGCGAAGGCGCCATCCTGCCGCTGGACGATTATCTTGACCTCATGCCCAACATCGTGGCTGCCGTCGGCGAGAATCGTATGGCTGACTGGCGCGAGGCCGATGGTCACATCTACACCATTCCGACGATCGTGAACGTTCCGGGTTCCCAGACCGTTCAGGTTCGCAAGGACTGGCTGGACGCGCTCGGCCTGCCGCTCCCGCAGACTTGGGAAGACTGGATGACCGTTTGGCGTGCGATCAGGGACAACGACTGCAACGGCAACGGCGATCCGACCGACGAGATCCCGCTGGCTCTTGAACAGGGCAGCAGCGGCGAGCGCTCCATGGCGAGCCTGCTGAATGCGTTCGGCATCAAGGCTTCCAGCGACTGCCAGTTCTGCGTGCTGGATGACGGCACCTACACCATGGTGTACGAGCATCCGCGTTATCGCGAGTTCCTGGAGACTGTTCAGGCGATGTATGCTGAAGGCCTCATCGACCAGCAGTTTGCCACCCGTACCCAGAGCGAACTGTTCACCATCATGGACACCAACCTCTGCGGCACGGCCATGACTTGGGCCGAGCGTGCTAAGCTGAGCACCTATGCCAACATCGACGCCGGCGACGCCGACGCTCTGTGGGAGTCCGTTGCTCCGATCACTGGACCGTATGGCGACCAGATGACTCAGGAGCGCGCTGCTGTGACCGGCCTGTGGTCCATCACCGTTGCAGCTGAAGACAAGATCGAAGAAATCATCAAGGTCTTTGACTGGTGCTTCTCTCCGGAAGGCATCAACCTGTACAACTACGGTATCGAAGGCGTCAGCTATGATTGGGTTGACGGCAAGGCGGTTATGTACCCCGAAGTCGTGGCCAACGGTTTCGTTGACTACCGCGCGATGGGTATGCAGTATGAGCCGTTCGGCGGCGCGTGGCAGACTGAAGCCTTCATGCAGGGCCTGTTCGCCGGCGTTGCGCTGGAAGACCTCGATCCGGGCGCTGCTTCCTTCTACAATGGCCTCGCCGTTGTTAACACTGGTAAGTTCTACGCGATGCCGCAGACCCTCGAAACCGAGGAGTACACCGAGTATCGCGCTGAGCTGATCACCACTGGCGTGTGCGTGCTGCGCGACCAGTGTGTTGCTGGCCAGATCACCGTGGATGAGTTCTTTGCCAAGTACGAAGCCCTCAAGGCTCAGGGTCTGCAGGAAGTCATCGACGCCGGCACCGCTGCGTATGCGAAGCTGGTTGGCGGCTGATTGAATCAGAATAAACGCTCTGATTGAGTCGGAATGTAACCTAAAAAAAGGGGCTGCGCAAGCAGTCCCTTTTCTTCTAGGGTATAACAGGAGGAATGGTTTTTGTGGTGAGAAAAATACTCAGCGGCATTGATCGGATCGATTTGATGGATCAGGCATTCAAAGGGAAGCGGCTTGCCGTTGTGACTGGCGGCGGCGCAGTTGACCGCAACCTTTCTTCCACGCTGGACGTCTTGACGAGCCGATATCAGGTTGTACGGCTGTTTAATACGATTTACGGCGTAAGAGGTGATTTTCGCTACGGTGAAGAGATCCCGTATTATGTGGACGAAAAAACAGGATTGGATGTGCACAGCATTTTCAACATCGAGCGAACGGCGCCGACAGCTGAAATGATGCAGGACGTCGATATGCTTGTATTTGATATCCGTGGGGCGGGCACGCGTTTTTTTGAATACCTTCATTGTCTTGCGAGTATCATGAAGGCATGTGCCCGGTACAAGAAGCCTGTGACCGTGCTTGACCGTATTGCGCCTTTGGGAGGAACAATTGTCGAAGGCACCGTCTGTCCGCCAGATATGCATACGATTGTCGGCGATTATGAACTGCCGTCGCGTTTTGCGCTCACGATGGGTGAATTCGCCCAATATATCAATGGCGAGTTTGATATCGGCTGCGATTTGACCGTGATTCCGGTGGAGGGATGGACACGCGAACTCTATTATGACGAGACAGACGTGCCGTGGCTGCTTCCTTCGCCCAGCCTCAATAGCGTGACTGCCAACTTGCTTTATGCAGGTTTCTGCATTTTCGAAGGCGTATCTACCATCAGCGAGGGTCGCGGCACCAGCAAACCGTTTGAGATGATCGGCGCGCCATGGCTCAATACGCCAGCCCTGCTCGACGGGATGAAAGCGCGCAGTCTTGAAGGCGTGCGCTTTGCGCCGGTCTATTTCCGTCCGCAGGCGTCGAAACACAATGGCGAGGTTTGCAGCGGTGTACAGATTCTCGTTGACGACCGCGAGCGTTTCAGGCCGTTCCTTACGGCACTTACGATGCTGGAGATCATTCGGGATCTGCATCCGAATGAAATCAAATACAGAGATTGCTCTGCCGGACATTTAGTGAAGGAAGAAGTAAGCAGCCCGGTGTTTACTCGGTATATTGACAAGCTGCTGGCGACGGATGCGTTCAGCACAGGGCACATGTCAGCGCAGCAACTGGTTGATGCTTATGCGCCGGAACGGGAACGCTTTGTTCAGCGGAAGAAGAAATATCACTTGTATGAATGAGTGAATTAGGTGCGTTTTGAGCATGGAAAATTAACTGGCGATCAGTTTCAGACGCCTGTTGAAATGGCATGTAAAGTGAAAGGGGCTTATCAAATTTCAGCAGCGAATACAAGCTTGATAAACGTGTTTTCGGGTTGCTATGATGAGTTTAGGAATCGGAAGACAATGGATCTTGCTTATGGTACTGTTTGAGTTGTCGAGGAATAAGCCGGAAGTAATCTGCAATCAAGGATCTGGTTTAGACGAGCATTGACTTCATTTTCCGACTTTTTCTGCGAACAACGAATCCCGTCTGTACGCGCTTGGGGAGCGGATCTATACGCCGATCGCCGAAAAATACGAAACGACGCCGCAAAACGTCGAATGGCTGATCCGTCACGCGCTGGAAAGCACGATGGACAGCGCGCGTGCGGAGGCGCTGTATGCGTTTTTCGGAAACACAATCGACCCCACGCGGGGAAAGCCCACCAATGCGCAGATGATCGGTATGCTGGCCCAGAAGGTGCGGGTGGGGGAAAAGTAAAGAATAGCAGGAAAAACAGGGCGGGAGAGAAGAGTGGGCCAGCCCAATCAATCTTCAGAAAACCGATCAATGCTTAATTTTGCATAGCCAATCAATACCTTTGCTATATCGGATTGACATGCATGATGATAGAGGGTTTACTATTTTCAGCTGTAATGATAGAATCAAAAAAGGAGTGGCGAATGAAAGAAGGCGTGTACAACACGCAGATATGCGGCGATACATGAGGAGGAAATGCAATGACGAATGACATTCTGTTTACCTGTGTGGGTACGACCGATCCGGTCAGAGGATTCCGCGACGGCGGCATGCTCCACATCATGCGGCACTATCGACCGCAGAAGGTCTGTATTTTCCTCTCCAAGGAGATGGCTGACTTTGAACGTGCAGACCAGCGATTTACGAAGACTTTTAAGTATGTTTGCGAACACTGGGAGAATTATGCGCCGCAAATGGTTACCCATGACAGCGAGATTGTCAATGCGGCGGATCTGGACGCGGTCTATGATCCGCTGTTCAGCTTTTTCAGGCAAACAGTTCAGGAGAATCCCGGAAGCCGCATCCTGATCAATCTCAGCTCCGGAACGCCGCAGATGAAAATCATTCTGGCGCAGCTTTCGCTCAGCCCGCAATACCAGACGCTGGGCATTCAGGTGCTCAATCCGGAGAAGCGATCCGGATCCAGCGAACGCGCCAATCACAAGGATTATATTATTGAAGATGAGCTGGAACTCAACGAGGATAACGAGCCTGATTCTCCTTGCCGCTGTACAGAACCCCGTATGCTGGCCATGCAGCGCAATATGCAGCGCACCCGAATCCGTAGTCTTTTGGAACAGCGGGATTATCGCGCGCTGTCTGCCATGAGAATAGACCTTCCGGCTGAGATTGTGCCGCTGGTCAATCATCTGGCGGCAAGAAACGACCTGAAAAGCGAGGAGGCCAAAAAACTGGCTCGTGGCTTGTCGCTGCCCTTTGCGCTCTATCCGGCGAAGCGGGCGACGGATGAACAGTATAAGCAGCTCAGCGAATACCATCTGCTTTTGCGGAATCTGCAGCTTACCAAGCGCTATACGGAGTTTGTCCTGCGGATCAATCCGTTCCTGACGTATCTGACCATCCAGATGCTTCAAAAGAGCCTGCCGTGCCCGCTTTCCGGCATCATCGAGCCGAGGCGCGACGACCGTATCCGCCTTGATCCCGTGGCGATGGCGCGGATCCTTCCGGCGGAGAAGGCTGCGCTGGAGACGCGGCTCAATGAAATGATCCGCCCCAATACGGATATCAGTCTGCATGTGCTGGTGCCGTTTCTGCGTGTGCTGGGCAAGCTGCCGGATTCCACGCTCAACGTGCTGGAGGCGTGCGTCCGGCTGAACAGGGCGCAGCGCAATCCCGCCGCCCATCAGCTGCACGCGATCACGGAAGAACGGATTCAGGCGGATTGCGTTGACGACAACGGCAGGCACTATGGCGCTGCGGATCTGGTCCGCGCCTTTGGGCGGATGCTCCGGGAAACCTATCCGGACTGGTGTGACGAAGCGCTGTTCACCATTTACGACCGCTGCAACGAATACATCATCAGCCTCCTGTGATCTTCACCGGAAGAGACGTCGGTGCGAAAGGCCTGTTTCAGCAGCTTATTTTTGCTCGTTTTTTCGGCATTCGCACCGACGTTTTTTGCAGTTATGTATAAGTTTAGCGGATCGTTTTTTCTGACGTGGTGTATACGGATAAGAGATTTTGTGTTATAATATCCAAAATAGACGGCATATTTCAATTTACTTTTGCTGTTTAAATTTATCCCCGCAAGGGGACGGAAACTTGTCGGCATTGTTCATTTTTCTATAAAAAGTAATTAAATTTATCCCCGCAAGGGGACGGAAACTTATTATATTCGTACGTTCCTCTCTTCGCCTCTTTGTTTAAATTTATCCCCGCAAGGGGACGGAAAAGGGATGCGCTCATCGTTGTGTTCCGGCTTCAGACCGTCAAAACTTATCCCCGCAAGGGGACGGAAATCGATGGTGTTATACTGTGTGTTTCCTATGATGTTGTCACAATTTATCCCCGCAAGGGGACGGAAACCCTTCTACCTCAGGCTGCTCTTCTACTTCAGGTTGCTCTTCAGGAGCTGATATCATTTATCCCCGCAAGGGGACGTATTTTTCACATCCATCATCGGAGGTGATCATTTGAATCCGCAAACCCTGCAGGCCACGTTCGGCGGCCTGCTTCACGACATCGGCAAGCTGGTTTTCCGCGCCGGGGAGGATCCGAGGGATCATTCCTCGTCGGGATATGCATGGCTTTCAAAGCGCCTGCCCGACGCAGCGTGGCGCAAAATCCTCGACTGCGCACGCTGGCATCATGCGGCTGCCCTCCGGCAGGCGCAGGCAGAGCGTAGCAGCCTCGCATACATCATCTGCACGGCGGACAACATCGCCGCTGCGGCTGATCGTCGGGAAGAGGATGAGGGCGGATCACGTTTTGATCGCACGCTGCCGCTGCATTCTGTCTTCACCCATCTCAACGGCGCGCACCCCGGCCTTGCGCTGGAACCGGCGCTGCATGATGGCAGGCTGCGTCTGCCGGGGCGGCAGGCGCCTGTTTCCGCCGCAAGCTATGCGCAGCTGCTGCGTGTGCTGGGGCAGGGGCTGAGCGATGCCGCGCCCGATGAAACATGGATCAATTCACTGCTGTGCCTGCTGGAAAGCTGCACATCCAACGTGCCGGCCAGCACGTTTACGGGAGAAAGCCCGGATATTTCTCTTTACGACCATCTGAAGATGACCGCGGCGGTCAGCGCCTGCATCAGCGAATACCTGCAGGAGAAGCAGGTCACGGATCTGCGGGTATGCCTGTACGAGAAAGAAAAGCATTTCCGCGCCGAAAAGGCGTTCCTGATGTATTCTGCTGATCTGTCGGGCATTCAGAAATTCATATACACCGTCGCCACGCAGGGCGCGCAGCGTTCTCTGCGCAGCCGTTCGTTCTTCCTTGAGCTGCTCATGGAGCACTATGTCGATGAGCTGCTCACGGCCTGCGGACTCAGCCGCGCCAATCTGATTTACAGCGGCGGCGGACACTGCTACATCCTTCTGCCCAATACAAAAAACGCACTCAATCAGGTTGAGCGCGTTTGCTGCCGGATGAATGACTGGCTGATCGACCAGTTTAGTATCCGTCTGTATATGGCGCATGGTTGGCAGCCCTGCTCCGCAAACGATCTGACCAATACGCCGGCTGAAAATGCACCGTATAAAGCGATTTTCAGCGGCGTTTCCTCGATGATCAGCCGCAGCAAGCTGAAGCGCTACAGCGCCGGACAGATGAGGCATCTGAATGCGGTGCAGGCCAATCTGGATGGGCGCGAATGCACGGTCTGCGGCAGCACGGATGCTCTGCGCGAGAACCGCTGCCGCTGGTGCGCCCGGTTTGAGGCGATCTCCAGACTCATTCAGGATGAATCCCGCGTTGCGTATTATGTGACTGCCGATGCTTCTGCTGGATATGATTTGCCGCTGCCGACGCTGGAGGGCGAAGGATATGTCTCCGTGATTGACGAGGCGGCTGCGCGAAAGCTCCTGAAAACCGATGTTGCCGTGCGGCGGGTGTATACCAAGAATCAGGCGTTCACCGGCATGAAATACAGCACGCGGCTGGACATCTGCGATTACTTTGCCAGCAATCAGAACGAAGAACTGGCGAAAGCCTCCTCCGGCATCAAGCGGCTTGCCGTCTGCCGGATGGACGTTGACAACCTCGGCCATGCGTTTGTCGCCGGTTTTGAGTGTGAAGACGCGGAGAATCCGGCGGATAAGTATCATTTTGTCACGCTTTCGCGCACGGCTGCGCTTTCCAGACAGCTTTCGCTCTTCTTCAAGCGCTATATGCGCGAGGTGCTCACGCAGGGACAGGCGCTTCGGGTCTCCGTGGTCTATTCCGGCGGCGACGACGTGTTCCTGCTCGGCGCATGGGATCATGTGATTCAGGCGGCGGCGCGCATTCGCCATCAGTTCCATGCTTTCACGGGCGGCGCGCTGACGCTCAGCGGCGGCGTTGGTTTGTTCAATGCGACATATCCCATCCGCATTGCGGCGGATGACACGGCGGATCTTGAGCAGCGCGCCAAGGCGGAACCGGGAAAAGACTCGATTTCCCTTTTCGATCCGCTGCAGGCGCACACGTATTCCTGGCAGGTTTTCACCGATCGGGTGATGGGTGATAAGCTGAAGCTGCTGCAGGAGTTCTATCAGGGACAGAATGAGCGCGGCACGGCTTTCCTCTATCAGATGACCACCCTGCTGCGCGAGGCTGAACACGACAAGCTGAATCTGGCGCGGTATGCGTATCTGCTTTCCCGCCTTCAGCCGTCCAGAAGCAGCGCTGCATTCAGGCTGTATGATCGCTTTTCCCGCCAGATGTATGCGTGGGCATGTCAGGCGCAGGATCGCAGGCAGCTGATTACCGCAATTTACCTGTATGTATATATGAACAGAAAGGCGGATTGATTGCATGGCTTACAATGATCGCGGATACAACCGTGGCTATGGACAACAGGGCGGAAGCTATAACCGTCCCTATAATCAGGCTGCGCCTGCACCCAAGCCCATCGAGCCCAAGATGATCCCTGCCGATTATGTGGATGCCGCTGAACGCGTGATGAACACCCTGCAGGAGCTTGGCGGCGGCAGAATACGCATCACGACGTCCAAAATGCGCGGCTTTCTGGAGCTTGTCAACGATATCTATAACACGGAGAGCCTCCGGGATGAAGAGGAGATGCTTGGCGAAAGCCAGCTCAAGCTCATGCGGCTGCGGGTTCGGATCGTGTATGACGCCGGACGGGAAATGGATGTACGAACCTTCGTTGAAAAAGCGCAGCTGCTGGAGTACATCAAGGGAATCGGCAGCAGCCGGAAGAATATGATTCAGTTTGCACATTACATGGAGGCGCTGGTGGCGTACCATCGTTTCCTCGGCGGTAAGGAGAACTGATATGTACGGAAAGATTGTGATTTACTGCGATATGAAGGTGATCACCGGATTGCACATCGGCGCTTCCGGCGCGTTCTCTGCAATCGGCGCCGTGGACAGTCCTGTTATACGCGATCCGATGACGCATCAGCCGATCGTTCCGGGCAGCAGCCTCAAAGGCAAGCTGCGTACGCTTCTGGCGCGCAGCCTCTGTCAGGATATCAACAGAATGCCTGCGTTCGACGATGATGCGCCTGTGATCCTGCGCATGTTCGGTTCTGCCCGTCCGGTCAGGCGTTCCCGACTGCAGTTTTCCGATTGCTTTGTCACGAATGCAGACCGTTTTACCGAAGTCGCGATGACGGAGGTCAAGATCGAAAATGGCATCAACCGCCTGAACTCCGTGGCGAATCCGCGTCAGATTGAGCGCGTGGTTTCCGGCGTGGAGTTTGGTGTTCGCATCGTATATGACGTCCTTGAAAAGGCGGAGGTCATGGAAGACATGGAGCAGCTTGCCCATGCCATGAAGCTTCTGCAGCTGGATTATCTGGGAGGCCATGGCTCCCGCGGCAGCGGACGTGTCGCTCTGGGGAACTTCCGGTTTGAACAGGTTGCATCGGATATCCCCGATCAGGATCTGAAAGCCATCTTCAATAAGGTAGAAAACTATGGATTATTGCCTGTTTAAGCTGCGCTTTGATGGCGCTGTACACTTTGGTCAATCCGATTCTGCGCTTTCCCTGTATACGTCTGCCGATCATTTTTACGCCGACACGCTCTTTTCCGCACTTTGTCATACGGCGGGAACGCTTTACGGAGAAGCAGGAATTGAAAGGCTGTGCGCGCAGGCGCAGGCCGGAGAACTGCTGCTCAGCGACAGCATGCCATGGCGAGAACGAAACGGAAACGATATCTACTATCTGCCAAAGCCGTGTGCAACGTCTTCCCATAAGCAGGACATTCCGGCGCATCTGCGCAAGGCAATCAAGAAGCTGGCATGGATTCCGGTGCAGGACATGGGCGCGTTTGAACAGTCGCTGCAGGGTGAACAGCTGTATATGCCGGACGAAGAAGCGTTTGGCGTGATGGAAAACCGTACGCTTGCCGCTGTCAGCGATGGCGAGGACACCAGGCCCTATCAGGTGGGCGTGTATCGCTTTTTCCCGTCTTGCGGATTGTACGTTATCGCTGGCTGCGCGTCGAAGGCGCAGCAAGAGGAGCTTGCGCAGCTGATCGCTGCGCTTGGTTTGGGCGGCATCGGAGGAAAGGTCAGCTCAGGATTTGGCACGTTTACGCTTGATCGTGTGATCGATCTGAACCATCCTGTCGATGCGCAGACGGGCTGGCTGCGTGACGCGCTGACGCAGCCCGATCCCAGGCATCATCTTCTGCTGACGACCAGCCTGCCGACGGATGAAGAATTGGAAACCGTGCTGGAGGATGCGCAGTATCAGCTTGTTCGCCGTGGCGGTTACGTTCAGTCGGATACGTTCAGCCATACGCCGCAGAGAAAGTGCACGCAGTATTTTCTTGCTGCCGGGGCCATGCTGGAGCATTCTTTTGAAGGCGCGTTGTATGACGCAGTTCCCTCCGGGAGGCATCCCGTCTATCGTTACTCAAAGCCAATCACGCTGGGGGTGTCGTTTTGATTGTACAGGATCATCTGCAGGTCTATGAGCTGAAGCTGGTTACACAAGGTCCCCTGTTTATCGGCAGCGGAGAAAAGACCCCGAAGAAGGAGTTTATCTATAACGCCCGCAAGAATGCGGTTGCCTTTCTTGACGAGCAGCTCTTTTTTGATCTGCTCATCAGCAAAGGACTGGTGGATCAGTTTGAGGAATTCTGCCTGAAACCCGGCGGAGACTTGTACACGTTTCTTTTCCGTACTTGCGGCCTCATGCAGCACGATGTTGCGCCGGCAATTCGTTACGAGGTTTCTGTCGGTGATGCACTCGATGCAGGGCATTCGCTCAAGGACATTTGCCGCTTTATGCGTGACACGCAGGGAAGAGCGTATGTTCCCGGCAGCAGCGTGAAAGGCGCAATCAGAACGGCGCTGCTCTATCAGGCAATGGCATCTGAGAGCTGTGAGTCTCACATGCCTGAAAAAGAACTGCCTGAATGGAGGTATCTGCATTTACTGAACCTGAATCAGCGCAATGCAAGAGATTCCGTCAACAGCATCATGCGCGGCGTTCAGATTTCCGACAGCGAGCCGATTGATGATCGCTTGCTTTCCTTGTTCCAGAAGCATGACAGCTCGATCGAGGGCAATACGCACGCCATTAATCTGTGCAGAGAGTGTGTTGTTCCCGGGGCGGCAATTCGCATGAGGATGACGTTGGATCAGTCCATTCTCAAGGGGCGGATTACTGCTGAATCCATCATGAATGCGATCAACGCATTTGCCGCATATGGCGAAAAGACGTATGCGCCGCATTTCAATCCGCCGCTTAATCATGTGCCGTTGGGTCGGCAGAATACGCTGTATATCGGCGGCGGAGCGGGCTTCTTTACCAAGAGTATGGCTTATCCTTATCTGGGGGAGCAGCGTGGTCTTGCCTATACGTCAGATTATCTTGCTCGGGTATTCCGCAAGCATTATCATGAACGGGACAGGGTGTTGGGGATTTCTCCACGGACATTAAAGTATGGCAAATTCAATCGGCGTTTGTATGGCTTTGGTGCCTGCGAGGTGAGTATCAAATGATTGCACAGGTTACCGTTCAGCTTGAAAAAAGTGAAACACCGTATGGCGCTTCTCTGGGATATCCGTTGTATGCATGGATGCTGTCGATGGTTTCCTGTGAAGATGGGGAACGCTTGCATGAACAGGGGATTCATCCGATCAGTCAGCATATTCGGCACGATTTCAAAACGCAGGAAGACTGGTGGATTGTCAATCTGCTTAATGATGAGGCGATAGCTCTCTTTTTGCCCATCCTTGAACGAGCTCAGGAAGCGGCGCTCCATCACAAAACGATTCGGTTTGTTCAGAAAAAAACAGAGCAGATCGGATCGGCGCAGGCGTTTATTGAAAGGGCGCGGCTTCTTCCGGATACAAACCGATATGAATTTCAGTTTTCCGCGCCGACGTCGTTTAAACAGGATGGCCGCTATGTCATTTTTCCGCAGGAGTCCCTGCTGCTCCAGTCGTTGGTCAGTCGATGGAATCTTTGTTTTCCGGAAATTGAGCTTGATGATCCGGAGGCCATGCAAGCGATTCTTCGGGGTCTGCGCATCACGGATTATAAATTGCAGACACTTCGCCATCCGGTGAAGCAGGCAAGAATCCCGTCCTTTATTGGAAAACTGATCTTGGAAACGCGTCTGCCTGCACCGCTTGCTGAAGTATTTAAGACGCTGTATTGCTTTTCGCCATATTCTGGTGTGGGCATCAAGACAACGCTTGGTATGGGCGGTGTGCAGATACGTCCTTAAAGACATCTGGTTTTTTAGTGCGATGGGTTTTTCTGGAGATAACGATAGATATGTATACATAAAACCGATAGCGCCGCGGGAATTCATACCATAGGGAGAGCGTGTATTTCTGCAGACTGTCCAGAAGAGTTTGGTGATGGCTATGAAACCGAATAGCTGTGACTAACATGAATTTGCAAAAAAAATAAAAAATGTAAAAAATTTCAAAAAAGTAGTTGACATACGCGAAGTTGTGTGGTAATATATGCAAGTTCGCGCCGGAACGATAAGTTCGGAGCGGGCGGGATGCATCTCAAAAGGATGCAGGCCCAAAGCCAAATAACCAGAACCTAAAGCGAAAGCTAAGGGGAGCGGCCGGGAACCGAAAGGGAGAAGGCTGAGGCGCTGGGGTAGCTGCTGTGTAGCGAACCGGCGACCGGAGAAAGGAAATGCAGCAGGCCGAGTACCGGAATCGGAAGGAAGGCATGGAAACAGGCCGGACGGAAGGGGAAAAAAGCACCGTGGGAACCGCCGACAGGGGAAAACGGGAAGAAGGGAAAGGAAAGACGGAAGGCTGAGTAATCAGAACCGAGCGGAAGCGGACGAAAGAAAGCGGAAGCGAGGGGA
>JAFYOR010000076.1 GCA_017547805.1 Clostridia bacterium
AGAATTCCGGTGACAATGGCGAAAGGGTCCCACCTGTTCCCATACCGAACACAGAAGTTAAGCCTTTCAGCGCCGATGGTACTTGGCTGGAGACGGCCCGGAAGAGTAGGTCGTTGCCGGATTCCAAATGAAAAGAGACTCCACAGATGTGGAGTCTTTTTTCATTTACAATCCGGTATCTGCAATTCTCCCGGGGCATCTTAGTCAAGTACATGCAATGTACTTGGCTAGGTTCGACCATGGCGGCGTCCAGTGGACGCAATGAAGCCATGGACGAACTGCCCGGGAGCGCTTTTTACAGAACAGCATTCCAACAAAAGTTGGGGTGTTTTTCTTTTACAATCCGGTATCTGCCATTCTTCCGGGGCCTTTCAGTCAAGTAGAGCAAAGTACTTGGCTAGGTTCGGTCCTCTCCGCTGTCAGTGGCGGAAGGAGAGGAGAGGGTCGAACTGCCCGGGAGCGCCTGCCACAGAATATATATCTTCTATCGTAGGATTTGATAAAGGAATCTGTCTGTGCTAGAATATTCCTATCTATATGTGGAAATGGCGGATGAAATAATGAAGAAAAGACGTGTCCGGTTCTGTTTGTGCATATTGCTTTGCGTAGCTGCATGCTTCTTCGTGCTGCAGTATCTGGTCATTTCCCTGAATCAAATGCGCATGCTGAAAGCGGTTTCCTTGCAGGATATGCGGGGATTAAAGCAAATCAGTTACACGTACTGGAAAGACATTCTCAAATATGGCGATGGCTATGAGATCATGACATTCCTGGCTGACGGCGCTCAATGGAATCCCCCTGATCATTGGATGGTTGCGACAGCACATAAAAACATTGAAGAGCTTGCAACGGAGCTGGAAGCAGACATCAACACGGATGCGCTTCTGAAACAGGATTCAGGAAGAATCACTTGTGAATCATGGTTCTTTGTGGACAACAGAAATAATCGCCCATTTGATGAACAGGACTTTTATTTTGCATATTGCGATGAAACCAATAACGGCGACAGGCTGATAACGATATATCGCGGACACCACCTGTATGGAATCTGAAGATACTATGGTTTCGCGGCGAGTATTGGCCTTTCGGTAATTGTAAAATGAATGAGGATATACGCAGTTCGGAGGAAATATCAGATGCAGTTAGAAACACAGCGATTGCTTCTCAGGGAGATGCGGGAAGAGGACTATCCGGCGCTGCTCTCCATCCTTTCTGATCCGGATATGATGAGATACTATCCAAAGCCCTATGACGAGGAGGGCGTGCGCGGCTGGATTGCGCGCAATCAGCGCCGGTATCAGGTGGATGGCTTCGGTCTATGGACTGTGATTCTTAAGGAAACCGGAACGGCGATCGGCGACTGCGGTATCACGCTGCAAAGCATTCACGGCAGGATGCTGCCGGAAATCGGTTATCACATCCACAAGGATCATCAGCGCAGGGGATACGCATCGGAGGCGGCGCAGGCTTGCATGGACTTCCTATTTGAAACGACGGATTATCAGGCGGTGTATTCCTATATGAAATACACCAATGCCCCGTCTTACGGCGTGGCGCTTAAAAACGGCATGCGCTTCATCGAGGAATACGACGATCCGGTGAATACCCGCACACGGGTATATGGCATCACCAGAGAAGAATGGGCGCGGAGAACGAAGCAATAAACAGAAAAGCACCGCTCGCACAGAAAAACGAGCGGTGCTTTCTATATGACAGGGATCAGGTTTCGCTGAACTTCACCTGCGTGGGCTGCGCGACGCCGTCGATGAAGACGTGGCAGACATTCGTGCTGATTTCAAAGCAGCAGCCGTCCATCACGACGATGTCCGCGTCCTTGCCGACCTCGATGGAGCCGACGCGGTCCGCAATGCCTCCGTGCTTCGCCGCATTGATCGTGATCGCCTTGAGCGCGTGGAAGGGATCCATGCCCGCATGCACGGCAAAGCCGGCGCACAGCGGCAGATACTTGAGCGGGATCACCGGCGCATCGGTGATGATGGAGACGGTGCAGCCGGCCTTGTCGAGAATCGCCGGGGTTGCCCACGTCTTCTTGCGCAGCTCAAACTTGCTCGCGTTGCCAAGGCTCGGGCCGACAGCCATGGGGAGATTCTCCTTCGCGAAGAGATCTGCGCACAGGTGGCCTTCGGTGCAGTGCTCAAGGGTCAGCTTGACGCCGAATTCCTTGGCGATGCGAATGGCGGTGAACATGTCGTCCGCCTGATGCGCATGCGCCTTGAGCGGCATTTCGCCGCGGATGACCGGCAGCAGCGCGTTGAGCTTCATATCAAACGGCGGGAGCTTCGTTTCGTCGTCGCCGGCGGCCTTGATCTTGCGGTCGTACTCGCGCGCCTTGAAGAGCATTTCGCGCAGGCGGGAGGCGGTGGTCATGCGGGAAGAATTGGCCTTGTCGCGGTAGCAGCGCTTGGGATTCTCGCCAAAGGCGCACTTCATGGCAACTTCCGCCTTGATGACCATTTCGTCCACGCGGCGTCCGCAGGTCTTGATTGCGGCAAACGTGCCGCCCAGCACGTTGGAACTGCCAGGACCGGTACAAACGCTCGTCACGCCCGCGGCAGCCGCCTCCAAAAAGGCGTAGTCGCCAGGCTTGATGCCGTCGATCGCGCGCAGATGCGGCGTGACGGGATCGCCGTATTCGTTGTAATCCTGTCCTTCATAGCCAATGCCGTAGCCATCCAGACCGATGTGACCATGCGCTTCGACGAAGCCGGGGTAGACGTTCAGGCCGGTCACGTCGATGACCTCGGCGTCCTGCGGCGCCGCGAGGTTTTCTCCGATGGCGGCGATTTTGCCGTCGGTCACCAGAATGTCGGCGGTATAGGGTGTTTCGTGCACCGCATCGTGCACGAGTCCGCCGCGAAGAAACAGAGTGCTCATTTGTTTTCCTCCTTCAAATGATTCGCTGTTTACAATTATACCCTCTGGCATGGAATGAATCAAGCCAAAGCATACGGGAATTCTGCTTTTCAGGCATGTTCGCCCGGCGTGCGGTGTATATATGGAAAGGGAAAGCCATTGCAGGGAGGGAACGATTTGAGAGGATGGAAGGCAGCGCTTGCGCTGCTGCTTTCGATGGTTCTGCAGGCGGGCAGCGCGCTGGCGGAGGTGACGCTGTTCATTGGCGGGCAGACGGTTTCGGCGGCGCAGGCGGATGCGCTGGCGCATGTGCTTGAAGAGGAACTTGCGGAGGCGGTCGTCGTGTTCATGCAGGAGGAGGACGATGGTTTTTCGCAGCGGATGATGGATGGAAATCCGCCGCATTTTGCGGTTCTTCGTTCGGGTGAAGCCCGTCTGTGGGCGGGCGAAGGGCTGCTGACGGCGCTGGATGGCTGCGCCGGTGAAGCGGGCGATGTGGCGCAGGAGGTCATCGACGCCTGCGTGACGGACGAGCAGCTGTATGCCGTGCCGATAGCGGCGCGCCGCTATGCCATGGCGGTGCGCCCTGCATGGCTGGAGAAAATCGGCATGGCGTATCTTCTGGACGAACGAATGCATCCTGCATGGTATCCCACGCAGGTGCTTCAGGCGCTTGATGAACTGGCGCTCAAGTGCGATGCCGGGCTTGAGATATGGCCGCCGGAGGAAGAGGACACGCTCTGCTACGAGGCGCTTTTGCAGGGCGTATGCGGCAGCTGGTATGACGAGGAAGCAACCAATGCGGCGGATGCGGATCCCAAAGAGATGGAAGCGGGGTTCGTCTGGATGGAAGAGATGATGAACGCCGGACTGATCGGCGCGGCGCCGAGCCGGGATGCGGCGCTCAGGCGTTTTCTTTCGGGAGAAACCGCCATCTTCATCGACTGGACGCCGGAAGACTCGATCCGCTATGCGAAGGAGATTGAGACCGGCGAGATCCGGCTGCTGCCTTATCCTTCCGCAACGGGCGTGCCTGTGATCGCTGCGGAAGTGGTCTGCTTTCTGGCGCCTGTGCCGGATGGAGATGCGGAGGTGCGGCGGGCAAGGCACGCCGCAGCGCTGCTTGCGCCCGGCGGGCTTGGGCAGCTGGCTTTGGGCGAACAGCTTTCGGGCGCTGATGGCATGGAATGGCTGACATCCGTGAACACCCTTGATCATGGGGCGACGCTGCGGGCGCTTTTTGCCGATGCGCTTTGCGCGATGGCGTCGGAAGAGCTCACCGCGAGGGAAGCGGCAGCCAGAATTGCCCGCGCAATGGCGGTTATTGCCAGATAGGTGAAAAGCAGCGTGAAAAAACGTCGATTTTTCTTGTAAAAACAGAAAATTTCCTCTTGCCAAACCGCCGTCGTGGTGGTATAATCGGCTCTGTATGAAACGGGCGTTCCGCTGTTGGCGAAGTCTTGCCAGACATGAACGTCTATGAAGAAAGGAGAAATCGACAATGAGCGAGATCATCCGTGCTCTTGAAAGCGAGCAGCTCAAGAAGGACCTTCCCAAGTTCAACGTGGGCGATACCCTGCGTGTCATGGTTAAGGTCGTTGAGGGCAGCCGTGAGCGTCTGCAGGCCTTCGAAGGCGTCTGCATTGCGAAGCGTAACGGCAGCATCCGTGAGACCTTCACCCTCCGCCGTGTTTCCTACGGCATCGGTGTGGAGCGTACTTTCCCGCTGCACTCCCCGCGTCTTGACAAGATTACCGTGCTGCGTCATGGCAAGGTTCGCCGCGCCAAGCTGTACTATCTGCGTAATCTGTCCGGCAAAGCCGCCAAGATTAAGGAGAAGTAATCATGCTTTCAGGGCCGCCGGTTTATCCGGCGGTCTTTTCTTTTAGCGATTTCCTCCGGCAGGGAAGCATTTTCCGCTTTCTGCCGTCTTATATAGATGAATGGAGACTGAACATGTACGACGATCTGATCCTTCGTGCAGAAGATAAAAAGATCAACTGGTATCCGGGTCATATGGCCCGTGCCCGCCGCCAGCTTGCCGATCAGCTCAGCCGCGTGGATGTGGTGGTGGAGCTGTGCGACGCGCGCATTCCGCGCGCCAGCCGAAACCCTGATCTTGAGGAGCTGGTGAAGAATAAAAAGCGTCTGCTTGTCCTCAACAAGGCGGACCTTGCTCAGGAGAATGTGACCCGCGCGTGGCTGGCTTATTACCGCACGCAGGGCATCGACTGCATGAGCTTTGATGCGACGCGCGGCAGGGCAAAGGAAGTTATCTCCCGGATTGAAAAGTGCGCGGCGGAGGCGGTTGCGCGCATGGCGGCGCGCGGCGTCAAGAAGACCGTGCGCGTGATGATCGTCGGCGTGCCCAACGTGGGCAAATCGACCTTCACCAACAAGATCAACGGCGCGTCCATCGCCAAAACAGGCGATCGCCCGGGCGTGACCCGCTCCAACCAGTGGGTGCGCATCACGCCGTATCTGGAGCTGCTGGATACGCCGGGTCTGCTCTGGCCGAAGCTGGAAAACCAGCAGGACGCCAAGGCGCTGGCCTATGTCGGCACGATCAACGATCAGGTCATGGATCAGCAGATGCTGTCCATCCAGCTCATGGAGCACCTGATGGACATCGGTCACAGCGATGCGGTGACCATGCGTTTTAAGCTCAAGGATGCGCAGAAGCGCGGCGTTGCCCTGCTTGAGGAGGCGTGCCGCGGACGCGGCTGGCTGATGCCCGGCGGCGTGTGCGATACCGACCGCGGCAGCGCGGTGATCCTTGACGAGTTCCGCGCGGGCAAGATCGGCCGCATTACGCTGCAGACGCCCCCGGCCAGGAAGACGGAAGCGCCGAAGGAAAAACAGAGCGTCGGTTCAGAAGAACAGAGCAAGAATGCTGAATAAGCCTTCTCCTTTTGGACTGTAGCCTGCCGCGCCCCGGTTGGCGATGCAGGCAGGCGGAGTGCTTGCACGACTATTTAGTTTCCCGGAGAAGGTGGCATGACGGATGAGGTCCTGCCCGCAGCGAAGCGTAGTGGATGAGGTCCCGCCCGCAGGCGGGGTAAGGAGTCGCTTAATGAAAAAGGACTGGAACGCAAGGTTGATGGAGATTTCGCAGACCGACCGGGAGATCTGGCAGACCGGGCGCGCGTTTGCCGGCATTGACGAGGCCGGGCGCGGACCGCTGTGCGGACCGGTGGCGGCGGCGTGCGTGGTCATGCCTGAGGAGCCGCTGCTGCTCTACGTGGATGACAGCAAGAAGCTTTCCGAAAAGCGCAGAGAGGCGCTTTACGATCAGATTCTTGAAACGGCGCTCTATGCCCGCGTGATTCTCGCCTCCCCGGAGGAGATTGACCGCGTGAACATCCTGCAGGCGACGAAGAATGCCATGGCCTTGGCCGCCAAGGATGCCCCCTGCGATCTGTTCCTCGTGGATGCAATCGATAAGCTGGATGTTCCGGGCGAAGTGCGCGGCATCATCCACGGCGACGCGGTGTGCTATTCCATCGCCGCGGCGAGCATCCTTGCCAAGGTGACGCGCGACCGCATCATGCGCGAATACGACGAGAAGTATCCGCAGTACGGTTTTCTCAAAAACAAGGGCTACGGCACGGCGCAGCACATCGCCGCGCTGCGTGAGTACGGCCCGACGCCGATTCACAGGCGTTCGTTCATCGGCAAGTTTGTCTGACGATGAAGACGGAGGGGTATGTCAGCGGAACGCTTGGCGAGGTGCGCGCCGAGCAGCATTTCATCGCGCAGGGGTTTGAGATCCTTGCGCGCAATTACCGGATTCCCGGTGCGGAGATCGATCTGATCGCCGGCAAAGGGGAGTTGATTGTCTTTGCGGAGGTCAAGCTGCGCCGACGCGGCGCGCCGCATGGTCGCTTATCCGTTACGCCGGATAAGCAGAAGCGGATCAGCCGGGCTGCGCTTGATTATTTGGCAAAAAACGGCCTGATGGATCGTCAGGCGCGCTTTGACGTGATCGAGATTCAGGGGACGGATGTGACGCATATTCCGGATGCGTTTCCCTATCAGGGACCGATGTTTTAACCTTGGAGGTTCTGTATGTCTTTGAAGAAAAAGAGCACAAAAGCGTTTGTCATTGCTGCGGCTGCGGCCCTTCTTTGCGTGGGCCTGGCCGTTTTTACGCTTTTTGGCGGGCATACGAAGGATGCAGCGATGGTGCAGGGCAATCTGCTGGCCAACGCGGATTTTACGGCGATCACCGGCGACCAGCCGGATGCGTGGACGCAGGGCATGTGGGTGACCAGCGTCGGCGCATCGTACCTGAACGTGGTGACGCTTGAAGACGGCAGCACGGCAGTGCTCATTGAAAACGCAGCACCCAACGACGCGCGATACGAGCAGACGGTGTCTGTCCGAGAGAATGCGACCTACCGCCTGAGCGCCAAGGTGCGCGCGCAGGGCGTAGAGGAGGGCATGACGGGCGCAAACCTCTCCTTCCTTGGCGTATACGGCACGAGCGAGAGCCTGTATGATACGCAGGGCGCGTTTGAAACGCTCACGCTATATGCGCGCACGGGCGAAGGGCAGAAGGAAGCGACCGTCTGCCTGCGCCTTGGCGGATACGGCGCGGAAAACACGGGCAAGGCGTGGTTTGCCGATGTTTCCCTTGAACAGGTGGAATCCGTGCCGGTGGGCGAGGAAGTCATCAGCATCGCCACGCCCAAGCCGCAGAAGGAAACGAAGGCGGATGATGGAGAGGCGGACAGCCAGGTAAAGACGATCGGCCTCCTTTTTGGCGCCTGTGCGGTCTATCTGGCGATGGCGGCGTATGCGTGCGCGAAGCTGAACGGCGGCGCAGCGCGCTCCCTTTCCGGCAGGAACGATCATATGCCGCTGGCGGCTTTGCTGGCGGCGGCTGTGGCGCTGCGTCTTGTTCTGGCGGCGACGGTCAAGGGCTACGGCGTTGACATGGGCTGCTTTTCCGCATGGGGCGGGAAGATGGCTTCCGGCGGCCCGGTGAATTTCTATGAAGCCGGTTATTTCTGCGACTATCCGCCGGCATACATGCTGGTGCTGGGCGCGATTACGGCGCTTTCCAACCTGCTTGGGCTGCCGCTGGGCGGCGCGGGGCATGCGTTCCTGCTTAAGCTCGTGCCGGTTGCCTGCGATGCGGCGATGGCCGTCATCCTGTATGCGGCGGCAAAGCGGAAGCTCGGCGAAAAGTGTGCTCTGGGTCTTTCGCTGCTGTTGGCATTCAACCCTGCGTTTGTGATTGCGGGCAGCTGTTGGGGACAGATCGACGCGGTACTGACCGTGATGATGCTGCTGTTCCTGCTTTTTGCTCAGGAGGGACGCTGGCAGTTTGCGATTCCCGTCTTTGCACTGGCGGTGCTCGCCAAGCCGCAGGCCGGTCTGCTTGCGCCGCTTGGCGTGGCGGCGCTTGGCAAGGAACTGCTGAGCAAGGAAAACCGCGCCCGCGCGGCGCGCTCCATCGCGGCGGGTCTTGGCATGGGCGTGGCGGTGACGGCGCTGATCGTCGTCCCCTTCTCCGTCCGTCAGGATTCTGTTTTCTGGCTGGTCGATAAATACATGGAGACGCTGGGCAGCTACGACTATGCGACGCTCTCCACCGG
Source organism: Clostridia bacterium (assembly GCA_017547805.1). Classification (GTDB taxonomy): domain Bacteria; phylum Bacillota; class Clostridia; order Christensenellales; family Aristaeellaceae; genus Ventricola. The sequence goes on from JAFYOR010000076.1 coordinate 8,478, forward strand.
TAACCTGATGTTCCTGCTGGGCGGCAACTGGACGCCCAACACGAGCAGCACGATTCTCGGCCTGACCTATGGTCAGCTGGGCGCAGGGCTGATGGCGCTGTCCTTTGTCGCGGGCATTGCGCTGTATCTTCGCGGCAAAGGCAGAAGCAGGCTGATGCTGGCTTCTGCGCTGACGCTGCAGCTGCTCTTCTGCCTTGGCACGAAGATGCATGAGCGTTATGTTCTGCCGGCGATTGCGCTGCTGCTGCTTGCCTATGTGGAAAACCACGACGTACGGCTGCTGCTTTCCGCGCTCATTGCGAGCGTTGCGGCGGCGCTGAATATCGGCACGGTGCTCGCCTTTGAATACCTGATTGCGCCGAACCTCTGGCTTGGCTATCTCATCGGCGTCCTTCAGCTGGCAGCGGCTGCGATGACGGTGTGGGCGGCGGCGTCCGATGCGCTGGGCCGCGCCCCTGCTGCCCTCCCGCAGGGCATGTTTGACGGCAGGCGCGAGGCAGAAGCGGCGCCCGGCAAGACCGATGAGGAGCGTGCCTGCGGGGCGCAGATTCGCGCTGCGCTGCTGTATGAAACGGACTATCGTCTGCATCTGCGCGCGAGAGACTATGCCATCATGCTGGCAATCACGGCGGTGTATGCGGTGATTGCGTTCATCAATCTGGGTGTGACGAAGGCGCCGCAGGACGGCTATGCGTCCAGCGCGAAGGGCGAAACGGTCGTCATCGATCTGGGCCGTGTGCGCGAGGATTTTGCGATCTACTATTACGGCGGCATTTCCGATACGCAGTTCTCTTTCGCCGTCTCCGACGACGGCGTATACTACAGCGAGGAAACCGACGCCTACTTTGCCCGGGGCGAATGCTTCAAGTGGCTTGCGCTCAGACGGCCTTCCTATGATGCGGGCGGCAGTGTTGCGGGCGCATCGGGCAGCATGCTGCGCTTTGACGGACGGTATATCCGCGTGACGTTTGCGGGCGCGGGCTCCGCGCTGTGGGAGGTTGCGGCGGTCGATGGGGACGGCAATGCGTATCCCGTGGCAGGCGCAAGCAGCGCCGGTGCGCTGGCGGGACGCGAGGCGGATCCCATGACGCTCATTGACGAGCAGGATACCGTGCCGGACGTGCCTTCGTATCTCAACAGCATGTACTTTGACGAGATCTACCATGGACGCACGGGCTATGAGCACGCCAACAGCCTGCACACCTACGAGACGACGCATCCGCCGCTGGGCAAGGTCTTCATGTCCTGGTGCATCAAGCTCTTTGGCATGACGCCGTTCGCGTGGCGTTTTGCCGGCGCGGTGACGGGCGTGCTGATGATTCCGGCGATCTATCTGCTGGCGATGCAGCTGATGCATTCCACGAAGTGGGCTGCGCTGTGCGCGCTGTTGCTCGCCAGCGACTGCATGCACTTCACGCAGACGCGCATTGCGACGATCGACTCGTTCCCGGTGCTGTTCATGATGCTGATGTTCCTGTTCATGGCGCGGTATATGCAGATGAGCTTCTATCATCAGCGGCTGCGCGATACGCTTGTGCCCCTGGCGCTTTCCGGCTTGTTCATGGGTCTGGCGATTTCCAGCAAGTGGATCGGCTGCTACGGCGCGGTGGGTCTGGCGGCGCTGTTCTTCTTCCGCTTCTATACCCTCTGGCGTCAGAGCGTGTACGCCCGGGCGCATCTGGGCGAGGATCCTGTGTTCGTCCGCGCGGCGAATACGTTTGCGCGTAACGGCGCAAAGACGATCGCGTCCTGCTTTGTGTTCTTTGTGTTCGTGCCGCTGATCATCTACTGCCTGAGCTATATCCCGTACCTGAGCGCGTATGGCGAGGTGACGTGGAATCTGCGTACGTTCAGGCGCATCTGGGATGCGCAGGTGCTGATGTTTGATTATCACGCCAACCTCGTGGCGGAGCATTACTTTGCCTCCCCGTGGTATGAATGGCCGCTGATCATCAAGCCGATGTGGTTCTACAACGCGGACTTTGCGCCGGCGGGCATGGCGTCCTCCATCCTGACGTTCGGCAATCCGGCGGTCTGGTGGGTGGGCCTTGCGGGCATCGTGATGGCGCTTGGTATGAGCATCTGGCGCAATACGCTGCCGCTGCTCGGCGCGATTCCGGGCAGGAAGGATGCGCTCGACCGCGCGCTGCCGGTGATTGCCGTGGGCTTCCTCTCGGCGTATCTGCCGTGGGTGCTGGTGTCGCGCCTGACGTTCATCTATCACTACTTTGCCAGCGTGCCGTGGATCATCATCGCCGTGGCGATCATGCTGCACTACCTTGAGCGCAGGAACAGGAAGGCGGCGTATGGCATCGCGATTGCACTCGGCGTTATGGCTGTTGCGCTGTTCGTGCTGTTCTACCCGCTGGCCTCCGGCGCGGTTGTGCCGCGCGCGTGGTGCGATGCGGCGGCATGGTTTGACGGGTGGATGTGGTATTGAGTTTTGCTTGCGGGGCGGCATGGCGCTGCCCCGCCTTTTCTTTGCATGTGCGCATCGTTATCTTGCTTTTTTGCTGCGCAGCGGGTATAATAAAGAAGCACGCGGCGCGTGCAGACAGGAGGATTCTGCCATGACTTATGAAGAAATGGAAGAGCGCGACATCGTAGAATTTACCGATGATGCGGGCAATACGCTGCTGCTGGAAGTGATGGATTACTTCTTCTATAACGGCGAAGAGTTTGCCGCGCTGTGCGATGCGAAGGAAAACCCGGCCGACGATGATCCGGACGACGATCCGGTGTATATCATGAAGGTCAATGTCTTCACCGATGAAAATGGCGAGGAGATGGAAGAGTTTATCTCCCCTGAGGAATCGATGATGGATAAGCTCATTCAGGTCGTACGCACCCGCTTTGGCGACAGCGACGACGAGGATGAGGAAGAAGAGGAATAATCCCGGGCCGGCAGGCTTATGATCTACACACGCAGGACGCGGAGCGGAAGATGTGTTCCGCTCCGCGTTTTTTGTGGGCTGTGCCCACACCCGCACCGCTTCGCGCTTGTTTGAACGCTGCGTTCGCGCAGAGGGCGCTCCGCAGCCTGCTTTGCGGAAAGTCGCTTAAAACCACGCGAAGTGTTGGAAACCAAGCCTTCCCCTTTGGGGAAGGTGGCAGCCCAAGGGGCTGACGGATGAGGTCTCCGCCCGCAGGCGGCGTTGTCATGATAAAACTCTTAAAACCGCGCGAAGCGAAGAAGGGTCAAGGGGTTCAGATTTATCTGAACTGGGACGGTAGTGAATGACAGCCCAGTGGGCTGTCAGAGCCGTCCTGACCGACGAGCGTTGAGTGAGGAGAGAAATCCCTTGTCGGGGTTTGGGGATGAAATCCCCAAAAGGAGGTGAACGCCTTGAACGATCTTTTGCAGCTGAAAATTGCCAAGCTGCCGACCTGTCCCGGATGCTATCTGATGAAATGCGCGGGGGAGATTATTTACGTGGGCAAGGCGGTCAATCTCAAAAACCGCGTCAGCCAGTATTTTCACGCCTCGCGCGATCACAGCATTAAGGTGCGCGCAATGGTGGAGCGCATCGACGACTTTGATATCGTGCTGTGCGATACCAATCTGGAAGCGCTGATCCTTGAATGCAACCTGATCAAGCTGCATAAGCCGCAGTATAACATCCTGCTCAAGGATGATAAGCATTATCCGTATCTGCGCATCGATGTCACGCAGGATTATCCGCGCGTGGAACTCGTTCGCCGGGTGCAGAAGGATAAGGCGAAATACTTCGGGCCGTATATGGGCGCGACGGGCGTGCGCGAAGTGCTGGATGTCCTGCGCGGACTCTTTCCGTTGCGCACCTGCACGCAGACGCTGAAGCCCGGGATGAATAAGCGTCCCTGCCTGCATCATCAGCTGGGCGAATGCCTCGCGCCCTGCGCGGGAAAGGTTACGCCGCAGGAATACGCCAAGGTTGTCGCGGAGGTGATCGACTTCCTCGGCGGAAAGTCCTCGGGTGTGCTTGCCCGCCTGCAGGAGCAGATGATGGCGGCGGCGAAGGAGATGCGCTTTGAACAGGCGGCGCAGATTCGCGACAGGATGCGCAACGTTGAAAACCTCATGCAGCGACAGAAGGCGATCAACGTGCGCGGCGGCGATCAGGACATCCTCGCCTGTGTGGCCGACGAGATCGACGCGATGGTGGAGGTCGTGTATGTGCGCGGCGGTCACATGATCGGCGCGGAAAGCTATGCGCTGGAGGGCGCGGGCGATCAGGCGAAAGCGCAGATACTCGCCCAGTTCATCCTGCAATTTTACGACGATGGCAGACAGCCGCCCAGCGAGCTGCTGTGCATTGAACTGCCCGAGCAGGCGGAGGATCTTTCGCAGATTCTCACGCAGCGGCGGGGAACGAAGGTCGCCGTGCGCGAGCCGCAGCGCGGAACAAAGCATAAGCTTGTCGAGCTGGCGCTGAAAAACGCTGCGGATGCGCTGGCGAAGCGCAACGCGCACATTTCCCGCCAGCAGGAACGCACCACCGGCGCGTGCGAGGCGCTGGCCCGGGCCATCGGCATGCAGACCGTGCCGCGGCGCATCGAGGGCTACGACATCTCCAACACGCAGGGACAGCAGAGCGTCGCCAGCATGGTCGTGGCGATCGACGGCAAAGCTGCGCCCAAGGAATACAGGCATTTTAAGATCAAGACCGTCGAGGGCGCAAACGACTTTGCGTCCCATTACGAGGTCATGCTGCGCAGAATGACGCGCGCAAAGCAGGAGCGCGAGGCGCTGATGGCGCAGGGAAAGCTCCTGCCCGACGGAACGCCTGCGCCGGGCGAGCCGGAGCTGACGGGCTTTGCCGCGCTGCCGGATCTCATCCTGATCGACGGCGGACCGCAGCAGCTGCGCTTTGCGCGCGAGGCGATGCATGAAGCGGGATTTGACATCCCGATGTTCGGTCTTGCCGAGCGGCTGGAGGAAATCTTCCTGCCGGACAGGGAGGAGAGTATCCTGCTTGACAGAAAGTCCCCGGCGCTGCACCTGATCGTGCGCATCCGCGACGAGGCGCACCGCTTCGGCATCACGCATCACAGAAAGCTGCGCCAGAAAGCGGGGATGAAGTCGTCCCTTGAGGACATTCCGGGCATCGGCAAGACGCGAAGGCGCGTGCTGCTGACGCATTTTAAGTCCGTCAAGGCGATTGCGGAAGCGTCAATGGAGGCGCTGTGCGCGGTGGACGGCATCGGACCGGCGCAGGCAAAGATCATCTACGATTACTATCACGCAGCAAACAACGTACAGGAAGAGAATGCGTAAGCATACGGAGGGAAGCATATGCTGGCCAGCATCACGAGCATGGGCCTTTCCGGCATCGATGGATTTCTCGTGTCGGTGGAAACCTACTGCGTCAACGGCATGCCGATGTTTGAGATTGTCGGTCTGCCGGATGCGGCGGTCAAGGAAAGCCGGGAACGCGTGCGCGCGGCGATGGCATCCTGCGGCCTGTTTATGCCTGTCGCCCGGCTGACGATCAACCTCGCTCCTGCGGATGTGCGCAAGGAAGGCCCGGCGTATGACCTGCCCATCGCGCTGTCGATTCTCGCGGCGGATGGGAAGATCGACGCGCAGGCGCTTGAGGGCGTCGCCGTCGTGGGCGAACTGTCGCTCTTTGGCAGGGTGATGGGCGTGCGCGGCGCGCTGTCCATGGCGATTGCCGCAAAGGAGCGCGGCCTGAAGGCGATCATGCTGCCGGCAGAAAACGCGCAGGAGGCCGCCTGTGTGGAAGGGCTTGACGTGCTGTCGGTGTCCAGCCTGCAGGATGCGGTGGATCACCTCCGCGGCAAAAAGCGGATTGAACCGCAGGCGGTGCGCCCCTATGCGCAGCTGCTGGAGGAGCGGAAAACAGCCAGCGACTTTGCGGACGTGCGCGGACAGCGCAGTGCCAAGCGCGCGCTGGAAATCGCTGCGGCAGGCGGACATAATGTGCTGATGATCGGCCCGCCCGGCAGCGGCAAGACGATGATGGCGCGCTGCCTCCCGGGGATTCTGCCGGATATGACGCTGGGCGAGGCGCTGGAGGTGACGCGCATCCACAGCGCGGCGGGCGAGCTTGCCGCCGGCAGCGGCCTGATGCTGGAACGTCCGTTCCGCGCGCCGCATCACACGGTGAGCGCGGTGGCGCTGGTGGGCGGCGGCAGCAAGGCGAGGCCGGGCGAGATCAGTCTGGCGCATCAGGGCGTGCTGTTCCTTGACGAGCTGCCCGAATACGACCGGCCGGCGCTGGAGGCGATGCGCCAGCCGCTGGAGGATGGATTTGTGTCCGTCGTGCGCATTGCCGCACAGGCGCGTTATCCCGCCCGGACGATGCTCATCGCGGCGATGAACCCCTGCCCCTGCGGTAATTACGGCTCCAAGACGCAGCCGTGCCGCTGCTCGCAGAAGGAGATTGCGAGGTATCTGGGGCGCATTTCCGGGCCGCTGCTTGACCGTATCGATATGCAGCTGGAGGTTGCTGCCGTGCCGGTCAAGGAGATTACCTCCTCCCAGCCGGAGGAAAGCTCGGCTGTGATTCGTGAACGCGTGCAGCGGGCGAGGAAACGCCAGCAGGAGCGCGCGAAGGAAACGGGCGTCGGCTGCAATGCGGAGCTGACCGCACGGCAGGTTACGGAGGTTTGCGTGCTTGACGATGCCTGTCAGGCGGTCATCGAGCGCGCGTGCGAGCGCTATAACCTGTCCATGCGTGCGGTCAGCCGGATCATGAAAGTGGCGCGGACGATTGCCGACCTTGCCGGGGAGGAAAATATCGGCAAGGCGCACGTGCTGGAGGCGCTGGCGTACAGGAATCTCGACGGCAGCTACTGGAAGTAATAGAGAGTTAGCTTGAACTGCGCGAAGCGATATGGGGTCAAGGGGCTCAGCCCCTTGGCGGGTTTGGGCGGCAGCCCAACGTATCCCAGTGATCTGCGTTGCTTCGCGGCGGCATTAAAGAAGAATTTTCAGAACCGAAAGCGCCGCCATGGGCGGCTGTTCGGTTCGCGCGGATGTGGGCTTCGCCCGATGGGGAGACGATAAGGGCTGCCGCCCCTAAAACCCTGCCTGAGGGATATTATCCCTCAGACTCCCTTCTTCGCTTCGCGGCGGCATTAAAGAAGAATTTTCAGAACCGAAAGCGCCGCCATGGGCGGCTGTTCGGTTCGCGCAGATGTGGGCTTCGCCCGATGGGGAGACGATAAGGGCTGCCGCCCCTAAAACCCTGCCTGAGGGATACTATCCCTCAGACTCCCTTCTTCGCTTCGCGGCGGTATGAAGGAAGAAAACAAAAATAAGAGGAGACAAGCAGCATGATCATCAAGCGCGATGTGCTTTTTACCCCGGCGAATGAGATCCGCCGGCTGCATATCTACCTGCCGGACAGCTATTTGTATTCAAGCGAGCGCTATCCGGTCATGTATTTTTTCGATGGCCACAACCTTTATTTCAACGAGGATGCGACCTATGGCAAAAGCTGGGGACTCAAGGAGTTTATGGAAAATTGGGACAAGGAAATGATCATCGTCGGCATTCAGTGCTCGATGACCAACCGGCTGGTGGAATATTGTCCCTATCATTTCACAAAGGGATTCCTCGGTGAAATCGACGGCACGGGCGTTAAAACGCTTGAATGGATGGTCAGTAAGCTCAAACCCATGATCGATTCGCAGTTCAGGACGTGGAGTCATCGTGAGGCGACGGCCATTGGCGGGGCGAGCATGGGCGGATTGATGAGCCTGTATGCCGTCATCCATCATAACGACGTCTTCTCCAAGGCGGCGTGCCTTTCCAGCACCATCGCGCCGTGTCTTGACGACTTTATCCGCGATATCCATGCGGTGGATCTGCATCCCGATACCCGCGTGTATCTTTCCTGGGGCACGGAGGAAGGCGGCGGCACGAAGAACTATCCCCGCTTTGACACCGGCGAGGAAATCGAGGTGCGCAACACGAAGCTCGCCGGCCTGATTGCCGACAAGGGCGCGCTGGCAAGAACCTATAAACAGGTCGGCGGTTATCACTGCGAGGCCGACTGGGAAAAGCAGGTGCCTCTTTTCATGCCCTATCTTTGGCAGGACAGGTAATCCGATTCATACAACGCAAGCCTGCTTTCAGCCGCGCGAAGCGAAGAAGAGTCAAGGGATGAAATTCCCAAGCGTATCCATGGTCATAATAAAGAAGACCGCGCATGATAATCAACACTTTGAAAGGGAGCAATACCATGGAAACCAAAGGCGAGATCCGGGCGTTTCTCCTCAATTACATTCAGAAATGGCCGCGGCTTGAGCTGACGGATCTGATCAAGCTGCTCTACCAGTCTGCATTTGGCTGCGGACATTTCGCGCCGGATGAGGCAAGGGTGCTTGCATACCTTCAGCAGGAACTCAGGGAAACGCAGGCGAAAGCGGATGAGCCGCTTGCGCAGGCTGTTCTGGGCGGCTATGCACGGGTGAACATCGTACCCTATGCGGCTGGCGGCATGAAAAATGAAACGCTCGCGCGCTTGTTTATGCTCACGGCGAATCAGCAGCCGGGCGATGACCGCGCAGAATGGTTTGACGGCGCGCTTTTGCTTCTTGAGGAAATGGCGGCAGCCGGAGAACTGCCCTTTGATGCGCAGGCGGTGCGCGATGCGCTTGCCGCATACCGCGCGAAGGGATCTCCTGCTGTGCATCACAGCGAGGTATATCGTTCGGCGTATCATCCGGCGTATCGCATCGTGCGCGCGCAGTACGCGCAGCTGCTGCCGGTGTTTGCGGCGATCGACCGCCTGCTTGACCGGCGGGAGCGCGTGATTCTTGCGATCGACGGCAACAGCGGCGCGGGCAAGTCGACCCTTGCGGATCTGCTGATGACGGTCTATGGCGAGGCGTCGCTTGTGCATATGGACGACTTTTTCCTGCAGCTGCATCAGCGCACGCCGGAACGCTTCAAACTCCCCGGCGGCAATGTCGATCACGAGCGTTTCCTTGAAGAAGTGCTCGCGCCGATGCGCCGCGGCGAGGCGTTTTCTTACCGCCCGTTTGACTGCGCGCGCATGCAGATCGGGGAGGAAAAAGCCATGATTCCTGGGAAGCTGTGCATCGTTGAGGGCAGCTACAGCCTGCATCCCGCGCTTGAAAGCGCGTATGATCTGAAGATCGTGCTGCGCATCAGCCCCGCCGCGCAGGCGGAGCGCATTCTTGAAAGGAATGGTCCGCAGATGCTTGGGCGGTTCCTGAATGAATGGATTCCGATGGAAAACCTGTATTTCGAAGCGACTGGCATCGAAGCAAGGGCGGACATCCTCATCGGCGTGAGTGCGCGCAAGGGGGAAAGGGCTGGATATGATATCGTGAAAACGGAGGGACGCACATGAATGTGATCGTCATCGACGGGCAGGGCGGCCGCATGGGCTGCCACGTGATTGAGGGAATCCGCGCACAGAAGCTCGACGTCAGCGTGACTGCCGTCGGAACCAACGCGCTGGCGACTGCCGCCATGCTCAAGGCGGGTGCAGACCGCGGCGCAACGGGCGAAAATCCCGTCGTCGTTGCCTGCCGGGAGGCGGATGTGATCATCGGCCCGATCGGCATCCTTGCGGCGGATGCGCTGCTGGGTGAGGTGACGGAGAAGATGGCGGTCGCCGTGGGCAGAAGCCGGGCGATCAAGCTGCTGCTGCCGGTGAATCAATGCCGCAACATCGTCGTGGGCACGCAGCAGCTGACCATGGCGCAGCTTGCGCAGGAAGCGGTTGCGCAGGTCAGGCTGCTGTGCGAAAAGGGTTAATGCCAGCCAAGCTGGTTCAATGATAGAATATGGTCTGCTCAGGTGCGTCATGAAGACGCAGCTCCCGTTCAAGACGGAGGTCAACGATGATCCACATGAAGGGAGAAAACACATGAACAAAAGAAATCAGGTACTCAAACTCACGCTCAGCGCGATCTGCCTTGCGCTTTGCATGGTGCTGCCGTTTTTGACGGGACAGATTCCGCAGATCGGCTCCATGCTCTGCCCGATGCACATTCCGGTGCTGCTGTGCGGCTTCATCTGCGGCCCGGCGTGGGCGGCGGTGGTCGGCGCGTTTGCGCCATTTCTGCGCTTTGCGCTCTTTGGCATGCCGCCGCTGTTTCCCACCGGCGCGGCGATGTGCTTTGAACTGCTGACCTATGGCGTGGTATCCGGCGCGCTCTACCGTCTGCTTCCGCAGAAAAAGAGCAGCATTTATGCCGCGCTCATCGCTGCGATGCTCGCCGGGCGCGTCATCTGGGGCGCGGTGTCGGCGGTGCTATTGTCCTCCTCCGGCGGGACGTTCACGTTTGCCGCGTTTATGGCGGGCGCTTTTATCAATGCGATTCCGGGCATCGTGCTGCACATCGTGCTCATTCCTGTGGTCGTGATGGCGCTTGAACGCGCGCTGCCGTGGCTCAAAAAAGTGTAAATCGCGGAGACCGTATGCCCAGCATGCGGTCTCTTTGCTCTAAGGGAAATTATAAAAAACACCGGGAAGACACACGGAAGAAACAAGGCGTCCGGCGAGTTTCGGATGTGGAAGCGGGCATTGTCCGCCTTTTGGGCGGTATAGGGGGATAAACATGCTTGAACGCGAGGCGATGGCGATTCTGGTTTCTGCGCAGGGCGTGAATTATGCCGCCAGGGAGGCGGCGCTCGCGGCGGCGGGCAGCGCCCAAAACGTGCTGGCCGATCCGTTTGCCTTTTCGCCTCAGCTTGGGGCGGACGGGGCAAAGGCTGTTGCGCGCGCCGTAAAAAGGCGCGAAGACATCCTAGAAAGGATTGCCGGCGCGGGCGTGCATCTTGTTGTGCGCGGCGAGGCAGGCTATCCCGGACGGCTTGCGCAGATTCCGCATGCGCCGCACCTGCTCTTTGTGCAGGGCGCAGCGGAACTTGACGATGCGATGGCTGTCGCTATTGTCGGCACGCGCAGCGCGAGCGCATACGGTCTTCGCCATACCCGGCGCATGGCGCAGGAACTGGCGCAAAGCGGCGTGTGCATCGTTTCCGGCCTTGCGCTAGGCATCGACGCAGCGGCGCACGAGGGTGCGCTCTTGGCGCGGGGCAGGACGGTTGCCGTGCTTGGCGGGGCGCTGGATAAATTCTATCCGGCGGAGAACCGGGAACTGCGCGACAGGATTTTAGATGGAGGCGGCAGCGTCATTTCGGAATACCCGATGGGCATGCCGCCGGGGCGCTATACCTTCCTGCATCGCAACAGGATCATTGCGGGGATGGCGATGGGCGTGCTGGTCACGGATGGACCGGTTCGCAGCGGCGCGCTGAAGACGGCGACGGATGCGGGCGATTACGGGCGGGAGGTGTTTGCCCTGCCCGGCGATGTGGATGCGCCGAACACGGCGCTGGCGCATAAGCTGATCGCGGAGGGCGCGCATCTGGCGGTTTGCGGCGCGGATATTCTGGCAGTGATTGCGCCGCAGCTTCAGCAGGAGATCCGCGTCCTGCGCAGCGGACGGCAAAGGGAGGCGCAAAGCGCGCAGAGCGCGCGGAACGAAGCGCCGGCAGCGAACGAGCCGGCCGCTCAGCCTGCGCCGATTCCGGCTGATCTTACAAGCGAGGAACGCGCTGTGCTGTCGGCGCTTGACGGCGGAGAGATGGAGTTTGACGCGCTTTGCGAGGCGCTTAAGATGGACGGCGCGCAGCTTGGCGCGGTGCTCATGGGGCTTGAAATGGAGGGGCTGATTGACGCGCTGCCGGGTCTGCGCTATGCGCGCAGGGGGTAAAACGCCTGTCGCATGCGTGACAAACCGGCATGCTGCCGGAGGCATCGCCGACAAGGTTTTGCCGACTTGGCGCCTCTGTACACGAGGCCGTTTGTTTCCAGATTTGCATAACAAATCGAGTATATAATGTAGAAACTTTTCGCTAATTTGGCTTTCGCGCTTGACAGATCGGATGCATGCTGGTATCCTTTCAAAAGCGTTGCCCGGTGTTTTCGGGCGAATTCAGGGTTCTGGAGGAATCAAGTTGAGCAGTCATAAGACGGCGTATAAGCTGGTGATCGTGGAGTCGCCCGCCAAGGCGAGGACCATTTCCAAGTTTCTTGGCAGGACGTATAAGGTGGAGGCTTCCAATGGCCACGTCCGCGACCTGCCCAAGTCCCAGCTGGGCGTCGATGTAGAAAATGGCTTTGAGCCGAAGTATATCACCATCCGCGGCCGCGGCGAGGTGCTTGAGCGCATCCGTAAGGAAGCCAAGGGCGCCAAGTCGATCATCCTCGCGACGGACCCGGACCGCGAGGGCGAGGCGATTTCCTGGCACCTGGCGCATATTCTGAATATCGATCCGGATAGTGCCTGCCGTGTGGAATTCAACGAAATCACGGAAAAGACGGTCAAGAGCGCGATCAAGACCCCGCGCAGCATCAACCGCGAACTGGTGGATGCCCAGCAGGTTCGCCGCATTCTTGACAGATTGGTCGGCTATAAGATCAGCCCGCTTTTGTGGGTGAAGATCAAGAAGGGACTTTCCGCCGGCCGCGTGCAGAGCGTCGCCACGCGCATGGTCTGCGACAGGGAAGCGGAGATTGAAACCTTCGAGCCGGAGGAGTACTGGCATGTCGAGGTGCAGATGGACGCCTGCGGCCAGAAAATTGCGGCCCGTCTTTACAGCATCGACGGTGTGAAGGCGAATATTGAGAACGGCGAACAGGCAGAGGCGGCGAAGGCGCGCATTGAACAGGGCGCCTTTACGGTCAAGGCTGTCAAGCGCGGCGAGCGCAGGAAGCATCCGGCGCCGCCCTTTACCACGAGCAACCTTCAGCAGGAAGCCAGCCGCAAGCTGGGCTTTACGACCGCAAAAACGATGCAGATTGCCCAGCAGCTCTACGAAGGCGTGGACGTTGCGGGTCATGGCACGGTCGGTCTGATTTCCTATATCCGTACCGACAGCGTCCGCCTGTCCGACGATGCGCTGTCAAGCGCGCGCGAGGCGATTGAAAGCCGCTACGGCGCGGAATTCCTGCCGGAAAAGCCGAACGTCTACAAGGGCCGCAAGTCCGCGCAGGATGCGCACGAGGCCATCCGCCCGACGTATATCGACCTGCGTCCGGAGGATGTGAAGGCGTCGCTCACCCGCGATCAGTTTAACCTGTATAAGCTGGTGTATCTGCGCTTTGTCGCCTGCCAGATGGCGGACGCGGTGTATGAAACCCAGCAGATCGAGATTGTCAGCGACAACGGCGTGGTGCTCCGCGCCGGCGGCGAGAAGCTCAAGTTTGCGGGCTTTACCGCCGTATACGAAGAAGGCCGCGACGAGCAGGATGAGGAGAAGCTCGCCTCCAAGCTGATGGACGTGACCGAGGGCGCGCCGGCGAAGGTTGCCCAGACGGGCGCGACCCAGCACTTTACGCAGGCGCCGCCGCGCTATACCGAGGCGTCTCTGGTGCGTGCGCTGGAGGAAAAGGGCATCGGCCGCCCGTCGACCTATGCGCCGACGATCTCCACGATCCTTGCGCGCGGCTATGTGATGCGCGAAAAGAAGCAGCTCTTCCCGACCGAGCTGGGCGTGATGATCACCGACGTCATGAAGGAATACTTTGCCGACATCGTGGATATCGCGTTCACCGCCGGCATGGAGCAGCAGCTTGACGAGGTGGAAGAGGGCGCGCTGGACTGGCGCAAGGTGCTGGAAGGGTTCTACGGTCCGTTTGAAAAGACGCTGAGCAATGCCGAGGAGCATATCGAGAAGATCGAGATCAAGGATGAAGAATCCGACGTCGTGTGCGACAAGTGCGGCGCGATGATGGTCTATAAGCTCGGCCGCTTCGGCCGCTTCCTTGCCTGCCCGAACTTCCCGGAATGCCGCAATACCAAAGCGATTCAGATTGAGATTGCGGCGCCCTGTCCCAAGTGCGGCAGGAAGCTGCTGGAGAAGAATTCCAAGAAGGGCCGTAAGTTCTACGGCTGCGAGGGATATCCCGAGTGCGATTTTGTTTCCTGGGAGATGCCGGTGGAGGATAAGTGCCCCAAGTGCGGCAGCTATATGGTCTTCAAGCGCGGCAGAAAGGGCGAAACCTATCACGTCTGCGCGAATGAAACCTGCCGTGAGCGCATCGAAGTGCAGACGGACGAGGAATAAGATGAAAGCAACAGTCATCGGCGCCGGCCTTGCCGGCTGCGAAGCGGCGTGGCAGCTGGCCAGCCGCGGCGTCCATGTGACGCTTTATGAAATGAAGCCCGACCGCTATACGCCCGCGCATCACAGCGCGGGCTTTGCTGAATTGGTCTGTTCCAACTCCCTTCGCAGCGACCTGCTGACCAACGCAGTCGGCCTGCTCAAGGAGGAGATGCGCCAGCTCGGCAGCCTGATTCTGCGCGAGGCGGATGCGGCGCGCGTGCCTGCGGGCGGCGCGCTGGCGGTGGACAGAGAGAAGTTTTCTGCTGCCGTCACGGCGGCGATTGAAAGCCATCCCAATATCACCGTTGTGCGCGGCGAAGCGGCGGACATTCCTGAGGGAAATGTGATCATCGCAACCGGACCGCTGACCAGCGACGCCCTCGCGGAGAAGATCGCGGCGCTTGATGGTTTGTCCACGCTCAATTTCTACGACGCCGCCGCGCCCATTGTTTCCGGCGAATCGCTGGATATGACGAAGGTGTTCCGTCAGGGGCGCTACGGCAGGGGCGATGATTATCTCAACTGCCCGATGAACCGTGAGGAATACATGGCGTTTTATCAGGCGCTGCTGACCGCGGAAAAGGCGGATGTGCACGGCTTTGACGGCACGCAGGTCTTTGAAGGCTGCATGCCCATCGAGGTGATGGCTGCCCGCGGCGAGATGGTGATGGCCTTCGGTCCGATGAAGCCGGTTGGCCTGACTGACCCGCGAACCGGACGCGAGCCCTTTGCCGTGGTGCAGCTGCGCGCGGAGAATGCCGAAGGCACGATGTATAATCTCGTCGGCTTTCAGACGCGGCTAAAGTGGGGCGAGCAGAAGCGTGTCTTCTCGATGATTCCCGGCCTTGAAAATGCGGAGTTTCTGCGCTACGGTGTGATGCACCGCAACACCTTCCTGCATTCCCCGGGCTTCCTTGACGAGCATTACCAGATGATTTCCCGCCCGGGCACGTATTTTGCGGGCCAGATGACGGGCGTGGAAGGATATGTGGAGAGCGCGTCCAGCGGTCTTGTCGCTGGCATTTCTCTTGCCCGGCAGATTCTGGGAAAAGCGCCGGTCGATTTTTCCCGCCTGACGGCGATCGGCGGCCTTGGCTGCCATGTCGCGCAGGCGACGGGCGATTTCCAGCCGATGAACGCGAACTTCGGTCTGATTGAAAGCTACCCCAAAAAGATCCGAAACAAGCAGGAGCGCTACGCGCACATTGCCGCGCGGTCGCTTGACTACATCGAGGCGCTGCGCTCCAATCCCCTGCGGGAAGACTTTTATCCGGAAGACTGATTTGACCGCATAAAAGGCTTCCTATACAGGCGGCGGACGATATGTTACAATAATCCTGATCATCCCGGCGTTTGCGCGTCCTAAGGCGTCAGCATGAGGGCGGGAAGCCGAGAATGGAGGCTGTTATGGCACTGAAAGGCACAACCATCTGTGCGGTTTTGAAGGACGGAAGAATTTCTGTCGCGGGCGACGGACAGGTGACGATGGGCGAATCGACCATCTTCAAGAGCACTGCCCGCAAGGTGCGCCGCATCTACGGCGGCAAGGTTGTCACCGGCTTTGCCGGCAGCGTCGCGGACGCGTTTGCGCTGTGCGAACGCTTTGAGGCGAAGCTGGAGCAGTACAGCGGCAATCTGGAACGCGCAGCGGTGGAGCTGGCGCAGGACTGGCGCGCGGACAAGGCGATGCGCAAGCTGGAGGCGATGCTCATCGTCGCCAGCGGCGAAACGCTCATGATCCTCTCCGGCACGGGCGAGGTCATCACGCCCGACGACGGCATCGCGGCGGTCGGCTCCGGCGGCAACTATGCGCTGGCGGCGGCGCGTGCGCTGAAAGAAAACACGATGCTCTCCGCGCACGAGATCGCTGAAAAGGCGCTGCATATCGCGGCGGATATCTGCGTGTTTACCAACCACAACGTGATCGTTGAGGACGTGTAAGAAGAATATCTTTAAGCAGCGCGAAGCGGAGAAGGGATCCGGGGATGAAATCCCCGGGCGGGGTTTGGGGCCCGCGGCCCCAACGTATCCTGTGCGCGAAGCGCTGAAAAAAGGTGTTTTCTGTATATGCGGCATTGGTTTTAAGCGGCTGAATCAGAACCGGGAATTTCCGCCTGCGGTTCCTCTTCGGTTCCCGGATGCTGCGGGCTGCGCCCGTTGGGGACGAGGGGGACGGTTGGGGTTTCACCCCAAACCCTGACAAGGGATTTCTCTCCTCACTCGACGCTCGTCGGTCAGGACGGCTCTGACAGCCCACTGGGCTGTCATTCACTACCGTCCCAGTTCAGATAAATCTGAACCCCTTGACCCTGCATCGCTTCGCGGCGGTTTGAAGCAGGTTTACAGAACCGAAATTGTCGCCTGCGGCTCCTCTTCGGTTCCTGGATGCTGCGGGCTGCGCCCGTTGGGGACGAGGGGGACGATTGGGGTTTCACCCCAAACCCTGACAAGGGATTTTATCCCTTGACCCCGCATCGCTTCGC
>JAFYOR010000077.1 GCA_017547805.1 Clostridia bacterium
ACATGAATGATGGGCTCCATGGTATTGGCCAATCCGCGCAGATACGCGCGCTGCGTACTCGTCATAGTATTTCCTTTCTATAAATGGAAGTCATGCTTCCAAACCCAAAATGATAAAGTAGTTTTCAAGGCCCTTCCGGCCGCAGAAAACGGTTTCAGCACCGCTTTCTTTTTTTCACGCCTCAGCCGGGCATCGGAGCGCCCTTTGCGCAAACGATGCCGTTAGAAGCAAGGCGAAGCGTAGTGGAGGCGGCCACAGGCCGCTTACTCGACGAAGTCGAACTCCATGTCGTAGATCGCGACGGTGTCGCCTTCCTTCGCGCCGGCCTGACGCAGCGCATCGATCACACCGCGGCTGCGCAGTGTGCGATGGAAGTAATTGACAGACTGATTGTCGGAGAAGTTGATGGAACCGATGAGCTGCTCCATGGCCTTGCCCTCGACAACGTAGTAATCCTCGGATTCCTTGTGCACGGTGAACGGCGCTTCTTCCTCGCGGATGACCTCCGGCTCTTCCTCGAAGGTGAGGATCTCCGGCAGGGTCGGCAGAATGCGCACAATCGCGCCCATCAGCTCGTCAAAGCCCTTGCGGGTTGCCGCAGACACCGGATAAACCTCGATATCCGTGCCGCGCAGGTGACGACGCAGGCGCTCAAGGTTTTCCTCCGCGCCCGGAAGATCCATCTTGTTGGCCGCCACGATCTGCGGACGCTCCGCCAGATCGCCATAGCCGATCAGCTCGTCACAGATGTGCTCAAAATCCTCGATCGGATCACGGCCTTCGCTGCCCGCAACATCGACCACGTGCACCAGCAGGCGCGTGCGCTCAACATGGCGCAGGAACTGGATGCCCAGACCCACGCCCTCGCTGGCGCCCTCGACCAGGCCCGGAATATCGGCCATGACGAAGTCCATGCCATACTGGCGGCAGATGCCCAGATTCGGCGCGAGGGTCGTAAAGTGATAATTGGCAATCTTCGGCTTGGCCGCCGTCACCACGGAAAGGATCGTGGACTTGCCGACATTCGGATAGCCGACCAGACCCACATCCGCAATGGACTTGAGCTCCAGCTCAAACTCGACCACATCGCACTTCTGGCCCGGCTTGGCAAAGTTCGGCGCCTGACGGGTCGGCGTGGCAAAGTGCGCATTGCCCCAGCCGCCCTTGCCGCCCTTGAGCAGCACATGACGCTGGCCCGCAGTATGCATATCCGCCCAGAGGCGGCCATCCTTGGTATCGCGCACGGTGGTGCCCACCGGCACCTTGATGATGAGATCCTGGCCGCTCTTGCCGCGGCAGAGCATCGCCGCGCCGTTGAGGCCGCTTTCAGCAGTATACTTACGCTTGAAACGGAAATCCATCAGCGTGTGCATATTCTCATCCGCCAGGAGGATGACGCTGCCGCCGTTTCCGCCGTCGCCGCCGTCCGGGCCGCCGTTCTGCACAAACTTCTCACGATGGAAAGAAACCGCGCCGTTTCCGCCGTCGCCGGCCTTCGCGGTGATTTTTACCTGATCAACAAACATTGCTTTTCTTCCTTTATATATTCACGGCTTTTGCCTTTAAAAAAGTATCCGCAAGATTATACCCTGATATCCACTTTTCGTCAAGCATTTCCTGAAAAAAGTTATGCCCACAAAATTATCAGAAAATTTGAAAAAAAAGCAGAAAGGGTCTTGATTTTTAGGCAGACCTGTGCTAATATACGCGATGGCACATCCTTGTTCCATCTGAGAAATGGTGGAACCAGAGTCCAAAAGGAGGTGAAAGGATCATGAATAAGTACGAACTGATCTACATCATCGATACCGCTGCCGAGGAGACCACCCGCAAGGAGCTCATCGAGAAGTTCAACGGTATCATCACTGCCAACGGCGGTGAGGTTGTCAAGGTTGAGGAGTGGGGCAAGCGCCGTCTGGCCTATGCTATCGACTACAAGACCGAGGGTTACTACGTCTATGTTGGCTTCAACGCCGGCGCCGAGCTGCCGAAGGAGCTGACCCGTAACCTGCAGATCAACGAGAGCGTTATCCGTTCTCAGATCGTCAAGCTGCTGGAGAAGAAGAGCAGCGTCAAGCCGCGCGCGGCCCGCGTCGCCCCGGTTGAAGAGGCTGTCGAAGCCGAGAAGGCTGAGTAATAGCCCGAATGAAATGATGATCCACAAGAGGAATTGAGTGTATGAACAAGGTATATTTGATTGGCAATCTGACCCGTGACCCGGAGATGAGATCCACTTCCACCGGCATCCCCGTCTGCAACTTCTCTATCGCGGTGAATCGCCGCTTCAAGAATGCGCAGACCGGCCAGCAGGAAACTGATTTCTTCAACATCGTTGCCTGGCGTCAGCTCGCCGAGCTCTGCGGCCGTTATCTGGCCAAGGGCAGAAAGGTTGCCGTGTTCGGCTCCATCCAGACCCGCACCTATGAGGCGCAGGACGGTTCCAAGCGCACCGCGTTTGA
>JAFYOR010000078.1 GCA_017547805.1 Clostridia bacterium
GGCATGAAGATCGGCGTCTGGATATCGCCATGGGGGGTGTGCACCACGCCGCGGCGGGCATGGGTCTTCGCGTCCTTTTTGACGAGATCAAATGTTACGGGTGAGGGCATATTATACATCCTTTCTACAGCACGAAGCGAAGAAGGGGTTCGGGGACAATGTCCCCGATCGGGTCTGGGACCGAAGCCTGCCGCCGCCAGTGGCGGATACAGGCAGGCGGAGCGTCGGGAATCGCAAGGAGCGCTTGCGCGACTATGCGAGTTCCCCAGATCGGCAGCCCAGCGTTTCCCCTATGCGCAGCGCGCACATCAGCGTGAACCTCAGCGGAGCCGAAGGCAACTATTGAGATTCACGTGCAGCAGCTCAAAGCAGCTGCACAATACATCAATTCCTTTCCGGCGCTTCGCGCATGGGTTATGTTGGGCTGCCGCCCAAACCCGCCTGAGGGACATCGTCCCTCAGACTCCCTTCATCGCTTCGCGGCGGTTTAAAGCGGGTTAGTCAGTGATGAACATCGCATCGCCAAAGCTGAAGAAACGGTAGCGCTCGCGCACGGCCTCTTCATACGCGGCAAGCGCGTTTTCCCTGCCCATCAGCGCGGAGATGAGCATCAGCAGCGTGCTCTGGGGCAGGTGGAAGTTGGTAATCAGCGCATCGACCGCCTTAATCTTCACACCCGGGGTGATGAAAATCTGCGTGAATCCGCTGCCCGGATGGACGACGCCGTCCTCGGTGGCGACGGTTTCAAGCGTTCTTACGCTCGTCGTGCCCACGCAGACCACGCGTCCGCCGCGCGCGCGGGCGGCGTTGATCGCATCCGCCTGCTCGGGCGTAACCTCGTAATATTCGCTGTGCATGTGGTGGTTGGATACGTCCTCTTCCTTCACCGGGCGGAACGTGCCAAGGCCCACGTGCAGAAGCACGGGAACGATCTCAATGCCCTTCGCCTTCACCTTGTCCATCAGCTCCGGGGTGAAGTGCAGACCCGCCGTCGGCGCAGCGGCGCTGCCGTCAATCTTGG
Source organism: Clostridia bacterium (assembly GCA_017547805.1). Classification (GTDB taxonomy): domain Bacteria; phylum Bacillota; class Clostridia; order Christensenellales; family Aristaeellaceae; genus Ventricola. The sequence goes on from JAFYOR010000078.1 coordinate 1,022, forward strand.
CATAGACCGTCTGATAGCGCGTCTTGTCCTCCAGCTTTTCATGGATATAGGGCGGGAGCGGCATCTGTCCCAGACGATCAAGCACATCCTCAAAGACGCCCTCATATTCAAAGCGCACGGTACGTCCGCCATCCTCGGCGATGGTCAGAATCTCCGCCTTCAGTTCGCCTTCGCCAAAGACGAAGCGCGCGCCGGGCTTAGCCTTTTTACCGGGCTTGAGGATCACTTCCCAGTCGGTCAGATTCAGCCGGCGAAGAAGCAGAAACTCAATCGCACCGCCGGTGCCTTCCTTCACGCCGTACAGGCGGGCGGGAATGACGCGCGTCTGGTTGACCACCAGCACGTCGCCGGGATTCAGGTAATCGATCACATCGTGAAAAACCTTGTGCTCGATTTCATTGTTTTCTCTGTGATAGACCAGCAGGCGGCTGCTGTCGCGCGGATAGACGGGCGTCTGCGCGATGAGCTCTTCCGGCAGGTCGTAGTTAAAATCTGATGTTTTCATCTTTCCTTTTCTCGGGGACTGTGTCCCCGAACCCCTCGCAGGGACATTGTCCCTGCACCCTTCTTCGCTTCGCGGCGGTTTTACGCCGCTGTACAGCGGCGAACTTCGTTCGCCGGCATAATTATGTCAGCCTTCCCCTATTTGGAAGGTGGATCGCCGTCAGGCGAGACGGATGAAGTCCCGCCCACAGGCGGTCTTCGTCAATCCAGCAAACTCGTCTGTCCCTCGCTCTGGCGCGGCTTCATCTCCACCGGCATCGGGATCTTCATGTGGTCATATGCCGCCTGCGTGCAGATGCGTCCGCGCGGCGTGCGCATGATGAAGCCCAGCTGCATGAGGTACGGCTCGATGACGTCCTCGATGGTGACCGCGTCCTCGCCCGTCGTCGCAGCAAGCGTATCAAGACCGACCGGCCTGCCGTCGAACTTGCGCATCATCGTATGCAGGATGTTTCTGTCCGTGCGGTCAAGGCCGAGGTCGTCCACATCCAGCAGCGTCAGCGCTTCATCCGCCATCCGTTTGGTAATCACGCCGTCGCCGCGCACCTGCGCATAATCGCGCACGCGCTTGAGCAGCCGGTTGACAATTCGCGGCGTACCGCGGCTGCGCCGTGCAATCTCGCGCACGCCGTCCTCCTCCGCGTCGATGCCCAGCACCCCGGCGGAGTGATTGACGATCTTCATCAGCTCTTCCGTCGTGTACATCTGCAGGCGGAAGATGATGCCGAAGCGGTCGCGCAGCGGCGCGGACAGCGAACCCGCGCGCGTGGTCGCGCCGATGAGCGTAAACTTGGGCAAATCCAGACGGATGCTGCGCGCAGACGGACCCTTGCCGATCATGATATCCAGCGCGTAATCCTCCATCGCCGGATAGAGCACTTCCTCCACCGCATGGGAAAGGCGGTGGATTTCATCGATAAAGAGCACGTCACCGCTCTGAAGATTCGTGAGCAAACTCGCCAGATCGCCCGCGCGCTCGATCGCCGGACCGCTGGTCACGCGGATATTCTGCCCCATCTCCGCCGCAACGATGTTCGCCAGCGTCGTCTTGCCAAGACCCGGCGGGCCATAGAGCAGGATGTGATCCAGCGCGTCCCTGCGCTGGCGCGCCGCCTGAATGTAAATGTTCAGGCTGTCCTTGACCTCCTGCTGGCCGACATAATCGCGCAGCGTTTTGGGGCGAAGGCTGTTTTCCTGATCGTCGTCGCCTTCGCGGAAACCGCTCATGATCAAACGTTCGTCTTCCATATTATTAACCTCAGATAAACTGATTCGTTTCTTCGTTATACTCGTATCCGATCTCGCCGAGCGCCGCGGTGATCTGCGTCCTGTCCGCATCCATGTCCTCGCACAGCGCGTCAAGGGAGGCATAGCGGTCGCGCAGCTTCATATTGATGACGCTCAGCAGCATCACAGGATCTCTGGGCAACATCATATCGACTCCTTTCGCAGCGTCGCATTGTAGGGGCGGTTATCACCCGCCCGCCATTTCCTTACAGGCTGCTCATCTGACGCAGGGCCAGCATGATCAGCTTATCCACCGAATCCGCCTGATCCGCCACACGCGAAACGGCCTTTGCCGCCTCCGCCGCCGTGTAGCCAAGCGCCTGCAGCGCCGCCTGCGCCTCCTGCTGCGCACTTGAAACCGGCGCAGCCTTCGGCGCGGCAGCAGCACCCGCCGTACCGACGTCCTGCTGCTCAACCTTGTCCTTGAGCTCAAGGATAATGCGCTGCGCGGTTTTCTTGCCGATGCCCGGCGCACGCGCAAGCGCCGCCGCGTCGCCGGTGACGATGGCGATGGACAGATCGCGCACGGAGAGCGCGGAAAGAATGCCCAGCGCCGTCTTCGCGCCCACGCCCGTCACGCTGCACAGCCGCCTGAACATCGTGCGCTCCTGCTGTGTGGCAAAGCCAAAGAGTTCCATGGCATCCTCGCGAACGTTCAAAACCGTGTAGCAGCGCCAGGTTTCCCCCTTTGCCGGCGCCTCCGCCAGCGTGCTGTTGGAGCACAGGAGCAGATACCCCACGCCGCCGGCGGCAATCACCAGCTCGCCGGGGGATTTTTCTGCAACCTTACCTTCTATAAATGCAATCATGTTGTCCTCTTACTTAATCCTGAACTGATTTCGTCCCGCGCCGGCATGCGCATGGGTGATCGCACAGGCGACGGCGTCCGCCGCATCGTCCGGCTTAGGAATCTCCGCGATGCCCAGCAGCATGCGCACCATGCTCTGCACCTGATGCTTGTCCGCGCCGCCGTAGCCGACAACCGCCTGCTTGATCTGCATCGGCGTATATTCAAACAGCTTGTCCGTATAGGCCTGACATGCCGCCAAGGCTACGCCGCGCGCACCAGCCACCTGAATACCCGTGGTGATATTCTTGGAGAAGAACAGCTCCTCAAAGGCGATCTCATCCGGCTTGAAGGTATCCAACAGCGCCCTGACGCCCTTATCAATGGAGCCAAGCCGCGTAGGAAACGAGTCTCTGGGATAGGTGATGATCGCGCCGTAGTTGACAAGCTTCGACCTGTACCCATCCGTTTCAATCACGCCCCAGCCCATCGTTGCAAGGCCGGGATCGATGCCCAGTATTCTCAATGCGATATGCCTCTTTGCTAAAATTCTATAACCAATTTAGTTTATCGTATTTTTCCATACGTGTCAATTCCCGTCCACGCTGCATTCTATGCATTTATGCATGAATCTTATACATAATTATACATCCAATTTGCGTCCGCGCCGTCATTTCAATTCCATTGTGACACTCTAATATACATTTTTTGAAATTTCTGAAGATTTTTCATTCATTTCTATTGCATTTTTATGAGCGATGCGCTATAATACCATTTCGTAACGGCAAATAATCCCGCGGCGCTGAGCGCCGGGAAAACAATACGGAGGAATCCATTATGGCTGACAAGAAGTTCAATCGCGTGCTGCTGGCTTATTCCGGCGGTCTGGATACGTCCATCATTATCCCGTGGCTGAAGGAAAACTACGGCTGTGCCGTCGTGTGCTGCGCGGCAGACGTGGGTCAGGGCGAGGAGCTTGCCCCCCTGCACGAGAAGGCAAAGAAGACCGGCGCGGAGAAGCTCTATATCGAAGATCTGCGCAAGGAGTTCGTCGAGGACTTCATCTGGCCGACGCTCAAGGCCGGCGCTGTGTATGAAAACAAGTACCTGCTGGGCACCTCCTTCGCCCGTCCGCTGATCGGCAAGCGTCTGGTTGAAATCGCCAAGAAGGAAAACTGCGACGCGATCTGCCACGGCTGCACCGGCAAGGGCAACGACCAGGTCCGCTTCGAGCTGGCGATCAAGGCCTTCGCGCCGGATATGCCGATCATCGCGCCGTGGCGCGAGTGGGACATCAAGACTCGCGAGGAAGAGATCGAGTACGCCGAAGCCCGCGGTATCCCGGTTCCGGTCAAGAAGGACCGTCCCTACTCCATGGACCGCAACCTCTGGCATCTCTCTCACGAGGGCTGCGATCTGGAAGATCCGGCCAACGAACCGCCGCGCGATCTGCTGTGCATGGGCGTGTATCCGGAAGACGCGCCGGACACCCCGGAATACGTCGATATCGAGTTTGAAAAGGGCGTTCCGGTCGCCGTCAACGGCGAAAAGATGGATGCCGTCGCGCTGCTTGAAAAGCTCAACGAGCTGGGCGGCCGCAACGGCGTGGGCATCGCCGATATGGTTGAAAACCGTCTGGTGGGCATGAAGTCCCGCGGCGTGTACGAGACCCCGGGCGGAACCATCCTCTACGCTGCGCACCGCAACCTCGAGGAGATCACCGTCGACCGCGACACCGCGCACTACAAGGATCAGATGGCCCCGAAGTTCGCGGAGCTCGTCTACAACGGCCTGTGGTACACCCCGCTGCGCGAAGCGATGAGCGCGTTCGTGGACGTCACCCAGCAGTACGTCACCGGCGTCAGCCGCGTCAAGCTCTACAAGGGCAACGTCATCGGCGCGGGCGTGACCTCTCCGTACAGCCTGTACATGGAGGACATCGCGACCTTCGGCGACTCCGGTGAGCTCTACAGCCATAAGGACAGCGCCGGCTTCATCAACCTCTACGGCCTGCCGCTCAAGGTTCAGGCGATGATGAAGGCGAAGGCAGGCATCAAGTAAGGACGTTCAGGGCTGCCGCCCTGAAACCCGCCTGAGGGACATTGTCCCTCAGACTCCCTTCATGGGAGGATATCCTGTTTCCTTCAGGCGAAAGGCACTCGGAAACGGATTTCATAACTTTGACATTCTGGGGCCCGAAGGTTTCCAAAGGGCCAGCCGCTTTCGCGGCGCTACGCGTACGGAAAGCCCTTTGGCGGGGCGGTGGGGCAGAGCCCCACATCCTAAAACAAAGCTTAAGAGGCTGCGAAAATGTCTTGCAGCCTCTTTTCTTTCTAAGCAGGAGGTTTGATCCATGAAACTCTGGGGCGGACGCTTTGAAAAGAAGACCGACGGACTCGTCGACGATTTCCACTCCTCCATCACCTTTGACCAGCGCCTGTATAAGCAGGACATCACCGGCTCCATCGCGCATGCGACCATGCTCGGCAAACAGGGCATCATCCCCCAGGAAGACGCCGACAAGATCGTGGAAGGTCTCAAGGCCATCATGGCTGACGTCGCCGATGGCAAGGTGCTCTTCGAGCTGGACGCCGAAGATATCCACATGAACGTGGAAAAGCTGCTCATCGAGCGCATCGGCGACGCGGGCAAGCGCCTGCATACCGGCCGCAGCCGCAACGATCAGGTTGCGCTCGACTGCCGCATGTACGTCAAAGACGCTGCGAAGGAAGCCGCCGGCCTCATGCGCGAACTGTGCGATACGCTCATCACCATCGCAGAAAAGAATCTTGACACCATCATGCCCGGCTACACGCACCTGCAGCGCGCGCAGCCCGTGACCCTTGCCCACCACATGATGGCGTATTTCCAGATGTTCACCCGCGACATGCAGCGCATGAGCGAAGTGCGCGCCCACGCGGACGTGATGCCCCTTGGCTCCGGCGCGCTGGCCGGCACGACCTACCCGCTCGACCGCGAGCTGGTCAAGGATCTGCTGGGCTTCTCCGCCATCAGCATGAACAGCCTTGACGGCGTGTCCGACCGCGACTTCGTCTGCGACTACCTCTACGCCGCATCCGTGTGCATGATGCATCTCTCCCGCTTCTGCGAGGAGCTCATCATCTGGAACACGCACGAGTTCAGATTCGTGGAGATGGACGACGGCTATGCAACCGGCTCCTCCATCATGCCCCAGAAGAAGAACCCCGACGTCGCCGAGCTCATCCGCGGAAAGACCGGCCGCGTTTACGGCGACCTGCAGGGACTGCTCACGACGCTCAAGGGACTCCCGCTGGCCTACAACAAGGACATGCAGGAAGACAAGGAAGCGCTCTTTGACGCGCGCGACACGCTGGTTAAGTCCCTCGTCGTCTTCAACGCCATGCTCGCCTCCTGCACCTTCCGCACCGCGAACATGCGCAGGGGCGCGGACGGCGGATTCACCAATGCCACCGACGCCGCCGACTATCTCGTCAAGAAGGGCATGCCCTTCCGCGATGCGCACGCGGTCATCGGCAGGCTCGTGCTGCACTGCGTCAAGGAAAACAAGGCGATCCTTGAATTGTCCCTTGACGAGCTGAAAACCTTCTCGGAGATGTTTGAGGAAGACGTGTTTGCCGCCTGCTCGATGGAAGCCTGCGTGAACCTGCGCGATGTTCCCGGCGGTCCTGCGCCCGCGCGCGTGAAGGCGTCAATCGACGCGGGCAAGGCGTGGCTTGAAGGGTTTGCGATTTAAAGGGGGACGCTGGGCTGCCGCCCAGACCTGCCTGAGGGACATCGTCCCTCAGACTCCCATCATCGCTCTGCTGCGCAGAGCGGGAGAAGAATTGTTTTTTGGAGCCGCTGGTCTCCCGGCGGTTCTTTCTTCGCATATGGATTGAAACCCTCCCCGGATAGGCGTATAATTCGTTTTAGATGTTTCTGATGACAGGAACAGCAGAAAGAAGGATCATTCCATGAGACACCACGCTCATGCCTCCGGCGCAATGCGCATGACAGAAGGTCCCATCGCCAAGCAGATGTTCGCCTTCGCCATGCCGATGATGTTGGGCATGCTCTTTCAGCAGCTTTATAACACCGCCGACTCGCTGATCGTCGGCAACTTTCTGGGCAGCGAGGCGCTCGCCGCTGTCAGCTCCTCCTCCAGCCTCATCCATCTGATGATCGGCCTGACCAACGGCGTATCCATGGGCGCAGGCGTCGTCATCGCGCGCTATTTCGGCGCGAAGGATACCGTCAACACCCGGCGCGCCATCCATTCCCTGCTGGCCTTCGGCATGACAGCCGGCATCATCATGACCATTCTGGGCGTTTGCTTTTCTCCCCTTGTGCTGCGCATGATGGGGACGCCGGAAACCGTGCTCCCGCTCTCCGTCAGCTATTTCAGAACATATTTCTTCGGCTCCATCGCCTTTGTCATGTACAACGCCTGCATGGGCATATTGCAGGCCGTGGGCGATAGCAGGCACCCGCTGCAATACCTGATCATTTCCTCCGTCATCAATGTCGTGCTGGATCTGTTCTTTGTCGGCGTGCTGGGCTACGGTGTCGCGTCTGCAGCGTTCGCCACGGCAATCAGCCAGTTTGTTTCCATGGCGCTGTGCTTCGTCCGGCTGACAAAGAGCGATCCGGAATTCCGCGTATCCATCCGCGAAATCCGCTTTGATCCGCCGATGCTCAAGGAGATCCTGCAAAATGGCATCCCGGCAGGCCTGACCAACTCGATCATCTCCATCGCAAACGTCGTCGTGCAGAGCAACATCAACGCCTTCGGCGCGGCAGCGATGGCGGGCTGCGGCGCGCATCAGCGCGTGGAGGGCTTCTGCTTCCTGCCGGTGCAGTGCTTCAACATGGCGATTTCCACATTCGTCAGCCAGAACCTCGGCGCCGATAAGCCCGATCGCGTCAGAAAGGGCGTGCGCATCGGCGTCGCCGGCACGTCCATCATCGCCGGCTGCATTGCGCTGATCGTCTATATCGCCTCCCCCACGCTGATCCGTCTCTTTGACCGGACGCCCGAGGTCATTTCCTCCGGCGTCATGTTCCAGCGGACGGTCATGCCCTTCTTCTTCCTCGCCGCCTACACGCACGGCATGTCCGCCGTCATGCGCGGCGCAGGACGCGCCACCGTGCCGATGGTCGTGATGCTGGTCTGCTGGTGTGTGATCCGCGTGACGTATATTACCATCGCCGTGCGCTTTGTCCCGGCGCTGACCACCGTCGCCTGGGCATACCCGCTCACATGGTCGCTGAGCAGCATTGTCTTTACCGTCTATTACCTCACCGGGCGCTGGATGAAAAAGCCTGCGTAAATCACCCAAACACAGAAAAGGCCTCCCGCTTTCACCGGAAAGCAGGAGGCCTTTATGTTGTGAATATGGGTGCGGGCACAGCCCGTGAGAGCATCTAGGGCTGCCGCCCTAAAACCCGCCAAGGGACTTCGCCCCTTGACCCCATGACCGCTTTGCGTATGCGCAAAGCGGAGAATTTGGGGCAGGATTGAGTGGAGCCATGCCGTTTCGCGAGGCCCTCCGCCGAA
>JAFYOR010000079.1 GCA_017547805.1 Clostridia bacterium
GGGTCTGCCGGTTCGCGGTCAGAACACCAAGCAGAACGCTCGTACCCGCAAGGGCCCGAAGCGCACCATCGCTGGTAAGAAGAAGAAGTAAGAGGAGTGATTGACAATGGCACCTAAGAAGTCCCTGAAGAAGGTCGTCCGCAAGCGCCGCGAGCGCAAGGTCGTGGAGCGCGGCGCCGCGCATATCCGCTCTTCCTTCAACAACACCATCGTCACCCTGACCGATACTCAGGGCAACGCGCTGAGCTGGGCTTCCGCCGGCGGCCTCGGTTTCCGCGGCTCCAAGAAGTCCACTCCGTTCGCCGCTCAGACTGCGGCTGAGACCGCTGCCAAGGCTGCGATGGAGTACGGCCTGAAGACCGTTGAGGTCTACGTTAAGGGCCCGGGCTCCGGCCGTGAGGCTGCGATCCGTTCCCTGCAGGCTGCTGGCCTGGAGGTCAACATGATCAAGGACGTGACGCCGATCCCGCACAACGGCTGCCGTCCGCCGAAGCGCCGTCGCGTGTAAGGTTTTGTAAGGAGGACGAAAGTAATGGCTAACAATAAGGAGCCGATCGCCAAGAAGTGCCGTTCCCTCGGCGTCTCCCCGGCGGTCATGGGCTATGGCAATAAGAAGTCTACTCGCAATCCGGGCGGCAACAAGCGCAAGAAGGTTTCCGAGTACGGCACCCAGCTGAAGGAAAAGCAGAAGGTCAAGTTCGTCTACGGCGTGCTTGAGAAGCAGTTCCACAAGTACTACCTCAAGGCTGCCAACCAGAAGGGCATGACTGGTGAGAACCTGCTCAAGCTCCTGGAGCTGCGCCTTGACAACGTCATCTACCGCCTCGGCATGGCGAAGACCCGCCGTATGGCGCGCCAGATCGTCGTGCACGGCCACATCCTGGTCAACGGCCAGAAGGTGGACATCCCGTCCTACTCCGTTAAGGTTGGCGACGTGATCACCCTGCGCGAGCGTTCCAAGGATCAGGCGAACTTCAAGGCCCTGCGTGAGGGCACTGGCGTCGTGACCCCGAAGTGGCTCACCTTCGACGCTCAGAACCTGACCGGTAAGGTTGCTGCCATGCCGGCTCGCGAGGACATCGATTGCCCGATCGAGGAGCACCTCATCGTCGAGCTCTATTCTCGTTAATAGATTGCTCACGTATTTGCTACGGTTTTTTCACGGCAACTGTGAGGAGGAATCTGCCTAATGATCGAAATCGAAAAGCCCCGCATCGAACGCGTGGAATCTGGCGAGAGCTATGGCAAGTTCGTTGTCGAGCCGCTGGAGCATGGCTTTGGTCAGACGCTGGGTAATTCCCTGCGCCGCGTCCTGCTGAGCTCCCTGCCGGGCGTCGCTGTTTCCAGCATCCGTATTGAGGGCATCCAGCATGAGTTTTCCGCCATTCCCGGCGTAAAGGAAGACGTTGCAGAGATCATCCTCAACCTGAAAGAGCTTTCTGCCAAGCTGTACTGCGATGGCCCGAAGGCTGTGTCCATCAACGTCAAGGGTCCGTGTGAGCTGACTGCTGCCGCGCTTGAGGTGGACGATCAGATCGAGGTTGTGAACCGCGATCTGCACATCGCCACCCTCAACGAGGACGCTGATCTGATCATGCACCTGACGCTGGACAAGGGCCGCGGCTATGTCAGCGCAGAGAAGAATAAGAATCCGAACATGCCCATCGGCGTGATCCCGACCGATTCTATCTTCACCCCGATCCGCAAGGTGAACTACACCGTTGAGAATACCCGCGTTGGCCAGGCGACCGACTATGACCGCCTGACCCTCGAGGTGTGGACCGACGGTTCTATCCTGCCGGATGAGGCCATCTCCACCTCCGCGAAGATCCTGTGCGGCCATCTGAAGCTGTTCATGGATCTGACCGATCAGGTGGTGACCATCGGCTTTAACGAGAAGGAAGACGATCACCGCGAGAAGGTGCTGGAGATGA
>JAFYOR010000080.1 GCA_017547805.1 Clostridia bacterium
CCCTATGTAGCTGCTAAGCTGCTCAAGAGGGTCGAGGAAATGAACGAATCCGGCAAGAAGAGCGTGCTGAAGACCTGGTCCCGCGCGTCCACCATCTTCCCCCAGATGGTTGGTCACACCATCGCGGTGCACGACGGCCGCAAGCATGTGCCGGTTTACATCGTGGAAGAAATGGTTGGCCACAAACTGGGTGAGTTCGCCCCGACGCGTACCTTCAAGGGTCACGCCGGTGAGAGCGCCAGCGGCCGCAAGTAAAGGAGTGAAATCGCATGGCTACCAGAACTCGTGAAAAGGCGAAGTTCCGCAAGGAGAACGCGGACAAGCGCCCCCGCGCGACCGCTCGTTACGTGCGCATCTCTTCCAGCAAGGTGAAGATCGTTGTCGATCTGATCCGCGGCAAGAAGGTCGACGAAGCGCTTGCGATCCTGATGTATACCCCGAAGGCTGCGGCTCCGGTTGTTGAGAAGCTGCTGCTTTCCGCGATTGCGAATGCCGAAAACAACCTGAGCATGGACCGCGGCAGCCTGTATGTCGCTGAAGTGTTCGCGAATCCGGGCCCGACGCTCAAGCGTTACGTTGCCCGCAGCCGCGGCAGCGCTTCCCCGATGCTCAAGCGCACGAGCCACATCACTGTTGTGCTCGATCAGAAGTAAGGAGGTTTTCGCATGGGTCAGAAAGTTAATCCGCATGGCGCCCGCGTTGGCGTCATCAAGGATTGGAGCACCCGCTGGTATGCGGATAAGAAGAACTTCGCGGACAACCTCGTTTCCGACGCGAAGATTCGCAAGCTCATCAAGAATCTGGAGTTCACGGATGACAAGAGCAATCGCACCGTGAAGCTCTACGACGCCGGCATCTCCGGTGTTGAAATCGAGCGTCGTTTTGACAACGACAAGGTTCGCGTGACCGTCACCATCAACGTTGCCAAGCCGGGCATCGTGATCGGCGCTAACGGCGCGAACATCGAAAAGATCAAGGCTGCCATCGTTAAGGGTCTGGGCATGAAGAATGCGCAGGTGATCCTCAACGTCAAGGAGATCGAGAATCCGGATCTCGACGCGCAGCTGGTCGCCGAGAACATTGCCGCGCAGCTCGAGGGCCGTGTGTCCTTCCGCCGCGCGATGAAGAAGTGCCTGCAGAGCTCCATGCGTGCGGGCGCGAAGGGAATCAAGACCTCCGTTTCCGGTCGTCTGGGCGGCGCGGACATCGCGCGTTCCGAGGGCTACCACGAGGGTTCCATCCCGCTGCAGACTCTGCGTGCCGACATTGACTACGGCTTCGCGGAGGCGAAGACTGCGTACGGCCGCATCGGCGTGAAGGTCTGGATCTACAAGGGCCAGGTTCTTCCCACCGCCAAGAAAGTTCCGGCCAAGACCGAAGGAGGCAAGTAAACCATGCTGATGCCCAAGAGAGTGAAGCGTCGCCGCGTCTTCCGCGGCCGCATGAAGGGCAAGGCCCATCGCGGCAACTTCCTGGCCTACGGCGATTTCGGCATTGTTGCCACTGAGCCGTGCTGGGTGACTGCGCGCCAGATCGAGGCCGCCCGTGTCGCCCTGACCCGCTACACCAAGCGTGGCGGTCAGGTTTGGATTAAGATTTTCCCGGACAAGCCGATCACTGAGAAGCCGGCCGAGACCCGCATGGGTTCCGGTAAGGGTTCTCCGGAGTACTGGGTTGCGGTTGTTAAGCCGGGCCGCGTGCTCTTCGAGGTCAAGGGCATTGCCGAGGCCGACGCCCGCGAGGGTCTGCGCCTTGCTCAGCACAAGCTGCCGCTCAAGACCAAGATCATCGCTCGCGAGAAGACCAACGAAGGTGGTGAAGCGTAATGAAGAAGAATCAGTTCAGCGAGATGTCCGCTGCCGAGCTCAACGATAAGGTTGTGGAGCTGAAGAAGGAGCTCTTCACTCTGCGCTTCCAGCTGGCGACCGGCCAGCTGCAGGACACGATGGCGATCGCCAACACCAAGCGCGATATCGCCCGTGCCAAGACCGCGCTGCGCGCCCTCGAGCTGAAGGCTCAGGCGTAATCTGAAAGGAGTCGCAACATGTCTGAAGTTAGAGGTATGCGCAAGACTCGCGTTGGCGTCGTTGTCAGCGATAAGATGGACAAGACGATCACCATCGCGGTCAAGTATCGCGTTCGCCATCCGCTGTATGGCAAGATCATGAACCGCACCACCAAGATCAAGGCCCATGACGAGATGAACGAGTGCGCCATCGGCGACACCGTCCGCGTTATGGAGACCCGTCCGCTTAGCCGCGACAAGCGCTGGCGCCTGGTCGAGATCATCGAGAAGGCGAAGTAAGCCCTGTCGGATAAGGAGGAAAAAACTCAATGATTCAGCCGCAAACGCGTCTTAAGGTTGCCGACAATACCG
>JAFYOR010000081.1 GCA_017547805.1 Clostridia bacterium
CCCGCGCGCTGCCGCGATCTACGAGACCATCGGCGCGTACCTCGCCTACACCGTCGTGCTCTACAGCCAGTTCTACGACATCGAGCACATGATGATGCTCGGCCGCGTGATGAGCGGCAAGGGCGGCGACATCATCCTTGACACCTGCAACGCCATCCTCAAGGACGAGTTCCCCGAGCTGGCCAAGAAGGTTGAGGTCATGCTGCCGGACGAGAAGACCCGCCGCGTCGGTCAGTCCGTCGCCGCTGCGACCCTGCCGGAAATTGCCAAGTGATTCATAAGACCCAACAAGTCATAACAACATGATTTTGCGCCCGATGGCTCCTTCCGTCACGGCTGCGCCGTGCCACCTCCCTCCCGGAGGGAGGCATGGGAAAGCACAACATTGCCCCGCAAAGCGGCCGTTCCTCTGAAGAAACGTATACGAGGAGGCTCCCTCCGGGAGGGAGCTGGCTGCCGAAGGCAGACTGAGGGAGCCCGCGGGCGCAGAATTTCCGTTTTCTGTGAAACATCGTTCTTTTCATAAGGAGGCATTCCTATGTTTTACAAAAATGCCCGGATTCTGACCGGCGATTTTGAGTTCAAGACGGGCGCGTTTGAGGTTGTCGATGGCAAGTTCGGCGCGATCCTCCCGGAAAACGTGCCTGAGGACGCCATCGACCTCGGCGGCGCAACCGTCATCCCGGGTCTTATCGAGGTGCACAGCCACGGCAACTCCGGCTACGACTTCTCCGACGGCAACTACGAAGGCCTCGTGGAGATGGCGAAGTATTACCTCTCCTGCGGCGTGACTTCCTTTGCGCCCGCGTCCATGACCCTGCCCTACGACGTGCTTGAAAAGGCGTTCGCCACGGCGAAGAAGATCGTCGAGGAAAAGCCGGAGGGCTGCTCCGTGCTGCGCGGCATCCAGATGGAAGGCCCGTACTTCTCCTACAAGAAGCGCGGCGCGCAGAACGCCGACTACCTCAAGGAGCCGGATTTCGAGGGCTTCAAGAAGCTCTACGACGGCTGCGGCGGCCTGATCCGCATCGCGGACATCGCGCCGGAACTGCCGGGCGCTGTGGAGTTCGTGGAAAAGGCGAAGGAGCTGTGCACCGTCTCCATCGCGCACACCGACTGCACCTACGACCATGCGAAGGCCGCTGTCGACGCCGGCGCGACCCATCTGACCCACCTGTACAACGCCATGCCGGGCATCCATCACCGCAACCCCGGCGTTATCCCGGCTGCGGTTGAAAAGGGCAATGTCCGCGCGGAAATCATCTGCGACGGCTACCACATCCATCCCGCGTCCGTGCGTCTGGCGTTCTCCATGTTCACCGGCAAGAACATGATCATCATCTCCGACTCCGGCCGCTGTGCCGGTCAGGGCGAAGGCTATCGCTTCGACCTCGGCGGACAGATGGCGACGGTGCTTGGCGGCGTGGCGAAGCTGGATGACGGCACCATCGCCTGCTCCGCGTCCAACCTGTGGATCTGCCTGACCAACGCCATCGCGTGGGGCGTCAAGGAAGAGGACGCTGTCCGCGCCGCGACCTACAACCCCGCGTGCGCGCTGGGCGTGCAGGACGTCGTCGGCTCCATTGAAACCGGCAAGCAGGCCGACTTCCTCGTTTGCCCGCCGGATTACAGCGCCAAGCGCGTGTTCCTCGCCGGCAAGGAAATGTAAGGGGGGACGTCAGGGGCTGCCGCCCCTGAAACCCTGCGCAGGGACTTAGCCCCTGCACCCCACATCGCTTCGCGCGGTTTTACGCGGGAACTGCATAGAATCTGGGGCCTGCCCTCCGCCGCTTGCGGATGGCAGGCCCTTTTTTTGCTGCATCAGGAATTGCGCAAAAGCATCGGCTGCGAACGCAGAAGAAACAGAGGGCACGAAGCGGTTCGGATCCGGGCGCGCCTTCTGCGCTGAAAACCCGCGCTCGGAAGGGCTTTGTTATTTTCTACGATGAAAAGTATATAAATTTGTGAAATAATTTAACAAATTGTTGCCATGTTGTGCGTATATATGATTGACGCACCTGCCAATTTGTGCTAGAATAGAAAAGCTATAAGGGGCGTTATTTGTTATGCAAAGCAAGTGTTGCATAACATGCGTTCCTATAACACGCGGAGGGGTCGCCCTCCGAACAAAAAAAGGAGGATGGAACCCCATGAAAAAGAAACAGCTTTTGGTGCTGGTTTTGGCCATGGCGTGCATCGCCACCATTTCCATCACCGCGACCCTCGCGTACTTCACCGATACCGATGCGGTGAAGAATACCTTCACGGTCGGTCATGTTGACATCACGCTGGACGAGACCGAGGTTGATGAGGGCGGCAAACCGACTGGCAACACTGAGTGTGTTACGGAGAATAAGTACAAACTCTACCCGGGCAAGACCTACACCAAGGATCCGCACATCCATATCGCGGATGATAGCGAGGATTGTTGGGTATACGTGAAGGTCGAAAATGGCCTTGACGGCATTGAGAGCCCGGAAGGGGATGGATACGTCAGCATTCATGAACAGATGGTGAAAAATGGTTGGTCTCTGCTTTATGAGAATGATACCATCTATGCGTATGGTGATGTAGTCAAAGCAGATGAAAAGATTCCTACCTTCGAAAATTTTAAGATCAACTCCAGCGCGACCGGCGCGGATCTTCAGAACTATGAGAAAGCTGAGATCGTCATGACCGCGTATGCGATTCAGGCGGAAGGCTTCACTGGTGAAAATGGCGTTGTCGATGCATGGAATGCTGTCGGCGGCATCGATAAGTTCGTTGCTTGGAATCCGACCACGACCACCCCGGATGCTGAAGAAGGCGGCTCTGAGAACTAATTTCTTGATTTAACCGTCCGGTTTCATCCGGTCGATTAGATACCACAGTAGGCTTCCGGGAAGGGTTTCCTGAGAAGTCGGAAAGGAGGAAAATGCACTATGAACAACAATCAGGGACGCAGGAGAGTGCGCCGCGCTCAGAAGAAGAGCCAGATCAGCCGCATCCTCCTGATGATCGTCATGATGGCGCTTGTGGCTGTCGTTTCTGTTGGCGGCACCATCGCGTGGCTGACGGATAAGACCCAAGAGGTAAAGAACACCTTCACCACTACGAATATTGACATCGAACTGGCTGAAACTGCTACCAATTTCGAAATGGTTCCGGGTGTTGAGATTACCAAGGATCCGATTGTCACCTATAAAGCGGATAGCGAAGATGGCTGGCTGTTTGTCGAGATCTTTAAGTCTACGGACGTCGATTTTGATGCCTATATGACTTATGATATTGCGAGTGGCTGGACGCTGCTTGAGGGTGATCCGGATACCGCTGGAACGATGGTTTATTACCGTGAAGTCACTTCCAGCGATTCTGATCAGCAGTTCCCGGTTCTTGATGGTAACAAGGTTACCGTTAGGACTACTGTGACCAATGAGATGATGGATGCTGCGGAAGCTGAGGGCAAGGCTCCGGTGATGACCTTCACGGCGTATGCCATCCAGAAGGTTAAGTTTGATACGGTTGAGGATGCGTGGACTGAGGCCAAGAAGGCTACCATCTATACTCCCGCTACTGTCACTCCGTAATCATTCTCCCCATTCCCCTAGCCGGGGTTAACCCCGGCTAGGAAATCATTCGCACCCCCTAAGAAAGAGAAAGAAGGAAAAGAAACTATGAACATGAAGAAGATTGCCATTCTGGCTCTCTCCCTCTGCATGGTCGCGGCCATCGCCGTGACCGGCACCATCGCGTACTTCACCGATACCGATTCTGATGTTAACGTTTTCGTTGCTGGCAACGTCAAGATCGTGCAGAACGAAACCGACCGCAATGGCGCCGACTATGTCGAGGCTGAAGGCGGCAACATTCTCCGTCCGATCGTTGACGACTCCAAGGATAATGGTTATCACATGGGCGGTAACTACGTTGATAAGTTCGTGACCGTTACCAATGATGGCAATGAACCGGCTTATGTCCGCACCTACATCGCCTTCCCGGCTGCGCTGGACGACGGCCATCCGAGCTACGATGCGAACCAGAACTTCCTGCACTGGAACGGTGCTTCTGCTGGCGACTCCTTTGGCGCTGCGCAGGATCTGGGCAGCCTGGAGAACAGCTGGTACTGGACCAAAAAGCAGTCCGCTCTGGACTGGCCGAAGACTGCTGAGGATTGGCAGGCTTTCCAGATCGTCAAGAATGAGAACAGCATGGTGTACAACGTTTACGTTGCTACCCATAAGGCGATCGTTCCGGCTGGCGCGACCACTGCTCCGAGCCTGATGGGCGTCTATCTTGACAGCGCTGTTGATTTCGACAACGACAATGGTTACTACACTGGCCTTGATAAGGATACCAATGAGACCGTTCGTATTGACTTTGATCTGCGCCAGGCGTTCGATATTCCGGTTATCTCTGAGGCTGTTCAGTCTGCCGGTTTCGAAGACTATGCTGATCAGGAGAACGTTGCCTGGTATGCGCTTGACAAGGCTTTCGGTGAGGTTGGCACCTACTGCCCGTTCGAAGGCTACACCCTCAAGTAATTACTTGACCTCATTGGTCTGCCCCCTCGTGGGGCAGACCATATGGGGGCATCCGGGGCGAAAGCCTTGGATCTCCCCATATGGTTTGAGAGATAGACCTGTAAAGTAAGAAGCGTTTCCGCAAAGACCAATCTCACCGATGATTCCAAAGTTCAATTTCCGAATTTCCAGCTGCTAATCCCGGCTGAGAAATATTTGCCCCCAACAAAGAGAAAGAAGGAAGAGAACGATGAACAAGAAGAAGGTTGCCATTCTGATGCTCTCTCTGTGCGTGGTTGCCGCTATCGCTGTGACCGGCACCATCGCGTACTTCACCGACACCGACAGCGAGACCAACGTCTTCACCGTTGGTAAGGTTGACATCGAGCTCCTCGAGTCCACCCTCCATCGTGAGGTCGACAATGCGACCGACGATCAGATCATTGCTGACGCAGGCGAAGATAATGCGAACTATCTGGAGTACCTCAAGGAAGCCGGCAAGGACATGGCCCCGGGCATCTGGGTCAGGAAGGCTCCGTACATCAAGAACATTGGCATCAATAATGCCTATGTTCGTCTCCGCGTCCGGTTTGCCGATGCGTACTGGAACCTGATCGACGTCATGCAGACCACCACCGCGATTGATGATGGCTCTGTTGTCTGGAATAACGGCGTGCATAATGACGAAGAAAAATACACGGAGTACACCATCACCTACACCAAGGCGCTGAAGGCGAATGATATGACCTATTGGCCGGCCTTCTGGCAGTTCAAGCTCCAGGATCAATTGGACAATAAGGACGTTGCGCACCTGCGCGATGAGAACGGCGCTATCGAGCTGAAGATCGAGGTTTTTGCCGACGCGATCCAGGCCGATGGCTTTGATACCGCTGCGGAAGCTTTTATAGCTTACGACGCTCAGGTGAAGTAATCTGCTTCCCCATGGTCTGCCCCCTTTCGGGGCAGACCATATGGGGGCATCCGGGGCGGAAGCCTTGGATCTCCCCATATGGTCTGAGAGATAGACCTGTATAATATGTACATTTTCCGCGAAGCGGTGAAGGGTCAAGGGATGAAATCCCTTGGCGGGTTTCAGGGCGGCAGCCCTGATCGTCCCCCCTTCTCCCCCGTCCCTCGCGATTGACAAACCTCATTTCCGGAAGGAGAACACCGACATGAAAAAGCAGAGAATTTTCCTCGCCGCCATCCTTGCCTGCTGCCTTGCGCTGGCCGGCACGGGTACCTACGCGTTCTTTACCGCGCAGGAAACGGCGTATAACGTGATCACCACCGGCGAACTGGTGATGGATCTCGTGGAAACGCATGACGGTGCGCCGTGGCCGGAGGAAGGCGTGGGCGGCGTGATGCCGGGTGACGTGATCGATAAGCGCGTGACGGTCCAGAATCTGGGCGGCGTGGAGTTTTATACCCGCGCCCGGGTGCATGGCGAAATCACGCTGGAAAACGGCGAGACCGAAACGCTGACGCTGGATCAGATCGATCTTGACTTCAATGATGAGGCATGGATCGATGGCGAAGACGGTTTCTACTATTATCATCGCTCGCTGAAGCCGCGCGGCGCGGACGGCGTGATCGATGAAACCGAGCCGCTGTTCACCGCCGTGACGTTCAGATGCGATCTGGGCGACGCGTATCAGAGCGCGCGGTTCGATCTGGTGGTTGAAACCGAAGCCGTGCAGACGAAGAATAACGGAACCGGCCCGCTCGATGCAGCCGGCTGGACACTGAAGACCGAAGTGATTGAATAAGAAAGGGGGACGGCGATATGAAGAAGAGATATATCGTGTGGGCGATTGTCGCGGCGCTGCTGCTGACCGCGATTGTGATGCCCGCTGCCGGTACGCTGGCGACCATGATGGCCGTTGCGACTCTGGAACCGGCTGAAGTAAGCAATACCACCCCCGCCGCCGAGGAACCAAAGGCGGAAGAGCCGAAGGCCGAGGAACCGAAGACCGAGGAACCGAAGGCCGAGGAACAGAAGGCGGAAGAGCCGAAGACCGAAGAGCCGAAGGCCGAAGAGCCGAAGACCGAAGAGCCGAAGACCGAAGAGCCGAAGGCCGAGGAACCGAAGGCCGAGGAACCGAAGACCGAAGAGCCGAAGACCGAAGAGCCGAAGGCCGAGGAACCGAAGGCCGAAGAGCCGAAGGCGGAAGAGCCACAGACCGAAGAGCCGAAGGCTGATGCGCTGGCGGTTGTTGCTGCGCTGAGCGAAGAGCTGGTCGAGAATGTCGTTAAGCCGACGCAGACGAATCTGCCGGCCGAGCTTGTCGAGCTGATCGAGACCGTCGCGCAGACCGTTGAAGACAAGAGCCTTGACGCTGAAGCGCTGATTGAGCTCATCGTGACGAACGAAACCGAGGAAGAGCCGACCGAGGAGCCGACTGAGGAAGACCTGACCGAGGAGCCGACTGAAGAACCGTCCGAGGAACCGACCGAGGAGCCGACAGAGGAAGACCTGACCGAGGAAGAGCCGACCGAGGAAGAGCCGACTGAAGAGCCGACCGAGGAGCCGACTGAAGAGCCGACCGAGGAGCCGTCCGAGGAGCCGACTGAAGAGCCGACTGAGGAAGAGCCGACTGAGGAAGACCTGACCGAGGAACCGACTGAGGAGCCGACCGAGGAGCCGACTGAGGAAGAGCCGACCGAGGAGCCGACTGAAGAGCCGACCGAGGAAGAGCCGACTGAGGAAGAGCCGACTGAGGAAGACCTGACCGAGGAAGAGCCGACCGAGGAGCCGACCGAGGAAGAGCCGACCGAAGAGCCGACCGAAGAGCCGACCGAGGAAACCGAGGCTGTCGTGGAAGAGCTGGCTGTCGGCATGACCACGAACATGAATTTCCTGTTCGTCGGCGACGGCGTCGTTTCTCTGCATGCCACCATCTCCGGCGGCACTGCGCCGTATGCTGTCGAGCTGAACGTGAAAAACTCCGGCGAGACCGTTGCAAACTACGCTGCCGGCGTGATTGATTCCACTGAAACTTCCTTTACCTATGAGCCGATGAGCTGGGGCACGCACGTGCTGACCGTGAAGGTCGAGGACGCTGCGGGCCAGACCGGCCGCGCTTCCGTCACTGTCCATGTCGCGGAGAATGAGACCGCGCACAAGGGCGTGTGGGAGAAGACGATGGACGGCGTCAAGCTGACCGGCGACTGGCGCGCCGATATCGTCGCCATCGCCCGCACGCAGCTTGGCTATGAAGAGAGCGAGAAGAACTTCATCATTGACGAAGAAGGCGTCAAGCAGCACTACACCCGCTATGGCGAGTGGTACGGCGCGGCCTATTCCGATTGGTGCGGTATGTTTGCTGCGTTCTGTATCCGTTACGCCAATATCGGCAGCGGCTTCCCGGTGGACGCGCATGTGGGCAACTGGGCGGACAAGCTGAAGGGCGTCGGCGCGTACGAGCGCAACGATCTGGAATATGTCCCGACCGCGGGCGACCTCGTGTTCTTTGACTGGGAGCGCGACGGATCGCTTGACCACATGGGCATTGTGGAGAAGGTTGACGGCTACAGCATGTTCACCATCCAGGGCAATGCCGATGGCAAGGTTCGCCGCATTGAGTATTCTCTGGGCGACAACAGCATCGCCGGCTACGGCAACACCGCCGCGCTGATGGCGCAGGCGGGGCTTAACGTGAGCGAGAAGCCGGAGATTGAAGATGCGAAGCCGGAAGTCGAGCTGACGCTGATTGGCAAGGCCATCACCAATAAGGGCGGCGTGAACGTCCGCAGCGCAGCGAACGGCAAGTACGTGATTGAGCAGATCGCCAAGTCCGGCACCGAAGTGAAGGTCTACGGCCTTGAAACCGTGAATGGCGAGCTGTGGGCGAACATCAAGGTCGGCGCGACGAAGGGCTATATCAAAGCCGCGCTGCTCGAGATGATCGTCGAAACTGAAGAAGAACCCGCCGAGCCGGTCGAGGAGACCGAGCCGGTTGAAGAGACCGAGCCGGTTGAAGAGACCAAGCCGGTTGAAGAGACCGAGCCGGTTGAAGAGACCGAACCGGTTGAAGAGACCGAGCCGGTCGTCGAAGAGACTGAGCCGGCTGAAGAGACTGAGCCTGTCGACGAGACTGAGCCTGTCGTCGACGAGACCGAGCCGGTTGACGAGATCAAGCCTGTCGACGAGACTGAGCCGGCTGAAGAGACCGAGCCTGTCGACGAGACTGAGCCTGTCGTCGAAGAGACTGAGCCGGTCGACCCGATGGACGAGGAGCTTGAATTCAACTTCGGCGCGGTCATCGAAGAAGTCATTGAAGTGCTGAGCGAGAAGGAAATCGCCATCGCGGACTGGATCGAGGAAATGCGTCCGAGCGCCGAGATGATCGAGCGCGCGAAGAAGGCCAAGAGCCTTGAATCCGTCGTGCTGGAAAATGGCGCGTTCATCCTTGTGCGCACCGGCGAACAGCTCGGCTACATCGACGCAAACAACAACCTCATCGACGCGGAAACCGGCCTCGCTCTGGCTTGGGTCGACGTCGAGAACAGCATGATTTACCCGCTGCAGTAAGCGCGGCAGATTGGATAAGGAGGAAAACAAATGAATAGATTATCCAGACTGACGGCTCTGCTGCTTGCGCTGCTGATGCTTTTCAGCAGCACGGGCCTCGCGGAAGCTGCCGCGGGTATCGCGTTTGATGACTTCAACGCGACGGCGTTTTATTCGCTGAAGCAGTCTGCCAATGACGGCGCGAGCGATGATGCGGATACCGCGGATAATGCGAATACCGTTGATGCGGATGATGCAGCGACGGACACCAATCCCAACATTGTTACTCGCGGCAGCGTTGATCTCGTTGATAAGATCGTGCAGACGACCGAAGACAACGTTTGGATTTATAAGGAAGCCGTTGCGCCGGGCGAAACCCTGATAAAGGGTCTGCCCAAGGGCACGCTGCTTGAGGTGCTTGGCTACATCCCGGGCGATGCGAACTACTACAGCGAGTTCTATTTTGTTCGCTATACCGATACTGACGGTACTGTGTTCGAGGGCTACGTTGAGTGCCGCCAGACCGAGCTGTACGTTGCGCCGACCGAGCCGGAAGAATGCGAGAAGACGGATACGACCGATGACGGCACCACCGTGACCGTCAGCGGCAGCATGCCCGCGAACGTGACGCTGGAAGTGGCTCGTGCTTCTGCCAGCGACATTGCGGCCGTCGTGCCGAGCGCTTCTACGATTCAGGCGCGCAATGTCGTGCTCGATATCACGCTGGTTGATCAGAATGACGACGTCTGGCAGCCGGAAAAAGCGGTGACCGTCACCGTCAATGCGCCCAATCTGGGTGCTGAGGGCGATACCATCGTTCTGTTCCATATTCACGGTACGCAGGTTGAGCACATCGGCGAGACCGAGATGGATGCGGACGGCGACATCACCTTCACGATGAATAAGTTCTCCTACATCTATGCGGTGAACGCGTGTGATGAGGAAGGCTGTATCCTTGAAGCGCTGGCGAAGTATGCGACGGCTGAAGAGCGTTACACGAGACTGACTACTGATTATGACTTTGTAACTCAGGCGAAGTTCTTCTCTCATTACCGTACGAAGCATTCCCGGTCCGGCCTGCTGTGCAGCTGTACTTCGCTCCTGCCCCCGGCCGCGGATGGTCATGTGGCGACCTGTGCATGGCATAAGGATATGCTGTATCCGCCGGTCAGCGGCGAAATCGACGGCACTTCTGTGTCCGTCAGCGGCAAGGTGCCTGCGGGCGTGACGATGACTCTGTCTGCAGCGACGAGTGAGCAGATTGATGCGCACCTCCCGGGCCTGAGTGCGACCAACCTGCGTTACCTCGCCCTGGATATCACGCCCATGCTTGGCGGCAGTGCGTGGCAGCCGGGTGAAGGCAATACGGTTGACGTGACCATCTCTGTGGATTATTTCGGCAGCAATGTTGAAAAGCTCGACGTGTTCCATCACCATAATGGTGTGACCACCGAGCTGGGCGCTTGCGTGGTTGAAGACGGCAAGATTACCTTCACGCTCAATGGTTTCTCCTGCGTGTATGTGGTTGACTCTTACAGCGGCGAAACCTGCTGGATTGATGAGCTTGCGGGAATGGAGACGGCGGAAGAGCGTTCTGCTTTCCTCAAGGAGAAGCAGACTGCAAGCCAGGGTGTGTTTGATACCTTCACTTTCCATTATCGTGCTTCTCATCTCAGCGAAAAGCTGATCTGTGACTGTGATATCCGTGAATTCAAGTTCGGTGCGGTTTACTATGAGCCGTGGACGAGTGAACATACGCAGAGCGACTGCCCGTGGCATCCGAACAACAAGCCGACCGAGCCGGAAAATACGACGATCTCCAACAATGGCGTGTCTGTCACCGGCAATCTCCCGGCGGGCACGAAGGTTGCGCTTGGCACGGTTGACGTGGACGCCATCCTTGCGCAGCTGGGTCTTAACGGCATGCTGAACAAGTATACTGCGTATGATGTGTCTCTCAAGGATGCGAACGACGCGGTGTGGCAGCCGACCGACACCGTCACGGTGACGATGAAAATCAAGAGCGAGGTCGCTGTCCCCCGCGATCGCATGAACGTCTATCACGTTCACACCGAGAACGGCACGCAGACCTATGAAATCATCGAGAACTGCACCGTCGACTCCAATGGCGCAATCACGTTTAATGTGGACAAGTTCTCCGTCCTGCTGGCGGTGAACATGAACGTCGACGGTGGCGTTGTGGAAGCCGGCGATCCGATCACCCCGCCGCTGCCGGAGCAGCCGGAGCTGGGCAACGGCGTGTATACCTATGATACGGTTGAAGGCGGCAGCCTGAGCGAAGGCACCGTCTCTGTTGAACTGCCCAAGTCCGGCAAGACGACGCTTACCGTCGCTCAGGACGGCGGTCAGTGGCAGGTGCTCGCGGGCGAAATCTGGGCGAATATCCCGGGCGAAACCGGCACGGCGCTTGATGTCACCGCTGCCATGGTTGCGGGCATCGGCACGTCCGCGCAGTTCCGCTGGATCTCTGCGGATGGCGAGAGCGAAAGCGAGATCGCGACGATCCGCGTCATCGAGAATTCTGCTGCGCAGATGATGTATGCCGCTGCTCCGGCGAGCGCGGAATATGCGCTGTCTGCGGCTGCGGAGGGCGACGAGAATGCTAACCTGACGTATAATGTCGTCGTGAAATACGTCGTTAATGGCAGCGACCTGACGCCCACCCCGGAAGCATTCAACCTTGCGGCAGGATCGAATTTCACTCAGAAAGTCAAATTCCCGACTGTGGTTGGCTATCTGCCGTACCTCCTGCAGGGAACCGAATATGTCCGCGCGGATGAACTCAATATTGATATCGACAATATCGATCAGGACTGGACATATCAGGTTGTCTATCAGCCCACGAACGTTGAGTATACTGTGGTTTACTACCAGCAGAACGCAACGGGCGATGCTTATGAGCAGTACGAAGTGAAGAAGTATACCGGTCTGACTAACAGCTACATCGGCGAAGGCGATAATGCTGATGTAGCCATCGAGTATACCGGCTTCCGCCCGCTGGGCTATGAGCATGCCAAGATCGCTGCTGACGGTTCTACGACGATCGAGATTTATTACGATCGCATCTTCACGCTGCTGCTCTTCGAACTTAGCGGCGGCTACGGTGTAGAACCGATCTATGCGCGATATGGCTCTGCCGTTGGCGATATCGGTACGCCGGAGCGCCCGGGCTATACCTTCCTTGGCTGGACGGATCAGGTGCTGGCTGAGGGCGTGGAGCCGGATCAGTATGCGACGATTCCGACGACGATGCCCGCTGCAAACACGACGTACTACGCCGTGTGGAAGATGAATGATACCGCAAAGGTGAGCGTTGTTTTCTTAGGACAGAATGCCAATGACAATGGATACAGCTACCTGCAGACTGGTGTTGTAGAAGTTAGGCCGGGAACGGAGTATACCTTCGCAGACGGCAATACTGTGTTCATGATTTGCGGTAAGGATGCGCATACGCATACGGATGAATGTACGCTGGCGTGCGGCAAGGAAGAGCATACTGAACATACGGAAGCCTGCCTTAAATGCGGTTATGAGCAGCAGCATACTCATGTACTTTCCTGCTATCAGGCAAGCGGCAATTATCAGCTGAAGACAACCAGTAAGCCAAGTGACATTGTGTCGCCCAAGGAAGGCCTGAATGAGTATACGACAGGCGGCGGTTGTGACGCCCAAACAACCCACTACTATCTGTATTTGAATGGACAGTGGTACTGTTGTTACAATGGGAATACCAAAGCGGACACCCAGCCAATAAATCTGGTGTGTACCAATAACCACACCCATTCGAATTCGTGCTACTCTTGTGAGATTCATGAACATACGAATGATTGCTATTCCTGCGGATATGTTGAGCATACGCATAATGATCAATGTGACCAGGAAGGCAGTGGATTGGATCCAAACCTCTGGACGTTTGTGAGTTCTGAAACGAAGGTTGTTGCGGCAGATGGTTCCACGACGATCGAGGTGAAGTACAACCGAAAAGAGTTTACGATCACATTCAAGGAAACTGGTAACAATGGCAAGCAGCTGGATACCATCACGGCTAGGTG
This sequence comes from Clostridia bacterium, assembly GCA_017547805.1. Classification (GTDB taxonomy): domain Bacteria; phylum Bacillota; class Clostridia; order Christensenellales; family Aristaeellaceae; genus Ventricola. The sequence goes on from JAFYOR010000081.1 coordinate 13,086, forward strand.
GGGTGCTGATATCAGAACACGTTTTATGAATATCAGCAACGCTAACACCTTCCTTTGGTCCATGAAAACCAGTGGTGATTCTCCATGGACTTCGTTCCTTGATGTAATGCCTGCTGAGAATCGAACTTACTATGCGAAAACAACAACGAGTTCGAGTGTTCAGACGGCAACATATCTGGTTCAGAAAATCGGAACGACAGCCGGGACGACAGCAAATTATGAAACTCTGTATACGGTTAACGTAAAATATGGCAGCGGCTTAACTGTATCTAAAGAAGAGTATGTTGAAATCGAAGGCTATACGTTCAATTCGAACCTCAGTACGAAAACAGGCAGTTCTTTCAACGGTGCAAAGTTCTATTATGACCGCAATAAGTATGCCATTGAATTCTACAACCCCGTCTCGCTGATTAAGAAGGTCGAGGGCGTAGAGTTTGACAAGGTACTGACGGAATATAATTGGACGCCGGATGCAAGTATGGCGCCGTCTAAATACGAACCTGGTAGCGTAGTGTTTGCAGGTTGGTATCAGAATCCGGAGTGTGCGGGTGAAGCGTACGACTTCACGCAGCACCAAATGCCGGCAGCTCCGAAGAATGGAGATACGGCCGTTACACTCTATGCGAAGTGGACACCTGTTAACTATAAGGTCACCTTCTACATCGACAGCGCTGCTTATAAGAGTAAAACCCCGATTGACGGTTATGCCGACATCGTGGTCACCTATGGCGAGCTGATTGATCCTGCGCGCGTTCCTACGCCTACGAATGGATCGTATACGTTTGTCACGTGGGTCTATGAGGACGCAGAGGGCAACAAGCATGCCTATAGCCCTGAGAACGTGCCGGTTAAGCAGGATCTCCATGTCTACGCTGAGTGGAGCTCCATGACGCTGGTTGAGTACGCCTTCTACTTCAAGACCAAGCTTGACGATGGTACGGTAGTGGATGTTGCGGCGCCGGTGACCGGTTCCAAGTATGCGGACGGCAATGCGGTTACGCAGGAGGCAAAGGGCGGAGAGGAACTGTATTCGGGTTATCAGACCGAATACTTCCCGAATGTCATGTCCCACTCCATTACGCCGGATCCGGATAATCCGGAAAAGAACGTCTATACCTTCTGGTATACGAAGTCGGATCCTGTTCCGTATACGGTGAAGTACATCAATAAGGAGACCGGTGATAATAAGTTCATTGTCAACGGCGTGGAGACCACGGTAGAGCCAAAGATAGTTAATGGCAATACGCTGGCTGTAGTTACGGAAACCTTCAAAGTTATTCAGGGCTACATGCCGGATGCCTATCAGAAGCGTCTTGTTGTTGTTCCCGGTGGTACGAACGAGATCATCTTCTATTATACCGAGGACAAGGTGCATGCGTATTATAAGGTTTCCCATTACACCCAGAATCTTGATGGTACCTACACCGAGCAGGAAAACTGGACCAACCAGCTGCAGGGTACAATCGGAGAAACGTATACGGCTGATCCGCGCGATATTGATGGCTTTGTCCTGAATGTAAACCATAAAGACGCAGTACCATCAGGTGAACTGACGGAGAATGGCCTTGAACTCAAGCTCTATTACGACCGTATCGATTATCCGTACACCATTCGTTATCTGGAACAGGGCACGATGAAGGTGCTCAAGCCGGAGGATACGAAGAATAAGGCGCCTTATGGATCTGAGGTTACGGTGACGCCTCCGAACATTGAGAACTATACATTCGTCAGCCAGAGCCCTGATTCGCTCACCATCCGTATTGAAGAGGATGCAGAAGGCAATGTCCTTGAAACTGCGCAGCTGAACATCCTGACGCTGTACTATGTCGAGAATTCTGTACCGCTCCATTATGAGGTTGTCGGTGCGACCGGCGGCACGGTGAAGCTGATTACCGGGGATGACACGACGCAGGCAACGAAGGTGACGGAAGAGGTCAAGGTGCTTTCTGCCGAGAGAGCAATTGGCGCTACCGCTACGGCGAATCCCCATTACACCTTCGACGGTTGGTATTCTGATGCGAGCTGTACTACGCTGATCACGAAGGATGCCAACTATCAGCCCGAAAGACCTGATTCTGGTGTCTGGAGGGAAACGACCCACTACGCCAAGTTTGTCGAGAACACGGCGACGATCAACTATGTTGCTGTTGGCCCGCAGGGGGCGACGAACTTCGGTTCTGTCAATCCGGAAAGCGAGACGCTGGGCGTGGTCTCCGGTACCGCGACCGGCTCCACCGCAACGGCGAACGCTCCGACGTTCAAGTTCGTCGGCTGGTATGCTGAGGCTGCGTGCACGACGCTGCTCTCCACGGCTCTGAACTATGTCCCGACCAAGGCCGACGGCGCCGTTTGGGTTGACGGCACGACCTACTACGCCAAGTTCGAGTACAACATCGCCGACCTGACGATCACCAAGACCATCAGCGGCAAGGATGCGAACACGGCGGATGACGTCTTCACCTTCAACGTGACGATTCCGCAGGGCGAGTATGAGCTGAGCAACGGCGGCACCGTCACCTCTGACGGCACGAACCCTGTTCAGATCCAGATCATCGGCGAAGGCTCTGTGACGATCAAGGGCATCGTCATCACGTCTGCTTACACGGTGCAGGAAGTCGATCTGCCCACGGGCTACACCATCGCCAACGAAACTGTCAGCGGCAGCATCGCTGCGACCGGCAGCACGGCGGCGTTCACCAACGTCTACCAGACCGGCACGCTCGTGGTGACCAAGACGGTTGAAGGCAGCGCGGCTCCTGAGACCGCAGCATTCAGCTTCACCGTGACCCTGCCCAACGGCACCTACAAGGTGGATGGCGTTGATACGCAGGTGACCGACGGCACGCTGACGTTCACCCTCGCCCACGGCGGCTCCGCGACCATCACCGGCATCCCGGCTGGCGCGGCTTACACCGTGACCGAGGCTGCGAATGCTGACTACACCACGACGAAGACCGGCGATACCGGCAGCATCGTGGCGAACGGCACGCAGACTGCGGCGTTCACCAACGCGTACAACTATCAGAACCTGACGATCAAGAAGGTGGTCAAGGACAGCACGTTCACCACGGGCGAGAAGACCTTCACCTTCGATGTTGCCAAGTCCAATGGCAGCACGGAACAGGTGACGATCACCGTCAAGGCGGAGGATAAGGCGGACGCGGATAAGAATACCGTGACGGTTCTTGTCCCGGTTGGCTCCACCACCGTGACGGAAGTTGTTCCCACTGGCTATGAAGCGACGTATTCCTACGCCGGCAGGACCAATAAGACCGGCGCGCAGCTGCTCATCACAAGGGATGGCAACTGGAACATGACCGTGATCAACACGGCGAACAGCAATCGCGACATCACGATCACCAAGAACTGGGTGGATAACAGCGACGCGCTGGACGAGCGTCCGGATGCGATCAACGTGACGCTCTCCGGCAACGGCAATAGCTACACGGAGTTCACCTGGACCAAGAATGGTGATCAGTGGACGACTAGCATTACTGTTCCGAAGTTCGACGCGACTGGCAACGAGATCACCTA
>JAFYOR010000082.1 GCA_017547805.1 Clostridia bacterium
AAAGAGACTCCACAGATGTGGAGTCTTTTTTCATTTACAATCCGGTATCTGCAATTCTCCCGGGGCATCTTAGTCAAGTACATGCAATGTACTTGGCTAGGTTCGATCATGGCGGCGTCCAGTGGACGCAATGAAGCCATGGTCGAACTGCCCGGGAGCGCTTATTACAGAACAGCATTCCAACAATTGTTGGGGTGTTTTTCTTTTACAATCCGGTATCTGCAATTCTCACGGAGCATTTCAGCCAAGTACAGCAATGTACTTGGCTAGTTTCGGACCTCTCCGCCGCCAGTGGGATCGAAGCCTGCCGATGCCTGTGGCAGAAACAGGCGGGCGGAGCATCGGCAATCGCAAGGAGCGCTTGCGCGACTATGCGAGTCCCCCGGAGTGAAGGAGAGGGACGAACTGCCCGGGCACAAATAAATGAGAGTAATTGTCAACGCTTCTTGAAGACCTATATATGAATAAGAAAGATATATTCGTGAATGAATGACGCATTCGTTACGAAAATTGAGGAAGCTCTGATATGAAAGCAAAATGAGGTTGTCATAGGAATGCAAATTGTGATAATCTAGGTAAAAGAATAATATGTGAGGTTGATATGCTGCACCTGAAGAAAGCTTGTTTTGAAGATATCGAAAAGGAATATGCATTTGTACGCGATATGCCTGTCGACGAAAATGGGCTGACGAATCCATGGAGCGGTATTTCTTTTGAGGATTTCTCAGCAACTGCACTTCCTCAAATGATTGCCTTTTCTAAGGGCGAGAATCTGCCTGAAGGATTTGTTCCTGAAACCTTTCTTTTCTTGTGGAACGATGATGTGATTGTCGGACAATTCAGAATCCGTCATTATCTCTGTGAATCATTGCGGATGGGCGCAGGGCATATAGGATACTACATCGGTAAGGAGTATCGCAGAAGAGGATATGGAAAAGAAGGGCTCAGACAATGCCTTGAATACGCCAGCAAGATTTTTCCGGAAGATGAGATCTATCTTCGGGTCAATCGGGATAATATCGCATCGCTGCGAGTGATGCTTGCTAATGGCGGATACATTCATCATGAAGATGAAATGAAGATATATGTGCGCATTCGAAAGCAGGAGATATAAAGTGAAAGACTGGCTGTTTTCTGGTAAGGATTATGTATGCGACTTGCGCGTTGCGGGCGTGCTTGTCCGCGATGGAAAAATGCTTGTGCAGCGAGAATGCTCGGGACATGAATTTGCAATTCCTGGCGGCCATGTGAAGATTGGTGAAATGATGTCGGACAGCCTCATGCGAGAGTTTCGTGAAGAGACTGGCGCTGATATTGTGCTCAAAAGGATTCTCTGGACGGAGGAGTGCTTTTGGGAATATCAGGGACGAAAAGTACACAGCATCACATTCTATTATCTGATAGAATTGAGCGATGATTCGGATGTTCCCGACAATGGAAAAATGATTCCTCAGAAGGATAATCCCGACATTTTGCTTGGATGGATGCCTGTGGAACGGCTGGGGGATATAACGATCTATCCGGCGTTCATTCGGGAAGAAATCCATCATCTGGAAAAGGAAATCCGCCATTTTGTCACATACGCGTGAGAAAGGAATGGACATATATGACGATCAATGAATACCAGAAGCTGGCGATGCGCACGCTCAATCCGCAGCTTTCAAAGAGAGATGTCCTGATCAATGGCGTAATGGGGCTTTGTGGAGAAGCGGGAGAAGCCATTGACATCGTAAAAAAGCACCTTGCTCAGGGACACGAACTTGACCGGGATAAACTGATCAAGGAGCTTGGCGACGTTGCGTGGTACCTTGCGGAGACAGCCCATGCCCTTGATGTGCCGCTTGAAGCGGTGCTCGAGGGGAATATTGCAAAGCTCAGAGCGCGTTATCCGCAGGGATTTGCTGCTGAGAAATCGCTGCTCAGGGAGGATGACTGGCAGATCAAGCGCGCCGATATCTCAGATGCGGACGAGATCTATGCGCTGTATCGCAGTCTGATGGATATGCCACACAGCACGTGGGATGAGGAGTATCCGTCAAAAGATATTGTCGAGCATGACTTGCAAAACGAAGTCATTCTGATTATGCGTGATCATGATGGGAAGATCATTGCAGCGATTGCTGTCTGTGATGATGAAGAAGATTTTGACGATGCGAGCATCAATTGGTATAAGGATGTCAGCCGTTTTGGCTGTTTGGCGCGTTTGGGTGTGGATAAGCAGCATCAGGGAAAAGGCATTGCAAAGAAGATGCTTCTCTCTGCAATGGATTTATGCAGAGAGAAGGGCTGCGATGCTGTGCGCTTCCTCGTTTCCAAGAGCAATCCTGCGCCGCAGCGCGCATATGCAAAGCTGAATTTCGATATCTGCGGGGAAGTGAATCTCTACGAACATCAATGGCTATGCTATCAAAAGCGCCTCTAATCTTGTTAAAGCATGCAATTCATGGTATAATCACAATGAATTATGCCTTTGGAGGGAAGCTTTCCCATGCACATGAGAACTAAAAAATGGGCGAAGCCGGAACTGGCGGTTTGCCCGTATTTTCAGGAAGATGCGACCAAGCCGCGCGGGAACTGGCGTGCGCTGTTTAAGAAGGATCAGCCGCTGTATCTGGAGCTGGGCTGCGGTAAGGGCGTATCCACCGCTGCGATGGTCTATGACAATCGGAATGTCAATTTCATCGCGATGGATATTACCTGCAATGTTCTTGGCGATACGCGCCGCAATATAGCCGCAACATACGGCGAAGAGCCAGTCGACAATGTGATCATCACGCGCCACGATATCGAGTTTATCCGCAATGTGTTTGCACCGGAAGACCGGATCGAGCGGATTTATATCAATTTCTGCAATCCGTGGACGAAGCGGCCGAAGTATGCCAAGCGACGCCTGACGCATCCGCGGCAGCTGATGCAGTATCGTGATTTTCTCGTAGACGGCGGAGAAATCTGGTTCAAGACGGACGATACGCCGCTGTTTACCGATTCCCTGCCGTATTTTGAAGCCTGCGGGTTTGAGATGCGCTACATGGTCAGCGACCTGCATGCCGCAGGATTCACGCCCAATTATATCAGCGAGCACGAGAAAATGTACACAGCCAAGGGTGTGCCGATCAAGTTTGTGATCATGCGGAAGAAACCCGGACATGTTGAGCTCGATCCCGTTCGCTATGTGATGCCTGGTGCGTTTGCAAGGCTGCGCATGGAAGCGGAAGCGCGGGAAACGGAGAACGACTGCGAATAAGCTGCCAAAGAAGAAGGAATGCGAACATGTTTGCCATCATTTTTAATCCGGTTTCCGGCAGGGGCAAGGCAGAGAGCCTTGCGGGAATGATCGTTCAGGAGCTTGAAAAGCGGGGAGAGACAACGCGTCTGTATCCCACAAAAGCGCAGGGCGATGGAACCAACGAAGCGCAACTGGCGCTTTCTGACGGCGCGTCAGACTTCGTTTGCATCGGAGGCGACGGCACGCTGAGCGAAGTTGTCAGCGCTGTTGCAGGCAGCGGCGCGATGCTGTATATTGTGCCGACCGGTACGGGCAACGATTTTGCCCGCGTGCTCGGGCTGCCCAAGGAACCGATGAAGGCATTCATGGCGCAGCTTGATGGCGAAGCCGCCGCGCTTGACTGCGGAATGATCAATGGAAGGCCTTTTCTCAATGTTGCCGGCTCTGGATTTGATGTAGAGGTTCTGCGGCGGATGGAGGAGCTTAAAGCGACCTATCCCGGTCCCAAGGCGTACCGCAAAGCTGTATTTGCCACGCTTGGACAATTCACGGCGTTTCATGCGGAGATTTCGGTTGATGACGGTCCGTTTGAATCCGTGAAGACGACCATTATCGAGATCGCCAACGGACAGTACATCGGCGGCGGCATGCGCGTCGCTCCCGGTGCGAAGCCGGATGACGGCCTGTTCAGTCTTGTGATTGTCAATAAAGTGCCGCGTTGGTCGGTTCCGTTCCTGCTACCGCTGTTTATCGGCGGCCTGCATGTGCATCTCCCGGTTGCGCGTGTACAGAGTGCGAAAAAGGTGGTCATGCGGTCGAAAAACATGGTTGTTGAAGTCGACGGTCAGCTCGCGCAGATGGATGAGGCGCGGTTTGAGATCATGGAAGGCGCGATCCGCGTCAAGCGCCTGAAAAACTGATTTGAACGCGGAATGCCGGTGCGCATTCCGCTTTTCTTTCACCATCCAGAATTGAGAGGTGGATGCTTGTGAACACATCGTGGCCAACCCTGACACAGACGGTCTTTTCCTGCGAAAAATGCAGACTCTGCCAGACGAGAACCAACGTGGTGCTGGGCGAAGGAAATCTGCATGCGCCGCTGATGTTCATCGGAGAAGGGCCGGGGCAGCAGGAAGACCTGAGCGGCAGACCGTTTGTCGGCGCAGCAGGACAGCTTCTGGATAAAATGCTCGGCGCCATTGGTCTTAAGCGGGAACAGGTTTATATCTGCAACATCGTCAAATGCCGTCCGCCGGGCAATCGTGTGCCGGAGGCGGATGAACGGGCAGCCTGCATGGGCTATCTGCGCGAGCAGGTGGCGCTGGTTAGGCCGAAAGTCATCGTTTGCCTTGGCTCTACGCCGGCGCGAACGCTTCTGGGCGAAGATGTGCGCATCACGCGAGATCGCGGCGTATGGAGACTGAAAAAGGGCGTCTGGTTTATGCCGACCTTCCATCCGGCGGCGCTTTTGCGCGATGCGGACAAAAAACGTCCGGCATGGGAGGATTTCAAGGCCATTCGGGATAAACTGATCGAACTGGGCGTATATGAAGGAACGCATGAGCCGCGCGGGTGATGAAGCCGCACGGGCAATGCTGCGCTGAGATTTGGAGGAAAGATGGAAAAACTGAAAGGGGAATTGCGCGCGCTGATTGCCGGCGTGATGCCGGGAAGGGAGAATGCGCTGGTATTCGGCGAAGGCCCCAAATCGCCGAAGCTGATGCTCATCGGCGAAGCGCCGGGTGAGCAGGAAAGCCTTCAGGGGCGGCCTTTTGTCGGGAAGGCTGGAAAGAACCTTGATCATTTTCTGGAGCTTGCAGGTCTTGCGCGTGAAGAGATCTATATCTCCAATGTCGTCAAATACCGTCCGACAAAGACGGGAAAGACCGGACGAATCTCCAACCGCCCGCCGACGCGCGAGGAGATTGCGTTGTTTTCTCCATGGCTGCTGCGGGAGATTGAGTGGGTTTCTCCGCAGATGATTGCCACCCTTGGCAACGTACCGCTCAAAGCGCTGACGGATGCAGGCGCGACGATCGGGCAGATGCATGGTCGGGTGATTGAAGCCAATCAGGCGAACAGGCCGCTTTTCGCGCTGTATCATCCGGCAAGCCTGATTTACAACCGGTCTTTGACGGATGTTTACGAAAATGACGTGCTGCTGCTTGCGAAGCTGCTCAGAGCGTAACGATAGGGTGTTTTTTTGAACGCGAAAACGTATATTTGAGACAAAAACTCTTTTGTATTGCAGAGCTATATGCTATGCTGAATGTACAGATGAGAAAGGAGGAAAGCCTGTGATTGAACTGCTGATTGCAAATCTTCCGATGGTGCTCTGTCTCATGATGGGCATGGCGCTGATGATCGTCGAGGTTTTTCTGCCGGGATTCGGTCTGCCCGGGATTTCGGGCATTGCTTTGGTGGGCATCGGTGTCGTGATTGCCGGAATTAACTATGGCGCAGTCACCGCCGTCGGATTGCTTCTTGTGCTGATTGCGGTGCTTGCGGTGGTGATTTCTCTCGTGCTGAATCATGTGGTTCGCGGCGGGGGAAACTCTAAGATTTTTCTGCGCGAAACACAGGATCTGAATCCCCAGGAGGACATGAAGGCGTTTGTCGGCCGCAAAGGCGAAGCCAAGAGCATGCTGCGTCCGGCAGGAATCGGCGACTTTGACGGTGTTCGCCTTAATGTTGTCACAGAAGGCGGTTTCGTGGACGCCGGAACGGCGATAGAAATCGTCAATGTCATTGGCAACAGGATTATCGTTAAACCCTGCTGAGGTTTCTGGTATCCAAATGAGAAGGCGTCCATAAGAATGGACAGATGAAAGGGGAAGACATATGGGAAGCGGAATTATTGTAATCTTTGTGATCCTTGTCGCGCTGATTGTGTTTCTGAGCTTTGTGCCGCTGGGGCTGTGGATTTCTGCGCTGGCGTCCGGTGTGCATGTTTCGATCTTTACCCTTGTTGGCATGAGAATCCGCCGTGTTTCTCCGGCGAAGATTGTCGCGCCGCTCATCAAGGCGGAGAAAGCTGGTCTTAAGATGACGATCAGCAAGATGGAAGCACATTATCTGGCCGGCGGCAATCTTGACCGCGTGATCACTGCGCTCATCACGGCGCGCGGCGCGAACATTCGTCTGGATTTCCCTGAGGCATGTGCAATTGACCTTGCGGGCCGCGACGTGCTGCAGGCAGTGCAGATGAGCGTCAATCCCAAGGTCATTGAAACGCCGGTCGTCGCCGCAATTGCCAAGGATGGCATTGAGCTGCGCGCAAAGGCGCGCGTCACCGTACGCGCGAATATCGAGCGGCTTGTCGGCGGCGCGGGCGAGGAAACCGTCGTTGCGCGTGTCGGCGAGGGCATTGTTACCACCGTCGGCTCTGCCGATTCCCACAAGGCGGTTCTGGAAAACCCGGACCTGATCAGCCGCACGGTGCTTGACAAAGGTCTTGACGCGGGTACCGCGTTTGAGATTCTTTCCATCGACATCGCGGATGTGGATGTCGGCCGCAACGTGGGCGCTCAGCTGCAGATGGACCAGGCGGAGGCGGATCGTCGCATCGCGCAGGCGAAGGCGGAGGAACGCCGCGCGATGGCTGTTGCGCACGAGCAGGAGATGAAGGCCGCGGCACAGGAACAGCGCGCAAAGGTTATTGAAGCCGAGGCCGAGGTTCCCAAGGCGATGGCCGCTGCGCTGCGCGAAGGCAAGCTTGGCGTGCTTGATTACTATCAGATGCAGAATGTCATCGCCGATACCAGCATGCGCGAGTCGATCGCCGGCATGGGCACTGCGCCCACTGCGAAGAAGTGATCAGGGAAAATGACCGGTGGAGGTGAAGGACGATGGAAGACCTTCTCAGTCTGGTTGTCATTATTCTGTATTTCGTCATTTCTGCATCGGCATCGAAGAAAAAGAAGGAAAAGAAGAGACAGAAAAGGCAAGCCCAAAGCCGTCGCGTTCAGTTTGAACAGGCATTTGAGCAGGTCATGGAACAGGTTCAGAAAAGCGCAGAGAAAGCCAGACAACCGCATCAGGCGGCTGCGCCAACTGCTCCCGCCGTGCCAAGCATGGGGCGCGGAGAGGGGGAGGATCCCTGCCATGAGGGGATGCTGGGCGAAGAACGCGCTTCGATGCATGTCAGAGCAGTGACGCAAAGCCAGATGGCCGTCGCTGCGGAAGGCGAAGATCCCTGCCATACCGGAAGCGCTGTGCTTGAAATGGACGATCTGGAACCCTCCCCGATTGTGCGGTCGCCGATTTTCAATACGGAGGATCCTGATGAATTCGCGCGGGATGTGATGCGCGGCGTGATCATGAGCGAGATACTGAACCGCCCGGGCGCCAGACGCGGCTTTACGGGTATGAAACGAGGAGCATAAATGGAAAACGAGATTCGCGTCGTTATCGCTGATGACGAAGAGGGCATGCGCATGATTCTGCGCAAAATGATTGCCCGAGCAGAAGGGTTTACCCTTTGCGCGGAGGCGACAAATGGCCTTGAACTGCTGGAACTGGTTGAAAAGCATAAGCCTCATGTCTGCTTTCTCGATGTGGAAATGCCGGGAATGACTGGCCTTGAATGCGCTAAATCCATCCAGGACACGGATCCGCAGACGATCATCGTCTTTGCAACGGCGCATGATGACTACATGGCGCAGGCGTTTGAAGTGTATGCGTTTGACTACATGGTCAAGCCCTTCAAGCTCGAACGCGTAATGAAGACGCTGGAACGCATCCGGAGCGTCAAGCTGCAGATGCCGCGGACGGATGCGGAAAAAGGCGCGCTGAAGGCGCCGAGAATCGGCGCGGCGGTGAGCGGGCGGATCATGCTCCATCACAAAGAAGGTGTGAACTTCGTCAATCAATCGGATATTCTGCTTGTGCAGCGGGAGAATCGCTCCACTGTTCTGTATGCGACGGATGGACGCCGATTTGAAACGAGTGAAGCGCTTGGCGATGTGGAAGACAGGCTCAATCCGCAGATCTTCTTCCGCTGCCATAAATCGTATATCATCAACCTCAATGTGATTGACAGCATCACGCCCTACGGCCGATGGACCTATGTGGTGCATCTGAATGGAACCAGCCAGGATGCGCTGATTACGCATGAAAAGTACGAAGAGCTGGAAAGAATGTTTTCCTGAATGAAAAAAGGCTGAGTGCGTAAAGAGGCATTGCTAAGAGAAACAAAAAACGAGCGAAGTGATCTTCGCTCGTTTTTGCTTGATCGTAAGGCGCTGAAAACCTCAAGCGCGCATCGGCGCATCCGCTGCTCTTTGCATATGCAGGAAAGAAATATAAAGAAAAACCCCTCCTGCAAGAGGAGGGGAAGAAGACGAAAGAAATTACTCGCCCTTGGCCAGGACGCGAGCCATACGAGCCTTCTGGCGGTTGGCAGCGTTCTTGGAGATGACGCCCTTCGCGGCAGCCTTGTCGACAGCGGCGGTAGCGGCAACCATGGCCTCAACAGAGACGTTGGTGTTGAACTTCTTGAGCGCGGTCTTGGTGGCGGTCTTCACCATCTTGTTGCGCATGGTCTTGTGCTCGGTAACGGAAACGCGCTTGATAGCGGACTTGATATTCGGCATGAGAATTTCCCTCCAGAATGTTCTAAATAATCAACAGCGAACAGTATATCAGAGACGATCACGGATTGCAAGCCGCGAAACAAAAATGAACAAAAATTCATAATTGGCCGCAAAAAAACCCGCCCTCCGCAGACTCCGCTGGAAGAGGGAGCAGCATGACGAATGCCGCACCAGCGTAGTGCGCGACCCTGCTCGGTGCCGCGGTCTGTCGAAGAAACCGATCTCAGACAGTTCATTATAAGCATTCAAGTTAAAAAAGTCAAGCGGTGATTGAGATTTTTTCGAAAGAAAAGAGATATTCAGGCAACTTTTCTGCGCGCCGGACGCCGCGGCGCATAAACCGTCCGCCAATGGATCAGTCTATGGACAAACGAACGGAGGGATGTCCATGAAGGAGCGCCAGAATCTGATCATGTTTACGCTGGAGGCTGTGCCGAGACCGGGATCAAGGGAAACGCGCGTGAAATGCTTGCCGGATGCAAAAGGAATCCGAAATATCTGGAGGACGGAAAATGAGCAATGATTATGCAGCGCGCTATCAGGCAATGGTAAGCCGTCTGGCACCCAAAAGCGACATGCTGAACGGAATCCTGCGCGCGTTCTTTGTCGGCGGATTGATCTGTATGATCGGTCAGGCGATTAACGACTTATATAATTACGGCATGTGCCTTGGCGCGGACGCTACGGCTGCGGCAACGAGCATAACGCTGATTGTGATCTCCGCTCTCCTGACCGGCGTGGGTGTGTATGACAGGATTGGCAAATTCGCCGGTGCGGGAAGCATCGTGCCGATCACAGGTTTTGCCAACAGCGTGATTGCACCGGCGATGGAATTCAGGCGTGAAGGTCTGGTCATGGGCGTTGGCGCGAAGCTATTCACGCTTGCCGGTCCGGTGCTGGTGTATGGGATCAGCAGTTCGGTGATCGTCGGGCTGATCGTCTGTCTGTTAAAATGATTGTGAGCGGCTGCAGCGATGCATGCCGCTTCTTTTGCTGGTAAGGAATGCATGGATGCAGAAGACGCCGGTAATGAACGCCAGCGTCCCAAGAATAGCCGGATTGGGAATTCCTGCTTGCCATCCAACCGTTAAACCTCTATAATGAATCGTAGAAAGAACCGCAAAGCGAGCGACTTAGACTTTTGCGATAAATGGAGGTAACAATGATGAACAGAAGCATTCCGCGCCCGGAATATCCGCGTCCGCAGTTTGTTCGCGATGGATGGATGAACCTCAACGGCGAATGGCAGTTTGAGATGGATCAGGGGGATTCGGGCCGCAAGCGCGGGCTTGTAGAAAAGGGGGCGCTGGAGGGGCGCATTGTGGTGCCCTTCTGTCCGGAAAGCAAGCTTTCCGGCGTTGGATATACGGACTTTATCCGTGCCGTCTGGTACAGACGGACGTTTACCCTGCCTGAGCAGGCGAAGGATAAGCACGTGCTGCTTCACTTTGGCGCGGTGGATTATCTTTGCGAAGTGTGGGTGAATGGCAAGAGCGTCGGTACGCACAAGGGCGGATATACGTCGTTCAGCTTTGACATCACCAACGCCCTTTGCCAAGGGGAAAATGTGCTGACTGTCTGCGCACAGGATGATACGCGCAGCGGGCATCAGCCCAGCGGCAAGCAGAGCTACAAATACGAATCCTTCGGCTGCTTCTACACCAGAACGACGGGCATCTGGCAGACGGTATGGCTTGAATGGGTGGACCCTGTTTACATGAAGGAAATCTACATCACGCCGCATGCGAAGCAGGGCACTGTTTCTGTCCGCGTGGTGACCGGCGGCGCGTGCATGCTTCGTGCTGCGGCGTCCTTTGATGGAAAGCCCATGGGAGAAGGCTGCGCGCTTTCCGACGGCGGCGCGGCGGAAGTAACGATTGCGCTTGAAGAAAAGCATTTCTGGAATGTCGGAGAACCCAAGCTTTATGATCTGACGCTTGAACTGGTTTGCGGCGAGAAGGTCACAGACCGTGTGGAGAGCTATTTTGGTCTTCGCAGCGTCTGGTTTGATGGGCTGCGCTTCATGATCAATGACCGACCGGTTTTTCAGCGGCTTGTGCTGGATCAGGGTTTTTATCCTGACGGCATCTATACCGCGCCCACGGATGAAGCGCTGCGCGGCGATATTCAGTTGTCCATGGCGATGGGCTTTAACGGTGCACGTCTGCACGAAAAGGTATTTGAGGCGCGCTTCCTCTATCATGCGGATCATCTGGGATACCTGTGCTGGGGCGAGATGGCAAACTGGGGCCTTGATCACAGTGAAGATGCGGCGCTGGCGGACTTCCTTAACGACTGGATCCCGGCTGTCAAGCGGGATTACAGCGCGCCGAGTATTGTTGGCTGGTGCCCGTTCAACGAAACGTGGGATTATCAGGGCCGCGCTCAGCGCGATGACGTCCTGCGCATGACCTATCGGATCACCAAGGCGATCGATCCGACGCGTCCGTGCATCGATACGTCCGGTAATTACCATGTGGAAACGGATGTTTACGATGTGCACGATTATCTGCAGGATGTGGATGGCTTCCGGGAACGCTATGGCGCCGGCGCGCCGCTGATGTATGAGCGGTTCAAGGATCGCCAGAACTACATCGAGGGTCTTCCGGCGTTTGTCAGCGAGTACGGCGGAATCTGGTGGAGCGATACGGACGAAAGCGGCTGGGGATATGGCGAACGCGTGAAGAGCCGCGAGGAATTCATCGAGCGATACAAGGGACTGACACAGGCGCTGCTGATGAATCCGGAACACTTTGGCTTCTGCTATACGCAGCTGACCGACGTCGAGCAGGAACAGAATGGCCTGTACACCTACGACAGAAAGCCGAAGTTCCCGCCTGAGGTGATTCACGCAATCAACAGCCAGAAGGCAGCGAGCGAGGAATAACGCGCCTGATAATCAGCAATATTATGAATAAGCAGGCTGCCGGGATTTGCCCGGCAGCCGTTTTTGCCAAAAGAATGCATAATCCCTTCGCCTGTGTATAGAAAATACGGGAATGAATGAGTGCTTTTGATGAACATGCGGATATTGCCCGCAGTTGCAAGACATCCATTACACTTGGGCATAAATCGGTTGTCAGCGGCGCATACTGCAGACAGATCAGCAATGCGCGGAGGCGATGGATGATGAGCAGACGAATCGGCAGGCAGACGGTGATGCTGAAAAACGCACCGGGCGTTACGGCATGGGCGAGCGTTGCCGGACAAAAGGAGCATGACGGCCCGTACGGAGCACTATTTGATGCGGTAATCAGCGATGAACTCAACGGCGAAAGTTCGTTTGAGGCGGCAGAGCGAAGCATACTTGAAAAGGCCATCAAGCTATGCGCACTGAAAGCAAACCGAAAGCTTGATGAAGTTCAGATGCTGCTTGCCGGAGACCTGCTCAATCAGATCATCTCTGCCGGCTTTGCTGCGCGCAATCTGGCGATTCCTTTTTACGGACTCTATGGCGCATGCTCTACGATGTCTGAATCGCTGTCGCTGGGCAGCATGATTGCCGACGGCGGCTTTGCCGACAGGATGATCTGCGCGACATGCAGCCACTTCTGTACGGCGGAGCGGCAGTACCGTGCGCCGCTGGAACTGGGTAATCAGCGCACGCCGACCGCGCAGTGGACAGTGACAGGCGCCGGCGCGGTGATGGTCAGTTCCGGCGCGGCAGCCCGACAGGACAGGATTGCTTTGACGCATACGACCTGCGGACGGGTGATTGATCTGGGCATTACGGATCAGAACAATATGGGCGCGGCTATGGCGCCGGCCGCGGCGGATACGCTGACGGCGCACTTTGACGATACGGGCAGAGGCTTTGATGACTTTGATCTGGTGGTAACGGGCGATCTGGGTATTCTGGGACGCGAGCTGTTGATCAGGCTGCTTGATGAAAAGGGAATCCGGGTTAAGGAAGAACGCCTGTTTGACTGCGGCAGCGAGATTTTCGCGAAAAGGCAGGATACACATTGCGGCGGAAGCGGATGCGGATGCGCGGCGAGTATGCTTTGCGCGCATATTCTGCCGCAGCTGTATACTGGACGGCTGAAAAGGGTGCTGTTTATGGCGACCGGCGCGCTGCTCAGCCCGACGACGACAATGCAGGGGGAAAGCATACCGGGCGTTGCGCATGCTGTTGTTTTTGAACACAGGGAGGAGATTCCGGGATGAAGATCATGGACATACTGCTTATGTATATCAAGGCGTTTACAGTTGGCGGCGTGATCTGCAGCATCGGTCAGGTACTGATTATGAAGACGAAACTCACCAGCGCCAGAATTCTCGTGGGCTATGTGACGGCGGGTGTGATTCTTGGCGCGCTGGGGCTGTATAAACCGCTGGTCGATTTTGCCGGAGCGGGCGCGACCGTCCCGCTGACAGGATTTGGCTATCTGCTTGCCAAAGGCGCAATTGACGGGGCGGAATCACAGGGAATTCTCGGCGCGTTTACCGGCGGGGTGATTGCCGGTGCGGCAGGCATTTCGGCGGCGGTTTTCTTCGGGTATCTCGCTGCCTTGCTTTTCAAGCCAAAAATGAAATCATAGAAAGCGGAGAAGCCGCTGAATAGAATCAAGACGAAGGCGGAGGAAATTCTGCCTTCTTTTCATGCAAAATACGCCGCAGATGATGGGACTCCCAAAGGAAAGCCAAGCGATGCAAAGCGGGATAATGATGAAAAGGCTCAGCTTTTCTGTCAGGCAGAGGACTTCTTGCCTGATAATGCGCTTTGCGCTATAATAGAACCACTTGTTTGTGAGGGGGGAGCGCTGTGTACGAAGAAAAGATGGAACGCATCTGTGCGCTCCTTTGCCTTTTGAGCGCAATAGAGTCTGCTCAGGATGATCCTGCCCCCCTGAACAGGCGCAGGGTTCACGCTATGCTGCGCGCAGGCGCGCTTGAAGGGCTTGTCCTCAGAAAGGTGAAGGGCCTGTCGGCGCAGACGTTTGCGCGCGCACAGAAGCTGCTTTCGCGTGCTTCTGCGGTTTTTGCGCGTGTACAGGCGTATCATGCGCAGGGATACCGCATTCTTTTGGAAGGCGATGCCTGTTGGCCGTCTCAGCTTGAGAAGCTTGGGGATGACCGTCCGCTGTATCTTTTTGCCAGAGGTAACCTGTCTTTGCTTGAAGGAAAAAAGGCGGCTGTTGCCGGAAGCCGCGAGATTTCCGGCGCAACGCGGGAAAAGGCGGAGGCGGTCGGGCGATGCCTTGCGCGCAATGGACTGGTGCTTGTCAGCGGCGGCGCGTGGGGCGTGGACAGCGCTGCAGCGAAGGCTGCGCTGTCCATGGGCGGCGGCGTAATCGTGGTTCCTGCGATGAGCGCTGACGATTTCTTCCGATACGAAAAAAACTGCAGGGATTGTGAGAAGGGTAGGCTGCTTCTTCTTTGCGAAACGCCGCCGGACGAGCCTTTTTCTGCGGAAAAAGCGCTTACGCGCAACCGTACGATTTATGCGCTGGGCGACGCGGCGATGGTCGTCGCGGCGAGAAGCAGAATCGGCGGCAGCTGGTCAGGCGCGTATACTTGCCTGAAGCGCAGCCTCAGTCCACTGTATATTCTGGATGAAGAGGGACGGGAATTTGAAGGCAATGCCGCGCTGATTGCGATGGGCGCCAGGCGTATGCAGATCCTCCGGGACGCAGAGCGGGAAGAACTGATCCTGCAGGAACCGGATGAGATATTCTTAGACCGTCTTCGCGAGAGGCAGAGTAAGCCGACGCTGCTGCGCATTTCTGTGCCGATTGAGTCGATCCCGCGCAGCGAGCTGCTCCGCTGTCTTGGGTGGCGGGGACAGACGCTGGATGAACAGGTGCTGTCGCAGATTGAAAAGGCGGAGCAGATGGCGCTTGAATGTATCGAGCCGGTCGCCATGATTGGTGAATTTGAGCTTGAAAACGTCGGGGTGCTTTCGGGTACCGGTTTTAAGCCCGAGGGAGAAGCCGCGGCGCTCCTGCTTGACGGCTGTCAAGGGGCAGCGCTGATGGCGGTGACGCTCGGTGCGAAAAGCGAGCGACTGTTCCTTCGCGTTCAGGCGACGGATAAGGCGCTTGCGCCGGTTCTGGATGCGGCGCTCAGCGCTGCGGTGGAAGCGGCGGCGGACAGGGTGAGCGAGATCATCAGCCAGCGCGCCGGCGAAAGAGGAAGGCAGACAACCGGACGATTCTCACCGGGATATGGCGATATGCCGATGAAGCAGACGGGCGAAATGCTGGACGTGCTGCGCTCGGCGGAGCGAATCGGCTTGACTGTGTCCTCAAGCGGGCTGATGATGCCCAGAAAATCGGTTTGTGCGATCATAGGCGAAGGAACAAACATCAAAGGAAATACAAAAAACGGATGCGCATTTTGTACGCGCCGGGATAGCTGCCGGGACAAGGGAATGTGTGCATGCGCGGCGGAGGAATGAACGATGGCTACTAAAGAGATCACGATACTGGACGGTGCAATGGGCACCATGCTGCAAAAGTCGGGGCTGCGCCTTGGGCAGAGGCCGGAAACGCTCTGCATCAGCGCGCCGGAAACGGTCTTAAGCATTCATCGCGCCTATGTCGACGCCGGCGCGCAGATGATTCTATCCAACACATTCTGCGCCAATGCGCACAAGCTTGACGGAACCGGCTTTGCGGTTTCGGAAGTTGTGCGCGCTGCGGTGCGTACGGCGAAGAGGGCCTGTGAGGGCAGCGAATGCCGGGTTGCGCTTGATATCGGTCCGATTGGCGAACTTCTTGAACCGCTGGGAACGCTGAGTTTTGATAAGGCGTATGCGCTGTT
This sequence comes from Clostridia bacterium, assembly GCA_017547805.1. Classification (GTDB taxonomy): domain Bacteria; phylum Bacillota; class Clostridia; order Christensenellales; family Aristaeellaceae; genus Ventricola. Next base: position 15,586 of record JAFYOR010000082.1, read on the forward strand.
CAGGGAAATGATTGCTGCTGGCTGCGAGGCGGGTGCGGACGCCATTTTCTTTGAGACATTTTCAGACCTGAACGAGCTGCGCGCGGGCGTGCTGGCAGCGAAGGAAAGCTGCGATTTGCCTGTTTTCGCGTCCATGACGTTTGAAGCGAGCGGCAGGACGTTCCTTGGATGTCGGGCGGATGCGGCGGCGATGGCGCTGACGGCGCTTGGCGTGAGTGCGGTGGGCGTCAACTGTTCGCTCGGGCCGGTTGAAGTTACTCCGATTCTCGCGTCGATGCGCAAGGTTACGGATCTGCCGCTGATCCTGAAGCCCAATGCCGGTCTTCCGGATCCGCAGACAGGCGCATATGACATGACGCCGTCTGCGTTTGCAGCGGCCTGCTTGAAGCTTCTTGATCTGGGCGCGGTATTTGTCGGCGGCTGCTGCGGAACAACGCCGGAATTCATCCGTGCACTGAAAGATACGCTTGGCGGGAAACTGGTCAGCTGGGAAGGAAAGCGGCTGCCCGGCGTCTGCTCCGCGCATCAGGTGTGCGCATTCGGCGGCATCCGGGTTATTGGCGAGCGGATCAATCCGACGGGTAAAAAGCGCTTTGCACAGGCGCTGAAGGAGAACGATCTTGGCTATATCGTCGCGCAGGCGATCGAGCAGCAGGACGCTGGCGCGCAGATTCTGGATATCAATGTCGGCCTTCCGGGAATCGATGAGGCGGCGATGATGAAAAAGGTCGTTACCGCTGTCAGCGGCGTGTGCGATCTGCCGCTGCAGATTGACTCGTCCAGTCCGCATGTAATCGAGGCGGGTTTACGCGCTGCGCCCGGAAAATGCCTGATTAACAGCGTGAATGCCACGAAGGAATCGCTTGACGCCGTGCTGCCGCTGGCGAAAAAATACGGCGCGGCGATTGTCGGTCTTACCCTGGGCGAAAACGGTCTTCCTGTCAGCGCGAAAGAGCGCGTGGAGCTCGCCGGACGGATTATCCGCTCGGCGCAGGAGGCGGGCATTCCGACAGAGGATATCGCCATCGATTGCCTGACGCTGACGGTGTCCGCGCAGCAGGATCAGGCGCGTGCAACGCTTGATGCGGTGACAAGGGTGCGCAGGGAATACGGAGTTGAAACCGTGTTGGGCGTGTCCAACATCTCTTTCGGCCTCCCGCAGCGGCAGCATGTGACGCAGGCGTTCCTGACGCAGGCGCTCTGCTGCGGATTGACGCTGCCCATCGTCAATCCCAACAACGAGGAAGTGATGAATGCAATTTCCGCCTGCCGTGTGCTTAGCGGCGAAGACGGTGGATGCATGCAGTATATTGCGCGCCATGCGCAAAAAAAGGAAGCGGCGGTTTCTTCCGCGGCTGCATCCGTTCAGGTCACCATCGGGGAAGCGATTGAAAAGGGACTCAGGCGGGAGGCGGGGGAACTTGCCCGCGAACTGCTGAAAACGAGAGACCCGCTTGAACTGGTGGAGCAGGAACTGATACCGGCGCTGGACCGCGTCGGCGTGGCATATGACCGTCAGGAGGTTTTCCTGCCGCAGCTGATGAATGCGGCTGCCGCTTCCGGCGCCGCGTTTGAGGAAGTGAAGAAGGTCATCGCAAACAGCGGTCAATCCGAACGCGAACGCGGCGTCATCATTCTTGCAACTGTGGAAGGCGATATTCACGACATCGGCAAAAACATCGTGGGCACGGTGCTTGAAAACTACGGCTACCGTGTGATTGATCTGGGGCGAGATGTCAAGGCGGAGCGCGTGGTTGAGGCGGCCAAAGCACATCATGCGGACATGGTCGGCCTTTCTGCGCTGATGACGACGACTGTTCCCGGCATGGAGAGAACGATTCTTGCGCTGCGCAGCGCAGGCGTTCATGTGCCGGTCATCGTCGGCGGTGCGGTGCTTACAGAGGAATACGCGGCGAGAATCGGCGCTGATTACTATGCGAAGGACGCCAAGCAATGCGCGGACATTGCCCGCAGCGTGCTGGGATAAGGCAGGAACGCGGGATGACAAAACGAGAACAAATGAAAAGGGCGCTTTCCAAAGGCGTTCTGCTCTTTGACGGAGCAACGGGAACGTATGCCAAAATGCTCTCCGGTTTTCCGGAAGGACCGGTTGAGCAGGCATGCCTGACCGCGCCGCAGCGTGTTACTGCGCTGCATAAGGCATATCTTGACGCCGGCGCGGCAATGATCAAGACGAATACGTTTGCCGCGCATCCCGGCATGGCGGCAGAGGATGAAAAGCAGCAAAGTGGAATCATCCGGGCGGCATACGCGCTTGCAAAGCAAGCGGCAGAGGAATACCATGCGCATGTGTTTGCAGATATCGGTCCTGCCTTGCATGGAGAGGATCCGGCTGCTGCCTATTGCCGGATGGCGAATGAATTCCTGTCAGCCGGTGCGGATTGCTTTTTGTTTGAGACGCTGCCCGATGATAAGGGCATCCGCGAAGCGGCAGCCTGTATCCGGGCGGTCAGACCGGATGCGTTCATCGCAGTTTGTTTTGCAGCCGGTCCGGATGGATATACGAGAACGGGAGAATCGGTTCAGATCCTCCTGCGCGGTATGGACGAATGCGCGGACATTGACGCGGTGGGACTCAATTGCATCTGCGGCGCATACCACATGCGCAGTCTGCTGGAAAGACTGGACGGCACCAGAAAGACTCTCATCGCCATGCCCAATGCTGGTTATCCGCATCTGGTTGACGGGCGTCTGTATTATGACAGCGATCCCGCGTATTTTGCTGAACAGACGGCGGGCTGCATCGCATCCGGCGCGGGGATCGTCGGCGGATGCTGCGGCACGACGCCGGCGCACATTGCGATGCTATCAAAACTGATCGCACACAGCGGCGTAGAGAAGGAAGAACAGCAGAGCGAAGCGGCGAGCGTAAAGAACGACTGCGGCAGCAAAATTCTCAGAAAACTGCGCGCAGGGGAAAAGCCCATCCTTGTTGAGGTGGATCCGCCGCGAAGCGCGCAGATCGGCGGCTTTATTGACGGCGCAAAGCGGCTTGTTTCTCAGGGGGCGGATGCCATCACCATCGCCGATTGTCCGATTGGACGCGCGAGAATGGATTCAAGCATTCTGGCTTGCAAACTGACACGGGAATACGGCATTGAAACGATACCGCACATGACCTGCAGGGACAGGAACATCAACGCGACAAAGGCGCTGCTGCTGGGGCTTTCCATGGAAGGCGTAAGAAACGTGCTCGTCGTTACGGGCGATCCTGTGCCATCCGGCGACAGGGAAAGCGTAAAAGGCGTTTTTCAGTTCAATTCAGGCGTTCTGGCGCGCTTTGTCACCAGCCTTTGCGCAAGCGGCGAGGCGGAAGCATTCTTTTTGTGCGGCGCTTTGAACGTTAATGCGCAAAACTTCGATGCGGAGCTTAAGCGCGCGCTGCGAAAAGAAGCTGATGGCGTACAGGCTTTCCTGACACAGCCTGTGCTCAGCGAACGGGCGGCAGATAATCTGCGCCGTGCGCGGGAAGTGCTTGGAGGATATCTGTTTGGCGGACTGTTCCCCATCGTCAGCAGGAAGAATGCGCTGTTCATGGCCAGCGAAGTGGCAGGTATCGAGCTGGATGAACGGATTGCGCCTGCCTATGACGGGCTCAGCCGGGAACAAGGGGAAGCCATGGCGATCCGGCTGTGTATGGATGCAGCTGAAAAGATCCGCCCGTACGTTGACGGGTATTACATCATGACGCCGTTTCAGCGTTTCAATCTCGTTGCGGAACTGACCAGACGGCTCAAAGCACAGGAAGAGCATGCGGCTGAATAAGCGGCGGACATAAAAACGGCTGTAAAAAGAAACGCCCCGCACAGCGAAGAAAAGACGCTGTGCGGGGCGTTTATGCTTGAAAGAGATCAGTCGGTCAGATAAGTATAGCGGACGGTCAGACGGGGCATTGTGTCATACATACCGTACACATCGCCGTAAATGCGATAACGGGTTCCTTCGACCCAGGTGGTCTTGGAGCTGTTTTCAAGCATGACCAGCTTTTCAAAGTTCTCGTCGCCGATGTTCATGACAGCCATCTGCGGCGCAGTACTGATGATGCGCTGAATCGTACCGGTACCCATATAGATGGTGCCCTTACGCATGTTGATGTAGTTGATCAGGTCGGTATACTGACCTGCCAGGTCCCATGCGCGGCGCGTGTAGATGTCGGCGTTGGGCATGTAGTAGACCGTATGCGTGATGGAGGAATCGGCGCGGCCTTCATAGGAGGCACGGATGACGATCTGGTTATTGCCCAGCTCCGTGAACTTGGGGACGAAACTGAATTCGCCGGTTTCGAAATTCTGCACGAGATCGCGGTGCGGGAAATCGACGGTGATTGTCGCGCCGGGAAGCGTTGTGCCGCTGATGCTGGGGATATTCATCTTTTTGCGTTCCTCAGCGGTTGCGTTGTTGTAAGTTTCCGGCGAGATATATTCATAGTTCCATTCCACAATAACGGTGGGAACCAGCTCAAGCGGGATTTCCTGCTCCGGACGGTGGAGCTTGATTTCCATCTTTGTTTCGCGGCAGTATTTGCTCTTGACGGAAATGGAGATCGTGTTGTCGCCGACGGGGAGAACCGGAACGTTCTTGGATACATTGCCCGTATCGCGGATGAGCGTTGAAACGTTCGTGCCGTCGATGATGACCGTGGAACCCAGCTGTACGTTCAGGCGCACTTCGTAGATGGAAACGCCGACCTCCGCATAGGGCGTAGAGGGATTGAGCAGATAGACGGGAGATGCGGGTACATCGATGGTATAATGCACCTGCTCCAGTGCATACTGCTCACCTTCCTGAGAGTGACGGATATAGGGCGTGATGGTCACGTCCATGGTATCGGTTTCAACGGCTGTGGCAAACGTGGAGGACTCCGTGTCGTACCACATGTAGTCGGGAATGGAAATGGTCACCTTTCCGTCGGAAATGACGTAGGAGGTCTGCGTTTCACGCAGATAAACGGTGGCGTTTTCCTTGCCGTAGATGGTCAGGATGTGCGTGGGGTGTCCGTCCTGTGTGGTGGATGCGTGAACGGTGACTCTGGCTTCGTTGTCCTTCCGGGTCTGTTCATCCTGCGTGATGACGAAGCGGCGTGCAAAGTAGATGCCGGCAACGATGACCGCGCCGAAAGAAAGAAGGATGATCAGGAGAATCAGGAGCACTTTTCCTGCGCGCTTTGCGGGCGTGCTGGAGGCAAATACCTCATTATCGCGATGCTTTTTTCCGGATGGCACGCGGCGCGGCATGACGGCGTCTTCGCTGACGCGCGGTTCATGCTCTTCCTCATAGCCGTCGTAGTAATACGGCGCATGCGGATCATCATCGTCATAGGCGATGGGCTGCTCCGCGGGGTTATCGCTGAAGTAGCCGAGGTCTCTTTCCTGGGCGGAGCGGGGCGTGGAATGGGCGCCGCCTGATACATACTCATCCTGCCGAAGCTGCTGGCGGCGGCGAATTGCAGCATCGTCTCCGGCGTACTGCGCGGAGTCTTCCGTTTCGCTCTGCGGACGGATGATTTCCACTTCCTGCATGGAGCGGCGTACGCTGTCGGCGTGGCTTTTCATCTGGTCAAGACGGCTGCGTCCCCGCTGACGGCGATGGGCAAGCTGCTCAAGCTCGTCGGTCAGGTCGCTGCGAACGACGCGGTCAGGATCATACATCGGCTCCTCGTCCGGAACCTCGGGCGTGATCTCCGTGTCGCGCTCGTCAAACTCCATAACCTCCAGAAAAGGCTTCTTCTTGTGCATGGATTCTTCCCATGAAGCTTTCTTTGGCGTATCGTCGGTGAGCGGACGCCCGCAGCGGTTGCATCGGGGGAGATATGCCTGATTCCAGGCGCCGCATTGAGGACACTTCATTGATCGGAGAACCTCCATAAAATAGTTTAACAAATAAAAATTCGCCGTACAGAACGAAAATCCTTCTTTTGATTGACGGCGCAGAAGCTGGCGCCGGAGAAAATGACTGAAAAAGCCTGGAAAGTCGTCAAGAAGTCAGCAGTCAGGGCTTGTTATCGCCGGTGATTTGGTGGTATAATAGACGCACTATGAACCTGGAGGATATTGGATATGATGGATAACTTCAAGGAAGATATTGCCGTAAACCGCAGGCCGCTTTTAAACAACCTGCTCTACGCCATGGCGTGGGTGCTCATCGTCATCTTTGGCGCATATGCGCTGCTGATGCTGCAGGTTGTGATGTATGCTTTTGACGTCTTTTCGCTGGTGACGACCGTTATCGCTGCGGCGGTTGCGATTCTGCTTTTTATTTATAAAGATAATCTCAAGCTGGAATATGAATATACGTTCACCAATGGCTCCCTTGACTTTGCCAAGGTGCTTCGCGGCGCCAAGCGCAAGGAGCTGGGCAGCATGACCGTCGCCAATGTTTCTGCCTGCGGTCATGTCGCGCATGACAGCTTCCAGCGCTTCCTGTCCATGAAGGACGTGAAGAAGAAGAACTGGTTCCTCAACCGTGACGGTAATCTGTTCTATTTCTACTATGTCAAGGAAAACGAGAAGAACATGATCATCATCGAGCCGAGCGAAGACATGGTCGAAATGATCAAGCGCTATCTGCCCGTGGGCGTGTATCAGGGCTGATTGTAAGGAAGAACACTGCAATTGCTCTCCAGTGTGGCGTGCCATTCTGGAGAGCTTTCCATCTGTAATGAGGCATAAGGGGAATCTTTTGTGATTTATCTTGACAACAGCGCGACGACCCGTCCGTTTGACAGCGTGATTGAGGTCACTGTGCGCAGCATGAGCGAGGCGTACTTCAACGCGTCTGCAGCATATAAGCCCGCGCTTGATGTGGAGAAGGAAATGCGCGCTTGCCGAAAGGCCATCGCCATGGAGGTCGGCGCGGCGGAAGATGAAGTGCTTTTCACCAGCGGCGGCACGGAAGGAGATAATCTTGCGATCCTTGGCGTGGCACAGACGCTGAGAGAGAAGGCGAATTTCGTCTGCAGCGAGATTGAGCATCCTGCGGTGCTGGAAACGATCCGACGCGTGGAAAAGCTAGGACACGAGGTGCGCGTGATGCCCATCGGCCCGGATGGCGTTGTCGATCTTGCGGCCTGCGCCGAGCTGATTGATGAAAAGACAGCGTTTGTCAGCTGCATGCAGGTGTCAAACGAGACCGGTGCCATTCAGCCTGTGGAAGAGATTGCGCGCATCGCGCGCGCGAAGAACGCAGATGTGATTGTTCATGTGGACGGCGTACAGGGATTTATGCGCGTGCCGATGCACATGGGAAAGATGGGCGTTGATCTGTACGCGCTGAGCGCACACAAGATTCACGGCCCTAAAGGCGTCGGTGCGCTTGTGGTCAAAAAGCGCGTGCGCCTTGCGGCGCAGATGACCGGCGGCGGACAGGAAAAGAACCTGCGTTCCGGCACTTACAATTCGGCGGGGATTCTCGCCCTGCACGCTGCGGTAAAGGAAATGGCTGCCAGAAGGGCGGAAGTTGCCGCATTGGGCGCGATGAAGGCGCACCTTTGGCAAAGGCTTTGCGGCGTGGCGGGCGTTCGGGTAAACGGTCCGATGCCTGGCGATGCAGCCAGCGCGCCGCACATCCTGAGCCTGTCCTTTGACGGCGTTCGCGGAGAAGTGATGCGCAATGCGCTGGAGGGCGCGGGCATTCTGGTTTCTACCGGTTCCGCCTGTGCATCGCACAAGCAAAAGGTCAGCACTTCGCTGCGTGCGATGGGCCTGACGCAGGAGCAGGCGGACGGAACGATCCGCGTGAGCCTTGGTCTTCACAACAGGATGGAAGAAATGGACGCGGCAGCGGATCAGATGATCAGGATGTTTGCGCTGCTGAGCAAGTATAAGAGGAGATAAGCATGAGGGAGATTCTTCTGGTTCGCTATGGCGAAGTGTTTCTGAAGGGACAGAACCGCCCCTTCTTTCTCAGAAAGCTGGTCGATCACGTCAAGGATGCGACCCGTGAGGTGGGCGGCAAGGTCTGGCTGAGCGACGGCCGCATTTACGTATCCGACTTTAACGATATCGACGAGGCGATGCGCCGCGTGTCCCGTGTGTTCGGCGTACACAGCGTCAGCCGTGCGATTGAGATGGACAAGGGTGACTTTGAGGCCATCTGCCGTCAGGCGGCGGAGCTGATGCGTCCGCTTAAGGGCACGTTCAAGGTGCTGGCGCGCCGCAGCGACAAGCACTATCCGCTGGATTCTCCGGCGATTATGCGCCAGGCCGGCGGCCATGTTCTGCACAATGTGCCGGGGCTGGAGGTTGACGTCAATAACCCCGATCATGTGCTGATGATTGAGATCCGCGATCATGCGTATCTGTCCGTCGGCCGCATCGAGGGCGTCAACGGCATGCCCATGGGCACCAACGGCAAAGCCTGCCTGCTGCTTTCCGGCGGCATTGACAGCCCGGTTGCCGGCTTCATGATTGCAAAGCGCGGCGTTGAGCTGTGCTGCGTGCATTATCATTCCTTCCCGTACACCAGCGAGCGCGCGAAGGAAAAGGTGCTGGATCTCGCCCGTATTCTCAGCGAGTACTGCGGAAAGATGCGAGTATACGTTGTTCCGTTCACCGAGATTCAGATGGAAATCCACGAAAAGTGCCCGGATAACCTGACGACGCTGATCATGCGCCGATACATGATGCGCATTGCGGAAATCTTTGCCCGGAAGGACGGCGCGCAGGCGCTCATCACCGGCGAATCGATCGGACAGGTCGCCAGCCAGACGATGGAAGCGCTCGGCTGTACGGATGAGGTTGTGGGCATGCCGATCTTCCGTCCGCTGATCGGTATGGACAAGAGCGAGATCATCGAGCGTGCGGAAAAGATCGGCACGATGGAAACCTCCTCTCTTCCGTATGAGGATTGCTGCACGGTCTTTACGCCCAAGCATCCGGCGACCCATCCGCGCAAGGACATTGTCCGCAAGGCGGAGGAGAAGCTTGACAGCGAGGCGCTCATCGCCGCTGCTGTTGAAGGAACGGAAGTCATTGAACTGGGCTAAAACGCTATAAACGCACATAGGATAACGCAGAGCCAACGCTCTGCGTTTTTTGTTTGGCGCAGAGCGCCGGATGGTGGTCTGTTTTTGCATAAAGGAGTGGGGAGCGTGACATGGAGAAGAACGCTGGATGCCAATCTTTGCGGGAGAGTCCGTGATCAGCTGCTTGAAATGCCGGCGGAAAGGGCGGAGATGCTCAGGGAAATCAGGATCAGGCGAGGGCAAAAGATTTGCTGGGTGTTTTCGGATGGATACAGGCAAACCGGCGGCGCAGTAACGGCACAGGAAATGGATGCGCTTTTGAGCGCATTATGCGGACATGCCCGCTATGCGTATGAAGAGCAGATGGCAAAAGGATATATTCCGCTTGGGCATGGGCATCGTGCGGGCGTCTGCGGACAGGTTGTGTATGAAAACGGCAGAATCGCCAGAATGAGTGACATAACGTCCGTATGCATCCGAATTGCCAGACGGATTGTGGATGCGGGCAGGCCGATCCGGCCGCTGCTTTTTGTGCAGGGGCGTCCATCGCGCGTTCTGCTTATCGGGCCGCCGGGCAGCGGGAAGACAACGGTGCTTCGGGATACGGCGGAATACCTTGCGCGGGAATGCGCGCTGCATGTGGCTGTGGCGGACGAGCGGGAGGAAATCATGACGGCAGAATGCGGCGTCGGCTGTGACGTGCTGCGTGGGGCGGATAAGGCGGATGCGGTCGAGCTGCTCCTTCGAACGATGTCTCCGCAGGTGATTGTATGCGATGAGATCGGAAAGGAGCAGGATGCCGAGGCGATCATGAATACGGTGACAGCAGGCGTGGGCGTGCTGGCCAGCGCACATGCGTCGACTTTTTCTGAAGCGATGAATCGGCCGGTGCTAAAGGAACTGATGGGGAATCATGTGTTTGACTGGTATGTGCTGCTTGCGCCATTTGGTCGCTGCGTCGGCGTAATGGATGCAAAGGGAAAGGAGCTTAATGAACAATGGGAAGCATGGATGCAGCGGTGATGGCGCTTGCAGGGTCAAGCGCGATTGGTTTTCTTCTGGCGGATGGCGAGCAGAAGCGGCTTGGGTGGGTTGTGGCGATGAGGCGCTGTCTGCTCCGGCTTGGCGACATCATCCGGTATGAACGATGCGGGATCAGCGCGCTGCTCAGGACGATTGAACTCACCGGCTCTGCGCAGGAAAGGGCGCTGACGCGGCTGCTCCATGCCTGTGCAGCCGAGATGGAGCGACGCGATGTGCCGCGGCTCAGCTTTATTTATGCTGAAAAGAGCGCGAAGCTGGCGGAATATGGCGTGCTGAGCAATGCGGACCGGGAGGCATTTGAGCAGGTAATGAGTGAACTGGGAAACAACGGACTCCGGGAACAGCTGCGGCTGATTGAAACGGCGGATGGGCGCCTTTTGCAGCGGGAGGCAGCGCTGCGTAAAGAAGGCGCTGCGCGGGCAAGGTTGATCAGAACGCTGGGCGTATGCTGCGGGGCGGGAATGTTCCTCGTTCTGGTATAGGAGGAGGCAGTCGGATGAACGTGGATCTTTTGTTTCAGATTGCGGGCGTGGGTATCCTTGTTTTCGCGGTCAATCAGGTGCTGCAGAAGGCAGGAAGGGAAGACATCGCCGTGCTGGCGTCGGTGGCAGGTCTTGTCGTGGTGCTGTTCCTTGTTGTGGATCTGATTGCGCAGCTGCTCAATAACGTTAAGAGCATCTTTGGACTGTACTGAGCAGGGGGAGAAGATGGATTGGCTCAGGCTCCTGGGGCTTGCGCTGCTGACGGCCGGGCTGACGATGATTCTTCGGCAGCTGTATCCGCCGGTCGCGTCGGCGCTCGGCGTTGTATTCGGCGCAATGATGCTCTGTGCGCTTTTGCCGGTGATACGGGAATACGTCGCAGCGGTTGCGCTGTTTTTGGATGGCATGTCGCTTGGCGGGCAATACGCAGAAACGATGCTCAAAGCGATGGGAATCGTTCTGCTCACACAGCTCTCCAGCGAAGCCTGCCAGGAATTGGGCGCGCCGGGAATTGCGCGTTACGCAGAGTTTTGCGGACGCATAGCGCTGCTGGGCGTCGCTGTTCCCGTTTTCATTTCCCTGACTGAAATGGCGGTGGATGTGCTTAAGTGAGGCGAATGTATGGCTGTTTGGCGGCGGCATTGATAGCGGTGCTTCTGCTGCCTGTTCCGGCTGCCGGGCAGGAGAAGGCGGATATGGCTGCCGGCGTGCAGACGGTGCTTGACGGGCTTGACTTTACGCATACTCAGGATATTCTTCTGATCATCCCCGGAAATGAGGGTGTGATGAACATCAGAGAAGCGGTTGCTGCAATCGCATCCGGCAAAACGATCAGCGCAGAGGCGCTGATGGAGTCCCTGCTGGAGGGGTTTTTTGTCCGCTTTGGCGAGATGAAAGCGACGATGCTGGCCATCATGCTGCCCGTGCTGCTTTCCGGAATACTGATGAACGCGCTGAGCGATGCAAAAAACACCCTGAAAGACATGAGCAGAACGGCATGCTTTGTGCTTGTGTTCGTTCCCGTGATCGGATTGGTTGTCAATGAACTTGCACACACGCGACAAACAATCATTCAGATGACGTCTCGCATGGACAAGCTTTTGCCCATGCTCCTGACGCTGCTGACCGCATTGGGGGGAAGCGCGTCCAGCGCTTTTTTGCATCCCGTCGTCATTGCGGCAAGCGGCAGCATGGTGTTTCTGGCGAGGGAGGTTGTGCTGCGGCTGGTGATGTGCACCTGTGCTGTGACGGCGGTGAACAGGCTTTCCGGCGGGACGCATCTTACGCGGATGGCGCAGCTGCTGCGCAGCGCGGTGTGCTGGCTGCTGGGCGTCAGCTTCACCGTGTTTCTCGGCGCGATGTCCCTTCAGGGGATCTGCAGCGCATCAATCGACGGCGTGGCGATTCGCGCGGCAAAATATGCTGTGGATAACTTTGTTCCCATCATCGGCGGCATGTTTTCCGATACGATGGACACGCTGGTTGGCTGCACGCTGATCGTCAAAAATGCGCTTGGAGCGGCGGCGGCAATTGCGCTGCTTGGCGTGCTTGTTTCGCCGCTGCTTGGGACGGCGGCGTCGGTTTTTATGCTCAAACTCTGCGCAGCGCTGCTTGAGCCTGTTGCCTCTCAGGAGATTGTTGCGGCAATCTGTGACTTCGCCAGAACCATTGTTCTGTTCTTTGTGACGATGCTCTGCGTTGCGACGATGTATTTTCTCTTAATCGTTCAGGTGCTGCTGGTGGGCAATCTGACGGTAATGCTCAGGTGATGAGGTGAATCGGGTATGATCAGCTGGATCATCCGGCTTTGCGCGCTGTGCTCAATGAGCGCCTTGATGCAGATGATCGTGGGGAACGACGCAGCAAAAGGAGCGCTGAAAACCATCTGCGGCCTGCTGATGCTTCACATGACGTGCGAAAGCGCGCAGCAGATGATGCAGGAAATGGCATGCGGCGACCTGATGCAGATGATGTCATGGCTGGTCAAGTGAGGTGAGTGAAGAGGATGAATAAGCTGCGCGCGGTGCTTACGCCGCAGGTTCTGCTTCTTCTTATTCTGATGATGGCGGCTTTTGTGATGCTGACAGGACCTGAGCGCAGCGAACAAAGCGATCTTGAAAAAAGAATCGCGGATACGCTTTCAGCGGTCGACGGAGTCGGCAAGGTTCGTGTCGTGATCGCCACACGAACGGAGAAAACAGAGTCTGGGGTCGGCCTTTCAAGCGGACAGCCAAAACAGATTCCTTGCGGTGCTGTCGCTGTGGCGGAGGGGGCAGAGAATCCGTGGATTCAGGCGCAGCTGATCGATGCCCTGTGCGCGCTGCTTGGCTTGCCCGCATCGGCTGTGAGTGTGATTTCAGGAGGGAATTCAAGATGAAAACGCAGATGCAAATAAAAACAGACCCAAAGTCTCTATTTAATTCTGAGGACTCACCTGCTTGGACGACGAACAGACAGAGAACAAACAGACGGTTAAGCGCACCGAAAAAAGGAAAGCGGAGAATGCTCTGCGCATGCCTGATTGGCATATTGGCAATCAGCGGTTATGTCGGTGCGGACCGGCAGCAGACAGCGCAGATGACGGCGGCGCCGGTTGTCAGAAGGAGCGGGCAAGAGACTCCGTACGATGGCATGTCCTTTGAAGATATCCGTCGAAGACAAAGCGAGAACAGAAAGCAGGAATTGTCAATTCTCGCCGATGTGATTGACGATGTGACGGTCAATCAGGCGACACGCGATCAGGCGAACGAGCAAAAGCTGCAGATTATCGAATGCATGGAAATGGAAACGAAAATCGAAACGGCGCTGGCGTATCTGGGATATGCACAGACTGCGGCGGTATATACTCAGGACCATGTCATGGTGATCCTGAAAGAAAACGCGCTTGAACAGGAGGAATCGGTGCGCGTGATTGATGCGGTCGGCAGCATATCCGGATGCGAAGCAAAAGATATCAGGATCATTCTCGCAAAAAAATGAGGAAGAAGATTGTGCGGCGGCGCAAAATCTGATATACTAATGTATAACCATAGGGAGGTGTTCTTGAATATGAACGAAAACATGACCATTGACATGGAAAGAGACCAGGAAAGCGGTCAGATCACATACGCAAATGAAGTCATCGCTACCATCGTCAGCGTGGCGACGAGCGAAGTGGAAGGCATCTCCGGCATTGCCGGCACGGTATCCCCGCTCTCCGGACGCATGAACAAGGGCAAGATTCCGCGTGGCGTCCGCGTTGATATGAACGGCGGCGACGTCAGCGTTGACGTCAGCGTGACGGTCGACTATGGCATGCCGATCCAGAAGGTGGGCCGCAGCGCGCAGGAAAACGTGCGCAAGTCCATCGAGTCAATGACCGGCCTCCATGTTGACAAGGTTGATCTGCATGTTGTCGGCGTCAGCTTTGAGAAGGAAAATCAGGAGATGCTCCAGAGCCAGAAGCTGGCTTCCATTTCTGTGGATGATTCTGCGCATGACGAGCCGGAAGAGACGAAGGAAGAACCGGTCGTCGTCGAACTTGTTCAGGAAGAGTCTGTTTCTGTCGCCGATCTTGAAGACGGCGAGGAAACCGAAAAGGAAGAGGAATAACGCGCTTTTGATGTACTGCTCATAAGGAGGAATACGTTTTGAGACATCCCGTACGAGACCGTTTGGTCATGCTCATTTATGCGCTGGCAAGTTTCTGCGCTGCGGCGCTTCTGATTGCTGTAATGATGGGACGCATCGCCGCGGATAAGTTTAGCGCTGTCGCTGCCGCCTTTACTGCGCTTCCGCAGAAAACGGCGACGATTGTGATGATTGCCGCCTGCGTGATTCTCATTGTACTGGGCTTCTCGCTCCTTTGCGCAATGCTTCCGCCGAAGAAGAAGCGTTCCAGCAGCTTTGCCATTCAGCAGAATGAGAACGGGACGGTTCGTATTTCGCTTAAGACCATCGATGCGCTGGTTAGCAAGTGCCTTGCCCAGCATGCCGAGCTTAAGGTCGTGACTTCCTCTCTTTTCAGCGACGAAGAGACGGTTCGTGTCGATGTACACATTGCGCTGCTGACAGACATCAGCATGCCGCTGGCGATTTCTGCGCTGCAGAAGCAGATCACTCGATATGTTGAAGCCTGCACCGGCGTCAACGTAAAGGAAGTCCGCGTGTTTGTGGATGCGGCGATGCCGGGCGGAGAGAAGGCGCAGCAGTCTCAGTATGCGCTGCCTGCTTCTATCCTTGGCGGTGAAGCTGCCGAGCCGGACGAAGAAGCTCCGGTAGAAGAAGAAGCTCCGGCAGCTGAAGAGGCGCTGACTGCTGAAGAAGCCCCGGTCGTCGAAGAAGCCCCGGTCGCCGAGGAAGCCCCGGTTGCTGAAGAAGCCCCGGTTGCTGAAGAAGCTACGGTTGCTGAAGAAGCCCCGGTTGCTGAAGAAGCTCCGGTAGAAGAGGAAGCTCCGGCCGCTGAGGAAGCTCCGGCCGCTGAGGAAACCCCGGCTGCTGAAGAGGCTCCGGCTGCCGAGGAAACCCAGGCCGCTGAAGAAGCCCCAGCTGCTGAAGAGACTGCCGAGCAGGAAGAAAAGGTTGAAGAACCGGTGAAGAAAAAAGGTTTCTTCGGCCTGTTTGGTAAGAAATAAGGACAAGCGAGGCGGACAGAATGGATTTTAAGAACTTTTTCAGCCAGATGCTGACCCCTGGAACGGTGCCCTGCACGCTGTTCGGTGCGGCAATTGGTCTGGTTTTTGCCGTGCTGTGCATGACCCTCGGCGTTTTGAAGGCGCTGCTGATCGGCGTATTCTGCCTGATCGGCGCGTTTATTGGCGGCGTGAAGGACAAGATGGGCTTCATTAAGAAGATTCTTCTGTTCTTCCATAAAGACGATTCTCAAGTTTATTAAGCAGATCGGAGCTAAAGAGAAAATGGCACGTCCTATTGCACGTGAAGCTGCCATGCAGCTGGTTTTTGAACAGATTTTTGGTGGCGTTGGCGAAACAGAAACGCTGGTTGACCTCATTGATTATCGTCCTAATGACAATGATCGCAGCTATATTGATATGGTGGTTGCCGGCGTTCATGAGCATGAAAAGGAACTTGATGAGGAAATCGCAGCCTGCCTGCGCGGATGGACCATCGAGCGTCTTTCCCGCGTGGATCTGGCGATCCTGCGCCTTGCCGTGTTTGAGATGAAGTACAGCGAGATCCCGGCGGCAGTTTCGATTAACGAGGCTGTCGAGCTGACCCGCAAGTATTCCAGCGAACAATCCTGCCCGTTTGTCAATGGCGTTCTGGGAACGATCAGCAGAAAGATGGCGGCGAAGGCATGATCAATGCGGTACTGGGAATTGACACCAGCTGCTATACAACATCTGCAGCATTGGTGTCGCTTGAAGGCGAGATTCTCGCTTCGTCAAGACGGCTTCTGACGGTGGAAGAGGGAGAGCGCGGACTTCAGCAGTCTCAGGGTCTTTTTCAGCATGTCAGAAATCTGCCGCAGATGATCGAAAACGTCTTTGCGGATGCTCCGCAGGCGAAAATCGCTGCGATTTGCGCCAGCACGCGTCCCAGACCCGCAGAGGAATCGTATATGCCCGTGTTCAGAGCGGGAGAAAGTCAGGCGCGCGCAGCGGCAGCAATGCTGCGCGTGCCTTTTTATCCTGTCAGCCATCAGGAGGGACACGTTCGCGCTGCGATGGTGGGTGCGGGCGTCAAGGCGGATAAGCCGTTTCTTGCGCTCCATCTTTCCGGCGGTACGACGGAGATTCTCCTTTGTGATCATGGACAGATTACGCTTCTTGGCGGCAGTCTTGACCTGCATGCAGGTCAGCTGGTTGACCGGATGGGCGTGAAGATGAATATGCCTTTCCCGGCAGGACCTTCGATGGAGAAGCTGGCGATGCGTGCGCAGGCCAAAGGACTGATCGGCGTATCGATCAAAGGTGTCGATTGCTGCTTGGCCGGCGCGGAAAACAAAGCGACAAAGTGGCTTGAAACCGGCTGCATGACAAAGGAAGAGATTGCAGCCGAGGTGTTTGATTTTATTGCCCGAACGGTATACCGGCAGATTGAGGCGGCGTGCGAAAGCACGGGTGTCAGGCAGGCGCTGCTTGCCGGCGGTGTTGCATCCAGCACGCATCTGCGCTCGATTCTGGAAAAGCGGGCAAGGAAGCGTGGGCTGCACTGCAGTCTGCATTTTGCAAAGCCGGAGCTTTCAGGCGATAATGCGGTCGGCGTTGCACTGCTTGGCGCACAGGCGTACTATGACAGGCAGATTATCTGACAATACAGGGAGGAATCCATATGCCTGCGGTTAAGATGGATGGCTCGGCATTGGCGAAAAAGACCCGTGCTGAGCTGGCTGTAGAAACACAGAGGATGAAGGAAGAGGGCATTGAGCCCCATCTGGCGGTCATTCTTGTGGGAGACGATCCGGCCAGCACAGTTTATGTGCGCAATAAGGAGAAGGCCTGCATCCAGACGGGCGTGCGCTCGACGGTGATCCGTCTTGGGAATGAATGCGACCAGGCGACGTTGGAAGAGACGGTTTCCCGTCTCAATGCCGCGCCGGATGTGCATGGTATTCTTGTTCAGCTTCCGCTACCCAAGCATCTGAATACCGCGCGTGTGCTTTCTCTGATTGACCCTAAGAAGGATGTCGACGGATTCCATGCGGTGAACTGCGGTCTGCTGCTCAGCGGACGGGAGGGATTTGTCCCCTGTACGCCGCGCGGCGTGATGGAAATCCTTGCTGAGTACGGCATTGATCCGAGAGGAAAACATGCGGTGGTCGTCGGCCGCAGCAATATCGTGGGCAAACCGATGGCCCTTCTGCTGCTTGGCGCAGATGCAACGGTCACGATCTGCCATTCCAGAACAGTGGATTTGCCGTCCGTGACGCGCAGCGCGGATATCCTGATCGCAGCGGTTGGCAGACGCGGCTTTATTACCAAAGATATGGTTAAGCCGGGTGCGGTGGTGATCGATGTGGGCATCAACCGAAAGGAAGAGGGCGGCGTCTGCGGCGATGTGGAGCCTGACGTTGCCGATGTTGCCGGATACATGACGCCGGTGCCCGGCGGCGTTGGTCCGATGACAATCGCTATGCTGCTCAAGAATACGCTTGATGCGGCGAGAAGATATGGCGCATAAGCTGACGCTGAGCATTTCCCAGCTCAACGAGTACATTCGCAGGGTTGTGCAGCAGGATCCTATGCTGCATGGCTTATCGATACGCGGAGAAATCAGCAATCTCAAGCTGCACCAGACAGGAACGCTGTTTTTTACACTCAAGGATGAAGACGCTGCGATCAGTTGTGTCATGTATCCACAGGCGGTGCAGGGGCTTGCCTTTGCGCCGTTTGATGGTATGAAAGTGACTGCAGCTGGCAGTATTGGATACTATACCCGTGGAGGTCAGCTTCAGTTTTATGCAGACAGTCTTCAGACGCAGGGCGTCGGTGCGCTCTATGAGCGATTGATGGCGCTGAAGGCGAAGCTTTTGCAGGAAGGGCTTTTTGACAAAGAAAACAAAAAGCCGATCCCTGAGTTTGTGAACACAATCGGTGTGGTATCCTCTCCGACGGGCGCAGTCATTCATGATATCCTCAGCGTTGCGCTGCGGCGCGATCCGCAGGCGCGCATTCTGCTTTGTCCTGTCAGGGTGCAGGGAATCGGCGCGACTGACGAAGTGGTGCAGGCGATTTCGCTGCTTGAGCGGATGAGCGATGTGAGCGTGATCATCGTGGCGCGTGGCGGCGGCTCAATTGAAAACTTGTGGACATTCAACGAGGAAGCTGTTGTTCGCGCCGTTGCGGGCTGTTCAAAGCCGGTTGTATCCGCCGTGGGGCATGAAACGGACGTAACGCTGTGCGATCTGGCAGCGGATATGCGTGCGCCGACACCGTCTGCTGCGGCGGAATGCGTCGTGGTTGAGCGGGCAGAACGGCTGGCGAGGATGGATCAGCTTGAGCAAAAGCTTGCGCAGATGATGTGCCAGCGCATGGAGGCGGAAGCACGCCGACTTGATTTCATCAGTCTGAGGCTTTCTTCGATGCATCCGGGACGTGTCCTTGAAAGCGAAGAGAAGCGCCTGAAAGGATTGGAAAAGCAGCTTGAAGACGCTGCGCTGCGGCGAATTGCGCAGGAAGAACAGCGCGCTGAACAGGCTGCAACTGCGCTTGAATTGCTCAATCCCTTTCGCGTGCTGTCGCGGGGATATGCGATTGTCAGGCGGCAGGAACGCGTTATTTCCGGAGCAGCGCAAGCGGCTACGGGAGATATCCTGACGATTCAGATGCATGACGGCAGCATTCATGCCGGCGTGATTGACAGGGAAGAATAAAGGAGAACGGGCGATGGCGTCGAAAAAGAAACAGAGGATGTCCTTTGAAGAGGGCATGCAGGCGCTGGAAGGCGTGATTGCCGCGATGAGCGACGGCAGCCTTTCTCTGGAAGAGTCCATCAAGGCATATGAAGAGGGCGCCGCGCTTTGTGCGCAGCTCAGAAATATGCTAAGCGAACACAAGAAACGCATTGAACAGATTGATCCCCAGACAGCAGAAATTACAGCATTTGAGGAGTAAACCATGGGATACGGCGAAGCATATGGCCGCTATGTCGGCATGATTGAAGAAACGCTTGAAAAGCTCCTTGGCGAGCAGCAGCAGGAGTGCCCCTGTGACGGCGGAATTCCGGCGCATCTTTGCGAGACGATGCGTTACAGCCTGCTGGCAGGCGGAAAGCGGGTTCGGCCGGTGCTGCTGCTTGCGGCGTGTGAGATGCTGGGCGGCGACATGGCGCAGGCGCTTGTTCCTGCTGCCGCGCTGGAGATGATTCACACCTATTCGCTGATTCATGATGATCTGCCCGGTATGGACGACGATGATTACCGCAGGGGCAGACTGACCAATCATAAGGTGTACGGCGTAGGTCATGCGATTCTTGCCGGCGATGCGCTGCTCAATTACGCCTACGAATGCATGCTTGAAAACGCAACCGCTTATCCGGAGAACCTTACCGGGCATGTCCGCGCAGCTTGTGCGATTGCTACGCGGGCGGGCGTTGGCGGCATGATTGCGGGGCAGAGCCTTGATCTGCTCAGCGAGCATATGCCTCCGGATGCGGATCGCCTGCTGTATATTCATACGCATAAAACAGCGGATCTCCTTACCGCGCCGTTGCTTGCTGCGGCGTATATTTGCGGCGCAGATGAGGAGCAGGTTGCTGCGCTGAGCCGCTTTGGTTATCATGTGGGCATTGCGTTCCAGATCGATGATGATTTGCTCGACGTGCAGGGAGACGCCAAGGAAATGGGCAAACAGACCGGCATGGATGCGCAGCGCGGCAAGATGACGTGGCCGTCTCTTGTCGGCGTGGATGGCGCAAAGGCACGCTCCGCTGCTGCGTGGGATGAGGCGCTGGATGCGCTGAATATCTTTGGCGAACGCGCATGGTTTATGCGTGAGTTTGCCGCGAAGCTTCGCGCCAGAACAAACTGACGGAGGAGTACGAGTGAACGTAATTCGAGATTTTTTCAGCAACCGGGTTGTGCTGGCTGCTTTTGCCGCATGGGCAATTGCGCAGGGCATCAAGGTGATTCTGACGCTGATTATCACCAAGAAGTTTGATATGTCGCGCCTCGTCGGTTCCGGCGGCATGCCCAGTTCGCATTCGGCGCTTGTCTGCGCGATGGTGACGTCCATTGGCTATGCGGAAGGGTTTTCATCCTCTGTATTTGCGCTTGGCGCCTGTTTTGCGGCGATTGTGATGTATGATGCGGCCGGCGTTCGCCGTTCTACGGGAAAGAATGCCGCTGTGCTCAACCATCTGCTTGATGGTCTCGCGGGAAATGGATTTGTCTTTGACGAAGAACGCCTCAAGGAGCTTGTCGGCCATACGCCGGTTCAGGTTGTGGCGGGCGCACTGCTGGGTATTCTCGTAGGAACGCTGATCGGATGAGCAGTACTTGTCAATCTGCACGCAATTTGTGTTGCATAGGCTTGACAGGCATGGTATAATTATTCTCAGGTGGTGCAGTATTCTAGTCAGCAAAGTCTGTTCTGAAGACGGGGCTAAAAATCCGTTAAAGGGCATATCGATGAAGTTCCTGGTATTGGCTGCTGACGCCCAGTCGGGGGTCGATGCTGGGAGTAAGAATTATGGGCGACCGTCAATGGCATGGCGGAGAACGACCCATTTTTCGTGGAGGCATGGCGCGCAAGCGACATGAAAACCTGCATGGTGGTACAAAAGCTACCTGCAGTGTAGCCTGCCTTGAGTGGGTGCGGCGGATCATGGATCCACGCGCGGCAACCAAAAGCTTACGGAAGCCGATGCGATTGCCATGTGAAACCGTGGCTGCAAAAGAGGCTAGGAATGGACCGACGCTGCCGAGGAAAGCTCCTAGACTGTCGATGAGGATATGGCAGAGATTACAGTGTGGACTCAGTGGTAATTCGGTCCCACGTTCGGAAACGGCGTGGCGTTTGCTTTCAAGGGAAACCGCTCTTATGGCGACAGGGAGTAGCGAATGGGGAAATCCTACCGAACCTAAGCCGCAAGGTTTATTTGTCGTATCACCACCTTCTTTTGACAATTTGCCCACGGTTGAATCGTGGGCTTTTTTACCTTATTGCGAATTTTGTGCAGCACAGCGATCTTTGCCATGGCAAAGCTGATCAGCAAGAAGGGAATATGCTGGTTTCAAATAACGGGAGAGAAGAATTTGAGTAGTGAAAGTACGCTGAGCAAGAAAGAAAAGGCGAAGCAAAACCAAAAACGATGGGTGCTGACGGTTGTCATCCTGTCGTTTGCGCTGTCCATCGTGATGTCGTTTCTGACCAGTCTGTTTGTGGAGTCGGCCGGACTGTTCGTTGCGCTGCTTGCGCTGATTATGCTGGTGCTGCTGGGCATCATTACGGACATCATCGGCACGGCGGTTACTTCTGCCGAGGATCAGCCGTTTATTGCCATGGCCTCAAAGCGCATTGCAGGCGCTAAGCAGGCGCTTCGCCTGATCCGCATGGCAGAAAAGGTTTCCAGCCTGCTCAATGACGTCGTTGGTGATATTGTCGGCATTGTTTCCGGTTCGGCTGGTTCTGTCATCGCGCTTTCGCTGGTGAAGCTTGGCGTTCCCGGAACGGTTGCTTCGATCCTGATTGCTGCATTCACCTCTGCATTCATGATTGGCGGCAAGGCGTACGGAAAAGGCTTTGCCATAGAGAACAGTTCGAAGATTGTCCTGCAGGTTGGCAGGTTGATGGCGCTGTTTGAAATGAAGAAAAGGAAGAAAAAGCGTGCAAATCGAAGATAAGGAGGGGCTGAAGATGAAGATTCTGCCGGAGATTCATGAACCCGGTGATGTCAGACGGCTCTCTTGTCAGCAGTGCGAGATACTCGCCGGTGAAATCCGCCAGACGATCATCGATACTGTGTCAAGGCAGGGCGGACATCTGGCCTCCAATCTTGGCGACGTTGAATTGACCATCGCGCTGCATCGGGCATTTGAAAGCCCGAAGGATAAAATCATTTTCGATGTTGGTCATCAGATTTATGCTCACAAACTCCTGACCGGACGGCTGGAGCAGTTTTCTACGCTCAGATCATATCAGGGAATGAGCGGCTTCCCCTGCCGCGCGGAGAGCGAACACGATCTCTTTGACACAGGCCACTCGTCAACCGCGATCTCCATGGCGCTGGGCCTTGCCCGGGCGCGGGATCTGAAGGGCGAGGATCACCATGTTGTTGCGATCGTCGGCGACGGCGCGCTGACCGGCGGAATGTGCTACGAGGCGATGAACGATGCGGGCAATGGAAAGAGCCGCCTGATCGTCGTGCTGAACGATAACGAAATGTCGATTTCCAAAAACGTCGGCGCGTTGTCGGTGCATTTCAGAAATCTTCGTGCCAGCGCTTCGTGGTATGGCGGTAAAAAGCGAATCAGGCAGGTTCTTGAATGTGTTCCTCTGCTGGGCAAGCCGATTGCGCATGTGATTGAAAAGGCGAAGGACATGGTAAAGTCCGTCGTTACGGAAGGCGAGCTGTTTGAAGCGCTCGGTTTTCGCTATCTTGGTCCGTTTGACGGACATAATATCGATGAGATGACGCATGTCTTTGAGGAAGCAAAGCAGATCGCCGATACGCCTGTATTGATTCACATGATCACCAAAAAAGGCAATGGCTATGATCTTGCGGAGCGTCAGCCGGAGAAATTCCACGGTGTGGCGCCTTTCCGCGTGGAAAACGGTCTTCGCCGCAAACAGAGCAGTCATGAAAGCGCTGCGCAGGCGGCGGGTAAGGGACTGGTCGCTATCGCGGCGGAGGATCAGCGCGTCGTTGCCATTACGGCTGCCATGGCCGGAGGCACAGGTCTTTCCGAGTTTGAAACGTATTATCCCGAGCGGTTTTTTGACGTCGGCATCGCCGAGCAGCATGCTGTCAGCATGGCGGCAGGCCTTGCCAGAGACGGGCTCAGGCCGTATTTTGCGGTGTATGCGACGTTCATGCAGCGAGCATATGACCAGCTCGTGCATGATGTATGCCTGCAGAATTTGCCGGTGTGCATTCTTAACGATCATGCGGGTTTTGTTGGCGACGATGGAAAGACGCATCATGGCGTTCTGAGCGTACCGATGATGCTGAGCATTCCGAACCTGACGATTCTTGCGCCGCGCGATACGCAGGAGATCAGAAACTGCGTCCGGGCGTCTCTGACGATTGAAGGTCCGTGCGTGATCCAGTATTCAAAGGACGGCATTGCGCCCTATGCCCAAGCGACCGATGGAAAGCCGTTTGAAATCGGACGCTGGCAGCAGCTGCGCGCCGGAGGCGACTGCACAATCCTCGCGTATGGACGCATGACGAAGCATGCCATGGAAGCGGCGCAGATACTTGCAAAACGCGGGATTGAGGCGGAAGTAGTGGACTGCTGCTCGATCAAGCCCATGGATATGGCGTATCTTAAGCGCCTGTTTGAACGCGATGCCGTGCTGATCACCGTCGAAGAGGGCGAAAAGATCGGCGGCTTTGGCAGCGAGGTGGCTCGTGCCTGCGTCGATCATGGGGCAAAAGCGCCTGCTGCGATCATTGGCATTGAGAACCGCTTCGTCGCGCACGGTACGGTGGATCAGCTGCTGGAGGAGTGCGGACTCAAGAGCGAACAGATTGCCCAACGCATTGCAGCGGTACTGAAAGCGGAGTGATAGACAATGAGTGATAAAAAAAGGGTAGATGTCGCGCTGGTGGAGCGCGGCCTGGCGGCAAGCCGTGAGAAGGCGCAGGCGCTCGTGATGTCCGGCGTGGTGTATATCGGCGAAAATAAGGTCACGAAGGCCTCTGCCACGGTGACCGCTGAAGATGAGCTGATTGTCAGGCAGACCGGAACGGGTTATGTTTCGCGCGGCGCGCTCAAGCTTGAAAAAGGACTGAAGGTTTTTGCCTATGATCCCACCGGCGTGGTGGCGATGGATCTTGGCGCTTCGACCGGCGGCTTTACGGATGTATTGCTGCAAAACGGCGCGCAGCATGTCTATTCCATCGATGTCGGATATGGACAGCTTGACTGGAAGCTGCGCAACGACCCGCGTGTAACGGTTATGGAAAGAACCAATGCCCGTTATCTCAAGGCGGAGGATCTGCCGCTTCATCCGACACTGGGCGTCATGGATGTTTCCTTTATTTCCATCACAAAGATCCTTCCTGCGGCTGCGCAGATCATGGGAGAGGACGGAGCGTTTATTTCCCTCATCAAGCCCCAGTTTGAAGCGGGGCGTGATCGCGTGGGCAAGAAAGGCGTCGTGCGCGATGCGCAGGCACACCGCGATGTGATTATGGAGATTTTGGCGTTCATAGATCAGGAAATGGGCTGGGCTGCGCAGGCGCTGTCCTTTTCGCCGATTAAGGGGCCGGAAGGCAATATCGAGTTCCTTGTTTACATCCTGCCAAGAAGCAGGGCGACGCATCAGGTGACGGCCGATGAGGTGAATACCGTCGTTGAGCAGGCGCATGTTGCTCTCAAGGAAGCGTAAATAATTGAGAATGGAGGCGCACCAGACTGTGAACAGCGTTTTGTATGTTCTCAATACGAAGAAACCAGCGGTCTATTCGTCTGTCAACGAATGCGCCTTGCTGTGCATGCAACGGGGGATTTCCATCAGCTTTCTGAAAGAGGATGAGGAATCTCTGGCTGCCAATCTGCCGAATATCCTGAATCAGTGCGGAATTATCAGACGGCCTGCGTACGGTCAGTTTGATGCGATTTTCGTCTTTGGCGGAGATGGGACGATGCTTCATGCACTGGATGCGTTTGTTGAATGCGACATACCGATGCTGGGCATCAATCTGGGCAGAATGGGCTTTCTGCTGGAAACAGAGGTCACGGACCTTGAAGAGACGATTGATAAGCTGCTGAGCGGCGCGTACGTCATTGAACGGCGCATGATGCTCAAGGTTGAAGGATACTGCAGCGGAACGCGGATTGACGCCTATGCCACCAATGACGTGGCGGTATCCCGCGGTCTCTCTCAGCGGATGATTGCGGTGGACGCGTTTGTTGGCGATATTCTGGTGGATCACTATATTGCCGATGGCGTTGTGCTCGCCAGTCCGACAGGTTCAACCGGCTATTCGCTTTCCGCCGGCGGTCCGATTGTCAGTCCGGACGTGCAGTGCTTTATTCTCAATCCGATTTGTCCTCATACGCTGACCTCGCGGCCAATCGTGCTTTCCAGCGATGCATGTGTTCGCCTGAAGCTCAATATGAACGAAATGAGAGAAGGCGTACAGCTGTCCATCGATGGACAGTCGGTATGCACGATGGCCAACTATGAAGAGATTCGGATTCGCCGATCCAGCCACGACGCTATGCTGATCAGGTTTCCGAAGGAAAGAAACTATTTTTCATTACTAAAGAGTAAATTGTCCCAATGGACACTATAAAATGAAAGGGGATTGCTGATCATGAAGGCGAAACGTCAGGCGGTGATTCGTGAAATTGTTGAAAAGCAGTGCATTCAGACCCAGGAGGAGCTCGCCGAAGCGCTCTGCGCACGCGGCATGGTTGTCACGCAGGCCACTGTTTCGCGCGATATCAAGGAAATGCATCTGTTTAAGGTGCTTGCTGAAGATGGCAGTTATCGCTATGCGACGATGGAACGCGAGAACCAGACGACCAATGACCGTATGATCCGCATGCTCTCTGATTCGGTGCTGGATATGGCATCTGCCAACAATCTGATCGTAATCCATACGCTGCCGGGAAGCGCGCATGTTGCGGCTGAGGCGATTGATTGCCTGAAATGGCCGGACGTGCTGGGAACGATCGCCGGCGACAATACGATTCTGGTGATTGTCCGCAGCAATGAGGAAGTGGATGACGTCATCAGGCGGTTTAAGGGAATTGTGAAATAACAGGAGGACGCTATGCTGCTGCAGCTGAGCATTCATCATCTGGCGCTGATTGATGAAATGACGATCGATTTTGCCCCCGGAATGAACGTTTTGACGGGCGAAACGGGCGCCGGCAAATCGATTGTTGTCGATGCCGTGAATCTTGTGCTCGGCGAGAGGGCGGCAAAAGAGCTTATTTCGGCCGGAGAGATGAAGGCACGCGTGGAAGCGGTCTTTGATATTACCGATAATGCGCAGGCAAAGGCGCTGCTCAGCGAGATGGAACTGGACGCGGAGGATGACATTGCGTCGATTTCCCGTGAATTAACCAGCGCAGGAAAGAATATCTGCCGCATCAATGGAACAGTTGTTCCGCTGGCGAAGCTCAGGCAGATTTCTGCCCAGCTGCTGGATATTCACGGTCAGCATGAGCACCAGCTTCTGCTGGACAGCCGCAATCATGTCGGCTATCTGGACGGATACGCGGCGGACGAAATCGGACCTCTGCTTGAAAAAACGCAGCAGCTTTACGGCGAATGGCGCGGCATAAAGACGAAGCTGGAACGCATGCGCAAAAGCGTTGCAGAAAGGGAACAGCGCATCGACATGCTGCGCTTTCAGTATGATGAACTGAAAAACGCCCGCCTGATTGCCGATGAGGAGATTGAACTGGAGCGGCAGAAGGTGTTCTATCGCAATGCAGGGAAGATCACCTCGGCATTTGAAGAGGCGGCGGCGCTCCTGCTCGGCGGCGCAGTGGATAGCGGCGCCGTGGACATGCTGCGGGAAAGCGTGGAGGCGCTTTCTCCGGTGGCTGCGCTGGATGAAAAATACGAGGCAATATATGCAAGGCTCGACGGCTTGTATTATGAGCTGGAGGATGCAGCGCGGGATCTGAGCGCGCTGAGTGATGAGATGGAGTTTGACGAGGAAGAGGCGGATCGGGTTGAAGCGCGACTGGATCTTCTGCGCAGGCTCAGCCGGAAATACGGTCCGTCCACCAGAGAGATGATCAGATATCGGGATTCGATTTCTGCACAGCTTGAAGAAATGGAAGACTCCGACGGGGCGATGGAGCGGCTTGAAAAGGAACTGCGTCAGGCGACGAAGGCGCTTAAGGCGGTCAGCGAACAGTTGACGCAGGCGCGCATGGAGGCGGCTAAGCGGTTTGAGAAAAGCATCGAAACCCAGCTTCGCGATCTTGGCATGAAGAACGTGCGCCTGGCAATGGACTTTGCGCCGCTTGGCGAGGGTGAACGGTTCTGGGAACGCTTCAGCGCTCAGGGCGTTGATCAGATTGAAATGCTGTTCTGCGCGAACCTTGGGCAGCCGATGCGTCCGCTTGCCAAGGTAGCATCCGGCGGCGAACTCTCGCGTATCATGCTGGCGCTCAAAAACCTGCTTGCTCAGAAGCCGGGAATTCCGCGAAGCATGGTGTTTGATGAAATCGATACCGGCATCAGCGGCCGGACGGCACAGGTTGTTTCCGAAAAGATGACGCAGATCGGCGATCATCATCAGGTCATCTGCGTCACTCATCTGCCGCAGATTGCAGCGATGGCGGACGAACAGTTCCTTGTGCGCAAGCATGATATCAACGGCGTGACCCGAACGGTCGTGCTCAGGCTCGATGAGCAGCAGCGTGCGCAGGAGCTTGCCAGAATGGTCGGCGGCGCAGACTGTGAAAGTGAAACCAGCATCCGGCATGCGTATACCATGCTGGAGGATGCGAAGTCACGCAAAAAGGCGCTTCGTGAGGCGTTTGCGGGGCAGGCGTGACGATGGACGGCGGGGTGCGCGGCATTGCCAAGCGTAAGCAGCCTGCTTGATGAATGAATAAAGAAAGTCCGAAGCGATGCTTCGGACTTTTTGTTATGGTTGCTTTGTCATTCGGACTGAAAATCAGAGGCTTCCTTTGCGGATGCAGATGCACAGCGCACCGTTTTGCACCGTGCAGTCAAAATAGACAGGAAAGTCAAAATCATTGCGGAATTCAAGATTCAGCGTATCAGCACCAACAGCTGCATCAACGCCGTGCGGCGCATATTTGGCGCCGCTGGGGCCGTGCGGGCGGCGATAGAGAATGGTCATGCCGTCGGGCAGCTGAAGCAGCGCGTTGTAAAGCGTCGTGGAAACCTGACAGGTACCGCCGCCATAACCTGCAACCGTGGAGCCGTTGATCAGGACAGGGGAAGGCATGTAACCGCGGCTTTTTCTGTAAGGTCCGGCGGTTTTGTTGAAATCAAAGGCTTCTCCAGGCTGATAGGTCTTGCTGATGTAATTGCAGCCGACCTTGAGATTGACCATGCGTCCCGAATTCAGCTCACTCTCCTCCGTGGAGTAGAACGTGGTGAAAGCGGCGATGATGTCGCCATCGTCTGCGTAATCAACATCAGGAGAGATGGGCGTCAGCTCCTTGATATCACCGACATACATGTAGCCGACCACGCGCTTATAGGGGATTACCGCCCAGCCATCCACAACATGCCAAAGACTGATGCGCGTGTCAGCGGGATAAGTTTCGATAATCTCAGCATCTGCCGTCGGCTCTGCACGAAGCGGTGCATCCTGAGCGGTAATGGCGATAAAGCGGTTCTGAATCACGCCGTAAGGCCATGTGTTGCCGTTTACGGGTTCAATTTCAACGACGTTATGCCGTCCGATATAGTAGACGCCCACATCGTCATCCCAGCAGAAGAGCCAATGCTGATCAAAACCAAAGATGTTGACACGCGCGCGCTCTTTCAGCCCGCCCACAGCAGCGCTGTCCTTATCGGGCAGACTGCGCATGGTCAGACCGATGGAAGTGCGCCCGGTGTAAAGGATTCTTGGTTTTCCGTTTGCATCTGCGTTGACCATGACATCCTCAAGACACACCGCCCAGCCGGTATCCTTGACGGTGACTTCGTTATCCGCCCAGGCATGGACGGGAAGCAGTAACAGCATGATCATGAGAAGAACAGCATAGGAATGGTATCGCACAAACTTGCCTCCGAGGAAGATAATAAATCACTTTATTATACAGCCAAAATGGATGGAGCGCAAGCAAATGGAAGAACTTTTCTGCTGGAGGGGGATCATGGCATATAGTCTTTTGCTCAGGGATACATCCGAGAATGTGGTTGGATACGCGCTTGCGGACGGATCGCAGCTCTGTATCCGGATCGCGGGCAACGCGGCGCAGGCTCAGGCAACGGTGAGTGATGGCATGGCGGAAAAGCGTATGCCTATTGTTTGTGACGGACGTGAGCAATTCTTCCCTTGGGAAAGGGAAAGACGGATAGAATGGATCGTGATCGAAGCGTGCGGAAACGTTCTTGCGCATGGCGGGAATGTGATGGAAACGAAAAAGAGAAAAACGGAACTTCCAAAGGAAAATAATGAAGATGAATGCAAAATAAACGGTGCTGAGAACGTCTGTATAGAGAGTCAGAATAATCCGGTTTTCTCCAGGCTGCAAAGAAGATGGCCGCCGCCGCCATGCTGGCCTTCAGCGCAATATCGTGAGGGAATGTGGAAAGAGGGAAAATCAAGTGATTGTTCGCAATGACTGACGGGCGGCGTGCACAGCATTTTGATGACGCTTTTTGATGTCGGTGATGTAATGCGTTCTGACTGTCGGAATGGAGGATTGGAGAGGATGCGGAGGCGATAGAGGCGCGGCAGCATTATCGGATGCGTGATCGTGTTTTTCCTGCGCGACAGCACTGTACAGGTCGTATGCTGTTGTGTATACGGAGGGGTGTTTCGGCTTGCTCTGCTTCAGCAGCGCATAAGGCGACAGGGGTTCAATCATGGTTTTGCTCCTTTCTTTCTTGGCGGATATCTGCTACAGGATATGCACAAAGGACGCTTGATGCAACGCTGAAAAGACCGCAGAATTACAGCTTTTGGCGAAAAAGGATTGAGAAAAAAGGGAATATCCTGTATAATAGTTCTATACATTGTTCGAAAGAGGTGTACGATCTTTGGATGAAAAGATGAACGATATGAATCAGCCGCGCAGGAGAAGGCGCAGAGCGACGCAGACGCCTGACATGGAGCAGACCGTCGCGCCGCAGCCTGAACAGCCGCTGGAAGAACCTTCCTACATTCCTGAGGGCTTATTCGATGAGGACTCCTTTGATGATGAATATGATGTTGAAGAAGATGACATCATCGAAGAAGAATATGAGAGTAAAGCAAAGAAGAAAGGGAAAGGCGGATGCCTGATTGCAGCGCTTGTTGCTGTGCTTCTGGTTTGCGCGGCTGCTGCAGCGCTTTGGTTCGCGTTCCCGCAGAAGAGCCGTGATCTGATCAATCAGGCTGCTGATTCAATTGGCATGACGATGCCGTTTATGACGCCGTCGCCGGTACCAACAGCAACGCCTTCGCCGATACCGACCGCTGAACCGACTGCAACGCCGACGGCTGAACCGACTGCAACGCCGACGGCTGAACCGACCGCGACGCCTACGGTCGAGCCGACTGCGACGCCGACGGTAGAACCGACCGCGACGCCGACGGCTGAGCCGACCGCGACGCCGACGGCTGAGCCGACCGCGACGCCGAC
>JAFYOR010000083.1 GCA_017547805.1 Clostridia bacterium
AGGTTGAAGGCGCCAAGATCCTCATGGACCTGGGCTACTCCTACACCGGCTCCCTGGAGGGCGGCGACCTGCTCTTCACCGACGTTCCGGTCTTCGAGTTCTCCTTCAACCAGAATGCCACCAACTCTGCGATCGTGCAGTACGTGCAGGAGTGCTGGAACATGTTCGGCATTCAGGCCGTGATCAACACCGAAGCCTGGGCTACCCTGCAGGTTAAGCTGGGCAAGGGCGACGCCGAAGCCTCCCGTATGGGCTGGGTTGCCGACTTCAACGACTGCGTGAACTTCCTGGAGATCTTCATCAGCGCTTCCGGCAACAACTATCCGCGTCTGGGCCAGGATCTGGGCGAGTACACCCGCAACACCGAGAACACCGCCAACGCCGGCATGGGCGCCAACTGGGGCGTGAACAACGACCAGACCTGGGCTGATTGCTACGACGCTCTGGTGACCGCCATCAAGAACGAGACCGACGCCACCAAGCGTGCCGAAATGTGCGCTGAGGCTGAGAACATCCTCATGGTGACCGGCGCTGTTGCTCCGCTGTACTACTACACCAACCCGGTCATGGTGAAGCCGAACGTCCAGAACCTCGCGGTTCTGCCGACCGGCGACATCGTCTGGAACTACGCTTACCTCGCTGACTAATCGCATCTTTCAAAGTCCTCCCCGAAAGGGGAGGGCTTCTTTTTTGAGCGGAAGGGGCTTTCTGATTTTAACGGAAGTAGGATATCCTACACAAAAAGGATGCAGAAATAGCCAAAGAGCGCCTTAAAAGCATCCGAAATGAATGGGATAAACATCAGACGATATGTACATTCAGGTTTTCATGTGGTAAAGTGAAAAAGAGACAATGCAAAAGATGAATTAAATTGAAAATACGCTTGCAGAAAATGCATGTTGATGTTATAATAAATTCACTTTTTGCGACGCTTGGATGTGAAGCGCATCTAAAGTGACGTATAACACGAGCCGTTTCGCATTCCGCGGTTGTATGGGAATGTTGAAAATAGGAAATTTCTTACTTGGAGGGCTTATTTATGAAGAAGCTGCTTGCTATCGCCCTGTCTCTGGTGCTGTGCCTGGCCCTGTTCGCCGGCGCTGTTGCCGAGGAGAACTGGAAGATCGCCATCATGACCGGTACCGTTTCTCAGGGCGAGGAAGAATTCCGCGCTGCCGAGAAGGCCATCGCCACCTACGGCGCTGAGCACATCGTGACCGCTACCTATCCGGATAACTTCATGTCCGAGATGGAGACCACCGTTTCCCAGCTGGTTCAGTTCGCTTCTGATCCGGAGGTTAAGGCCATCGTGATGTGCCAGGCCGTTCCGGGCGCCAAGGCTGGCTTTGACAAGATCCGTGAGATGGGCCGCGACGACATCCTGCTGATCGCGGGCGTCCCGCAGGAGGATCCGGCGGTTATCTCTGCCGCTGCCGACATCGTGATGTACGCCGATGAAATCGCTCAGGGCGACGCCATCATGGAGAAGTGCGCCGAGTGGGGCATCGAAGTGTTCATCCACTACTCCTTCCCGCGCCACATGGCGATGGAGCTGATCGTTGGCCGTCATGAGCTGCTCGAGGCGAATGCCGAGGCTCTGGGCATCGAGCTCGTCGACGTGACCGCTCCGGACCCGACCGCTGAGGCCGGCCTGTCCGCTTCCCAGCAGTTCATCCTCGAGGATGTCCCGCAGCAGATGGAAAAGTACGCTGGCAAGAAGGTCGCCTTCTTCACCACCAACTGCGGCATGCAGCCGTCCCTGCAGACCGCGATCCTGACCCAGCCCAACGCCTACTATCCGCAGCCGTGCTGCCCGTCTCCGTACCATGCCTTCCCGGCCACCCTGGGTCTGGAACTGGCCATCGGCGGCGATGACGCCGAGGCGCTGAAGGCGATCGCTGCGAAGCTCACCGAGTACGACGCCGTTGGCCGTTACTCCACCTGGGCTTCCCCGGTCAACATGGCTCTGATCGAGGTCGGCGTTGAGTATGCCAAGGGCTACATCGACGGCGCCATCACTGACAAGAACGACGGCGCGAAGCTCGCCGATATGTTCAACGCGAAGATCCAGGGCGCGAAGGTTGCCAACTACACCAACGCGGAAGGCACCACCTTCGACAACTACTACACCGTCCTGCTCGCTCCGGTCGACTTCAACGATTACCTGTAATCGCCTGAGCCGATCCTGAGGATCACAAGGTAAATCAGCCGGCCCGCTTCCAAGTTGAGGCGGGTCGGCTTTCCGCTTTCGGAAAAGCTTTTCCAAAGTATGTAAGGAGGAATCAAATTGGCCGCGGAATACATTCTGGAGATGAAAAACATCACCAAGAAATACGGCGAAAACACGGTGCTGTCTGACGTCTCCCTTAAGATTCGCCCGGGCGAGATTCATGCGCTGCTGGGTGAAAACGGCGCGGGCAAGAGCACGCTGATGAACGTGCTTTTCGGCATGCCCGTCATTCACGCGACCGGCGGATTTGGCGGCGAAGTGCTTCTGGACGGCCAGAAGACGATGATCGCTTCCCCGCACGACGCGATGACCAGGGGCATCGGCATGGTTCATCAGGAGTTCATGCTGCTCCCGGGCTTCTCAATCACTGAGAACATCAAGCTTAACCGCGAAATCACCCGTCCGAACGTCGTTTCCCGTGTGCTGGGCAAGAGCCTTGAGACGCTGGATATGCATGCGATGTCCCATGACGCGCGCAGCGCGCTGGACAGCGTCGGCATGTCCATCGACGAGTACACGAGAGTTCACGGTCTGCCGGTTGGATATATGCAGTTTGTTGAAATCGCCCGCGAAATCGACAAGACCGGCGTCAAGCTCCTCGTCTTTGACGAGCCGACCGCCGTGCTGACCGAGAGCGAGGCGACGCAGCTGATTTCCGTCATGAAGGATATCGCGAGCAAGGGCATCGCGATCATCTTCATCACCCATCGCCTTGACGAGGTTATGGCGGCCGCCAACGCGATCACGATTCTGCGCGACGGCAAGCTCGCCGCCGTGCGCCAGATTGAGGAAACGAGCCTTGTCGACCTTGCCGAGCTGATGATTGGCCGCAAGGGCGAGGGTGTCGTCAGCGTCGCTTCGCGTCCCGCGCCCCACGGCAAGGTGGCCATGCGCGTGAAGGATCTGGTCGTCGATATGCCGGGCGAGGAAGTCAAGGGTGTTTCCTTCGATGTCTTTGAGGGCGAAATCCTTGGCATCGGCGGTCTGGCCGGACAGGGCAAGATCGGCATCCCCAACGGCGTGATGAGCCTGTATCCCAACGAGGGCACCATCGAGCTCTTCGGCGAGACGCTTAAGCTGGGCAACGCAGGCGACGCGCTGCGCAGCGGCATCGCCATGGTTTCCGAGGACCGCAAGGGCGTCGGTTTGCTGCTTGACCAGTCGATTGAAGACAACATCGTCTTCAACGCCATGCAGATCAAGGGCGAATATCTGATGAAGTTCGGTCCGTTCACCAACAAGAACGACGCTGCGATCCGCGCAGTGGCGCTCAGGATGATCAAGGAGCTGGATATCCGCTGCTTTGGTCCCACGCAGCATGCGGGCACGCTCTCCGGCGGCAACCAGCAGAAGGTCTGCATTGCGCGCGCGCTGGCGATGAATCCGAAGTTCCTGTTCGTTTCCGAACCGACCCGCGGCATCGATATCGGCGCCAAGCGTCTGGTGCTGGAGACCCTCGTTAAGCTCAACCGCGAGCGCGGCATGACCATCGTTATGGTTTCTTCCGAGCTGCAGGAGCTGCGCTCCATCAGCGACCGCATTGCGATCGTTTCCGAGGGCAAGCTCGTGGATATTCTTGATCCCAATGCGTCCGACGCGGACTTCGGTCTGGCGATGTCGGGCATCAAACCCGGCGAACATAAGCAGAAAGGGGAGAATTGAGCATGACGAAGAAAAAGTCCAGAAAGATCATCGCCGTCGTGCTGGCGATTCTCGCTGCTGCGGCTATCGTGCTGGGCGCGATGAACCTGCCCCAGCGCACGGGCGATAAGGGCAATGCCATCATCGATGCGCTGCGCATCCGTACCCTCCTCAACGCGACGGGCGACGGCGTGGTGGAAAGCTACGTAGCTATCGCCAAAAAGGAAGCGACCGCCAAGGTGAAGGCCGAGGGCGGCGGCATGTCCGCCATCCGCGAGGCCGTCAAGAAGGCGGAGGAAGAGACACGCGCGCAGTATTCCAACTCCACTACCGATTATTCCAAGCTGGACACGACCGCGCTTGCCGCGGCGGTGACCGATTATGCGGCGCTGCTTGAAAGCTATGACGCGATTGCGCTGAAGGCTGAAAACGCTTATATCGAAGAAAACATGGCTGCGGCGCAGGCTGCGGCCAAGGCCGAGCGCGAAAAGAAGATCGCCGCCGGCGAGGAAGTGGGCGAGGAGACGGAGGTTTCCGTTGATATGTCCGGCTTCGTTGCGACGGCGGAGATGACCGCCGCCAAGGAAAAGGCGGACGCGCAGTATGCCGCCGTGGGCGAGGCGCTCAAGGGCATCTATCCGGTGCTTGACGACAGCGCGCTTGCCACGCTCAAGGATACGATTGAGAAGATCGTCTATACCCGCGGCGACGATTTCACCGTCAAGTATGACCGCTACATGGCGGCGGGCAGCGGCGAAGCGCTTGATGACAAGATGAGCGGCTTCATGGTCCGCTATGCGGATGACCTGATCTACGCGGGCGTCGGTCTGATCGTGGCTGCGCTGGTGTTCCTCTTCAGCGAGCTGCTGATCGCCAAGCTGGGCATCCCGCGCGTGATCATCGGCGTGTTCTTCATTCTCCTGTGCTTCATGTGCCTGCTCTATGATCTGTCCCTGCCCACGCTCCTTTCCAACACGCTGGTGCGCATGGGCATGAACTCCATCATGGTGCTGGCGATGGTGCCGGGCATCCAGTGCGGCATCAGCCTGAACCTCGGTCTTCCGATCGGTCTGGTCTGCGGCCTCATCGGCGGCCTGATGACCATCGAACTGAACATCCCCGGCGCGCTGGGCTTCATGTTCGCCATCATCGTCGGCGGCGCGCTGGCGGCCGGCGCCGGCTGGCTCTACGCGCAGCTCCTCAACCGCCTCAAGGGTGAGGAAATGGGCGTTACGACCTATGTTGGCTTCTCCATTGTTTCCCTGATGTGCATCGCGTGGCTGGTGCTCCCGTTCAGGAGCCTCAAGCTGCGCTGGCCGCTGGGCACGGGCCTTCGCAATACCATCGGCCTTGACTCCAGCAATTTCGCGCACATTCTGGACGACTTCTGGGCGTTCAAGATCGGCAGCTTTGAGGTGCCCACGGGCCTGCTGCTCTTCATGCTGGCATGCTGTGGTCTTGTCTGGCTCTTCAGCCGCTCCAAGACCGGCGTTGCGATGCAGGCTGTCGGCAACAATCCGCGCTTTGCGGAGGCGACCGGCATCGACGTTGACAAGATGCGCATCATCGGCACTGTGCTCTCTACCGTGCTGGGCGCGGTCGGCATCCTTGTGTATTCCCAGAGCTACGGCTTCATGCAGCTCTACACCGCTCCGCGTCAGATGGGCTTCATCGCGGCCTCTGCGATCCTTATCGGCGGCGCGTCCACGTCCCGCTGCAAGATCAGCCACGTGCTGGTCGGTACGTTCCTGTTCCAGGGCGTTTTGACGCTGGGCATGCCGGTGGCCAACGTGCTGGTTCCGGGATCCACGATCTCTGAAACCCTGCGCATCCTGATTTCCAACGGCATCATTCTCTACGCGCTGACCAAGTCTGGAGGTGGATCTCGTGGCTAAGAAAAACATGGGCGAGATTCTTCGCAACAATGCGGTTACGATCATGTTCATCCTGCTGTGCCTTGGCGGCCTTGCAGTGTCCGGTCAGACCGTTCCCTATGTCGTTTATGAGCTCTTTGGCCGCCTGTCCCGCAATGCGTTCCTCGTTCTTGCGCTGATCATCCCGATTGTCGCGGGCATGGGCATCAACTTTGCGGTGACCATCGGTGCGATGGCGGCGCAGATTTCTGCGCTGTGGGTTGTTGAGTGGGGCATCAGCGGCGTCGGCGGCTTTGTTACCGCTGCGCTCATGACCGTTCCGCTGGCTGCGTTCTTCGGTTTCCTCATCGGCAAGCTGCTCAACAAGATGAAGGGTCAGGAAATGATCGGCGGCATGATCCTTGGCTACTTTGCCAACGGTCTTTATCAGCTGCTGTTC
Source organism: Clostridia bacterium (assembly GCA_017547805.1). Classification (GTDB taxonomy): domain Bacteria; phylum Bacillota; class Clostridia; order Christensenellales; family Aristaeellaceae; genus Ventricola. The sequence continues at coordinate 6,185 of JAFYOR010000083.1, forward strand.
CTGTTCATCTTCGGCAACCTGATTCCGCTCAAGGCGCCGGGTCTGGTCATCATGGGCTCCACCGGCGTTGCCAACACCATCGACCTGTCCACCGGCCGCGGCTTCAAGTATGCGCTGGACGGCATGTGGAAGCTGCCGTTTGGTCAGGCGCTGTATGTCGTGTGCGGCGCTGTGGCGGTGGTGGCGATCATCGCGCTGCTGCTCAAGAAGATGACCGCCAAGCAGACCGGCGTCTATGTCGGCGTGGCGGCTGTGCTGTGCCTGCTCTATCAGATCCCGGCGGTTGCCGCGATCTTCGCGATGGTCAACGTGCCGATGGTCACCTTCATGATCGTTGGCCTTCTGTGCCTGTTCAACGTCGGCATCATGAAGACGCGCCTTGGTCAGCAGTTCCGCGCGGTCGGTCAGAACCGTACCGTCGCCAACGCGGCCGGCATCAACGTCGACAAGGTCCGCGTGATCGCGATCATGATCTCCACCGTGCTCGCCGGCTGGGGCCAGCTCATCTTCGTGCAGAACATGGGCTCCTTCCAGACCTACGGCGCGCACGAGCAGGTCGGCCTGTACGCGGGCGCTGCGATTCTGGTTGGCGGCGCGTCCATCAAGCGCGCGACCAACAAGCAGGCGCTGCTGGGCTGTATCCTGTTCCACCTGCTCTTCATCGTCGCTCCGTCTGCCGGCAAGAACCTCTTCGGCGACGCGGCGATCGGCGAGTACTTCCGCGTGTTCGTCTCCTATGGCGTTATCGCCATGGCGCTGGTCATGCACGCGTGGGGCTCCGTCAAGAAAAAGAAGAAGGCGTAAGCCTGCCTGTCAAAAGCCAAGCGAAAGCTTGGCTTTTTTTCTTTACGGGGAATTGCGCAGAAGCCATCGGACGCGTACGCGGAAAAACCAAGGATCCGGAATGGTTCGGATGCTTGGGTCGGACACGGCCTGCTCTTGGGATTGACTATCTGGAAAAAAGATGAGCCGTGTGTATACTGAAAAGAGGATTATGCTGTATAATGGATCATATGATGAGCTGTGATGGCGATTTGGCGGTGAGGAGGCATTTTTCGGTGAAAAGCAGGAACAGAAAATGGAGATGGATCAAATGGGCGCTGCTGCTCTTGGCGCTTGTGCTGATTGCCGGCTGGTTCGGCTTCTTCTCCAGTTCAACAAAGTCGGCAGCCTACAATGAGGTCGTGACTTCGGCGGGCAGCCTGACGACGTACTATAATTTCGACGGCGTGGTGTATGCCAAGCGGATGCAGACGATTGCCGCGTCCGCGCCGGATACCGTCAAGACCGTTTATGTCACGCAGAATGCGCTGGTGAAGGAGGGCGACAAGCTCTACAAGACCGAGGGCGGCGAGACGGTGCGCGCGGGGATCGACGGAGAAATCACGGGATTGTATGTCACCAAGGGCGACGTGATTGCTGCGGGTGAAACGACGGTGCAGATCATCGATATGGACGACCTTGAGGTGCGGCTGAACGTCGATGAATACGACGTGCGGGCGATTGTGCCGGGCGCGTCGGCGGAAATCACCGTATTGGCGCTTGATAAGGCGTTCTCCGCCACGGTGACCAGCCTTGATAAAAACGGCACAGCCTCCGGCGACCTTTCTTACTATACCGCCCGCGCGGATCTCAATGAGTGCGAGGGCGTGTACCCGGGCATGCAGGTCAGCGCGAAGATGCTGCGCGACAAGGCGGAAAACGTCGTGCTGATCAAGGTCAGCGCGATCCAGTTTGACGATTATAATCAGCCGTTCGTCTATCTGCCGGCGGGGGATAACAAGGAACCGGTGAAGACGGGCGTGACGGTCGGCGTGAGCGACGGCGTGAACTGCGAAATCGTTTCCGGCCTGTTTGCGGGCCAGACTGTGCTCGTGCCCAGCGGCATGACGATGATGCAGATGATGCAGATGATGCAGCAGATGCGGTAAGACGGAGGCGCAGATGAGCAATGATTTTTTCTCGATGCGCGGCATTGTCAAGCAGTATCAGATGGGCGATGAGGTTTCCACCGTCCTCAAGGGGATTGACCTTGACATTGAGGAGGGGGAGTTTCTTTCCATCCTCGGCCCGTCGGGCAGCGGCAAATCCACGCTGATGAACATCATCGGGTGTCTGGATACGCCGACGGCCGGTACATATACGCTCCACGGGCGCTTGATCCGGGATCTTGACCAGAAACAGCTGGCGCGCATCCGCAGCCGGGAAATCGGCTTTATCTTCCAGCAGTTTCAGCTGCTTCCCCGCCTGAATGCGATCAAGAATGTGGAGCTGCCGCTGGTGTATGCGGGCGTTTCCCAGCGGGAGCGCACGCGCAGGGCAAGAGAGATGCTCATGCGCGTGGGCCTGAAGGACAGGATGGAGCATTTCCCCAACCAGCTTTCCGGAGGACAGCAGCAGCGCGTGGCGATTGCGCGGGCGCTGGCGACGAATCCGACCCTCCTGCTGGCGGACGAGCCGACCGGCGCGCTGGATCAGGCGACGGGCGAGCAGGTGATGAGCCTTTTCCACGAGCTGCATGACGAAGGGCGCACGATCGTCATGATCACCCACGACCTGAAGATCGCCAAACACGCCTCGCGCGTCGTTTCCATCCTCGATGGAGAGCTTTCCGAGGGGGTGCGCTATGATTAAGCGGAAATGGGACATGTTCATGGAAAACGTGAGCATGTCGGTGGCCAATATCGTGGGCAGCAAGATGCGCACGTTCCTGACCACGCTGGGCATCATCATCGGCGTGGCGGCAATCATCGCGCTGATGACGGTTGTGCAGGGTGCGACGGACACGATGACCGAGCAGTTTGACGCGATGGGTCTGGGGACGCTGCGCGTGCAGATTTCCGGCACGGCGATCAAACGGGGACTCAATGATGCGGAGCTTGACGAGATCCTTGGCTGCGCGCATGTGGCGGGGATTTCTCCCTCGCTTTCCGGCACGGTGACCGCTTCGCGCGCCGCGGCGTGGTCGGATGCCATCACGGTTTACGGCAACGGCAGCGGGTATTTCCGGCATAATCCGGATCTGCTCAAGCGCGGACGCGCGATCAATGCGATCGATGAAGCGCAGGAAAGCCGCGTATGCCTGGTGGACGGCGGCACGGCGAAAACGCTGTTTTACGGCGAGGACCCCATGGGAAAGACGCTGTATCTTTCGGGACGGGAGTTTACCGTCGTGGGTGTGATTGATGAAGAGGAGGACGCGAGCCTCTTTTCCCAGATTCTTCTCGGCGGCACGAGCGACGGCACGGTATATATGCCCTATACGACGGCAAAGAAGCTGCTGGGAACATCGAGCGTGTCGACACTTGAAATCTACGTCACCGATCCGGATGAAACGGACGCCGCCATCGAGGAGATGGAAGCGGTGCTTGACGGCATCTTCAACTATAAGGACAATACGTACATGGTCATCAACATGGAGTCGATGACCGACGCCATGAACCTGATGACGTCGATGATGATGTCGCTGCTGGTAGGCATCGCCTCCATCGCGCTGGTCGTCGGCGGCATCGGCATCATGAATATGATGCTCGTCACCGTTACCGAGCGCACGACGGAGATCGGCCTTCGCAAGGCGCTGGGCGCGGAGCCTTCGCAGATTCAGATGCAGTTTTTGATTGAGGCGGTCATCCTCTCGCTCATCGGCGGCATCGTCGGCGTGATCGTGGGGCTGACGGTTTCCTTCCTGATCTGCATGGGAACGGATATCCTCTTTTCGCTCAATACGTTTGCCATCACGCTGGGCGTGTCGTTCTCGGCGGCGGTGGGCATCATCTTCGGCTGGGCGCCGGCGAGAAAGGCGAGTAACCTGAACCCGATCGATGCGCTGCGCTCGATGTAATCTGGTTGTACATGCTTCTCTTCGTAAAACCGCGCGAAGCGAAGACGGGAGTCTGAGGGACAGCGTCCCTCAGGCAGGTTTCAGGGCGGCAGCCCTGACGTATTCCATCCATATCGTCAAAAAACAGAAAGGACGATGATCTGATGAAAAAACTGATCGCGGCGCTGCTGTGCCTGACCTGCTTGACGGCTGGCACGGCGCTGGCGGAATCCCTTGAAATGGAAGGAACGATTCAGCCGGGGAAGCGGCTTTTGCTGACCGCGCCGTACTCCGGCATGGCGGATAGCCTCAACGTGTCGCAGGGCGATGTGCTCGCGGCGGGCGATGCGCTGGTTGCTATTTCCACGCAGAAGGTGTATGCGGACTTTGACGGCACGGTGACTGGCGTCTTTGCACAGGCGGGGGACAACGCTGCCTCCGTCACGGGGCGCTACGGCGCGCTGCTGTACATGGAGCGCGAAGCGCTGTATACCGCGCAGTGCACAACCAGCGGCGCGGCGGCTGATAATGAGAATAAGATCATCCACGCGGGAGAAACGGTGTATGTCCGCTCCTCTGCGGACAGCAAGCGGGATGGTGTGGCGCGGGTCACCGGCGTGAGCGGCAAGAGCTATACGCTGGAGGTGCTCCTTGAGGACGGGCTGAAGATCGGCGATACCGTCAAGGTGTACCGCGACGACGGCTTTGACACGGACAGCTGCATCGGAACGGGCAAGCTTAACCGCATCGATCCTGTCGCCGTGACGGCGGATGGCTCGGTGCTTTGTGTTCATGTGAAGAACGGACAGACGGTTTCGCGCGGCGATGTGCTGCTGGAAATGGTGCCCGATGCGCTTCGCGGCATGAAGGGCGGCGACGGCACGGTGGTTATGCCGCAGGACGGCGTACTGCTTGAACTGTATATTCAGGGCGGCGAGCGGGTTGAGAATGATCAGGTGCTGGCGGCATACTGCCCGGCGGGCGAATTGAAGATCGTGTGCAGCGTGGACGAAGAGGACCTTTCGCTGATTGCTGTGGGGGATGAATTCACGGTCACGTTTGAGGCGACGGGCGATAAAGCATATGACGCCGAGGTGACGAAGATCGCCGCGGCGGCGGATGAAAAGGGCGAATTTGCCGTAACCCTGACGCTTGAAAAGACAGAAGGGCTTCGCATCGGCATGAGCGCGACGGCGACGAAATAATCTCATGGCGCTGTCAGGCGCATCTCTGGGATAATTGACGGTGATATGTCAATTGACGGGCGGATACTATCTGCCTCTACAAGACACATCGTTTGTATGCGTTATTGTAGGGGCGGCTATCAGCTGCCCGATGAAACTGTTTCGCGTTCCAAAGACACCGATATATAAAAGAATCGTATACGAGAAGGCTTCCCCCCGGGAGGAAGCTGCCCCGAAGGGGCTGAAAGAGCCATCGGGCGCTGAGCCTGCATGAACAAAAACAGATGCGTTCTTTTGCTGTGATGCACAACCTGTAGTAAAAAACAGCACCGCGATCATTCGCGGTGCTGTTTGCGTTATTCGTTTACTTCGTCAGATCCTCTTCGGGAATCCGATACAGCTGGCGGTTGTCAAGCCCCCAGACCTTTTCGCTGAATCCGCCGGGAATCGCGCGGCCCAGCGCCTCGCTCATTTCGTACAGGCGCGCGTCGAGCGTATCGATGGTGTGGAGCACCTCGGCCTCGGGGAACTTGGGCGCCATCGGGCTGCCGTATTCCGGGATGCCGTGGTGGGAGAGGATCATGTGCTGCAGGAGCAGCGCCTTTTTCTGGCTGGCGCCGGTCTTTTCTGCGGCGGTCTGGATGTTGACGACGCCGCGCACGATGTGCCCCAGCAGCTTGCCGTCGATGCTGTAGTCGGAGACCAGCCCCAGCGTGTCGGCGTCCATCTCGTCGATCTTCGCCAGATCGTGTACGATCACGCCGGCGATGAGCAGGCTTTCGTTGAGCTGCGGATAGACGGTCATGATCGCCCGCGCGGCTTTGAGCATGGTGGTCATGTGGTGCAGAAGGCCGCTGCGCTCGGCATGGTGCATCTGCTTGGCGGCGGGGAAGGTGAGCAGCTTGTCGCCCGCGCGGTCGAGCAGGCTGCATACAATCAGGCGCAGGTCCTTGTCGCTGATGCGGTCGGCGGCGCGGACGATTTCAGAAAGCATCTGCTTGGGGTCGCCCGGGGCGCAGGGAATCAGCGAGGACATGTCCACATCGTCCTTCTTTTCCGCGGCGCGGATTTTCTCCACGCGCAGCTGCATGCGGCCGTTGAACTCGTTGCCCGTGGCGCGCACCTTGACGATGCTGCCGGCGACGGGGGGCTGCACGGTGCCGTCCCACATCTTCGCGTTGATGGAACCGGAGCGGTCGGCGAGGGTCATGTCAAGATAATTCTTGCCGTTGGAGGAGGCGCGCTGCTCGGCAGTGCGCACGATGAGAAAACCTTCAAAGCGGTCGTCCCGCTTGATGTCGGATAAAAGCATGGGGTTCATGAAAGCACGTCCTTTCCGGTAGGGGATGGGGCGCGGCGCATGCGGCCCTTTCCCTTATTATGAACGATGTGCATGGTAAATGCAAGCAGAAAAAGGGGGAGAAGAATGTCGGCAAATGTGCTCAAAGAAAACGGGCGCTGTTAGATTATATGGGATAAAAAAACGTTGACATCTGCGTGCTGCTTGAATATAATGATTTTATCAAAGTGGGGGGTCGGTGCGGTTTGTGCGATGGTCTGCACAGCCCCTGTGATTGGGTCAATCAACGGAATGGTTCCGTTGAAATATTTTAAAAGAGGTGCATCCCCTATGAAAAAGTTCCTTGCTGTCATCATGGCGATGATGCTCTGCCTGTCCATGATCGGCGTCGCTGCCGCGGACGAGGCTGTCGTCTCCTGGTACACCTTCGGTGACGTGTATCTCACCAGCGTCCGTACCGCTCTTGAAGAGGCCATGACCGCTCAGGGCCTGTCCTTCCAGATGAAGGACTCCAACGCCAACCAGCAGACCCAGACCGACGATATCAACACCGCGCTGGTTACCGGTGCGAATGCGATCGTCATCAACATGGTTGAGTCCGGCGCCATCGGCACCGCCGAAACCCTGATGAACACCGTCGCTGGCTACGGCGTCCCGGCCGTCTTCTTCAACCGTGCGGTTTCCACCGACGACGTTGAGGCCGGCAACCTGTTCAAGTCCTACGAGAAGTCCGCTTTCATCGGCACCAAGTTCGATGAGGCCGGCAAGATGCAGGGCGACATGATCGGCGAATACGTTCTGGCCAACTACGACGCGATGGACCTGAACAAGGACGGCGTGATCTCCTACGTCATGTTCAAGGGCGACGAAGCCAACCAGGAAGCCATCCTGCGCACCAAGTACGGCGTTGAGAATGCTGACGCTGTCCTGACCGCCGCCGGCAAGCCGGCGCTGGCCTACTATGACGCCAACGCCACCACCAAGTACCATGTCGATATGAACGGCACCTGGTCCAACACCGCTTCCTTCGAGTACATGTCTACCATCCTGGC
>JAFYOR010000011.1 GCA_017547805.1 Clostridia bacterium
GAAGGCACAAGCCGCAGTCACTGGAACACGCTCGAGAACTTGTCGATAGCTTCATCTATTTCTACAACAATGAGCGTATTCAGCTCAAAACAAAACTGACGCCGCTTGAAAAACGACGCCAGTTTGCGTAATTCATTGTATTCCTGCGATAGGGCGTTTTATTCCTGTCCAATCGTCGGGGTTCAGTTCACGGAAGACGGGGTTTTTTGTTTGCATTTCCGGTCAGAATAAGCGCATTGACGATGAAAGGACTGGATGCAGCATGTCGCAAATCATTCGTCCCTTTGGCATGAGGGATAAACTGGGCTATCTCTTTGGCGATTTCGGCAACGACTTCACCTTTATTCTCTCCACGATGATCCTCATGAAGTTTTATACGGACGTCATGGGTGTATCGGCAGGCGTGGTCGGCACGATCATGATGCTTGCGCGCTTTGTCGACGCCTTTACGGATGTGACCATGGGCAGAATCTGCGATCGCAGCCGCGTGATCCCCGGTGCAGGAAAGTTCAGACCGTGGATCCGGCGGATGTGCATTCCGGTGGCGGCCGCGTCGTTTCTGATGTATCAGAGCGCGCTGGCCGGACTGCCGTATGCGGCGAAGGTTGCGTATCTGTTCGTGACCTATATTTTCTGGAGTTCCGTGTGCTATACGGCGGTGAATATTCCGTATGGCTCGATGGCGTCGGCGATTTCCGGCGATCCGGGCGATCGGCAGAGCCTGTCGACCTATCGCTCCATGGGCGCGACGCTGGCCGGTACGCTGATCGGCGTGCTGCTGCCGGCGCTGGCTTATGAAAAGGTGGACGGCGCGGAGCGGCTGATCGGTTCGCGGGTGACGCTGGCGGCGGGCGTGTTTTCGCTGCTGGCGATTGCGGCGTATCTGGCCTGCTACGCGCTGACGACGGAGCGCGTCGTCCCGCCGCAGCAGGAAGCGAAGCGACAGCAGAGCGTATTGGCGATGTTCAAAAGCGCGCTGCGCAACCGCGCGCTGATTTCGATCATCGCCGCGTCGATTGTCATGCTGCTCGCGCAGCTGACCATGCAGAACATGGGCGGCTATATCTTTCCGGATTATTACAACAACGCCTCTGCGCAGTCGGTTTCCACGCTGGTGATGATGGGCGGCATGCTGCTTGCAGCCGCGCTGGCAAAGCCGCTGGCGGCCAAATTCGGCAAGGCGGAAATTTCCGTCGTGTCCAATCTGTCCGCTGCGCTGGTCAGTGTGATCACATTTTTGATCCGTCCGCAGAGCGTATGGACGTTTGTGGCGCTGCAGGCGCTGGGCTGGCTCGGCCTTGGCGTGTTTTCCATGGTTTCCTGGGCGCTGATCACTGACGTGATCGATCAGGCGGAACTCATAAACGGCGTGCGCGAGGACGGCTCCATCTATGCGATGTATTCCTTCGCGCGCAAGCTGGGGCAGGCAGCCGCCGCTGGCCTGTCCGGCTGGCTGCTGACGGCGATCGGCTATGTCAACGGCTCTCCGTCAGGGCAGCCGCCGCAGGTGCTGGAGGGGATGTTTACCATTGCGACGCTGGTGCCTGCGCTGGGCTTTGCGCTGCTGGCGGCGATTCTCTGGCTGTGGTATCCGCTGCGCAGGCGTCAGGTGGAGGAGAACGCCGCGCTGCTCAGCGCCAGGCGGAAGGCCTGATCATTCGCCGCGCGTGCGCCTGCGGTATTGTGACGGCGTGATGCCGATGATTTTCTTAAATGTGCGGGTGAAGTAATTGACGTCGGGAATACCGCAGTGCTGGGCGACGGTTTGAATCTGCAGGTCGGATGCATTGAGCAGATAGATGGCGAAATCGATGCGCTTGCGGTTGACGAAGTCGGTGAGCGTCATGCCGGTTTCCTTTTTGAACAGCGCGCTCAGATAGCTGGCGTTGACGCCGATGCGCCGGGCATGCGCCTGCAGGCTCAGATCGCCGGCGATGTCCGAATCGATCTGGAGGATGACGCTTTGAACCGGCTGGGAATACTGCGTCATGTTGTGATTCTTGACCAGCAGGCAGTACTTGTGGACCATGTCGTTCATCAGATTTAAGCATTCCTCCAGAGAAACGCATTGCTCAATCCTGCGCGCGATGGAGGACGACGTGCGGTCGATATACAGCGGATGGACGCCGCCCTGCTCGACGGCCTTGCGCGAAAGCGTATTGAGGATGATCAGGTAGTTCTGCATGTCGCGCAGCGGACATGCAGAGCGCTTGTCCATGTTTTCCAGGCGGAAATGGCTGAGGATCTCGTTAGCCCGGCGGGCCTTTCCGCGGGAAAGCGCGTACATCAGCGCGGCCTCGGTCTGATAGCGCAGCTCAATCGCTTCGCGCTGGGCGAAAAGGGCGCTGCCGGCGGCATCGGGCGTCGTGCTGCTTAGGTCGAGGGGCTGAACAAGATTGTTCCGATCCACAGAAATCACCTCCTTGTGGTTCCTATGATAATATAATTTTTGTGAAAAATCAATTATAGACAAAAATTGTATGACTACGAGCAAAAAATATGCTTACGTTATATGTTTGATTTTCTGTATAATGGATACAAAGGCAGAGGAGAGGCACTCCTCGGGAAACGCGAATCAGACGCGTAAGAGATGCGAATGAGAAAGGAAGAACAACATGTCTCAGAAGAAGAATTATCGTCCCTTTGGCATGAGGGACAACCTGGCCTATGCTGCCGGCGACTTTGGCTGCAACATGAGCTTTGCGCTCAAGGGTACGATGGCCATTTTCTGGACCCAGTTCATGGGTATGGATCTGTGGTATTCCCTGCTGCTGGTGATCGTGCAGGTTTGGGACGCCATCAACGATCCGCTCATCGGCTCCATCGTCGACGCGGACAAGCGTCAGTATAAGCGCAACAAGTTCCTGCAGTATATCTGGGTGGGCTCCATCGGCCTGATCGTGGGCGGCGCGTGCTGCTTCCTGCCGTTCCCGAATGCGCCGGTTTGGGCGAAGTTCATTCTCTTCATTGCCGGATACGTGGTCTGGGATGCGTTCTACACCGTGGCGAACGTGCCCTATGGCTCCCTGCTGGGCCTGATTTCCGATAATCCCGGCGACCGTGCATCCCTTTCTGCGTGGCGCTCCGTCGGCTCTCTGGTGGGCAATATGGCGCCGATGATCATCCTGCCGATGATTATCTACGACAAGAGCAACAACCTCGTTGGCGAGCGCGTGTTCATCGCTGCGCTGATCATGGGATTCCTCGGATTCCTGTGCTTCCAGTTCATGATCAAGAACACCGAGATCCGCGTGGAGAGCGACGTGACCCTTTCCGAAGAAGCGCCGAAGTTCAATGTGGTTGAGGCCATGGGCAACTTCCTGAAGAACCGCCCGGCCGTGGGCGCGACCCTCGCCGCGATGGGCATGTTCCTTGGCCAGCAGGGCGCTGCCACCGCCGTGACCGTTATGTTCCAGAGCTATTTCCAGAATGCGCAGATCTCCGGTCTGGTGTCCATGTTTGCGATGATCCCGATCATCTTCTTTACGCCGCTTGCGCGCAAGATGGTCGTGAAGTTCGGCAAGAAGGAGCTGGCGACCGTCGGCGCGATTCTTTCCATGATCGCCTGCGCGATGATGCTCCTGCTGCCGATCACCCCGGACGGCAAGGGCATTGCCATCTACATCGTCTGCCAGCTGATCAACGCGCTGGGCTTGGGTATCTATTCCACCGTCTCCTGGGCGATGATGGGCGACGCGATCGACTACAACGAATGGAAGACCGGCAAGCGCGAAGAGGGCACCGTCTATGCGCTGCATTCCTTCTTCCGCAAGCTGTCCCAGGGCGTGGGTCCGGCGCTTGCGCTGGTCGTGATGACCGCGCTGGGCTATGTCGGCACGCTGGGCGCGAATCAGTCCCCGGAGACTGCGCTGAACATGCGCTATCTCGTTGCGTGGATGTATATGATCAGCGCCGTGATGCAGTTCGTCGGCCTCAGCCTGATTTATAATCTGGATAAGAAGAGCCTGGCGAAGATGACCGAGGAAATCAAGGCGCGCCGCGCGGCCAAGGATTGATGCTGACTCCTGACAGATTGATCTGCGATTTTGCGCAGAAACGGGTTATACTAGGAATGACAGTTTCGTTTTGAAACGATATTTTGGAAAGGATGACTTACCATGAGACAGATGGTCAGCCTCAACCGCAAGTGGGCGTTTGTCATGGCGCCGGAAGGAATTCCGTCCGCGATGCCGGCCCCGGCGTATTTTGTGAATCTTCCGCACAGCTGGAACGCGATCGACGGTCAGGACGGCGCGGGCGATTATTACCGCGGCGTCTGCGCATACATCAAGAACCTCTCCTTTGAGGATCTGCCCGAGGGCGAGAAGCTCTTCATCGAGATTCAGGGCGCGAACTCCTCTGCCGATCTCTATGTCGGCGGCAAGCACATTGCCCATCATGACGGCGGCTACTCCACCTGGCGTGCGGATGTGACGGACGCTGTTTCCCGCAGCGAGGATACGCTGATTGTCATCACCGTGGACAACAGCGCCAACGACAGGGTGTATCCGCAGATGGCAGACTTCACCTTCTACGGCGGTCTGTACCGCGATGTGAACCTGATCGGCGTTCCCGAGTCCCATTTCGATCTGGAGTACCATGGCGCGCCGGGCATCGCCGTGACCCCGATCGTCGACGGCAAGAATGCGTACGTGAAGACGGAGGTCTACCTCACGGGCGCGAAGGAAGGCCAGATGCTGCGCTACAGCTTGAAGATGCCGTGCGGCTGCGTCGTCGCCAAGGCTGAAAAGCCGGCGGCGGAGACGGCCTTTGATGCGGTGATTGCGGATGTGCATCTGTGGCATGGCCGCAAGGATCCGTATCTGTATACCGCCGTTGTGGAGCTGATCGAGGACGGCAAGGTGCTCGATACTGTACAGACCCGCTTTGGCTGCCGTACGTTTGCGATCGATTCTGAGCGCGGCTTTATCCTCAACGGCGAGGAGTATCCGCTGCGCGGCGTCTCCCGCCATCAGGACCGCTGGGGCATCGGCAATGCGCTCCTGCCGGAGCATCACAGGGAGGATATGGAGCTGATCGCCGAGGTCGGCGCGACCACCATCCGCCTTGCGCATTATCAGCATGACCAGTATTTTTATGATCTGTGCGACGAGTACGGCATGGTCGTCTGGGCGGAGATCCCGTATATCTCCCAGCATCTGCCGAACGGCCGCGAGAACACCATCTCCCAGATGAAGGAGCTGGTGCTGCAGAATTACAACCATCCGTCCATCGTGGTCTGGGGCCTCTCCAACGAGATCACCATGAAGGGCGAAAAGGATCCGGATCTGATCGAGAACCACAGGATCCTCAACGACCTGTGCCATGAGATGGACAAGACCCGCCTGACCACCATGGCCATCGTGTCCATGTGCCCGATGGACGCCGAGTATATCCGGATTCCGGATACTGTCTCCTGGAACCACTACTTCGGCTGGTACGGCGGCGATACGAGCATGAACGGCCCGTGGTTCGATAAGTTCCATGCGATGTATCCCGATATTGCGGTGGGCTGCTCCGAGTATGGCTGCGAGGCGCTGAACTGGCATACCTCCAAGCCGACGCAGGGCGACTACACCGAGGAGTATCAGGCGTACTACCATGAGGAGCTCATCCGTCAGCTCTTTACCCGCCCGTATCTCTGGGCGACCCATGTGTGGAATATGTTCGACTTTGGCGCGGACAACCGCGCGGAGGGCGGCGAGAACGGACAGAACCACAAGGGTCTGGTGACGTTCGACCGCAAGTACAAGAAGGATTCCTTCTACGCCTACAAGGCGTGGCTGAGCGACGATCCGTTTGTCCATCTGTGCGGCAAGCGCTACGTCGACCGCGTCGAGGACGTGACGAAGGTCACCGTCTATTCCAACCAGCCGGAGGTTGAGCTGTTTGCAAACGGCGTGTCTCTGGGCAAGAAGACGGCGGCGGATCACTTCTTCTACTTCGACGTGCCCAACACGGGCAAGACCCGTCTGGAGGCTGTCGCAGGCGCGTGCCATGACGAGAGCGTGATCAACAAGGTCGAGGTCTTCAACGAGGCGTATCGCCTGCGCGAGAAGGGCGCGATCCTCAACTGGTTTGATATCACCGAGGTCGAGGGCTGCTTCTCCCTGAACGACAAGCTCTCCGATATCATGGCCAATCCGCAGGGCCAGCAGCTCTTTGCCGGCATGATGAAGCAGATGATGGCTTCCGGCGGCAAGGACTCCATGATGTCCGGCTTTGAGATGACCCCGGCGATGATGCAGATGATGGGCGGTTTCACGGTCATTCGTCTGGCTGGCCTGATGGGCGCGGCGAATGTGAAGATGACCAAGGAACAGCTTCTGGGCCTCAACGCGATGCTCAATCAGATTAAGAAGCAGTAAAGGCTGAATGCGAATCCCCCTCTTGCAAATCAAAAGCCCTGCCGGACACAAATCCGGCAGGGTTTTTATGTACGATTGTTTTTCGGCTTACACGCCCAGCAGACGCACGCGCTTCATGCCCGGAATCTCGCTGATCTTGTCGCACAGCGTATCCTGCGCGCGGGTCGGGATCTCGTCGATATCCACGACGGACACGGCCATCGTGCCGCGGCTGCGGTTGACGAGGTCGGAAATGTTCAGGCCAAAGCCTGCGACGGCGGAGGTGATGGAACCCAGAACATTGGGCACGTTTTCGTGGATGCACATCAGGCGCGGCTTGCTCACCGGGGCGACGTCGATCGCCGGCAGATTCACGCTGTTGCGGATGATGCCGGATTCAAGGAAGTCGCGGGTCTGAGCAGCAGCCATCACGGCGCAGTTCTCTTCGCTCTCCGGGGTGGAAGCGCCCAGATGCGGGATCGCGATCACGCCATCGAGGCCGATCAGCGCGTCGCTCGGGAAGTCAGTTACGTAGCAGCTCACGCGGCCGTCGCCCAGCGCATCTACCAGCGCAACGTCGTCCACCAGACCGCCGCGCGCGAAGTTCATGATGCGGATGCCCTTGCGGCACAGGGACAGCGTACGCGTACCGACCATGGCGCGGGTCTTGTCGTTGAGCGGGACATGCAGCGTGATGAAATCACAGGAGGAGAACAGCATGTCCAGAGAATTCTCGCGCTTGACCTGACGGCTCAGCTTCCACGCATGCTCGACGGAAATCATCGGGTCATAGCCCACGACGTTCATGCCCAGATGCACGGCGGCATTGGCCACCAGCACGCCGATCGCGCCCAGACCCACAACGCCCAGCGTCTTGCCGCGCAGCTCCGGACCGACGAAGGCCTTCTTGCCCTTTTCGACAGCCTTTTCTACCGCGGCGCCCTGCCCCTTCAGGGTGCGCGTCCATTCGATGCCGCCCACGATGTTGCGGCAGGAGAGCAGCATGCCAGCCAGCACCATCTCGGCGACGGCATTGGCGTTCGCGCCCGGGGTGTTGAATACGCAGATGCCCTTCTCGCTGCAGGCGTCGACCGGGATGTTGTTGTAGCCCGCGCCGGCGCGCGCGATGCACAGCACGCTGTCGTCGATCGGCGTATCATGCATGGACGCGGAGCGGACCAGCACGCCCTGCGGATGGGCGATGTCGTCGGCTACTTTATACTTCTCGTCCAGCTGGGTGTAGATTGCGGAAGAAATCGCGTTCAGCGTTTTAATCTTATATTCCATGGAAGATAACCTTCTCTCTTTGATCTTTGAGATGCGGGCGGCAGATTGCCGCCCCTACATAGGAGCGCCTAACCGTAGGAGCAGATATCATCCGCCCGTCGGACTTACTTGTGAGCCGTCTCGAATTCCTTCATGAACTCGACCAGCGCCTTTACGCCCTCCATCGGCATGGCGTTGTAGATGCTCGCGCGCATGCCGCCGACGATGCGGTGACCCTTCAGGTTCACCAGACCCTTGGCCGCAGCAGCCTTGACAAACGCGGCGTCCTTGTCCGGATCGCCGGTGACGAAGGTCACGTTCATGCGGCTGCGGTCCTTGGCGTTGGCCGTGCCCTTGAAGAGCTTGCTGTTGTCCAGGAAGTCATACAGCAGGTTTGCCTTTTCGATGTTGATCTTCTCCATCGCAGCGACGCCGCCCTGCTTCTTGATCCAGTCGAAGGTCAGGCCCGCGACATAGATGCCAAAGCAGTTCGGGGTGTTGAGCATGCTGTCGGCCTCGGCCATCTTCTTGAGGCTCATGACCTTCGGCGTCATCGGGGCTTCGTTGCCTAGCAGATCCTCGCGCACGACCACGATGGTCACGCCCGCGGGCGCGACGTTCTTCTGCGCGCCAGCGTAGATCAGGCCGAACTTGGAAACGTCGTAAACCTCGGAGAGGATGTTGGAGGACATATCCGCCACCAGCGGCACATTGCCGGTCTCCGGCACATGGTCATAGCGCGTGCCGTAGATGGTGTTGTTGGTGGTGATGTGAACGTACTTGGCGTCCGGGGAGAGGGTGTACTCGGGGATGTAGGTGTAGTTGTCATCGCGGGAGGAGCCGGCTACGACCACTTCGCCGTATTTCTTGGCTTCCACCAGCGCGTTGTGCGCAAAGTTGCCGGAATCGATGTAGTCGGCCTTGCCGCCCTGCATGAGATTCAGCGGGATGGTGGCGAACATCTGCGTTGCGCCGCCCTGAAGGAACAGAACCTTGTAGCCCTCGGGGATGCCCATGACCTCCTTGAAGTCTGCGACGGTCTTGTCGAAGATCTCAAGGTACATCTTAGATCGATGACTCATCTCCATGACGGACATGCCGGTACTGCCATAACACAGCAGATCCTTCTGAACCTGCTCAAGGACTTCAGTGGCAAGCATGGACGGGCCGGGCGCGAAATTATAAACGCGATTCATAGAAATAAGCCTCCTCAAATATGCCGAAACTTGCAAGATAAGATATATAAAATATCATTTTCGGCGTGTTATGGGCACATTTTAGCACAAAAACGAATGGATTGCAATGGTAAAGATAAAAATATGTCAGAATTTTGCAATATATTCGCAAAGCGGCAATGATTTTGCCGCATCGGGCGCAGCAGCCAAATCCCACTTGACGAATCTTCGGTGAGCGTGATATCATTTGTTTATATGGGAAAAGCCTTTTTGCGATTCCCCAGCGGCATGACTGACGGAAGTGGGACGACCCACAGGAAGTGCCGCGGCGCATACTGCGCTTTATGCCGACCGTCTGGGCGCACTGAGAATATCGGTGCGCCTTTTTATATGAAAAGACGCAGCCGGAAACAACACAAGGAGGACTTGTTTATGGGTTATCTGTCTGATATCGAAATCGCACAGGCGTGTGAAATGAAGAACATCCGCGAGATCGCTAAGACTGCGGGCGTGGATGAGAAGTATCTGGAGCTCTACGGCAATTACAAGGCGAAGATTGACTACAATCTGCTGCGCGATGTGGACAATCAGGACGGCAAGCTGATCCTGGTGACCGCCATTTCCCCGACCCCGGCCGGCGAGGGCAAGACCACCACGTCCGTCGGCCTTGCCGACGGCCTGCGCAAGATCGGTAAGAATGCGATCCTCGCGCTGCGTGAGCCGAGCCTTGGCCCGGTCTTCGGCGTGAAGGGCGGCGCGGCCGGCGGCGGCTATGCGCAGGTTGTCCCGATGGAGGATATCAACCTGCATTTCACCGGCGACTTCCATGCCATCGGCGCGGCGAACAACCTGCTCGCTGC
>JAFYOR010000084.1 GCA_017547805.1 Clostridia bacterium
TAATGCGGCGTTACTGGTTGGCGGCTTCGAATTCCTTCATGTCTGCGACCAGCTTCTTCACGCCTTCCTTCGGCATGGCGTTTTAGATGGAGGCGCGCATGCCGCCCACGATGCGGTGACCCTTGAGGTTGACAAGACCCTGAGCGGCCGCTTCCTTGACGAACTTCGCATCCAGATCCGCATCGCCGGTGATAAAGGTCACGTTCATGCGGCTGCGGTCGGCAGCTCTGGCCGTGCCCTTGAACAGCGCGCTCTCGTCGAGGAAATCGTAAAGCAGCTTCGCCTTTTCGATGTTGATCTTCTCCATCGCTTCGACGCCGCCGTTGGCAAGCAGCCATTCAAACGTCTTGCCTGCGACGTAGATGCCGAAGCAGTTGGGGGTGTTGAGCATGCTGTCCGCGTCGGCCATCTTCTTAAAGCTCATGACCTTGGGCGTGCAGGGCAGCTCGTTGCCCATCAGATCCTCGCGCACGATCAGGATCACGCAGCCCGCGGGGGCGACGTTCTTCTGCGCGCCGGCATAGATCACGCCGAACTTGGATACGTCATACACCTCGGAGAGGATGTTGGAGGACATATCCGCCACCAGCGGCACATTGCCCGTATCCGGCAGCTGCGTGTAGCGCGTGCCGTAGATGGTGTTGTTGGTGGTGATGTGGACGTACTTGGCGTCCGGGGAGAGGGTGTATGCCGGGATGTAGGTATAGTTATCCGCACGAGAGGAGCCGGCGATCACAACTTCGCCGTACTTCTGCGCCTCCACGAGTGCGTTGTGAGCGAAGTTGCCGGAGTCGATGTAGTCCGCCTTGCCGCCCTGCATCAGGTTCATGGCGACTGCGGCGAACATGGCCGTTGCGCCGCCCTGCACGAACATGATCTTGTACCCGTCGGGCACGTTCATGAGCTTCTTGAGGTCAGCGACGGTCTTGTCAAAGATCTCCAGATACATCTTGGACCGATGGCTCATCTCCATGACGGACATCCCCGTGCTGCCGTAGCAAAGCAGCTCGGACTGAACCTTCTCGAGCACTTCCAGCGGGAGCATCGACGGACCCGGCGCAAAATTGTAAACGCGATTCATAGAAATAGCCTCCTTGATTGCATTTTATCAACCGAAAATGAAGGAATTTCCTTCAAAAGTTTCTTTTCGGTGACGGTTTCACCCATAATATCACAAAAAACGAAGAATATCAATCCAATAATTCAAAATTATGGGATTTATTTGACAATTTGTCATTTTTTTGCCGCGGGCGTTGCGCGATAATGCCCGGGTGGTCTATAATGCAGAAAGAAAACCATCATCACGGGAGGAAAGACGATCATGCTGCCGGAAGGATTTGTGTACATCGCAGACGTGATTCCCGGCGTTCGGGAGGACGTCCGCTATGCAGGCTGCCACAACTTTATGGGACGCCCGGCGGACGGCTATGCCGCGGCAAGGAGTGTCTGTACGCGCGAATGTGCGCAGGCGCTGGCAAAGGCTGCGGCTGTGTTTGCCGCCGACGGATATACGCCGCTCATTTATGATGCGTACCGGCCGCAGCGCGCGGTCGATCATTTTGTCCGCTGGTCGCTTGACCTTGACGACACGCTGGGCAAGGCGGAGTTTTATCCGACGCTTGACAAGGCGGAGCTGTTTGAAAAGGGCTACATTGCGCGCCGGTCCGGCCATTCGCGCGGCTCGACGGTGGATCTGACGATCCTTGACGCCGAGGGGAAGCCGCTTGATGTGGGCGGGGAATTCGATTGGTTCTCCGCCGTCTCCGGTCATGCTTATGCACAGCTGACGCCTGCGCAGAAGCGCAACCGCGAGTATCTGAAAACGGTCATGGAGAAGGCGGGCTTTCTGCCTTACAGCGAGGAGTGGTGGCATTACCGCCTGAAGGACGAGCCGTATCCGGATACGTATTTTGATTTTGTGATCGAATGACAGCCGCATATTTTGCAGCAAAGAAAAAACCGGCCTGTTTCAGGCCGGTTTTGTTGTCTGGGCGGAACGTTTTTCTGTTGTTGATCGTCTTATTTTTCAGAGATGATCTTCTTGAGATCCGCAATCGTCGCCTTCATGTTCGGATCGGTTTCCAGCAGCTTTGAAATCTTGTCGCAGGAATTGATGATCGTGGAATGATCGCGGCCGAAGGCGTCGCCGATGCGCGGCAGGCTCATGCCCGTCATCTCGCGGGTGAGATAGACGGCGACGTGGCGCGCCTGCGCGATTTCCTTCTTGCGGGAGTTGCCGCGCAGCAGCTGCGGACCAAGGCCGTAGTATTCAGAGACGGTATCGATGATCAGATCCGGCGTCACGCGCTTGGGATCGCGAACGACCGCGATGTCCTTGAGCGCGTGGGTGATGACCTCTTCATTGATTTCGCAGTGGATGAGCTTGGCGTAGGCGTTGACGCGGGTGAGGCTGCCTTCCAGCTCTCGGATGTTGCTGTCGATGCGGGCGGCGATGAGCTCCAGCATTTCATAGCTGACGGAGATACCCTCCTCGTCGGCCTTCTTGCGCAGGATGGCGACGCGGGTGTCAAAATCCGGCTTCTGGATATCGGCGATGAGGCCCCACTCAAAGCGGGAGCGCAGGCGCTCTTCAAGGCGGGCGATCTCGCGCGGCGGCTTATCAGAGGAGATGATGATCTGCTTGCCGGCGGAATGCAGCGCATTGAAGGTATGGAAGAACTCCTCCTGCGTGGAATCGCGTCCGGCGATGAACTGAATATCGTCAAGCATCAGCACGTCGACGTTGCGGAAGCGGTTGCGGAATTCGGAATTCTTGTTGTTCTTGATGGCGGCGATCATCTCGTTGGTGAACATCTCGGTGGGCAGGTAGAGCAGATTCAGGTTCGGGAAATGCTCCTGAATGAAGTGGCCGATGGCATGCATCAGGTGCGTCTTGCCAAGGCCGACGCCGCCGTAGAGGAACAGCGGGTTGTACGCCTTGCCCGGCGTTTCGGCAACGGCGAGGGAGGCTGCATGCGCAAAGCGGTTGGAGGAGCCAACGACGAAATTATCGAACGTGGACTTGGGGTTGAACATGTTCGCGCCTTCCATAGGCGCCTGCTCTTCCTTGCGCTGGCGCTCCTGCCAGGCGATGCGCTCGTCCTTGCTCATCAGCTCAATGGTCATGCTGCGGCCGGCAGCCTCCGAAACCGCATTGACGATCATGGACAGGTAGCGGTTGCGGATGGTCTTCTCGTTGAACTCGCTGATGACTTCCAGCGCGAGCTTGTCGTCGGCGACGTATACCGGCTTGATCGGCTGATCAATCCATGTATTGTAGGAAACGCTGGCCAGTTCTTCGCGCAGCAGCGCCTTGGCTTTGTTCCATAATTCGACGTGATCCATATATTCCTCCGTGTTTTGCTCAGGATGACCGGACGTTTTGCCGTCGGTGGTTGTGTATCAGTTGTCCACTTATCCCTCCACATGGGTTGTGGATAAGGTGTGGATAAATAGAGGATCATCCACATCCTGTGGATATCCTAAGTAAGCTGTGGATAACTCCCGTCTGCCGGGATTCTTATCATAGCAGAAATAAACAGCTATTTCAAGGTTTTTTCGGCGGGGGAAAACGGGACGTTTTTGCAGTTTATCCACAGTCCTCCTGCTGGATGCGCGGTGGTTATCCACAATATCCTGTGGTCGATGTGGGAGGCCGGACACAAGGCAATGTGTGTTGCGGGAGATTTCCGTCATTTTTTCTGTCCAGTTGCGTCAAAAAATGTCAAAGGAAAATCGCATACGCCGCAGATTTGAACACCGACCGACAATTTTCGGAATCGTTTGACAGACGCATGATTGAGAAGTATAATAAAAGATACGATTTTTTGACCGATGGGAGAAAGGGGGCGCGCTGTATGCGGCAGAAAAAACGGCAGGAGCAGCCGGAAGCGGTCGATCAATTCAGGCGTACCTCGTTCAGGCGATACACAAAGGCGCCGCGTACGGAAAGCCGGATCAGCCATGAGAGCCGGTTCCGCAAGCGCTACTTTGATCTGCCGCAGATGGGCGTTGGCATGCGCGTGCTGTATGCGGCGGCGTGCCTCCTGCTGGTGATCGTTTTCTGCAACGGCAGCGCGCCGCTGGCGGATGTGCCCGATGTGCAGGAGCGTTTTTCGGACTGGGCAGCCGTGCGCAATGAAAAGCTGGTCAAGGATCTGCCGGGCGCGACGCCCCAGCCGGGAACGCAGCTGTATGAAACCATTCAGATGGACAAGGCGCAGCAGGAGCAGCAGGAAGAGATCCTGAACGCAACGCCTGCGCCGGAAGCGACTGCGGAGCCGAAGACGAAATTCAAGCACTATGAGCCGGGCGAGCTCGTTTATAATACCGACAGGCTCAAAGTTTCCATTGAACAAAAGCAAAAAGACGGCATGACCTATTTTGTCGCTGACGTGCAGCTCACGGACGTCAGCCAGTTCAAGACGGCCTTTGCCGGCGATGATTTCAGGAGCGGCATCTACGAGGCGGTCAGCGACATCGCTGAGCGTTACAGCCCGGTCATCGCGATCAACGCGGACTTCTGCCGCTACCACCGAGAGGGCGTCATCATCCGCAACGGCGAGCTGCTGCGCGCGCAGAACATCAAGAAGCATCATCTGCTGGTTGTGGATAAGGACGGCAACCTGTCCGCGCAGACCGACCGTTCCGGCAAGCAGGGTCTCGTTGCCAACCGCCTTGAGCAGGCGGATACGTGGCAGACATTTGAGTTCGGTCCGGTGCTCGTTGAAAACGGCGAACCGGTCGATCTGCCCAAGTCCTTCTATATTAACTGCGGCGAGGGCTACGACAACCCGCGCACGGCGATTGGACAGAAGGGACCGCTGCATTACATAATCATCGTCGTCGACGGACGCCGCGAAGGCTATTCCACCGGCGCGAGCGTTCCGCAGGTGCAGCAGCTGTTCCTTGACGAGGGCGTGGATTTCGCCTTCAATCTGGACGGCGGCGGCTCCACGACGCTCTACTTCCTGGGCGAGGTCATCAACATGCCCTCCGGCGGCAAGGAGCGCAGCGTTTCCGATGTCATCATGTTCATGCCCAACCCGTGAGCTGAGCCGGGCTGTGCCCGGAATCACCTGCCGGGAAACCTAATAGTCGCAGCACAGCTGCTCCTTTAGGTTTCCAGATGCTCCGCCTCGCTGTTTCGTCCACTGGACGCGCTCGGCTCTGCATCCACTTCGCGCTTGCTTGAAGCCGCTGTGGCGGGGACCTCAGCGGAGCACATAACCTGTTTCGCAAACAGCCAAGTAAAGTATAGATGCTCTACCTACGAAAGGAATCCCATATGAACCGCAAAATCATTATTTCTGTCTTCGCGCTCGTGCTCATGCTCTGCTTCGCCGCCTGCGCGCAGGCCAAGCCGGATACGATCCTTGAAAAGAATCTGGAAGCGAGCTATGCGCACGAAAGCGAAACGCTGAAGATCGACATCGAGCAGTGGCATTACGCCTACAAAAAGCACGATCTGCGCTTCTTCGTCGCGCATATCTATGTCAATGATCCGTCCCAGCTGAAGGCGGCGTTTGCCGGCGAGGAATACAACAAAACCTACGTCGAGGCGACCAGCGACATCGCGGCCCGTCACGACGCGGTGATCGCCATCAACGGCGACTACTACAACTATAAGGATGATACCGGCCTGATCATCCGCAATGGCGTGCTCTATCGCGATAAGAAGGGCGGACGCGACCACCTGCTGGTGATGAACGACGGCTCCTTTGAGGTCATCTACAGGAGCGATTATGTGCAGGGCGCCGGCGAGGAGCAGCTTTCCCGCGGCGTTGTGCAGTCCTTCTTCTTTGGTCCGGCGCTCGTTGATAACGGCGAGGCCGTGGAGATCTACAAAAAGTACATCATCAACACCACCGATGAAACCCGCGAGCCGCGCTCGGCGATCGGCTGGGCCGGAGGCAATCACTACATCTTCGTCGTCGCGGACGGACGGCGCAACGGCTGGAGCGAGAAGGGCATGACCCTGCAGGAGCTGCAGCAGGTCTTCCTTGAGGAGGGCGCGCAGGTGGCGTATAATCTGGATGGCGGCGGAAGCGCATCGCTCTATTTTGAGGGCGCGCGCATCAATCAGTCCAGCGGAACGCGCGAGCGCTCCGTGAGCGATATCGTCTACATCGCGAAATAAGCCGGCGAAAGGCACAGATAACGAAAAGAAAGGAAGCGAATCCCTATGCGCCTGATGAAGCGCTTTGAGGCGATGCTGCTGGCGGCATGTATTTTGCTTTGTCCGTGCATGGCTGCGGGCGAGGGAGATCCGCTGCTGAGCGTCGACGATCTGATGCAGCTGGAAGAAAGCTATAAAGCCTTCCTTTCCGAACTGGAGGCGCTCGTCGTGGAGCGCGGTCTGCTCTCGGAGAATGAGCGGCAGGCGTGGCGTGATGCGCAGCTGGGCGATTTCTTCCAGAATGGCGGTTATGGCTCCATTCTCGCCAACTATACGCCCGGCGTGCTCAGCTATGTCCGCGCGGAGGAGACCACGATCACCCTGCGCGCGCCGCTCTCCGGCGGACAGACGCTGGAGGTGCTGACCATGCGCCGCTATACCCCGCGCGACAGCTCCCTTTCCGGCCTGATGCTCACGCTGACGCTCTATGGCGCCGACGGCTCGCCGCAGGATGTGAAATACGCCTTCAGCGCGACGAGCGGCGTGTTCCTCAAGTGGGATCAGCGAACGGGCGCTTATGTCAGCGTCGGCGCGACGGCGAGCAGCGAAGGCGAAACCGTCGTCTGGAGCGACCAGACACCCAGCGAGGGCGCAAAAAATCCCGTGATTACCTTCGCGCTGACGGACGCGCTGACCGAGGAAGCGATTCCCGGCGCGATGCTTGCCCTCACCGTGGATGGCGACGGCTATCAGGTGACGGACGGCGCGCTCAGCGCGCTGCCTGCCGCGGATCAATAAAAATCAACACATCATCCCTAAGGAGTGAATCTTATGGGTACTTCCTATATTCCCAACAACTACGCGCCCAAGCTGTCCCTGTATCAGACGCAGAGCGCGATCAGCCTGATCAAGCGTGTGTTTCAGGATTCTCTGGCGAGAACGCTGAACCTGAAGCGCGTGTCCGCACCGCTGTTTGTCGAGCCGACGTCTGGCCTGAACGACGACCTGAGCGGCGTTGAGCGTCCGGTCAGCTTCGATGTTCCTTATGCCAAGGCGAACGCCGAAGTTGTGCATTCCCTGGCGAAGTGGAAGCGCATGGCGCTTTACCGCTATGACATCCATCCCGGCAAGGGCATCTATACCGACATGAACGCCATCCGCCGCGACGAGGAGCTGGATAACCTTCACTCCATTTACGTCGACCAGTGGGACTGGGAGAAGGTCA
The DNA here is from genome assembly GCA_017547805.1 of Clostridia bacterium. Taxonomy (GTDB): domain Bacteria; phylum Bacillota; class Clostridia; order Christensenellales; family Aristaeellaceae; genus Ventricola. The sequence goes on from JAFYOR010000084.1 coordinate 7,344, forward strand.
TCACCGAGGAAGGCCGCACGAATTTCACCCTTCATCAGGCGGTGCAAGGCATTGTCGATGCGATCTGCGATACGCAGCTGACCGTGCGCGGCAAGTATCCCCAGCTGTGCGATACGCCGCTGCTGGAGCGCCGCGTGACCTTTGTCACCGCGCAGGAGCTTGAATACCTGTATCCGGATAAGACGGGCAAGGAGCGCGAGAATATCTTCACCAAGGCGCATGGCACGGTGTTCATTCAGGGCATCGGCGGTGCGATGGAGAGCGGAGAGCGCCACGACGGACGCGCGCCGGACTACGACGACTGGACGCTCAACGGCGATATCCTCTTCTGGCATCCGACGCTTGAATGTGCGATGGAGATTTCCTCCATGGGTATCCGCGTCGATCCGGCTGCGCTTGACCGCCAGCTGACGATTGCCAATTGCAACCATCGCCGCGAGCTGCCGTTCCACAAGCTGCTGCTGGAAGGCAAGCTGCCCCTGACGATGGGCGGCGGTATTGGCCAGAGCCGCCTTTGCATGCTGCTGCTGGGCAAGGCACATATCGGCGAGGTGCAGTCCTCCATCTGGGACGAAACCACGCACCGCGTCTTTGAAGAGGCGGGCATCACGCTGCTGTAATGCTGCTTTAACTTGCGCGAAGCGAAGTGGGGTCAAGGGGCTGAGCCCCTTGGCGGGTTTGGGCGGCAGCCCAACGTCTCCAACAAATAAGAAAAAACTCCAGAACCGAACAGGAACCGAAGGCGACGCTTTCGGTTCTTGTTTTATTCTGGAGTTTCATTATGTTCAGGAGAATACGTTGGGCTGCCGCCCAAACCTGCCTGAGGGACATTGTCCCTCAGACTCCCTTCTTCGCTTCGCGCAGTTTAAAGATTCTTTTTTTAAATCTTCTTCTCCTCGATCCACTTTTCCCATACATCGGGACAATATCCAACCGTCGCCAGCCGACCATTTCTTACGATGGGCAGCTTGAGGAGCTGCGGCTTGGCGATCAGTCCGGAAAGAATCGTCTCGCGGCTCTGCGTGTAGGCAATGACGCTCTCCCGGAATGCCTTGCTGTCCTTGTCGCAGACCGCGTCAAGCCCGACGGCGGAAACGACGCTCTCCAGCTCGCGCTTGCCGATTCCGAACTTCAGCACGTCCACGCGCTGGTAGCTGATCCTTCTTTCCTTGAAAAAGCGCTCCGCCTTCTGCGTGTCAAAGCCCTTTCCGGCGTAGATTTGAAGTCCCATCTCTTGCAACCTCCGCTGTTTTCGTTCATAATAGAATACACTCATAATAACGTCCTGCGGTGCAGCCGTCAAGATGGAGGAAAACGATGAAAAAGAAAATCGCGCTCGTCACGGGCGCTTCCGGCGGCATCGGCGCGGCCTGCGCCAGTGAACTCGCCGCAGCGGGGTATACCGTGCTCCTGCACGCCAATAAAAGCCTTGAAAAGGCGGAAAACCTCGCCGCGCAGCTGCGCGCGCAGGGCTGCGATGCGCACGCATTCCGCTGCGATCTGGCCTCATCCGGCGAGACGGCGGCGATGTGCAGCGAGATCCTTTCGCTCTATCACCGCGTGGACGCGCTGGTTCTCAACGCCGGCGTGTCGCACACGGGACTGCTTTGCGACATGACGGACGAGCAGTGGCATGCTGTGATGGACGTGAACGTGTCAGGCATGTTCTACCTCTGCCGCGCGCTGGTGCCGGGCATGGTCTCCCGCCGGGAAGGCGCCATCGTCACCGTCTCCAGCATGTGGGGGCGCGTGGGCGCATCGTGCGAGGTGGCGTATTCCGCGAGCAAGGCGGCGATCATCGGCTTTACCCGCGCGCTTGCCAAGGAACTTGGTCCAAGCGGCGTGCGCGTCAACTGCGTCGCCCCGGGCGTGATCGATACGGCGATGATGGACGAGCACAGCGAGGAAACCAAGGCAATTCTGGCAGAGGAGACGCCGCTGGGCAGGCTGGGACGGCCTGAGGATGTGGCGAAGGCCTGCGCGTTCCTGCTCAGCGAGGATGCGGCGTTCATCACCGGGCAGGTGCTGGGCGTCGACGGGGGATATCTGTAAGCAGGGCGATAAACTTGAATTTGACGGTCAATTTTCACCCCACCGATGGTTGATTTCTCTCCACTCAACCATCGGTTCGTGTTCTTTGTTACCCAAATTGTCTATACTGAAAACGAAAGGAGGTAACCTATGGACCAAGTAAAAATTGGAAAGTTCATTGCCGAGTGCAGAAGAAAAACAAACTTAACCCAAATGCAGTTGGCAGAAAAACTGAACATTACCGACAGAGCAATATCAAAATGGGAAACTGGCAA
>JAFYOR010000085.1 GCA_017547805.1 Clostridia bacterium
CATGCTTGTCCACGATTATATCGACTACTATAACAACGAAAGAATGAGATTAAAATAGCCGAACACGAAAACTCGCGTCCGGCTGAGATATTCTACGATTAGGGCCTTTTTTCACTGTCCGTTTTGATTAGAACAGTTCAGTGAATGGAAGCGTCTTTTTGTGTGCAATGGGTGGTGATGCTGGGCTGGGGCAGATCATACAATAGCGGGGCACCGGAGCGCCATTTGCGCGTGCGGAGCCATTTGAGGCAGGCGAAGCGGTGCGGGTGGGTGCATAACAACACGAAGTCTTTAGCCATGCGTGGCGACAATACCGCAGACGTCGGGCTCCGGAGCGCTATTTGCGCGTGCGGAGCCATTTGGGGCAAGGCGAAGCGATATGGGTGTGGGCACAGCCCACTTAATCGTTGTGCGCGGGGAGTGCGGCTTCCTCGCCGACGATGGCGCCCATCAGCTTGTTGATGCCGCGCTCGACCGCGTCTTTGCTGTTGCCCCAGGGCTTGTCGGTGTTGCGATAGTCAAACTTAAGCGTGAACCATTCAAGCTCGCCTTCGACGCGCTTGAGGTTCTCGATTTCGATTTCGGCGACCTTCTTCTGGAACGTCTTTGTCTGCTCTGCAGAGAGCGTCTTGCCCGCCATTTCCAGCACGAGCGCCAGATGCGGAAGGCAGAAGCCCTTGGAGCTTTCAAAGAGCTGCTTGAATTCCGTGTGCGTGAAATACAGCTGGGCGATGGTATAGGCGTAACGGTTGAGCGCGTTATTGAGATCATCGCAGATGACGCAGCCGCCGATTCGCGCGCGGATCTTCGCCGGCGCCGTCTCTTCGCCGCCCTTGCTGCGCGAGAAGGAGGCAAGGAAGCCGCCCTTGGGCATTTCGCCGGCAAGAATGCCTTCCATGGATTTGATGACCTCCTGCATGTGCGTATGCGTCATCAGCGCGAGGCCCAGACGGTTGCGGCGATCATACATCAGCTCAAAATGGCGCGAACAGAATCCGATCTCATTCGTGCGAACACGGCAGTCCGGCTCCATGTAAGCCGCGCCAAGCATGCTGTCGATGTAGGAATCCTCCGACTGAATGCGCATCTTGCACAGCGGGCATTCGCAGCCAGTGCGGTAGGCGTCGAGAACGGGAATCGTGTCAAGCGTATATTTCATATTCGTTCACCTCATACTTTGTTCTGGTTATCCATTTATCCATGAAGCGACGGGATATTTCCGGCGCAGGGATCATAGGGTCAAGAGCGGATAGGAGGGGCAGGATGCGAAGAGGCGGGATTGTGACGCGCAGAAGGGAAAAGCGCGAACAGGGAAGACGGATGCGAAGGCGGGCGTTGACAGCCGGCGCGGTGCTGGCGCTCTGCGCGATGGCAATGACGCCGGAGCTTCGCCTGAAGATTGCGCAAACGGCAAAAAATGGTGTCAGCGCTGTACAGACGCTCGCGTCAGCTGTGCGCGAGGTCGAGATCACGCTGCCGGAAATGACCGTCTACGCGCTGCAGCTGGGCGTCTATGACAACGGGGAACGCGCACAGAGCGAGCAGCAGCGCCTGAATAAACAGGGCGTACAGAGCATCATCTGGCAGAGGGAAAAGATGCGCATCGTCTGCAGTGCGGCAAAGAGCAAAGCGGCGCTGGATCTGCGCGCAGCAGACGGAAATGAAGCATATGTGATCTCGGATACCATGCCGCAGGTGCGCCTTCGTATCCGCTGCGAATCGGGGAAGGAAGAAGAAGCTGCGGCATTCATCCGTCTGCCCGATACGCTTCTGGATGAATTGATGGGCGGGGAAGGCAGAGCATTGCAGCAAATCACGGCGGATACGCGGACGCTGGCAGAACGGGCGTTGGAAGAGCACCCTGAGCATCTGCTGTATACGCAGTTGGCGCAAAGCCTGATCAACTGGTGCGAACTGACGGAGGCGTCCGCAGAAAATGAAACCGCGCACGGCTACGCGTCTGTGATGATGTACACGATATGCCGGGAATGGCGCATGGCGCTGCTTGAAGATTATTCGGCGAGCGCGGAGAGCACGGCCTCCGCACAGCGTACGCCGTCAACCGCGGCGGAGGTAATGCCGCCGGCATAGCCTGCGCCTTCGCCGCAGGGGTAGAGCCCCAACAGGTCAACAGACATGAAGTCTGCGCCGCGCGGGATGCGCACGGGCGAGGAGGAGCGCGTTTCCGGCGCGGTGAGCACGGCATCGGGATGGTCAAACCCGCGAAGCTTGCGTCCAAGAAGCGGGAGCGCTTCGCGCATGGAATCGATGATGAAGCCGGGGAAGAGCGCGGAAAGATCGCACAGCACAATGCCGGGACGATAACTGGGGACGACGCTGCCCAGCGCGGTGCTTGCTCGCCTTGCGATCAGGTCGCCGGCAAGCTGCGCAGGCGCATGGCCCGTGCACCCGCCCATGGCAAAAGCCTTTTGCTCGATTTCGCGCTGGAGGAACATGCCTGCCAGCGGATGGTCGCTGCCAAAATCGGCCGGCTCAACACCGACGAGAAGCGCGCTGTTTGCGTTTTGAAGATCGCGGGCGAAACAGCTCATGCCGTTTGTGACCACGGAATCCGGTTCGCTGGCGGATGCGACGACGCTTCCGCCGGGACACATGCAGAATGTGTATACGCTGCGACCGCTTTCAAGGTGCAGGGCGAGTTTGTAATCCGCCGCACCCAGCGCGGGATGCGCGGCAAAATCGCCGTACTGCGCCCTGTTGATCAGCTGCTGCGGATGCTCGATGCGCGCGCCGATGGAAAAGGGCTTTTGCTCAAGGGAGAAACGGCTTTCGTGCAGCATGGTGAACGTATCGCGTGCGCTGTGACCGATGGCGAGAATGACATGATTGGCGGGGAGCTCATGTTCCCCTTGATCATCTTCATAAACGACAGCGGATACAGCGTCGTTTTTTCTGATCAGATTGGTCATCCGTGCGCCAAAATGCACTTCGCCGCCAAGACGGATGATTTCCTCGCGCATGGATTTAACGACGTGAACAAGCTTGTCGGTGCCGATATGCGGTTTGGCGTTGATAAGGATTTCATGCGGCGCTCCAAAGCGCACAAACGTACGCAGAATGTGCTCGCCGCGCGGATCCTTGGTGCCGGTGTTCAGCTTGCCATCGGAAAACGTGCCTGCGCCGCCCTCGCCAAACTGAACGTTGGAACGCGGATTGAACGCACGCTTTCCGTTTTCCCAGTAGGCATGGACGTTGCGGGTGCGCGTATCCACGTCCTGTCCGCGTTCAAGGATGATCGGGCATGCGCCGGCTTGGGCGAGCGTCAGCGCGGCGAAGAGGCCTGCAGGACCAAACCCGATGACAACCGGGCGAACGGACGGCGCAGCGCAGAGCTTTTCCGCCTTCGGCGGCGCATAGGGTGTGACGATGCCGCCAATTGAGGGATTGAGTCTGGAGGCGATGCGCTTTTCTTCCGCGGCGTTCTTCAGCTGCGTATCAAGGGAAACGACGAAGCAAACGTCGTTTTTTTTGCGTGCATCAACGCTCTTTTTTGCAATCTCGCAGGAGAGAATCTGCGCGGGCGCGACGCTGAGCTTCTTTGCCGCAGCTGCGACCAGCGTCTTCTGCGAATAATCAAGGGGAATCTTTATGTTATGAATGCGGATCATAAGGGTTCCTTTCGGATGCTGAAGGTCATTTGGTGAACGTTTCGCTGATCGCTTTGCAGGCGGTCAGCGCGCCGGCAAAGGCAAAGTGCAGATTGTATCCGCCGCATGGACCGTCTACATCAAGCGTTTCGCCGAGAATATAGAGTCCGTCATACAGACGAGAGGCCATGGTGGACGCCTCGACATCGGAAAGGACGATGCCGCCGCGCGTGACCTGCGCCTGAGCAAAGCCCTGCGTTCCGGTGATGGGGAGGACAAGGCACGAAATCGCGTGCGCAAGCGCGGTCTTTTGCCCGGCGCTGAGCATGTGTGCGGGAAGATCCTGCGCAATGCCGGCCTCGCGCAGGATGGCCAGCGCAAGAAGGCGATGAAACACGCCGGTGAAAAGCTTCTCGGCCGGCGCATTGCCAAAGAGGCGGATGCGGTTTTCAAGCCATGGGCAAAGAGCAGCCGGCAAAACCTCGGGCAGGAGATTGACGTGCAAAGAAACGGTCCGTCCATCCCCGACAGCCATGGCGACGTGACGGGAAAGCTGGAACACGCACACGCCGGACACGCCGTAGTCCGTGAATAACAGCTCGCCCGTTTCGCTTGCGGCGTTTTCGCCATCGATCAGCAGCGTCAGTTCAGCCTGCACGCGCACGCCCTTGAGGGACTTGAGCGCACGGTGACTGCTTTTGAGCTGGACGAGCGCGGGATAGACATTTGTTGCGCTGTGGCCAAGCTGCGTCAGCAGCTCAAGACCGCTGCCGTCTGTGCCCATGGACGGCGCTGCGCTGCCGCCCGCGGCGCAGATGACAAATGGCGCCATCAGGCTGTCGCCGGATTCCAACTGCACGCAGAATCCGCCCCTGCGGGAAGGCGTGACGGCCACGGCTTTTTCCGATGTCAAAACTGTTACATTCTCCCGGTCAACGGCATTTCTCAATACATCCAGCACCGAGGAAGCGGCCATCGTCCGGGGATAAATGCGTCCTTCTTCGGCGGTTGTCATCAGACCCAGACGCTCAAAAAAGCCTAGCACTTCGCGGGGCGGTGTAACGCCATATACCTTTGAAACAAAGCCGGCAGCTTCGCCGTAGTATTCAGGGTTCATATCGGCGTTGGATAGATTGCAGCGGCCGTTTCCGGTTGATAGAATCTTCTTGCCTATGCGGTCAAGACGCTCGACGAGCGCGATGCGCAGCCCCTTTTCTGCGAGCGCGGCGCATGCGGCCAGTCCGGCAGCGCCGCCGCCGAGGATGATACAGTCGGTATGCATGGATCAGACTCCTTTTTGCTGCGCGGCAAGCATCTGCTCACGGCGGGCAAGAATACGGTCGAAATGATAGAGCATCAGGCAGGTTGCAATGGTGGCGGATGTGATATCCGCCACCGGTTCGGCGATGTACACGCCGTTTACGCCGAGGAAAGACGGAAGCACAAGCGCCAGCGGAATGAGCAGAATAACCTTGCGAAGGATGGCGATGAACAGGGAAACCTTAGCCTGACCAAGGCCGACAAACATGCTCTGCGTTGCATTCTGCAGGCCGAAGATGCCAAGACCGAGACTGTAAATGCGAAGCCCCCTGACTGTCAGATCGATGAGCGCTTCATCCTGAGCAAACAGATGGATGAACACACGAGGGAACAGCTCAATCAGCGCACAGTAGGTCATGGTGAATGCGAGGGTTGAAAAGAGCAGGTATCGGAAGGTTTTGCGGACGCGATCGAGTTTTCCCGCGCCGTAATTGAAGCTCATCAGCGGCTGAACACCGTTGGTATAGCCATGCAGCGGTGTGGAAAAGAGCTGAACGACGCTGGCGATGATCGTGATCGTGCCGACATACAGATCGCCGCCGTAGAGCATCATGCCGCGGTTGAGCACCACCTGCACGGCGCTTTCGGTAAAGACCATCGTGAAGGGGGAGATGCCCAGCGACACGGTGCCAAGAAGAATGGCCCGGTCAAAACGGATAAAGCGCTTCTCAAGGCGGATACTCGCCTTTGGGCTGGCAAGCGCCAGCAGCACCCATGCACAGGATGCCGCCTGAGAGAGCACGGTTGCCAGCGCTGCGCCGCGAACGCCCATGCCGAAGACGAAGATGAAAAGCGGATCCAGAAGGATGTTGAGCGCTGCGCCGATGATGATGGAGCACATCGCCGTCGTCGCCCGTCCCTGCGCAGAAATATAGGAATTGAGGCCAAGCGTCAGCTGCACAAAGCAGGTGCCAAACAGATAGGTCCGCAGGTATTGCGCGGCGTAGGGAAGCGTATTTTCGCTTGCGCCGAAAGCCATGAGCAGCGGCTCCATAAACAGCTGAAACGCAGCAAAAAGAATGGCCGATGTGCACAGCAGCATAAATGCGGACACGCCCAGGATGCGGCTGGCGCGTTCCCTGTTGCCTTCGCCCAGCTTGATGGATGCGAGCGGCGCGCCGCCGGAGCCAAAGAGGGAGGAGAAGGCGGATATGAGCGTGATGATCGGAAAGGTCAGCCCTACGCCCGTGAGCGCATATGCGCCGACGCCTTCGATGCGCCCGATATACATGCGGTCGACCATGTTATAGAGCATATTGATCGTCTGTGCGACCACGGAAGGCAGCGCCAGACGGAACATCAGCCCGGGAATGCTGCCCTGACCAAGATCGGGCATGCGTGAGCTGCGGATTCGTGCCATTGTCTTCACCTGCGGAAATTCATTTCTATATATTATACCACAGCCAAGCGCAAAAAAACAACGTCCGCAGCACGGCTGGGCGGCGGAATTGAAAAGGGGTGGGGAATGTGATATACTCAAAAAAGGAGATGAGGATCATGAGAAAAAGAGCGCTGTGCATACTGCTTGCGCTGTGCGTGATGCATGTCCCTGCGATGGCGCAGGAGAATGCAGACGGAATCCTGCGTGAATTCGCCGGCAAGCTGTTTGACCGCATACAGCCCGAGAAAACGCCCGATCCGTATCTGTGGCTCTACGAGCAGGAAACGACACGTGCAGTGATGGATGATCTTCCAGGAATTGCTCAGACGCTGCGCAGCCTTGGCATCAGCGACGTGACAGAGCAGGTGGAAAACAGCTACCGGCAGATGACGCAGGAAGTCATTACGCTGATGTCCGAGCATGGGCATGAATATGAAATCAGCAGGGGAGAAATGGCGCTGGGTCTTCTGTTTGCCGCGGGAAGCGCAAAGAAGGAGGCGCCCTCCTTCGTCTATGCCTTTGATGCAGAATTTGACGATGTGGAGAACATGTACCGTGATTTCCTTTCGGGGATAGAGCGAATTGGCTGCGGCGAACTGAAGTTTGATCACATCGCAGAGGATCTTTCCGGCGTCGACGGAGCAACCGGAGACGGAACGCGAAAGATTTCATTTGAATTCAGGGGAAAAACAGCAACCTATCAGGCGGTGGCGCAGCATGACTGGTTTGACGCCGGCATGCTTGGGTTTATGCATGAGCTCATGGGCGCCGGCGACAGCGGGAAAGAACTGTATTTTGTTTTTGACGGCATGCAGGGCGTCGTTCTCTTTTACCAGACACCGCAGTGGGTAAAGGAATTCACACAGGCAACGGGCTGCCCGCTGTTTACAAGCATGAATTGATTGGAGAAGGTGTTATGCTTCAAACGACGCTTTGTTATCTGATTCGGGATGAAAAGACGCTGATGCTTCATCGCATCAAGAAAAAGAACGACGTCAATCACGATAAGTGGATTGGCATCGGCGGCAAACTTGAGCATGGGGAATGCCCGGAGGAATGCGTTCAGCGGGAGTTTCTGGAGGAAACGGGACTGACGCTTTGCGATGCGCGCTATCGCGGATTGGTCACGTTTCTTTCGGATGATTGGTGCGAGTATATGCATCTGTTCACAGCGACGCAGGCCGACGGAAAAATGCGCGAATGCGAAGAAGGCGCGCTTGAATGGATCGAATGGAAGCGCCTGACCAGCCTTCCGATCTGGGAAGGGGACAAGGTTTTCCTTCGTCTGCTTGAAACGAGGGAAACGTTCTTTTCCCTCAAGCTGGTCTACGACGGCGAACGCCTTGCGCGGGTGATGCTTGACGGTCGGGCGCTTGACACAGCGGAATGGGGGATTTGATGTGGCGTGCTTTGTCGCAGTAACGGATGAAAATATCGAAGCAGCAGCGAGGATCCACGCAGCATCCTGGCAGGAATCGCATCGTTCATTCTGCACGAAGGAATTTGTTGCGCAGCATACGCCCGAGCGGCAGAAAAGATATCTGCAAGAGGAAAGCGCAGCGGGCAAACAAATCTGGCTGCTTCAGGAAAACGGGGAGTATGTCGGATTGGTCAGCGTGGCGGGCGGCCTGATTGAAAATCTCTATGTTCATCCGGTACGGCAAAGACAGGGCTATGGTACGATGCTGCTGCGCTTTGCGACAGCAAAATGCAAAGACACGCCGACGCTCTGGATTCTTGACAACAATGACGGCGCAAAGCGGCTTTATGAACGAAACGGCTTTGTGCTCACCGGAAAACAAAATCGGCTGACGGATACGCTCTGCGAGATGGAAATGGCGCTTCCGGAAATGGAACGCCATGCAATGATGGAGAAAGAGCTTTTCTCAGCGGCGTCCTTGGATGCATTGGCATATTTGATTGATGCGGGCAGAGAACTTGATTTCAGCTGCTGCGGTGTGCCGGGGTTTATTTCCTGCAGCGGATCAAAAAGGTGTGTTTCTGTATGGATGGAACAAAAGGAACAGAGCTTTGACAGCGTGATGGAATTATTTGACCATGCGATGATCTGCGGGAAGGCATTTCGTTTGAGCTGGGATGAAATGAAAATAGAAACGCTGTTTTGACGACAAAAGACCGGATACGAATGCGTATCCGGTCTTTGCTTATTTGTGATGCTTTGGCTGAGATTTTCCAGCAGGCTTTTTCGCAGGCTGCTTTGCTGCGGCTTTACCGGCCGGTTTCTTTCCGCGGGCGTTTCTTTCCTCGCGGCGCTGCTCGCGTTCCTTCTTTTCCCGACGGATCTGCGCGTATTCCGCCGCTGTCTTGACGCCCTCCGGCGGAACGAGGCAATGCCTCGCTGTGCCGATCAGATCGTCGCGGCCGGCTTTACGCAGCGCTTCGCGCACGATGGGGAAATTCTCCTTGCGCCTGAACTGCAAAAGTGCGCGCTGCATGGCCTTGTCCTGAGGAGTGCGCGGGATGAAAACAGGCTTCCCGGTTCTCGGATCAATGCCTGTGTAGAACATGCAGGTGGACAGCGTTCCGGGCGTGGGGTAGAAATCCTGCACCTGCTCGGGCTGATGGTTGATGTCGCGCAGATACTCCGCCAGCTCGATCGCGGCTTCCAGATCGCTGCCCGGGTGGCTGGAGATCAGATAGGGAACCAGATACTGTTCCTTGCCCAGCTGTTCATTGATTCGCCTGTACTTTTCGCAGAATGCATCGTACACATTGCGTCCCGGCTTGCCCATGACGGCAAGCACTTTGGGACTGACATGCTCCGGCGCAACCTTGAGCTGTCCGCTGACGTGATGCTGGCAAAGCTCTTTGAGGAAGGCGTCGGACTTGTCCGCCATGATGTAATCGTAGCGAAGACCGCTGCGCACGAAGACTTTCTTGACCTTGGGCAATGCGTGGATTTTTCGAAGCAGATCGATATAGTCCGTATGATCCACCTTGAGGTTGGGACAGGGCTTGGGGAAGAGGCACTGACGCGCGGCGCAGGCGCCGTACTTCATCTGCTTTTCGCAGCTGGCATGACGGAAATTCGCCGTCGGGCCGCCGACATCGTGGATATATCCCTTGAAGCCCGGCATCTGCGTGATGGCCTTTGCTTCTTCAAGCACGGAATCGTGGCTGCGGGTGGTGACGATACGCCCCTGAAGGAAGGTGATCGCACAGAAGGAACAGGAACCAAAACAGCCCCGCGTATGCGCGATAGAGAACTGAACTTCCTCAATGGCGGGCACGCCGCCGGCGGCATCATAATCCGGATGCCATGTCCGCTGGAAGGGGAGGGTGTAGACATCGTCGAGCTCTTCACGCGAAAGCGGTGTGTCCGGCACATTCTGCACGATATAGCAGTCCCCGTGCTTCTGGCTGATCGCGCGCCCGCGGAAAGGATCCTGCTCATTATACTGAACGAGGAACGCTTCGGCGTATTTCTTTTTGCTCTTTACGCAGTCCTCAAAAGAGGGGATTTCGATACTGCCGCGCTTGGGTGTGGGGGCCTTGTAGCAGACGCCCTTCATCATCGCGCATTCCCATGCGGGTGCGCCGCGGCTCATCCAGTCGGCAGTGACCAGAATGGAACGTTCGCCCATGCCGAACATCAGCAGATCTGCGCCGCTGTCGGCAAGGATACCGGGACGAACGGCATCATCCCAATAGTCATAATGCGCGAAGCGGCGAAGTGACGCCTCCACACCGCCGATGGCAATCGGAATATCCCCATAGGCCTGACGAATGAGACGGCAATAGACATTTACCGCACGGTCAGGACGCTTTGCAGGCTTTCCGCCCGGGGTATAAACATCGCTTGAACGGCGCTTTTTCGCGGCGGTATAGTGATTGACCATGCTGTCAATGACGCCGGAAGAAACGAGGAAGCCGTAATTCGGCCTGCCAAAACGCGAAAAGTCGTTTGCGTTCTTCCAGTTCGGTTGGGCGAGGATGGCGACGCGATACCCGGCGCGTTCAAGAATGCGCGTGATGACAGCGCTGCCAAAGGACGGATGATCGACATACGCGTCGCCGATGACATACACAAAATCAGGCGCATCCCAGCCGCGCTGGCGCATGTCCTGCAATGTAGTAACAGGAAAGAGAAGGCGGTCTGCCATACATAAACTCCTTTATAAGTGAAAAGAGATGGTTGCTCTGTGAGTAATCATAGCATAGTTCTGCAAAAAAAGAAAGTGACAGAGAAAAGCAACTGCGTTATAATAAGAAAAAGGAGGCGTAGCTCATGATGAGGCTTGGATTGTCGACCGCTGCGTTTTATGGACGGTTTGAGACGGAAGATGCAGCGGCGTATATGAGCCGTCTTCCTATTGATTGCGCAGAGGTTTTTCTGCAGTCGGCGAGCGAATATGACGCTGCATTTGCCGAACAGGTCGGACGGAATCTTGGCTGCGTTGTGTGCACCAGCATTCATCCGCTGGGGGCGCATGAGAACTTTTTGGCGCAGCGTCCGCAGCGCCAGAAGCAGGATGCATTTGATACCCTCCGCCGGATACTGGATGCCGGTGAAGCGCTGGGCGCTAAAGTGTATGTATACCACGGACGACACACGCCGCAGCTCAATGCGCTTGGGTGGAATCCGGCGTGGAACATCGAAGCGCTTATTCCGATGTGCGAAGAGGCGGCAAAGCGCGGCATGGTGATCGGCTGGGAGAATGTTTTCTGGTGCCAGCTGACCAATCCGCAGCGTGTGCTGGAGGCAAAGGCGGCTTTGCCGCAGGTGCGTTTTACCTTGGATATCAAGCAAGCGATCCGTGCCGGCTGCGATCCGTTGGATTTTGTTCCGGCGATGGGAACGCAGCTGTGCAACGTTCATGTATGCGACTGGGATGAAAGCGGAAATCTATGTCTCCCGGGCGAAGGCGTGTTTGATTTTGACAGGCTGTTTGCCGCCCTTCGCGCAATTGGGTATGACGGACCGGTGATCCTTGAACCCTATCAGAAAATGATGAAAAGCGATCAGGCGCTGCTTGGTTCGCTTGATTATTTGCGCAGCAGGATGGAAAATGTGTAAACAGGAGGCGGATTCATCCGCTTCAATACGAATATGGGAGGTACGCAATGAGCAAGATTGATACCGTACGCATGGCGATGATGCAGGCAATGAAGGAGAAGAACAAGGAGAGAAAAGATGCGCTGTCTCTTCTTCTAGCTGCGCTGAAGAATAAGGCGATCGATAAGCGCGCTGATCTGACGGAGGAGGAGGAGAATGCCGTCATCTTCCGCGAGATCAAGCAGGCGCAGGAGACTGTTGAATCGACGCCTGCGGATCGTGTGGAGATTATTGAAGAGGCGAAGCTCCGCATGAGCGTGTACAGCGAGTTTGCGCCCAAGCTTATGGATGAAGCGGAGATCCGCGAGGTGATTGCACAGGTGCTTGCCGAGCTCGAGATTTCGCAGCCCGTCGGCAAGGACAAGGGACGGATTATGAAGGCGCTGATGCCGCGCGTCAAGGGCAAGGCGGATGGCAGTCTTGTCAACAAAATCCTTGGCACATACTTTGCCTGAGTATAGAAAAAAGCACGGCGCAAAAGCGCCGTGCTTTGTCTGCTCGCATCATGAGAACATTTCTGCAAAATAGAAGGGCATTTCGTCACCGAGCAGCGTGAACTGAAGACGGGAAAGCTGCTCGGATGTTACAGGAGGTTCGCCCATTCTCGATTCGTCGGGAAGATCGGCAAAATACCAGTTTGTCAGCGTGTTGCGAAGCGTACGGTCCGGCTGACGCAGCTTGAGCGGACGATCCAGAAGTTCGCCGAACACATCTTCAGGAAGGGATTCGTAAAGAAGGCGGTTGGGTGAAACATCCAGCTCATAGCAAATGGAAAGCAGCACTTGCAGGCTGGGAATCCGGTCGGCGCGCTCGATATCGCCGATGTAGCCGCTGGAAAGAAAACATCTTTCAGCCAGCTGTTCCTGCGTGTAATGCTTTTCGTGGCGGTATTTGCGAATGTTCTTTCCGAGGCTGACGTAATCGACTGTATACATAATCACCACTCCATCGTTTTAGGTATAGGTATTGTTCTTCAATCCGTAGCCAGAACCCTTCCGGTGCGGTGCAGATTCTTAAAAAACTCAATATGTCGATGCAGAATTAAGCAGAGAAAGATTGATCTGAAAGTCAAAAGGAGGACAAATGGAACGAAATCTGGTATGCCGTCAATGCGGTGCATCGTTTGTTTTTAGTGAAAGTGAGCAGGCTCTCTACATGGAAAAGGGATTTACCAGAGAACCTCAGAGATGTGAAGCGTGCAGAATGTCAAAAAAAGCGCTTGAGTCGGCAGAAAAGCCTAAGAAGGAGATGTATCCAGCAATTTGCGCAGCTTGTGGCTGTCAGACTGAATTGCCCTTCAGACCTACAGGTGATAAGCCGGTGTATTGCTATGCATGCCTTTTGAGCAGAAAAGGGAAAGAAAGCGATTGATTCAAGCCTGATTTGTTCATCAAAAAAACTTTTTTTGTTTTTTTAATGTTCGTGAATTCAGAGAAAATATGACAAAAACATCAGACGTCTTATGATTATGGGTCGATAAAAGCAAACAATATCCCAAATACTCCTGTGGAATGTTCGGGAATTTGGTAAAAAACGTAGTAATAGCAAAGAAAATTATCAAAAAAGGTGTTGACAAAAGAAGAACGCTGATGTATACTGGCAACACGTTCGGCGCGGACGACAAGAACGCGCTGGACATGATCCTTGAAAACGATACAGAATCAAGAAGAACGCGAACTGCGATTTTCACGAGTCGCAGTTTAAGAGAGACAGTCAATTCGAAATGAGTTTTGAGCTTGAAGGAGACTTCAAGGTTCAATACAGGATTTAACACAA
>JAFYOR010000086.1 GCA_017547805.1 Clostridia bacterium
GCATCCCGCTCCGGCAAGGTGCGCGGATGGCGCGCCCACGCAGGCGGCGCTTGACGCGCTCAGGGAGGAACGCGGCAAAGCCGAGCAGACGGCGGTATCGGCGCTGAATGATGCCGCATCTGCGCGTGCGGCGGCGGAGTCGGCGCGCGAGCATGTCAGGAGCCTGACGCCGGAACTGCTTGGAAAACTTCAGGTGGACAGCGTGCGCGATGCGGCGCGCAGAAAGCGGCAGGAAGCGCTTGACGAGGCGCAGGAGGCGCGTGCCTCAGCCCAAACCCTTCAGGCGCGTGCCAATCGCCTTGAACAGACACAGCGACTGATTCCACAGAAAGAAGCGGAACTCACCGCGATGCAGCAGAAGCATTCTGCTGCTGCGGCGCAGGCGGCGGCGCTGGAGGCGCAGGCCGGAGAGATGCTGCGCCAGGAAAAAGAACTGCGCGCCGCGCTTCACCATGAAAGCGAAGCGCAGGCCAGAAAACAGATCGCCATGCTCAAAACGGAATGCGTGCAGATCGGGCGGCGGATGGAGGAGACACAGAAAAGCGCGGCGCAGCTCAGGGAATCGCTCACGGCGCTGTGCGCAAAACGGGATGCGCTGGCCGGCAGGCTCGCCGGCGCGCCGGCGGAGGACGCCGCCGCTGCGCTGAACGTCATGCTTGAAGAAGTTGAAAGGACGCTTTCCGCGCTGGCGGCGCAGGATCGCGTGCTGCATACGCGGTTGACCACGAACGAGAGGACGCTTGCGCGTATGCGCAGCGGCCTTGCGGATGCGGCAAAGAAGCGGGAAAAAAGCCGCATGGTCTATGCCCTCTCCGATACGGCGAACGGACAGCTCAGCGGCAGGATCAAGCTCTCGCTGGAAACGTATGTGCAGGGGATGTACTTTGACCAGGTCATCGCCCGGGCGAATGTGCGCCTGAGCGCGATGACGCAGGGACAATACACGCTGCGCCGCCGGCAGGAGAGCGGAAAGGCCGCCAAGACGGGACTGAATCTGGAGGTTATCGACCACATCAACGCCTCCGCCCGCGATGTGCGCACGCTTTCCGGCGGCGAGTCGTTCATGGCGTCCCTCGCGCTGGCACTGGGGCTGAGCGACGAGATTCAGGCGAGCGCCGGCGGCGTGACGCTGGATACGCTCTTTGTGGACGAAGGCTTCGGCTCGCTGGATGCGCAGGCGCTCTCGCAGGCGGTTTCCGTGTTGGCGGGATTGAGCGAGGGCAATAAGCTGGTGGGCATCATTTCTCACGTGGAGGAGCTGAGCCGGCGCATCGACCGCAGGATCGTCGTGCGAAAGGGAAAGGACGGCGTCAGCCACGCGCAGGTGATTGCCGAATAAGCCGTTTTTGGAAAGATACTTCTTTGAGTTGCACAATACAACACAAGCCGCCTCCCGGAAGGGAGGCGGCTTTGTTATTGCCGTGCAGAAACTACGCTTTACATTTCAAGAATGGCGCTGAAGACGAAATCCTCAAAGACGGTGTCGCCGTTGTTGCAGCGGCAGTTGAAGCAGCCTTCCACGAGCAGACCGTCTTCGGTATTCTTGACGGTGTAGAGCTCAAGGGTGGCATAGTCCTTGCTCTTGGGATTGATGTCGTCGTATCTGTAGTTGGAGGTCAGGCCTTCGACGCTGGATACCAGCCATCTCTTGTTATCCAGGCTGACTTCAAAGCCTTCGATGTACTTCTGGCCGCTGACGGAATAGACATCGCCGGAACGGGCGTGCTGCGGGAAGTACAGGCTGATGTACTTAAACGGCGCGCGCTCGGCCTTGAACATGATGCTGTAGGCATTGACGCTTGCCCATTCACCGGTGGAGGAGACTGTCAGATTGTAGTCGCGGTTGTTGTAGATGCAGGTGGCGTAATTGGTGCGCTCCTGATAGTCAAATTCCATGCCCTTCTGAACCAGCAGGAGCAGCTGACCGTCGAAGTTGGGAACGAGCAGCGCGCGCAGATCGCTGTTGTTCTGGACGGAATAGCCCGCCGCGCCGTCCACGGTGGTTGCGGTCACGGTGTAGCCGGCCTTGCGGCAGACGGTGGTGTAGCTGTCGATGAAACCGGTGACGTCGCTGGGACGCTCATACACATAGGCGTCGCAGATGTAGCCCTCGGCAAAGGCGTAATCCGCCTGCAGCAGCTGACCGTAGGTATCAAGCACCTTGGAGGGATCGGGCATCGGCTCGGCAGATGCGCCGCCGCCAAGTCCGGAAAGACCGCCGCCGCCAAGACCGGTCAGACCGGCGGCAGACGCTGCGGCGCAGGCAAAGCACAGGGAAAGCGCGATGAGCAGGGCGAAAAGCTTTTTCATGGGGAGACCTCCTTATGTCAATTCAATCAGATTCAGTGTGAATCACGGTACCCAAACCGGTTGGCGCGTGTACCAGTAGCCAAGACCGTCACAGGTTTCGCAGTAGATGGAGCAGGGCACCTTGACGCCGTAATTGCGGTACCAGCCGGAGCCGTGGCAAAGGCTGCATTTGCCGTTCACACAGGCGAAGCAGTCCTGCTTGACTTCCTTGTACTCGACATGACCGCCGCCGGCGGAGGGTACATAGGATGAGCCGCCGGAACCGGACGAGGACGTGACGGCGGGTTTTGGCGTGGGCTTGGGCGTCGGGCGGGGCGTCGGCGTCGGGGTGGGCAGGGGCGCGTAGTCAAGCGACGGGCTGACAAGGAAGAGCAGCGCACCGCGGTAATCGGGAACGAGCCATGCGGCTTTTGCGCCGGAGGCGACCTTGTGCGCGTCCATGTCCATGATGCGTCCCTCGCTGACGTCGTAGCCTGCGGCGCTGGCAAGGGCGACGTACTGCATTAGGAACTGGTCGTAATCCCCCGGCATGGGGAAGGTGAAGGCGACGTAGGGCAGCCCGTCTTCCACGACGTCCTCCTCGTAGAGGAAGGACGTCGTGCCGATCAGATCGGCTGGGTCGGGCAGCGCGCCGCCGTTTCCAATCAGACCGGACAGACCGGCTGCTGCGGCGGATGCGCTCAGCACCAGCAGCAGGATCAGTACGGCGGAAAGGATGCGGAGCATGTTCATTGTTATCCCTCCTGTTGAGTTGCTTGTGTTCTTTGTCATGAGTATAACATGAAATGCCGCACCAAAAGTCGCATGGGATGCAATTACCTGCAGATTATCTGGCAGCAAGTTCTTCCGGCGTATAGTTTTTATAGACCTTCCGCAGAACGATGCTGAAGGAGACGATCAGCACGAGGAAAGTCAGCGCCCAGGAGACGGGATAGGAAAGCATGAGGCACTCGATCGTGGGATAGAGCCTGAAGAGCGTCATCACCCAGAGGATGCGCAGCGCACACGCGCCCAGCAGAGAAATGATCATCGGCAGCACGGAGTAGCCCACGCCGCGCAGCGCGCCCGTCATCACGTCCATGATGCCGCACAGGAAGTACGGACCGCAGACCAGATACACGCGCATGAGGCCGGATTCGATGACCGCCGGATCCGAGGAATACAGGCTCAGCAGCTGACGGCCGAACAGGCAGCTGCCCGCGCCCAGCAAAACGCCCGAGACGAGCGCCCAGAACATACAGGCGTTCACCGCCGCACGGATGCGTCCGGGCTTGCGCGCGCCAAGGTTCTGGCTGGCGAAGCAGGTGACAGCCTGATGGAAGGTGTTCATCGCCTGATAGATGAAGCTGCCGATGTTCATGGCGGCGGCGTTGCCGGCGATGACGATGGAGCCGAAGCTGTTGACGGAGGACTGGATGACGACGTTGGAGAGGGAGAAAACGGAGGACTGAATGCCCGCCGGCAGACCGATGCGCACGATCTCCTTAAGGATTGCGCCATTGATGCGCAGCGCACGGGGATTCAGGTGCGTCGGTCCGTCCATGCTCATCAGCGACAGGACGATGAGCACTGCGGATACCGCCTGAGAGATGATCGTTGCCAGCGCGACGCCGGCTACGCTCATGTGGAAGAGGATGACGAAGATCAGATTCAGCACGACGTTAATCACGCCCGAAATGGTCAGGAAGTACAGCGGACGCTTCGTGTCGCCCACGGCGCGCAGAATGGCGGCACAGAAATTATAGAGCATCTGCACCGGCATGCCGAGGAACAGCACGCGGACGTAAAGCACGGCCAGATCGATGACGTCTTCCGGCGAGCCCATCAGGCGCAGCAGTGGACGGGCAAGCACGAAGCCGATGACCGTCAGCGCAGCGCCGCCGACCAGAGACAGAAGCACCGCCGTGTGGACGGTGTCGCTGACCTTCTGGCTTTCCCTTGCGCCGGTATAGCGGGCGACGAGGACGTTGACGCCCACGGACAGACCAATGAACATGCTGATGATCAGGTTATTGAGCGAGCCGACGGAGCCGACCGCGGCCAATGCCTCGCTGCCGGCGTAGCGGCCCACGACGATGGTGTCCGCCGCGTTGAAGGCGAGCTGCAGAATGCCGGAGAGCATGATCGGCAGGGCAAAAAACAACACCTTGGAAAGAAGCGGTCCCTGCGTCATATCCATTGTCCGGTGAGCGTGCGTTCTGAACATGATGATTCTCCTTGACGGTTGTGCACAGGTGGGAAATGCATTGAATATATTTATTATAGCACTGTTTTGTGCGGTGTGAGAAGAAAAATGGCGGGAAAGCGAAAATACCGGAAACCGCAGCGCAGGCTTGCGGTTTCCGGTATCTGAAAAAAGGCGGCCGACAGATGGACGCTTAGCACGGAAGACGGGCGGCCATGACGGCCGCAGCGATTCGCATGCGCAGCGCAGCGGCGTTTTTTCGTCCTGTCCGCGATGGCTGTGTGCCGCCTTCGCAGGTCAGCATACCCCGAAAACACCCTGCATATGCAAAAAAGCGCATGCGGAATGAATCTGTGTGAAGGAGTTTGCACAATTGCGGAGAATCTGAATAAGATTACCCTGAAAGCGACCGATGAGGGTCGGGTTTGGAGGACAGAAGATTATGCTGCTTGAATGGATTGAAAAACGAATGTCTGCCGCTGCGGATCCGCGCAGCGCGCTGGGCAAGGCGGCAAGCGTCGTGGGCATTGCGATCAACGTGCTGCTTTTTGCCGCCAAGGCGCTGGCGGGCTTCCTGAGCGGATCGCTTGCGATTACGGCGGATGCGTTCAACAACTTGTCCGATGCGTCGTCCAGCGTGGTGAGCCTGCTGGGATTCAAGCTGGCGGATCGTCCCGCCGATGCTAAGCATCCCTATGGCCATGGACGCTATGAATATCTTTCCGCGCTGTTGGTCGCGGTGATGATCATGGTCATCGGCGTGGAACTGCTCAAGGGCAGCGTTGAAAAGATACTGCATCCGCAGCAGGCGGCTTTCAGCGTGCTGACGGTTCTGATTCTGGGCGGTTCGATTGCCGCGAAGCTCTATCTTGCTCGGTTTAACCGCGCTGCCGGCAAGAAAATCGGCTCCGCTGCGCTGGTTGCGGCGGCGGATGACAGCCGCAACGACGTCATTGCGACCTCCGCCGTACTTTTGAGCGGCGTGATCAGCTGGCTCACCGGTCTTCATACGGACGGATACATGGGCGCGGCGGTCGCGCTCTTTATCCTGGTCAGCGGCGTCAAGCTGGTGCTGGAAACCATCGACCCGATGCTTGGCTCCATGCCCGATGCTTCGGAGGTGGATTATATCCGCGACAAGATCCTTGGCTATCCCGGCGTGCTGGGCGTGCATGATCTGCTTGTGCATGATTACGGCCCGGGCAGGCGGTTTGCCAGCGTGCATGTGGAGATGAGCGCGTCGGAGGATCCGCTGATTTCCCATGATGTGATTGACAACATCGAGCGGGAGTTTATGGAGGGGGATGGGCTGCATCTCGTCGTACATTACGATCCTGTTGCCACGAACGATCCGCGCCTGCCGGTCATGCGTGAGGAAATCACGCAGATTGCGCAGGAGATCCACGACGGTATCACGATCCACGATCTGCGCATTGTGCCCGGCGTGTCGCATACGAACATCGTGTTTGACTGCGTCCTTCCCTACAGCGCGCGGATGGATGAAGCTGCCGTGCGCAGGATGATTTCCGATCAGATGATGGCCCGGCATTCCAATCACTACTGCGTGATCACGGTGGAGCGCAGCTTTGTCCGGTGTGATTGACCATGTCCCTCCCGTTTGTCGGGAGGGGCTTTTCAGTTTGCGCCCGGATGTGATATAATATATAGAACTTTTTTTCTCGCAGGACAGGAAAGGGCAAAGCATGAAACAGGGAAAGCTTCAGGATCGCCTTATGATGCGGCGGCTTACGACGGATGACACAGCGCAGTATAATGCGCTGCTTCGCTATGCGTTTCAGGTGACGGACAGCGAATTGGCGTCGCTTGGATGGAACCAGAAGGAAATGGAACGATCCAAAAAGCCCGTGCTCAAAAAGACCGAGTCCTTCGGCTGGTTTGACGGGGACAAGCTCGCCTCGCAGATCAGCGTCTATCCCATGCAGGTCAACATTTTCGGCACGATGTATAAGATGGGCGGCGTCACGGGCGTGGCGACGTATCCGGAATACATGGGCCGTGGCCTGATGCAGAGCCTGATTAAGACCGCGCTTGACGATATGCGCGAAAACCACCAGTGCGTGTCCATGCTCGTGCCTTACATGGTGCCCTATTACCGCAAGCGCGGCTGGGAGATCGTCTCCGACAAGATGACGTTCACCATCAAGGATTCTCAGCTGCCCAAGCGCCGCAAGGTCGGCGGCATGGTTGAGCGCGTAACCATTGACAGCGAGGATATCCGCACCGTGCACGATGCGTTCACCGCGGCCCGCCACGGCGCGCTCAAGCGCAATGAGCTGGAGTGGGAGGAATACTGGCGCTGGGAGGCGGATGACGTCGTCGTCGCCGTCTATTACGACGAGGACGGGGAAGCGACCGGCTACCTCGTTTACTACATCGCCAATGACGTCTTCAAGATCAAGGAGCTGGTGTACATCAACCAGACGGCGCGTCACGGCCTGTGGAACTATATTTCTGCGCACTTCTCGATGATTGAAAAGGTGGTCGGCAACAACTACACCAACGAACCGATGGCCTTCCTGCTGGAGGACAGCGAGATTCAGGAGGAGATTGAGCCGTACATCATGGCGCGCATCGTGGATTTTGAGGAGTTTATCAGGAAGTATCCCTTTGATATCATCTCCATCCACGACGATTTGCATTTTGTCATCGAGGATCCGGTGATGGAGTGCAACTGCGGTGATTTCTCCCTGCGCTGGGACAAGGACGGAAATACCATCATCGAGCGCGGAGGCACGCAGGGCGAACTGGTGCGCTGCGATATTCAGACGCTGACGACGATGTTCTACGGCTATAAGCGCCCGACATACTTAAAGCGCGCTGAGCGCCTGAAGGCGAACGAGCGCGCGGTGCGCATCCTTGAGGATATCATCCCCATCGAGCAGCCGTACTTTTCGGATTATTTCTGATGGATGCCGATGCGTGGCGCTGAGGCGTCAAGACCTCAGCCCGCAGGCAGATTCATGGAGAGATTATGATCAATACGATTCTTCCCCTTTTCCGCTGCCCGCTGTGCGGCGGAGAATTTGAAAAGAGAGACAGCAGCCTTGTATGCGCAAAACGCCATACCTTTGATATCGCGCGGCAGGGCAGCGTCAATTTCGTTCCCCAGCAGAAGGAGAGCTTCTATAAAAAGGAGCTCTTTGAATCCCGCGCGAAGGTTTTTGAAGCGGGCGTGTTTGCGCCGGTGATCGACGTGCTGACGCGGGAAATCGACCGCCATGTTCCCAAAGACCGCCCCGTGCTGCTGGATGCGGGCTGCGGCGAGGGGTATTATACCAAGGCCGTCTGTGCGCAAAGGGAAATGACGCGCATCGGGTTTGATCTTTCCAAGGAAGCGGTGAAGCTTGCGGCAAAGGGGCCGAAGACGTCGTTTTTTTGTGCGGCGGATCTGAAAAACATCCCGCTTGCCGACCACAGCTGCGACATTCTGCTGGATATCTTTACGCCCGCGAACTACGCGGAGTTTGCCCGCGTGCTTGCGCCGGACGGCGTCGTTTTCAAGCTTGCGCCCAGGGCGGGATACCTCAAGGAGCTTCGCCGGGCGGCGGAGCATCTTTTGCGCCGCAGTGAATACGACGGCGGTCAGGTTGAGCAGTATGTGAAGGAGAAGATGGATCTGATCGGGCAGCTGGCGATCACCTATACGCTGCCGGTTGCGCCGGAAACGGTTTATCACCTCGCGCGGATGACCCCGATGCTTGCAGGTGTCGACGTGGATGCGCTGGATCTTTCCGCTGTCACGCAGATCACCATCGACGAAACGCTCTACATCGGCCGCGTAAAATAAGCAAAGCAACAAAGGAGTTACGACCATGAGCAAGGTGTTTTTTCAGAATGATTACGGCGAGGGCGCGCATCCGCTGGTGATGCAGCGCCTGCTTGAAACGAATATGGAGCATACCTGCGGCTACGGACTGGATGAATACAGCCTGAAGGCCGCGCAGCTGATCCTTGATAAGGTTGGCAATCCGAATGCGCAGGTGCATATGATGGCCGGCGGCACCTCCGCCAACGCCATCGCGCTTTCCGCGTTCATGCGCCCGTTTGAAGCGGTCGTCTGCGCGCCGACCGGACACATCAACGTCCACGAAACGGGCGCGGTGGAGGCGACGGGCCACAAGGTGCTCGCCTGCGACAGCGAAAACGGCAAGGCGCTGCCCGAAGGCGTGCGCAGGGTTTGCCTGCTGCACGGCGATGAGCACATGGTGCATCCGCGCGTGCTCTACATCTCTCAGTCGACGGAGATCGGCACGGCGTATACGCTTGCTGAGCTCAAAGCGCTGCGAGCGGTGTGCGATGAGTTCGGTCTGTATCTGTATATCGACGGCGCGCGTCTGGGCAGCGCGCTGGCGGCGAAGGACTGCGACGTGACGCTCAGGGATCTTGGCGAACTCGCCGATGCATTCTACATCGGCGGCACCAAGAACGGCCTGCTCTTCGGCGAGGCGATGGTCGTGTGCAATCCTGCGCTGCAGCCGCATTTCCGCTATATGATCAAGAACCGCGGCGGCATGATGGCCAAGGGCCGCCTTTGCGGCGTGATGTTCCTGACCGCGTTTGAAAACGACGATTATTTTGCGTGGGCGGCGCATGCCAATGCCATGGCGGATATCATCCGCGAGGCGATGGCGGCGGCGGGGATCGCGCAGTTTGTCAGGACCACGGGCAATCAGGTGTTCCCCGTCCTCACCAAGGCGCAGCGCGATCGTCTGGCGGAGGAATTCGCCTTTGAGCGCTGGGAGGATCTGGACGAAGAGATGTGCGTGATTCGTTTTGTGACGAGCTGGGCGACGGCGGTTGAGGATGTGCGCAGGCTCGCCGGTGCGCTGGAGGCGCTGTAAGCGATGGCAAAAAAGGCGCATTCTCGCGTCAAAAAACACAGACGCGGATGCTTGAGCGGGTGTCTGGTCAATATCCTGCTGATTCTCGGCGTGGCGGCGCTGCTGCTGGTTGGCGCGTGCGTGCTGGGCTTTGTCGAGATTGACGAGGCAACCGGTGCGCCGCAGCTGAATATCGATCCGGGGAAGATCGACCTGAGCGCCCTGCCTCAGGTGAGCCTGCCGGAGCTGTCCGGGATTGATGCGGGCAGCCTGATCAAGTGGGCGTACGGCGTGTCCAGGGAGGGCATGACGGTCAAGGTGCTCAAGGCAGGGGCGGGCGAGGCGATTCTCGTGTGCTGCGATGGATATACGCTGCTGCTTGGCGGCGGAGAAAACGGACTGATGACGGCGGGGCAGCTGCTGCTGTGCGGAGCGAAGAACCTGAGCGCGGCGGCGGTGATGGGCCTTGAAGACGGGCAGATGGGCGGCATGAAGACCGTTTTGTCCCTGACAAAGCCGGACTATCTGCTCTTCCCGGATTCCCAGACGAAGAGCGTCGACTATAACATCATGCTGGATAAGGCGCAGGACGTTGGCACCCAAATGATCGCGGCCAATCAGGGACTGACGTTTTCCCTTGGCCGTGCGACGGTGCGCGTCGTCGGCCCGAAGTATAAAAACCATACCGATGAGCGCGATGACGGGCTCTCCATCCGCATCGATTACGGTCAGACCAGCATGCTGGTGATGGGCACGATTACGCAGGCGGCGGAGCGCGAGCTGGTTTCCTCCGGCGCGCCGATGGACGCAGACGTGCTCATCTGCGCCATGGGCGGCGACGAGGCGGCGACCGGCAGCGTACTGGTCGGCGCGGTGACGCCCGATATCGCCGTCATGACCGGAGAAAGCCCTGCCAATTCGGTGAAGGTTCGATTGCAGCGGGCGGGCTGCGAGGTGTACACCGTGAAGGAGCATGGCGTGATGACGCTGCTTTCCGACGGAAAGACGTTCACCGTGCAGCCGTGAGGGAACGGTGGAGGGTCTGCGGGCGCATAAGCGACATGATTTCTCAAAACACCGTTCTTTATATGATGGACGCATGAATCAAGAAAACTCCCTCCTGTATTGTCATAAGACAAGACAGGAGGGAGTTTTATGTCGGGCATTAATCCTTCATGAACTGCAGCGTGACGGACTGACCGTCCGCCGCGACGACGGTTTCAGGGAAAATCTCCTTGAGCATCGCCTCGTATTCCGTGGGGTCGGGCGTGGCGGGGCTGTAATGGGTGAGCCAGAGCTGCGCGGCGTTCACGTCGCGGGCGATCTGCGCGGCTTCGTGCATCATCATGTGGTGCGTGAATTCCGCACGCTCCTGCTTTTCCGCGTCGCCGTACATGCCTTCAAGGATAATCAGATCCGCGTCCTTGCCGTATTCGTAAATAGCCGGAACAGGACGAGTGTCGGTCGCGTAGAGCAGGGAGATGCCGCGGCGCGGCTCGCCCAGCACATCGGCAGGCGTGAAGCCGTCCACGGTTTCGCCCTTCTGCAGGCGTCCCCACAGCGGCATCGGCACGCCGAGCGCCTTCGCCTTGCGCGCATCGAACTTGCCCGGACGCGGGAGCGCCATGCGGTAGCCAAGGCACGGGATGCCGTGGTCGACGGGGAAGAGCGTGACGGTCAGGCCGGCAAGCGTGATTTCCGCGGTTTCTTCGCCGTATTCGTGGAAGATGATCTCGTAGGGCAGTTCCGGCGCGATCACGCGCAGACCGGCAACAACCTGCTCAAGGCCGACCGGACCGTACATGTGCAGCGGTTCGGTGCGGGCTTCGTTGCCCAGCGTCAGGAGCAGGCCGGGGAGGCCGCTCATGTGATCGGCATGGAAGTGCGTGATGAGAATGCCTTCGATGTTCTTAAAGCGAAGGGAATTCTGACGGATCGCGGTCTGCGTCCCCTCGCCGCAGTCGATGAGGATGGCGCGTCCGTCGTGGCGGACATACAGGGAAGTGAGGGATCGGCCGGGAAGCGGCAGCATGCCGCCCGTACCAAGAAGCGTGACATCAATCATGGACGGATGCCTCCTTTTCTGTGTCGGTTTGTAAATGGGCGCTGCATCGGGCGCTTGCCCCATGCACCATGAGTATAACAGCCGGAGCGGCGGCGCACGTCGCATGCGGAGCGACAAAGCGCACGCTGTATCGTGTATTTCTGCATGTATTCTAACAGGAAATCCCGCGCTTTGCAACGGATGGCTTGTTCCACGCAGCGTAGGTTGCTGCGCGACGGAGGGCATGCTATACTGTGGGGCATCAAGGAGGGATTGCCATGAACCGATATGTGACCGGCGCCATGATCCGCCAGATGCGCGAAAAGAAGAACATGACGCAGGAGGACCTGGCAGCGCGGCTGTTTGTCAGCGGCAAGGCCATCAGCAAATGGGAAACCGGACAGGGGCTGCCCGATATTTCGCTGCTGGAGCCGCTGGCGCAGGCGCTGGAGATCTCCATCATTGAGCTGTTTTCCGGGCAGAGTGTCGTCAACCACAACCGCGCATCCAACATGCTGCGCTCGGTTTTATACGTCTGTCCCGTCTGCGGCAACAGCGTCTTTTCGCTGGGGCAGGCGGTGGTCAGCTGCTGCGGCATCACGCTGCCGCCGCTTGAAGCCGAGGAGCCCGACGAGGCGCATGAAATCCGCGTGGAGATCAGCGACGGGGATTATTATGTGACGATTGACCATCCGATGGAAAAGACGCATTCCATCACCAGCATTATCGCTGTCTCGGATAGCGGCTGCCAGATCGCAAAGCAGTATCCGGAAGGCAACGCACAGGCGCGCCTGCGCATGGACCGCGTGCGCTGGATCTATGCGTACTGCAACCGGCACGGGCTGTTCCGCGTGAATCCGCGAGCGCTTGGGCGCAAGAAACCGTGACGAAGCGGCGCAGCATGGCAGGCGGATTTCTGCCGGGTTATTCGCGGTCGCTGCGCTGAAGATAGCGCGCAGGCACTTCCTTTGTCAGCCAGACGCCGTTTGCAGACCGATAGAATACATATCCGTCCTGCGCCATCTGCTGTGCGGAGATGCGGTAAATGACGGGCTTTCCGTGACGCGATCCGACGTTCAGCGCGGTGGCGGTGTCGGCGGAAAGATGAACGTACAGCCGCGCCTTGGGAATGAGTCCCTGCGCGTTAATCGAAGCAACATACTTTTCGCCTGTGCCATGGTACAGGTACTGGGGAGGCTGGCGCTGTTCCAGCTCAACGTCCACCGGTACCGAGTGTCCCTGGTTGGCGCGGATCAGCGTTTTTTCTTCATTGAAGGAATAACGCTGTTTTTCGTCTGTGGCGACGATTTCTTCAAGCATCGCCATATCAAGGGGATGGGTTCTGGCGACGCCTTCAATGAGTTCGTCCACATTGGCCCAGCCGTGTTCATCAAGGGCAATCCCGATGACGTCGGGCTTGTGGCGAAGGATCAGGCTGATGAATCTGCTGGTATCGATCATTGACATGTGTTTTCTCCTTTATTTCCACACTTGGAAATGATCAGATGCTCTTTTCTGCTCTTGTCCGGACAAAGGCTCACGCCGTGGGAATCTGGATATTGACGCTGCCGTCGGCGTCGATGACCAGCTTCATCTGCCGCAGATACCGCTCGTAGAAGGCGTCCTTTTCGCGGGGCGTCATCACGATCCACGATTCCTTAAGGAACGCGTTCATGATCTCCGTGACGTTGAGAACGCCCTGCGCCTCGCCGTGGAGGACGGCGTCAATCCGGCTCTGGATGGCGTCGATGAGCGTCTCGGTCTTGATCTTGTAGGACGCGCTGGTGCAGAAATCGTCCAGGAAGCAGTAGCGGATGTTGTGGATGGTGAGCGTGTCCATGATTGCCAGACCGCTCTTTTCCTTTTCCAGCATGACGAGGAAGCGAACGCCTTCCAGCTGCCGGATCATCGCCCAGTAATCGCTGTCGGAGGAGACGAGGATCACGGCGTCCACGTTGTTTGAAAATACCTCGCGGCTTGTGCGTACGGCCAGCGTCATGTCCACCTGCGATTTGCTCTGGTTCAGGCGGGGCACCATGATGTGTTCCAGACGCATCCATTCTTCGCTGCCGGAATAGCTGACCGAATCGCGGACGAGCTTGAGGAACTTGTCGACCAGCTTTGTCCATTCCGGGGTGGTGTATTCGCTGTCAAAAAGGAGGATCTTGCTGATTTTGCGGATATCCGACTTGGGCAGGCTGCTGAGCGCTGCGGCGAGCTTGACGGCGTTGGAGTTTTCGCAGTCGACCACGATCACGCAGTTTTTGCATTTTTCAAGATGATCGCTGAGATTGCGCATGGTCTGATTGCCTGCATCGCGCACAAGAGAGAGGTTCACGAAGCGGTCTTCATGGCGCTCATAAAGAAGCGTCAGGAATTTCTCGTCTGTGAAGAGGATGTTGCCCTGATTGCTGGTGCCCACGGAAATGGCGTCCCAGTTCAGATAGCATTGATAGGGATAGCGCTTGCGGTCTGCATTGTAAAGGATGCCGGCGTCCCTGATGCCGGATGCCTTTGTTCCGTTGGGCATCAGGAAAATGGGCTTGACGTATTCCCACTTGACCCATTCAGGAAAGAGATAGGCAATGGTATTGATGCGATTGCTGAGCTCCTGATTGATCCGGATCAGATAGTCGTCGATCTGAGGCTTGCCCATGTACAGGGAAACGCCGTCTGCGTGCAGATCCATGACGGCGCTGGTAGGAATCAGATCGGGCATGGAGCCGATATTCTTGCCTTCCATCCTGAATGCATTGGCGATGGACATGTATTTCTGTTCCATTGCTGTTCGGATCATGCATAGATTCCGGATGATTCTTGCGGCTTTGTCATCATGCAGCTGTTCATAAATATCCAGCTGAGGCGGTTCGTGTTCGTTTTCGAAAATTCTTTTATCGATACCGAGCAGATACGCGACGATGGACACGATGTTATGTGTGGGATTGCGCATTTCCTGATGGGCGGCGCGCTGTGCAAATATGTCCGGCTGCCGGCTGGGTTCGTTTTCCGTTTCCTCTTCAAACATGTGCCTGAGCTCTGACAGCCCCGACATGCCGTGCAGTTTGACTGATTTCTTTGAATTATCCTGCTTTGCCATGGGTGTATCCTCCTTTTTTCGGTTGCATATGCCGGCATGGGAGGGGATATGGCGATGGTTTTCTGCAGACCTCCCGCTCCCTTGCGCGTTATTCTCATTGTACGCTATTTTTATCGAAATGGCAATGAAGATGGCGAGAGAATTTATGCTTTTTGCTGCAGAAATGGAGGGCGAAGCGATGGGCTGCATAAGGGAGTCTCATCTCGCGCCTTCGACGGGGCGAGGGTTGCCAGGTTCGACTTCCTATACTTTATACCATAACAAAAAACCACCCGTTTGGGTGGTTCTTTGTTATGGTGGAGCATAGGGGAGTCGAACCCCTGACCTTTTGAATGCCATTCAAACGCGCTACCAACTGCGCTAATGCCCCGTCAACAGAAAAGATTATACTGCTTTTTGCAGCGGTTGTCAACATAAAGTTTTCTGTTTTTTCGTTTTTCTTCGCGCGGCGGGATGATAGCATCCGGCAGATACGTTATATTATCAGCAAAACAGAGAGGAAGTGTTTATATGAAGCCGTTTGTTCCTGTGGAAAAGATGAGCAAGAAGGCCAGAAAGGAACTGGCAAGCGCACGCAGAAAGACTTGGGCGGTTTCGCCTGTATCCAGACGGATTGAAAACAAGAAGCACGACAACAGAAAAAGAAAGTCCCATGACCGTTACGATGACGGATTCATGGGACTTGTTTGTTAAGTGGGAACGCTTGCTGAAGATTACTTGGCGCACGTGCCGACCATGCCCAGCGCACCCGGGCCGCCGTGGCAGGTGATCACGCAGCCGGTCTTCATCCACGTGATGGACTTGAAGCCCAACGCCTTCGCCGTTTCTTCCGCGAGGGCACGGATCTCCGCCTCAAGGTACGGCGTGTCAATCAGGTAAAGGTGCTCGCGGTCAAGGTTGTGCTTGGCGGCGAATTCCTCGATCATCTTCGGCGCGACCTTCTTGAGCGTGCCGCGATATTTCTTCTGCGCCATCAGCTTGCCGTTGATGATCTCAATGCAGGGATGCAGACCAAGCAGATTGCCCACCATCGCAGCGGCGTTGCTCACGCGGCCGCCGGCGCGCAGATAATCCAGATTCTTGGGGATGAAGCACATCTGCGTCTGCTCGCGCAGGTTTTCAACAAACGCGACGACGTCTTCCACCGTGCAGTCGGGATGGGCGGCGAGATAGTCCGCGGCGGCAAGCACCACGGCCGCCTGACCGACGGACACATGCTTCGTGTCAACGCTGGTGACATACGGACGGTCGTCGCAGACGAGGACGGCATTCTGGTAAGAACAGGTCGTCACCGCAGAATACGCCAGATGCACAAGCTGATGATCGGGATACTGCGCATGCAGCTCGTCAAAGGTTTTTGTAAAATCGTACGGCGTGCTGGCGCTGGTGGTCGCGCACTTGCCCGTGCGATCGTAGTAGGCGCAGACGTCCTCGGGCGGGAAGGTGCCGTCGTCAAACGTGACGTCGCCCATCTGTACATGCATCGGTACGAGGTGGATGCCTTTTTCGGCGGCAAGCGAGGACGGAATATCGGAACCCGTCTCTGCGACGAGAATGATGTGCTTATGCATGCGATCTCTCCTTATCTGGCGCTATGTGCAGGGGTGTTTCTCCCCGAAAACACGGTTTTACACGAAATCACGTATATTATAGCACAGATCATGGAGAATGTCTCAAACAAATCGGTTTTTGAAAAACTTTTTTTGAAAAGTGAGAAAACCTTTAATCTGTTTACGGAGCTGCATGTTTCCGCGGAAGCATGCGTCGGCGATTCTCTCCGAGAGGGATAAAGAGCCCTCCGCAGAGAGTCGGAGGGCTCAGGCATGTTTTATCAGATGGTAACCTCCGCCATGTCATCAAGGGTGAAGAATCATGGGTTCGGATTGTAGTGGATTCGTTCTGTTGCGGCCTTTACGCTGCCTGTGACGGCCAGGAAACACCGGGTGGCGGAATGCCAGTTTCCGGGCGCGCGGTCGAGAGAATCCTCGTTTTGACCGATGTGCGTTCCGTCGGTGAAAAGCACGGCGTTATACTTTCGGTAAGCACAGGAATCGAAGTGCATATAGGCTACAAGGATGTATTCACATCTCACAAGAACGCCGACAAAGCTGCCGTCCTTTACGACAATGTCGTTGGGCGCGATATCCGGATGCCTGTAGGTATCTTGATACTCTCCCTGACTTGTTTCATGTCGCTTTCAAAATAAATCGAATACTCGGCCGCCTGACGGAGGATGCGCTCGTATTCATCGGCGGGATACAGCTTCCTGACCAGATAATACGACCGGTCTTTTTCTTTTATTTGAATGGTGTTATCTGTAGTCTCGGGCGCATCTGTCAGCGTCCAGAGCACATTGGGTTCAAGGTCAGGATTTCTCAGCATGGTTATTCCCACCGTTTTGCTGCTTAGTGTCAGATGGATGCTTGGCTTTGCGTCCATCATAACATAGAAGGTGTCATTTATCAATCGTTTGCAGAATCAGGAACAGAGTAAGAAGTTTTGGTCTGCGCGAATGCAGCGCGCTTCCGAGCGTGCATAACGCAACCCCGATGTGCTTGTCATAACATCATGGATAGATGGAAATTTGGCTAATCAAAGGTAATATTTTCCATCAACAGTTTTATGGATTACATTTGTTTCAACCAACTTATCCGTAATACGCTTGAATCCGTTGGGGTTAATCACACCTGCTTCGGTTAATGTCTTGGCTGTTTCAACAGAAGTCGCTCCGCATGCTTTCAATTTCTTGATGATTACATTTCTTCTAATGAGTGGGATTGGCGGAAAGAATGCCATAGGATTATCCTCCTGTCAAATTCAAGTATATCTAATAGGTTAACATGGAATAAAAGAAAAAACCAGCCCTTTCGGACTGGTCTGTGGTGGAGCATATCGGATTCGATTCCTATGACCTCTACAATGCGAATGTAGCGCGCTACCGAAGGATACCTAACTCAGCCCCATTCTCTTTCGTTGCAGTCTTCTGCTGACGGAAAAGTGCGTTATTTTCAATCAATTCGTCCAGAGTGGCTGGCGTATAGCCGTTGAGCATGCAGCCTGCATTCAGAGCATGGTCAAAACGGCTCATAAACTGATATACATCATCCCTGCGTATGTGCAAATGACCGAACACATGATATCCGCCATAACGCTTGCCATTCCATTCGGCAATAGGAAAATGGCAGAGACATACGGAACGTTCACCATCAACTAAATGCATCATCTTGTCAACGGATTCAAAGCAAGAAATAGCCGATGAGTCTGCCAAAGTATGACGATCGTGGTTTCCGATCAGCAAATGTTTTTTTCCTTTGAGCCGACGAAGATACCATGTGGCCGAATAGCCGTTGCGATAAGCAAAATCGCCTACAATGTAAACGTCATCATTCTCTGCAACTTTTTCGTTCCAGCGGCTGATCAAGGCAGCGTCCATCTCTTCAATGCTCGAAAATGGTCTCTTATCCATGTCGATGACACGTGCATGACCAAAGTGCAAATCGGAAATATAGTAGATCATAGTTGCGCTTCCCCCTTCCTCAATTGTTTGTTCAAACAATTATATCATATCAAAAACGTAGAGTTTTGAAAAGCATTTCCGTCTGTTCCGGCGATTTGCGTTGGCTTCAGCAATAAAGCAAAAGACCTTCTCAAAAGGAGAAGGTCTTTGTGGTGGAGCATACCGGATTCGATTCCTATGACCTCTACAATACGAATGCAGCGCGCTGCCGAAGGATGCCTATCTCATCCCCGATCGAGAGGTTCAGATTGGGACTTAATTAGATGGCTCTGATTGGGAAAAACATATAGTTCTTTCCATTGGCTGGACAAGTAAAATCGTGAACTGCCCCAACCAATGCAATACTGTTTGTTACCATGTAGCTTAGTATCTCTGCGAACGTATTTTCGTTTTCTGTTTCTGCACAAATATATTCAAAACCCGGAATCGTCCATTTTGTCCATCCCTGGGGCGCTTCAGCATCATCAACACACTCGACACCAGCAAGGTATAGTCCTTTGCTGAAGTTATCTTCCCACGGCTTGTATGCATGGGAACAATCGGACATTGCACCCCAAATACCAACCAAATTGCCATTTTCGTCTTTTTTAGCCAACGGCTGAACTTCGCTAAAATGAGAGTTCGCATCCGACCATAATTTTTGAATAAAGCCTTGACCATCCATAGTTGAACCTTCTTTACCGATTACAACGAATGTATCTTTTATGCGCTTCTCGATCTTCATACGAACCCTCCAAATTCAAGTTTATCGAGTATATGATAGCATGAATAGATGCAGGTATCAATCGTACATGGATGAAAAGCGGACAATTCATCGCTGAATTCTCCGCTCTGGTAAATCATGCACCAAGCAATGCGAATGCGTCGCTACCAACTGTGCTAATGCCCTATGTGAATTTGTTCGATTTCTTATACCAATTACGTTTTTGTGCAATTGGACTGATATTTTCGCTTTGTTCCATACATAATGAAAAAGTCCTTCTCTTTCGAGAAGGACTTGGTGGAGCATACCGGATTCGAACCGGTGACCTCTACAATGCGAATGTAGCGCGCTACCAACTGTGCTAATGCCCCATAAAGATATGTAAAGCGAATTGAATCGGTTTCGCTGTTGACCGTTGTCGGGTGATCTCCCGAACGAAGTACATTATACCACGTTTTCTGTGAAATGCAAGAGGGGATTTCAACTTTTTTTGAAAAAACAGGCAGAAAAAGCAAAGAAGAAACCGGAGACCTTCCGTCTCCGGTTTCGTGCTGTTCGCCATATTTCAATAAACCGCTCAGGACCAGCTGCGGAGCGCCCATTGCGCGAACGCAGCGACTCAAACCGCCGCGAAGCGAAGCGGGTGTGGCGAAAACCTCATCCGTCTGCCTTCGGCAGCCACCTTCCCCAAAGGGGAAGGCTTATTCGGTTAAGGACCGCGAAGCGGCAATAATTAACGAGGTAAGTGATCGCGGGCCTTCTGCCCGCAGATCACGCGTTAGAAGCAAGGCGAAGCGAAGTGCAAATGGCCTCAGGCCATCAGTTGCCGCATTCGATGGAGATTTCGTTGAACTTGGTGAGCAGATGCTCAACCTTCAGCCCCTTTCGCGCTTCGCCGGAAAGATCCAGCTCCGCATGCCCCTGATGCATCATCAGCAGCCGGTCGCCGTATTCCACGGCGTAGCGCAGATTGTGGGTGACCATGATCGTCGTGAGCTTCTTTTCCGCGACGATCTTTCCGGTGAGCTGCATGATGATCTCCGCCGTCTTCGGGTCAAGCGCAGCCGTGTGCTCGTCCAGAATCAGGAACTCGATCGGGGTCATCGTGCTCATGAGCAGCGCCATCGCCTGACGCTGACCGCCGGAGAGGCTGCCCACCATCACGCCCATCTTGTCTTCCAGTCCCAGCCCCAGCTGCGCAAGCAGCTCCTGATAGTGCGCCGTCTTCTTTTTGTTGACGCAGGGCATCAGGTTGAAGGGCTTGCCCTTGTTGTCCGCCATGGACATGTTTTCAAGGATCGTCATCGAGGGACAGGTGCCGCGCGAGGGATCCTGATAGACGCGCCCGATGCGCCGCAGACGCTTGTGTTCGGGCATGCTTGTGATGTCCGTGCCGGAGATGAGGATCTTTCCCTCGTCCACGGGGATGGAGCCGCAGATGATGTTGAGCATCGAGGTTTTGCCCGAGCCGTTGGAACCCACGACGCAGACAAACTGCTTGTCCGGGATGGTCAGCGAGAAGTCGTTGAACAGACAGGTTTCATTCACCGTGCCCCGCTGATAGATTTTGTGAATGCTCTGCAGTTCAAGCACGGCGCTTCACCTTCTTTCTGTCGGAGCCGAGGACGATGATGATCAGCAGCAGCGCTGCCGTGACGAGCTTGAGATCGAACGGAGAAAGACCGAAATTGAGCGCCAGCGCCACGCAGCCCTTGTAGAGAATCGAGCCGAGAACGACAGCCGTCGTCGCGCGCAGGAAGCGCAGACCCTTGAGAAGCTGGGTGCCGACGATGACGGAGGCCACGGCAAGCACCAGCGTGCCGGTGCCCATGGAGATGTCAAAGTAACGCTGGTACTGGCACATGATGCAGCCGGAAAGCGCAACCAGCGCGTTGGCAATGGCCAGACCCAGAATCTTGACCGAGCCGCTGTCCTTGGCGAGGGTCGATACCAGCGTCGGGTTGTCGCCCGTTGCGCGCAGCAGGAAGCCGGAACGCGTGGCGAGGTAGAGATCCATGAGCACCTTCGCCAGCAGCGTGAGCGCAGCGAGGATGATTACCGGCACATATGTCTGCATCTCAAAGGAAAGGGAGGAAACCAGCGGGTTTTTGAAGATCGTGTCGTTCATGAAAAGCTGAACGTTGGATCGTCCCGCGATGTGCAGGTTTACGGAGTAAAGGCCGGTCATCACGATGATGCCCGAGAGCAGATCGCGCACCTTGAGCCGGACGTGGATCACGCCCGTCAGGACGCCCGCCAGCGCGCCGGCGAGCATCGACGCCGGGATCGTCAGCAGGGGGGAAATGCCCTTGGTCATCATCAGCGCGGTGACGGCAGCCCCCAACGGAAAGGAGGAGTCCACAGTCATGTCCGGGAAATCGAGAATCTTGAAGGTGATGTATACGCCCAGGGCGAGGATCGCGTAAATCAGTCCCTGCTCAAGGACGCTCAGCAGCAGTGTCATGCGGAAACCTCCGGTGATGGTTATTGAGGGAAAGGCGGGAGGAGCAGAGCCCCTCCCCTACAGGAATGGCAGGGAAAATGAAAATCACTCGGCTTCGATCGCGCGGGCGGCGAGCTCGTCATTGAGGGTGACGCCGAACTGCTTCATGACCTTGCTGTTGACGTACAGGCCCGGCTCGGTGATGATTTCGTAGGGGATATCGCCGGCCTTCGCTTCGCCCTTGAGCACCTTGGCGGCCATCAGACCGGTCTGCTTGCCAAGCGCAAGATAGTCAAGGCCTTCCGCGGCGATGCAGCCCAGCTTGACCTGCTCGATTTCGCTGCCGAAGACGGGCTTCTTCGCGGCGTTCGCCTTGTCCAGCATCAGCGCGAGGGCGGAAACGACGGTGTTGTCGGTCAGGTTGGAAAGGCAGTCGACCTTGGGCAGCAGGGCGTCCAGCGCCAGGGGCATGTCAGCGATGGTGCTGATGCCGGATTCGACGATTTCAAAGCCGTAGTTGGGCGCGAGCTGCTTGTAGATCTCGATGGCGGAAAGAGAGTTAACCTCACTGGTGGTGTAGAGGATGCCGATCTTCTTGGCGTCCGGGAGCATGGCGCGGATGGTCTTGAGCTGCGCATCGATGGGCAGTGCATCGGAGGTGCCGGTAATGTCGCCGGTAGCCTTGCCGTCAGCGGCAGCAAAGCCAGCAGCGACGGGATCGGTGACAGCGGTGAAGATCGTGGGGATGCGGCCGGAGGCGGCATTGTAGCAGGCCTGCGCCATCGGGGTGGCGATGCCGACCATCATGTCGACCTTCTTGCCGGCAAACTGACCGGCGATCTGCTGGGCGATGCCCATGTCCGCCTGTGCGTTCTGGTAATCCACCTTCAGGTTTTCACCTTCCACGATGCCCGCCTCGGCAAGACCGGCGAGGAAACCTTCGTAGCAGTTGTCAAGGGAGGCGTGCGGGGCGAACTGGCCGATGCCGATGGTGTAGCTCTGGGCAAAGGCGAGGGAAGAGACGAGAATCAGGGCGAGGGCGATCATCATGGTCAGGGTGCGCTTCATAATTTGTTCCTCCTGTTTTCTGGGGCGTTAGCCCGGTCGGTCGTGGGGAAGGACGGGAAGCGTTTATATGAGCCATGGAATGAAAAACGCCTCACGTCTCCATTTACTGGAAACGTGAGGCGGAAAGTTCTTCCGTGGTGCCACTCACTTTGGCCGGAAAACCCAGCCCGCTTAACCCCGTACCAACATACGGTGCAGCTGGATAACGGGTCTGCGTCCCGTCCCTGTCTAATAAGGCGGACGCCCGTTGACAGGGCCCTCAGAAAGCCCATTTCAAAAACCCATCTGTACCGCATTCCCAGCAACGGCGGCTCTCTTTGACAGCGTGCGATTTTCTACTTCTCTTTCCTCAAGCGGTTTGGTATTTGATCGAATTATACAGCGGTCATGGTATTTTGTCAACGGATGAATTGGGGAGGGTGCGCAAAAAAAGCGTGAATAATTGTATGGTATGCATGGGCGTCGGTGAAAAATCTGCTTGCATGAAGCGCAAAGGGGAATCTGCGGGTGACGGTTTGTCTCGCGCTTGATGTGCGCGCCGCCGTGTGCTATAATGAAAAAACAGCATTGGCTGCCAACCTTACGAGAGTATCAGCCCGGAGCGGGGCGGGAGGAAACATATGAGTGAATTTAAGGTCAGGGATAACTGGATGGCGTTCTGCCTGCCGGATATTTCCGAAGCGGAAATCGAGTCCGTCAGCGCGGCGGTGCGCTCGGGCTGGTGGGCAAAGGGACCGCGTACGATTGAATTTGAAAAGCAGTTTGCCGAGTATGTTGGCGCGAAATACTGCATCGGTCTCAATTCCTGCACGGCGGCGCTGCATCTGGCGCTGGCCGCCAAGGGCATCGGCCCGGGGGATGAGGTCATCACCACGCCGCTGACCTTTGCCGCCTCCGCCAATACGATCCTGCACGTGGGCGCGACGCCGGTTTTTGCCGATATCGATATGGAAACCGGTCTGATTGACCCCGTAGAGATCGAAAAGAAGATTACGAAAAAGACGAAGGCGATCGTCCCTGTGCATTATTCCGGCCTTGCGGCGGATCTTGGAAAGATCAGCGAGCTGTGCGATGCGCATAACCTCTTCCTTTCCGAGGATGCGGCGCATGCGGTGGAGACGCGCTACAACGGCGAACTCATCGGTCATCATCCGCGCGGCGCGGTGTCCTATTCCTTCTATGCGACGAAGAACCTTGCCTGCGGCGAGGGCGGCGCGCTCATCACCGACGATGAGGAGCTTGCCAAGAAGGCGCGCGTCCTCTCCTGCCACGGCATGAGCGCCGGCGCGTGGAACCGCTACGGCAAGGAAGGCTCCTGGCGCTACGACATCGAAGAGCCGGGCTATAAGTACAATATGTTTGATATTCAGGCGTCGCTGGCGCAGGTGCAGCTCGCCCGCATGGACGATATGCAGCGCCGCCGCTTTGAATGCGTGAAGGTGTATGAGGATGCGTTTAAGGATGTGCCGCAGCTCATCCTGCAGAAGACGCCGGAATACTGCTTCCACAGCCGGCATCTGTATATCCTGCGCCTTGACACAAAGCGCCTGACGATCTCCCGCGATCAGTTCATCGAGGAGCTCAAGGCGCGCAACGTCGGCGTGAGCGTTCACTTCATCGCGCTGCACACGATGAGCGCATACACCAGCCGCTTTGGCTACAAGCCGGAGGATTTCCCCAACGCCTACAACTATTCCGAGAGCGAGATTTCGCTCCCGCTGTATTCAACCCTCGGCGTGGACAACGCGAAATACGTTGCGGACGCGGTGCTGGACATCGTCAGAAAGTATCGCAGATAAACACGATTCATCCGTCCTTTCCTGTGTGGGAGGGGCGGATGTTCTTTTTTTCGCGTGAGGCGTCCGGATGCTCTTTACAACCCATCATTTTGTGGTATAATATCACCGACAGACACAAGATATGGAGGTTATGCTCATGTGTGAAGTCCATCTGACCGGCGGCACCTGCCCGCAGGAGGAGATCAATGCCTATATCGCGCGCGGCGAAGAGCTTTATGGCCGTACGCCCGATGCAATCGATATTCATCTGGACGGGGACTATGTGGAGCTGGCCTACCGTTTCCATAATCGTCCGTTCCACCGCATCCGCCGCATCACCGGCTATCTGGTCGGCACGTTTGACCGCTGGGGCAATGCCAAGCGGGCGGAGGAGCGCGACCGCGTCAAGCACAGCATCGGCGCGAACTGATCAATTGATATCTGAGCAAAAAAACTCCCTGTCCGGCCGGACAGGGAGTTTTTATATGCGGATTTTGAATGTCAGTGCATCAGCGGGCGGAGGCAACCGCGACGGTGTAAGCCTTTTCAACGATGTCGCGCGTGCTGTTCGTATCAAAAAGACCGACGATGGCAACGGCGGCAAGACCTGTGCAGTAGACGGTCATCCGCTTGAAGAGGTCCTGCGTGGCTTCCTCGCTGAGGCCTTCCTTTTCGCGGACCTGATCCTTCATCGGCGTGCAAAGCGGGACAAGCGCAAGCAGACGCTGCTTATCATCGCACACGCTCTCGTACAGATGGCGATACACATGCGGATGCTTGCAGGCGAAGAGAACAAACGCGGTGCACAGCTCGACAAGCGCATGCTCGCCGTTAGCGGCTTCCAGCACTTCCTTGGCAAACAGCTCCTGCGCCTTCAGGTCAAGCGTTGCACGCAGTTCCTGCATACCGGTATAATAGCTGAAAATCGGCTGTGTAGAACAGTTGAGCGCCTTGGCAACGGAGCGTGCATTGACCGCGTCCATACCTTCCTGGCAGAACATATCAAAAGCTTTTTCCAGAATCATTTCGCGGGTAATTCTCTGTTTCGGCGGCATAGCAACACTTCCCATTAATACAAATTTAACATGATTATCCTAGCATATCCGCCATTTTCCGTCAATCGCCGTTTGCCACGGTTTTGCCACAACAGCGGGAAGCTGCGATGCGGTGTACACAATTAAGTGTGTTCATTTTCCCTGTTGTGAACAGGTTTTCTTAAAATCTGTGTAAAATGGAAATTGTGCAATGAAGACAAAAGCGGTGGAAAAATTTCTACAATGATATTATCGGGGAGAAGGTGGAGGAGAGCGAGGTTGCGTTCCTTCCGCGCACATGCTACAATAGAAGGCGTACCGGCGCAGCGCCGGATGCGAACATATGCCCGACGATCAAGGTGGTAAAGAAGATGAAACTGATTTATTTGCTGGCTGTGCTTGTGCTGCTCGCGCCCGTTGCGCTGGGCGAGTCGCTTTCTCTGGAGGAGATGCTCGGCGCGCAGGATGTCTATTCCTTCAGCGTGCCCGCGCCGCAGATGGACACGCAGGAAAACAGCGCCCGCGAAGCGTTTATCGATCGTTACCTTGCGCTGGCACAGTCGCTCTTTGAGAAGGCGAACGGCAGAGCGCAGCGCGCGCAGTATTCCGGCGACATCTATGTCTGCAAGAATTTCTCTGTCCATATTTTCAGGGAAACCTGCGGGGATTTTGCGATAGCGGAGTATCCGGACGTGCCGCTGATCATTCCCAACAACGAAAAAAAGGAAGACTGCGCGCCCTATGTCTACGGCGTTAAGTGGCAGGAGGTTTCCGCGCAGGAGGGCAATCCCTTTGTGGAGGCGGCGTCCTTCCGCTACAACAGCGATCTGTCCAAGGCGGAAAACGAACGCCTCGCCCGGGAATTCCTCATGCAGGTCAAACGCGGCGATTATTTCCAGATGGCCGCCAACTACTATTACGGCGTCGGCGCGCACAGCATGGTCTTCACCGCGGACTACGATCCCGCGACG
This sequence comes from Clostridia bacterium, assembly GCA_017547805.1. Lineage (GTDB taxonomy): Bacteria > Bacillota > Clostridia > Christensenellales > Aristaeellaceae > Ventricola. The sequence goes on from JAFYOR010000086.1 coordinate 25,992, forward strand.
GACAGCGTTATGTGGACCGATTCCAACATGAAGGGCAAGAGCGTGAACGGCGTGCGCTACGCCTATGTTCAATACGATGCGCAGAAGGACATCGACTGGTTTGTCGAAGCCTTCTGCAGGAAGAAATACGGCGCGACGATCTATCGCCTGAGAGAGGACATCATCTTCAGAGAATGAAATGCGCATACAGGAGCGATTTGCTCAGCGCTTATGTACGCAGCAGATTCTGCGCACATGCTGATTGAACAAGAAACAGGCCGCGGGCAATGCGGCGGCTTTACCGGCAGAAAGGAAGCGTGACCATGGAAACCCTTTTTATGAACCGAGAACTCTCCTGGCTCAAGTTCAACGAGCGCGTGCTGGAGGAGGCGGAGAGCGAGAAAACGCCGTTTTGCGAACGGCTGAGCTTCGCGTCGATCTATCAAAGCAACCTTGACGAGTTTTTCATGGTCCGCGTCGGCTCGCTTATCGACCAGCATGCCGTGTCGCCCAAGGCGCGCGACGGGAAGACGCAGATGACCGCCGCGGAGCAGCTGCGCGCTATCCTGCCGGGGGTACGCCGGCTCAATACCCGCAAGGACGCCGTATACAGAAAGCTGATGGAGCAGCTGGAGATCAACGGCGTTCGTCTGGTGGATTTCCGCAAGATCGGCCGGCAGGAAGGCGAAAAGCTGGAGCGCTATTTTGACGCGCAGATCAAGCCGCTGATTTCCCCCGTGATCGTCGGCGGCCGTCAGCCCTTCCCGTTCCTGAATAATAAGGATATTTATGCCGTCGTGGTGCTGGAAAGCAGCCGCGGCAAGAAACGTCTGGGCATCATTCCCTGCAGCGCGGGCGTATTTCCGCGCCTGATCGAGGTGTCTGCGTCCGAAAAGACGTTCATGCTGGCAGAAGAACTGATTCTGCATTTCCTGCCCAAGGTGTTCCCCGGCTATATTGTTAGGGCCAAGTCTCTGCTGCGCGTGACGCGCAATGCGGATATTGACGCGGACGCGCTGTACGACGATGAGCGGGACTACCGCGAGTTTATGGTGCAGGTGATCAAAAAGCGCAAGCGTCTTTCGCCTGTCCGGCTGGAGCTCTCGCGTGAGCTGGACAGCGACATCGTGCAGACGCTGTGCAAAACCATGGACGTCGGCAGAGAATACGTCTTTAAGAACAACACGCCGCTGGATCTTTCCTTCCTCTTCCAGATTCAGGATATCCTGCGCCAGAGAAGCGAACTGTTCTATCCGCGCCGCGTGCCGCAGCGCAGCGCCATGTTTGAGCCGGGCAAGCCGATTCTGCCCCAGATTGCCGAAGGGGATAAGCTGCTTTCCTATCCGTATGAAAGCATTAAGCCGTTCCTTGATATGCTCAGCGAGGCGGCCAACGACAAGGACGTTGTGTCCATCAAGATGACGCTCTACCGCGTCGCCCGTCACAGCAAGGTGATCGAGGCGCTCATTGAGGCGGCTGAAAATGGCAAGGAGGTCCTCGTGCTGGTGGAGCTCAAGGCCCGCTTTGACGAGGAGAACAACATCGAATGGTCGCGCCAGCTGGAGGCTGCGGGCTGCCAGGTGATCTACGGGCTGGAGGGCTACAAGGTTCACAGCAAGCTCTGCCTGATTACCCGCCGGGAAAACGGCGAAAACCGCTACTATACCCAGATCGGCACGGGCAATTACAACGAGAAAACGGCGAGACTGTATACCGATCTTGCGCTGATGACCGCCAATGCGGACATCGGCAGGGAGGCGGCGGAGGTCTTTGCCGCGCTTTCCAAGGGCGAAACCATTCAGCAGACGGAGCATCTGCTGGTCGCGCCCAACTGCCTGCAAAGCAGGATCATCGCCATGATCGACGAGGAAATCGAACGTGCGCGCCGCGGGGATGACGCCTATATCGGCGTGAAGCTCAACTCCATGAGCGACAAGGCGATTATCCGCAAGCTGATTGAAGCCAGCTGCGCGGGCGTCAAGATCGATCTGGTGATCCGCGGCATCTGCTGTCTGGTTGCGGGCGTGCCGGGCGCGACGGAGAATATCCGCGTGACGAGCATTGTCGGCCGCTTCCTTGAACACGCGCGCATCTACATCTTTGGCACGCGCACAAGGGCGAAGGTCTACATCGCCTCTGCCGATTTCATGACCCGCAATACGCTGCGGCGTGTGGAGGTCGCCGCGCCTGTCTATGATGAGGCGCTGCGCCTGCGGCTGTTTGATATGCTCATGCTGCAGACCCGCGATAACGTGCAGGCGAGAAGGATGATGGGCGACGGCACATATGTCCGCGTGATGGCGCCGGAGGGGGAGGCGGAACTGAGCACACAGGAACATTTCTTTCAGCAGGCGTATGACGCCGCAGCTGCCCGCAAGGATGTTCAGGGCTGAGGAGGACATATGAAGGTCGAAAATGGAAAGGCCACGGGGATCCGCATTGCCTATATCGGCGGCGGCTCGCGCGCATGGGCATGGACGTTCATGCGGGATCTGGCAATGGAGCCGACCCTGAGCGGCGAAATTGCGCTCTATGACATCGATCATCAGGCGGCGGAAAACAACCGTATCATCGGCACACGCCTGAGCCTGATGCCGGACGCGCAGGGAAAATGGGATTACCGCGTCGCACAGAGCCTTGGCGATGCGCTCACCGGCGCGGATTTCGTCGTCATCTCCATCCTGCCGGGCACATTTGATGAAATGGAGCACGATGTGCACATGCCCGAGCGTCTGGGCATCTGGCAGTCCGTCGGCGATACGGCGGGTCCCGGCGGCATTATCCGTGCGCTGCGAACGATTCCGATGTTCAGGGAAATCGCCGAGGCGATCCGTGATTTTGCGCCGGAGGCGATCGTCATCAACTATACCAACCCGATGACGCTCTGCGTGCAGACGCTCTATGATGTCTTCCCGCAGATCCGAGCCTTCGGCTGCTGCCACGAGGTGTTTTCCACGCAGGAGCTTCTGGCGAAAGCGGCGCAGGAAATGCTCGGCATGGAGAAGGTCTGTCGGGACGAGGTGCACGTCAACGTGCTGGGCATCAATCATTTTACGTGGTTCGACGCGGCGTCCTGCCGGGGCGTCGATCTGATGCCGGTGTACCGCGCCTTCGTCGACAAGCATTACGATGAAGGGTTTGACGATCCCGCAAAGCCGTGGGACGCATCGCCCTTCAACTGCGCCCACAGGGTCAAATTTGATCTGTTCAGGCGCTACGGCCTGATCGCGGCTGCCGGCGACCGCCATCTGGCGGAGTTCATGCCGGGTGATGAGTACCTCAAAGATCCGGAAACCGTCAGGGCGTGGAAATTCGGCCTGACAAGCGTCGCGCACCGCAAGAAGGATCTTGAAAACCGGCTTGCAAGGAGCGCAAGGCTGGTTTCCGGTGAGGAAAGCCTGCCGCTTGAACCCACCGGCGAGGAGGGCATCCGACTGATGCGCGCGCTGTGCGGCCTTGACCGCGTGGTGAGCAATGTGAACCTGCCCAACCGCGGCCAGATTGAGGGACTTCCGATGGGCGCGGTGGTGGAGACGAATGCGGTCTTTTCCAAGGGAAGCATTGCGCCGGTCTTTGCCGGAAAGCTGCCCGTGGAGCTTGAAGGCCTTGTTGCCGATAACCTGCACAGCTGCTTCTTTGTGATGTGTGCGGCGCGGGACGGCTGCCTTGAGGACGTTGTCCGTGCGTTCAAGTGGTCGCCCAATGTTTCCGCAAGGAACATTTCCGAGGCGGAGCTGCGCAGGCTGGTCAGCGATATGGTTGAGGCGACGCGTGCGTATCTGCCGGAGGGCTGGTATTACCGTTAATCCTTACGCTCAAAGCCTCATTTAGCTGCGCGAAGCGGAGATGGGGTTCGGGGATGAAATCCCCGGGCGGGTTTGGGCGGCAGCCCAACGTATCCTGATAAAAACAAGCTCCCTCAGGGATTTCCCTGAGGGAGCATATTTGTTTTATGAAGTAGTATAGGAAACGTTAGGGACTGCCGTTCCTAAAACCCTGCTTGGGGATTTCATCCCCCAACCCCGACAAGGGATTTCTTTCTCCTCGCTCGACGCTTGTCGGTCAGGACGGCTCTGACAGCCCACCGGGCTGTCATTCACTCCCATCCCCGTTCGGATTTATCCGAATCCTTGACCCTTCTTCGCTTCGCGTGGTTTTAAGAGGGATTTTAGAATCACTTCGCCACGTAGCCGATCTTCTTCATCAGCTTCTGCAGCGTGCGCTCGGCAAGATAGCCGGCCTTCTCCGCACCGGAGCGGTACACGGTTTCCATGTACTTCTTGTCCTTCATGATGCGGGCGAACTCCGCCTGAATCGGCGCGAGGGTTTCGATGGTCACATCGGTGACGGCTGCCTTGAGATCGCCGTAGCCCTTGCCTTCAAAGGAGGCGACGACGCTTTCCATGCTCTCGCCCGTCAGCGCGCAGATGATGGACAGCAGGTTGGACACGCCCGGCTTGTTTTCCGGATCAAAGCGCACGCAGGCGTCGGAGTCGGTGACCGCGCGGCGGTACTTGCGGCGGATGATGTCCGGCGTATCCAGAACGGAGATGAAGCTGTCCTCCACGTCCGACTTGCTCATCTTCCTGAGCGGATCGGACAGGCTCTTGACGCTCGCGCCGGTCTTGGAGTAGTAGCCCTCCGGCACGGTGAAGACATTGCCGTAGACGCCATTGACGCGCTGGGCGATGTCGCGGCAGATTTCAAGGTGCTGCATCTGATCCTTGCCGACGGGGACGAGGTTCGCCTGATAAAGCAGGATGTCGCCCGCCATGAGCACCGGATAGGTGAACAGGCCGCAGTTGATGTTGTCGGCATGCTTGGCGCTCTTGTCCTTGAACTGCGTCATGCGGTTCATTTCGCCCATGTAGGTGTAGCAGTTGAGCAGCCACGCCAGCTCGGCATGCTGATGCACGTGGCTCTGGAAGAACAGGACGCTCTTTTCCGGATCCAGACCGGACGCAAGCAGAAGACCCAGCATCTGCATGGCGTTCTGGCGGAACTTTGCCGGCTCCTGACGCACGGTGATGGTGTGAAGGTCCGCGACCATGTACAGGCAATCGTATTCGTCTTCCAGCAGCTTCCAGTTGCGCATGGCGCCGATGTAGTTGCCAAGCGTCGGGGTGCCGGTGGGCTGGATGCCGGAGAGGATGCGCTGCTTTTTGACCGGGGTCTGTTCCATAAGGATGTGCCTCCTTCTAAATCCGCTGACCGTAGGCGCGGATGATGTCGATTCAGATGTCTGATATTCTATCACAAAGCGGGGGGAAGGTCAAATAATTTGACAAAAGCGGCAGGGTTTGACATGGATAACTCGTATAATAGATAGTATGATACACGGATCTGTTTCCTGATGAAAGGAGAAAACAAATGAAGAAAATCCTTGCGGCTGTGATGGCCTGTGTGCTGCTGCTGTCCTGCGCGATGGCGCTGGCGGATGTCACTGCGCGTTCCTATGGCACGACGGAGGGGGTGTATGCGCGCCCCAACCAGAAGCTCGCGCTGCGCAGCGGCCCGGGCACAAAGTATTCGGAGCTGTTTTCCATCGCTGCCTCGGGCGTGGAGGACTTCATGTTCTTCTGGCAGGAGAAGGGCGGCAGCGTCATGTGGGGCATGGTCGAGTTTGAGTGCCGCTATGGCCGTTATCGCGCATACACCGGCATGAAGCGCATTGACGTCAACAAGAATGACATCACGACGGGCAATTCCGAAGGTGTGATGTGCGCCGTGGGACGCGACGGCGCGTATGCGTATTATGGCCCGGGCCGTTACTATGCGCCGGTGGAGACGAAGGTGCCCGCGTGGACGGAGATCGTTGTCTATCACGAAGAAGGCGGCTGGGTGATGGCGGACTTTGTGCTGCCGGGCGCCAAGGATAATCAGTATGACAAGAATCAGAAGCAGCTGACCCGCGCGTGGATTCCGGTCGACGCGCTCACGGGCTATATCAGCGCGGATGAGTATTGGTTCAACATGTGGCTGGAGGAAGAGGGCTACGATTGGGAAGACGTGGGCTGAAGCGCCTCGCTTCCCGGTTGAATCAATCCACTCCCTGAAAGCGGCGAAGGGCGCATGAAAGGTCATCATGCGCCCTTCTTGTTTCCCCGGCTGCGGCGCCGCTTAGTCTGTGATTTGGCCTGATATCATTGACTTTTTGCCGGTGCGGCTGTATACTGTGCATACTTGGGTGTATATACCCGTGCATAAAATAACACATTCCATTTGCTAAGGAGTTTCGATATGGAAAGCAAAACCTCCCGCGTCATCGTGCTCATCCCGGCCTATAAGCCGGATGACCGCCTGACGGAACTGGTGAAGGAACTGAAGGAAAAGAATCTTGACGTGCTGCTGGTTGACGACGGCGGCGGAAAGACCTTTGAAAAGATCTTTGAGGATTGCCGTGCGCTGGGCGCGCAGGTCGCGGTGCATGCGGTCAATCAGGGCAAGGGCCGCGCGCTGAAGACGGGTCTCAATGCCGCGCTGCTGCTCTGGCCGGATCTGACCGGCGTTGTGACCGCCGACGCGGACGGACAGCATACGCCCGTGGATATCCTGCGCCTGATCGAGGCGATGGATCAGCACGAGAACACGCTGGTGCTCGGCTCCCGCGCCTTTACCGGCAACGTGCCGTTCAAGTCTCTGTGGGGCAACCGCATCACCCGCGCGGTGTACGCGCTGGCCAGCGGCGTGAAGGTCGGCGATACGCAGACAGGCCTTCGCGGCTTGCCGCGCTGCGCGATTGAAGAGATGATCCGCATCGACGGCGAGCGCTACGAGTATGAGATGAACGTCCTGCTCAAGATCCGCGACATGAACCTCGGCGTTTTCGAGGTGCCGATCGAAACGATCTACATCAACGACAACGCGGGCAGCCATTTCAATCCCGTGCGCGACGCGATCCGCATCTACATGGTCATCTTCAAGTACATGTTCTCCGCGATTGCGTCTTTCGCCATCGACTATGCGCTGTACTGGCTGTGCCTTGGCTTTGGCTGGGCGAACTGGCTGAGCTATGCGCTGGCGCGCGTGGTGTCCTCTCAGGTGAATTATAACCTCAATAAGCACACCGTCTTTTCCGGGCGCGGCGGCAAGCACTCCATGCTTAAGTACTATGCGCTGGCGATTGTGCAGGGCGCCATCGGCGCGGCGCTTGTTCAGGTGCTGCCCAGGTTCATTCCGCTGCCGGCCAGCGTGATCAAGATCCCGGTTGATCTGGTGCTCTTTGCTTTCAGCTACATCATCCAGCGCGACTATGTATTTGATAAGTAATCATCCATGAAAAAGAGAAAGAAGAAGCGCGTCCGTGCGGCATATCCCGCTCGCGGCAATATGGACGTCACCGGCGCGCTGATCCGCTGTGCGCTCGCCTGCTCGCTCTTTATCGTTGCGGCGGGCGCGCTGTCCGTTTCCGGCGCATACAGGGTGCTGCCGCAGTGGGCATCGATGCTCATTCAGACGGCGTTGACCGTGCTGTGCTTTGGCTTTCCGGCGGTGTATGGTCTGCTTCATGCCGACGGCGACCAGCGCGCGAAGATCGCCTGTCAGGCGGTTAGCGCGCAGCAGCTTCGATGGCTTGGGGCGGCAGGCGTGCTGCTGATATGCCCGATGACGCTGCTGACCGATCTGATCAGCGCGCCGTTTGTGCGCATGGGCATTGTGTCTGCCGGCGCTTCGGCGGCGCCGCCGTTTGCGCTGTTTGTGCCGATGCTCGTCAAGAGCGTGCTGATTGCGCCTGCCTGCGAGGAACTGTTTTTCCGGGGATATCTTACGGCGGCGCTTCGCGAGGCGGGAAGCCGCTGCGTGATGCTGATTTCCGCGCTTTTTTTCGCGCTGATGCATGGCGTGAATGCGGCGCTTGTGCCAAGGTTTTTGATGGGGCTTCTGCTCGGCGCGCTGGTGATGCGCACGGATTCCCTGCTTGCGGCGGTGATTGTGCATGCGGCGTATAACCTGACGGTGCTGCTGCTCTCCTTCGTAGGGCTGGGCGGCCTGTTTTCGGGGCTGGGCTTTTTGTCCTGCCTGATCCGCGTGCCGCTCTGCGCGGCGTTCGTTCTTGCGCTTCGGGAGGCGTGTGAAGCCCGCTGCGCCAGAAGAGCGCTCCGCTTTGGGCCGCCGCTGACGCTGCGCCAGAAGATTGCCCTTGTATTTGCGCTGATTGCGCTGATCGTCTGTCCGCTTCTGATGGCGGGCTGATTTGCCGGAGGGATACGCATGAGCATGGCGCTGATCTGCATGGGCAGACTCAAGGAAAAATACTGGCGCGACGCTGCCGCGGAATATGAGAAGCGGCTTTCGCGCTACACGAGGTTTGAAACAATCGAACTGCCCGACCTGCCGGAGCCGCAGAACAGCTCTCCGGCTATCGAGCAGCAGATCAAGGAAAAGGAAGGCGCGGCGATCCTTGCCAAAATCCGTCCGGATGACGCAGTGATTGCGCTGTGCATCGACGCAAAGCAGCTGGATTCCGTTCAGCTGTCTAAAAAGCTCACGCAGATTCAGGACGGTGGAAAGCGCATCGTGTTTGTCATCGGCGGTTCGCTGGGACTCAGCGACGCTGTCGTCGCGCGGGCGAATGTGAAGCTTTCCTTTTCGCCGATGACCTTTCCCCACCAGCTGGCGCGCATCATGCTCCTTGAGCAGGTGTACAGGGCGTGCAAGATTGCGGCGGGGGAGAGATACCATAAATAAAGAAGGTTTTTGCTATGCATTACGACTTTGACCTTGTCGGCAAGATCGGCTCGATGGCGCTCATCCGCCGGGAGGACGCCGACATCGATTATAATATCTTCTCAAGGCTTGGACGCGAGCTCAAGCCCGGCATGATCTGGGTGACCAGCGGCGCGGCGGAAATCGGCCGTCTTGATTACATGCAGCGCACAGGGCATGAGCTTGACTGTTCAAGCGTCGAGGCGAAGACCGACTATGCCGCGCAGGGGCAGGCAATCCTCATGGAGCAGTACCGCCATTTTATCCGTCAGGATTATTCCGTGCGTCAGGTGCTGGTGGAGCATCAGCATTTCAACGACGGGGAAAAGCGCGAGCACATCCGCAAGCTCTTCCTGCGCGCGCGCGATCAGGGCGCGATCCCGATTGTCAACTACAACGACCCGGTTTCCGACGAGGAGAACCGCAAGTGGGAGCTTTCTGCGCTGCGGCGGGAAGGCCGCGAAGTGCATGAGTGCGTGGATAACGACGAGACCGCTGCGGTCATCGCGGGGCTTGTTTCCACCCGCGTACTGCTGATCATGACGAGCGTGGAGGGCATTTACGCCGATCCCAAGGATCCCGCGACGCTGGTGCGCGACGTGCTGGCCAAATCGCCCGAAGCGCTGGAGGAAAAGATCCGCGAACTTCAAAAGCACTGCGTCGGCGCGTCCCGCGCGGGCGCCAACGGCGCGCATGCCAAGCTGGAGTTTGCGCTTGCGCCCGCCATGCACGGCACGACGGTCATCATCGGGCATGCGCGCCACCTCATCAGCGATCTGGTCGAGGGCCGCGTACCCTGCACGAGAATCGGCATTGAATAAGGAGATGTCGGCATGAAAGCCAATTATCATACGCATACCGCCCGCTGCGGGCATGCGCAGGGTACGGACGAGCAGTACGTCCGCGCGGCGCTTGCGCAGAAGTTCGACGTGCTGGGCTTTTCGGATCATGTGCCGTGGCCGTATCAGACGCGGTTTACCAACCCCGGCGTGCGCATGCTCGTCAGGGAACTGGATGAATATCTGCGCAGCGTGCGTGCGCTGAAGGAAAAATACGCCGGACAGATGGAGATCCTTGCCGGGTTTGAGTGTGAGTACTTTCCGCAGTATATGGGATGGCTTGCGGACATGGCCGGGGAAAAACAGCTCGATTATCTGATCCTTGGCAACCATTACGACCAGACGGATGAAACAGGCATGTACTTCGGTCTTTGCACGACGGCTGCGCAGCTGCGCGCGTATGTCGAGAGCACGGTCAAGGGCATTGAAAGCGGACTGTTTGCGTATCTGGCGCATCCGGATCTGTTCCTGCGCCGGTATCGTCCGTTTGACAATAACTGCCGTGCGGCGGCAAGGGATCTGGCGCAGGCCTGCGCGCAGGCAGGGCTGCCGATGGAGTACAATCTGCACGACCGCTACCTTGCCCCGATGACCAACCGCGTCAGCTATCCGCATCCGGAGTTTTTTGACATCGCGGCGCAGGAGGGCGTGCGGATGATCATCGGTCTTGATGCGCACGAGCCGCAGGAGCTGTCGGATCCGACGCAGTGGGATCTGGCGCAGCGCGAGCTCAGGCAATACGGCGATCTGTTTATCGACCGGCTGGAGCGCTGCGCCGGCAAATGACCGCTCCCAAATAACCGTTGACAGCCTGCCGGTTTGTATCGTACCCTTTTGGCAGGCAAGGAGGAATGTTCATGGGTTTCTTTGACAGAATCCGCGCGGGTTACGCGCGTTTTATGGCCGGACGCTACGGCAGCGATCAGCTGAATTTCGCTATGCTGATCGTTGCGCTCATCGGCAGCCTGATCGGCTCTGTGACCGGGCTTGGCATCCTGACGATTGCTGCGGATGCGCTGCTGATCGTGATGTTTTATCGCATGCTCTCCAAGGACCGCTATCGCCGCGCGCATGAGAACCAGGTGTATCTGGAAAAGACCTACGGCATGCGCAAGGCGGTCGGCGAATGGATCAACCGCGTGAAGAACGGCAAGAAGTACCGCTATTTTGTCTGCCCGAAGTGCAAAAAGCGCCTGCGCGTGCCGCGCGGCGTGGGCAGCGTGACGATCACCTGCAAGGACTGCGGCACGAAGTTTGACAAAAAGGCGTAATGCAGACATACGGCGGACGGCGCATGCCTGCCCGCCGTTTTTCTATTTCTGATTGTGTTCGGGCGGCTGCCCGATGTAAGCTTTATAGAGAAGAAACGGAGCGGATCGAATGAAAAAAGCATTAAAACGCGCGGCGGTTGTGCTGCTGATTGTCGTGCTGATCCTTGGCGCGGCGGCGGGCGGCTTGTTTGGCTATGCGGCGTGGCGGCGCGGCAGCGTCCCGCAGGAAGTCAGCCAGTGGGACATGGCGCTTGATTCCGGCAGGGACGTGATGCGCGTGCGGCTTGAAAACTTCTCTGCCGCGGATGTGACCGGCATGCAAGTAATCAGCACGGAAAACCGCAGCGGCGCGGATCTTGAGGAAATTGTGTTGCGCGCCTTTGCCAACGGGGCGGAAAGCCTTGGCACGGGAACGCGGGGCGTCGACGTGACGAACGTGTATGTCAACGACGAGGCGGTTTCCTTCGCCTTTGATCAGGAGGATCCGACCGTCGTGCGCGTGGCGTATCCGTGGAAGGCCGGGGAAGAAATCACGCTGCGCTGGCACATCAGCGCGCCGCTCAGCGGCGATCAGACGCTCATTTCCCTGCCGGTCCTCGGCGTCGTGCAGGACGGCGCGTGGCGCACGGATGCGTGGGATCCGCTCGTACAGAGCGGCTTTGCGCAGGCGTTTGACTGGGAAATCTGGATGGAATACAACCACGACATCGACGTCGCCTTCGGCGGCGCGGTGCTTGGCTACGGCGATGATCCCAGCGGACGCATCTCTCAGGCGAGGATGCTCGGCGCGCGGGATGTGACGCTGCTGGTGACGCGCGGCAGAACGCTGCGCAGCCGGGAGGCGGCGGGCGTCAAGCTTGCGGCGGTCGCGGAGGGTTATTCTGCGGCGGAAGCGCTGCTTGATCAGGCGGAAAAGGCGCTTGAATCCCTTGCGCAGGCGGGCTTTGCGTATCCTTTCCCGGCGCTGACCATCGTGCAGATGGAAACGGGTTATGAAGACGGCTATGCTTGTTCCGGCCTGATTGCGCTGGGCAAGGAAGAGAATGCCGAGGCGCAGCTGCGGCGCATGACGCGCCTGATTGCCCGGCAGACCTTCGGCGTGCTGGTGGGCAGTGATCCGTGGCAGGAGCCGTGGCTGTCTTTCACGCTGGCGTCGACCGCCGAACTGATGGCTTATCGCCACAGGAAGGGGCAGCTGGCGTTTGAAGCGCGGTTCTTTGACGAGATTGAGGTGGCAAGCCGGCTCACCCGTCCATACGGCGTGACCGTCGGCGCGGGCATCGAGCGCTTCGGCGGGGATACGGAGATGACGCAGGTGCTGCGCGATCAGGGCGCGGCGATGATGCTGGGCATCGAGGAGGCGATGGGGCGCGAGGCTTTCCTTGCGGCGATGCAGGCGTATACCGGCGGTCAGGCGCATCAGATTGCGCAGCGCAGCGCGCTGGAAAATGCGCTTGAGCAGGCGGCAGGATCCAGCTTTGCCGGCTATCTGGAGGACGAGCTGTCCTTCTAAACGCACAGGAGAATCAGCAGTCCCGCGCAGACTGCGCCCAGCACGGGATAAGCGCTTTGCACCAGCGCGCCAAACCCCGCGCGTGAAAGCGCGAAGACGAGCGCGCCGGTCACAGCGGTAGAGGCAGCGGGGGAAAAGGGCAGCATGCCCATCATCCCGGCAGCCAATGCAGAAAGCGTGGACAGCGCAGATGCATACATGCAGGCGGCGACGAGCAGATAGCCGCCGCCAAGGCTGCGGCTCAGGGCGACAAAGGGCATAGGCTGCAGGGCGGCGTGCTGCGCATGGCGAAGGCATACAGCGCAGGCGAGGGCGAGCAGCGACAAAAACAGGCCGCAGAAGAGATAAACGCCGCGTTTGCGCGCGTGCGCGGAAAGGGTGAGCAGCGCGGGCTGCGTGCCAAGGAGCATCGCGGCATTGAGCGCGGCATAGGAAAAGCCGTCCGTCACCGCACGCACGGGCAGATCCGGCGCCATTGCCGGCAGGAAGCAGGCTTCGCCCGCGGGGAGCAGCGCAAGGCGCACGAGCAGCACCGGCAGGAGCAAAACAAGCGCCCCGCCGGCCAGCGCAAGCCCCC
>JAFYOR010000087.1 GCA_017547805.1 Clostridia bacterium
CAATGATTTTTGCTGCCTGTGCAACATTATACGAATGACTTGTCCAAGGCCCTGGATTTAACTGTCCTGCAAGTTCCAATTCCATGATTGCATTTTCTATATTAGGAAACATAATCTCACCTCTCCACTAAATTCAAGTTTATCTATCCCCGATCATTATATCACATCACACGCCATGTACGCATCGCTTTTCATTTGACTATCCGCCCACAATTGGGTACAATAGAGTCAAGAACAAGATCAAACTGTGCCTCATACCGGAGCCTTTGCGCCCGCTGGCTCCCTCAGTCAGCTGCGCTGACAGCTCCCTCCCGGAGGGAGCCTCCTCGTATCCGCTTCGCTTGCACATCAGCGTCTTTCTGCGTCCAAAGCAGCGTATATCCCAGCCTTCCTCCGGGAGGAAGGTGGCGCGGCGAAGCCGTGACGGAAGGAGCCCTCGGGCGCAGAAGCCTCAAATCAAGCAAAAGTCAGGTCCTGTACCCTTTACGCATCTTGTGCGTATCGCGCTTCATCCAAAGGAGGAAATATCCCATGAGCTCCGTCAAGTCCTTTATCGACTTTATCGCAGAAAGCCCGTCCGCGTTCCACGCCGTGCATACGATCTGCTACGAGCTGGAAACCGCCGGCTTCACCCGCCTTGCCGAGCATGAGGCCTATCACCTCGTCCCCGGCGGCAAGTATTACGTCACCCGCAACCGCTCCGCCGTGATCGCCTTCACGATTCCGGAAGACGGCTTCACCCATTTCCAGATCGTCGCCAGCCACTCTGATTCCCCGTGCTTTAAGCTCAAGCACACGGCGGAAGAAACCGCCGTCGGCGCGTTCACCCGTCTGAACGTGGAGCGTTACGGCGGCATGATCATGTCCACGTGGCTGGATCGTCCGCTGTCCATCGCCGGACGCGTGATGGTCAGAACCGAAAACGGCATCCGCACCGAGCTGGTCGATCTTGACCGCGACGCGGCGCTGATTCCCAACATGCCCATTCACTTCAACCGCGAGGTGAACGACGGCTACAAGTTCAACGCGCAGAGCGACATGCTCCCGCTCTTTGGCGATGCAGGCGCGAAGGGCGCGCTGACCGCCGAGCTGGCAAAGCTCTGCGAAACGGAGGAAAAAAACATCCTCGCCAGCGATCTCTTCCTCTATCCGCGCACGCCCGGCAGCGTCTGGGGCGCGAAGGGAGAATACTTCTCCGCCCCGCGCATCGACGACCTTGAATGCGCGTACACCTCGCTTCGCGCGTTCCTCGCCGCCAAGGCGCAGGGACACGTGAACGTCTTCGCCGTGATGGACAACGAGGAAGTCGGCAGCGGCTCCAAGCAGGGCGCAGATTCCACCTTCCTCACCGACACGCTCTCCCGCGCGGCAGCGTCCCTTGACGTCGGTGAAAGCGCGTTTAAGGCCATGCTCACTTCCAGCTTCATGGTTTCCGCCGACAACGCGCACGCCGTCCACCCGAACCATCCGGAGAAGTACGACGCAACCAACCGCTGCTTCATGAACGGCGGCGTGGTCATCAAGCACAACGCCAACCAGAAGTACACCACCGACGCCGTCTCCTGTGCGATCTTCGAGACGATCTGCAAGACTGCGGGCGTGCCGGTGCAGCACTTCGCCAACCGCTCGGACATCCTCGGCGGCAGCACGCTGGGCAACATTGCCAACGCGCACGCCTCGATGAACACGGTCGACATCGGCCTTGCGCAGCTGGCGATGCATTCCAGCTACGAAACCGCCGGCTGCGCGGACGTCGCGCACATGATCGCTGCGCTGACCGCGTTCTATAACGCGGATATCAAGACCACCGCCGATGGCAGCTATGTGATTGAATAAGCTCGCTCGCTTTCACCGCTTTCCATTTTGGGGAAAGCGGTGTTTTTATTTTTGGGATGACCTTCTTTGTTTCTGCGCAAACTCCCCCTGTACTCAAAAACAAGGAGGGCATTATGAACCATTTTGATCAGTGGAACGGCTTCAAGGGAAGCATCTGGAAGCGCGAAATCAACGTCGCGGACTTCATCAAGCAAAACTACACGCCCTACGACGGGGACGCAGCCTTTCTCGCCCCGCCGACAAAAGACACGCAGCTGCTCTGGGACCGTCTCTCTTCCCTGCAGAAGGAGGAGCGCAGAAAGGGCGGCGTGCTCGACATGGATGCGGACGTCGTTTCCACCCTCACCTCGCACGCGCCTGGCTACCTCTATCCGGAGGACACGACAAAAGAAAAAGTTGTCGGGCTGCAGACGGACGCGCCGCTCAAACGCGCGTTCATGCCCTTCGGCGGCATCGCCATGGCGCAGAAGGCGCTCACCACCAACGGTTACAGAGAAAACGAGCACTTCGGCAAGATCTTCAGCGAATACAGCCGCACGCACAATGACGCCGTCTTCGCCGTATACACGCCGGACATGGTCAAGGCGCGGCACAACAAAATCATCACCGGCCTGCCCGACAGCTATGGACGCGGACGGATTGTGGGCGACTACCGCCGCGTCGCGCTCTACGGTGTGAACAAGCTGCTCACGCAAAAGCAGCGGGATCTGCATTACTGCGGCAGCGGCGAAATGCACGAGGACGTCATCCGTCAGCGCGAGGAGCTGGCCCGGCAGATCAAGGCGCTGGAAAGCATGAAGCTGATGGCGGAAAGCTACGGCTTTGATATCTCTCAGCCGGCAAAGGATGCACGCGAAGCCGTGCAGTGGCTGTACTTTGGCTATCTCGCCGCCATCAAGACGCAAAACGGCGCGGCGATGAGCGTGGGCCGCGTCTCCACGTTTCTGGATATCTACATCAAGCGCGACCTTGACGCGGGCACGCTCACCGAAAGCGATGCGCAGGAGCTGATCGATCACTTTGTCATGAAGCTGCGCATGGTCAAGTTTGCGCGCGTGCCGTCTTATAACCAGCTCTTTTCCGGCGATCCCGTCTGGGCGACGCTGGCCATCGCCGGTCTTGGCACGGACGGACGGCACATGGTCACAAAAACCGACTTCCGCTTCCTGCACACGCTGGAAAACATGGGCCCCTCGCCTGAGCCGAACCTGACCGTGCTCTATTCCTCCCGTCTTCCGCAGGCCTTCAGGCGCTACTGCGCGAAGATCTCGATTGACACCTCTTCCATCCAGTATGAAAACGACGACGCCATGCGTCCGCACTGGGGCGACGATTACGCGATCTGCTGCTGCGTCTCCGCCACGCAGACGGGAAAGGAAATCCAGTTTTTCGGCGCGCGGGCGAATCTGGCCAAGTGCCTGCTTTACGCCATCAACGGCGGCGTGGACGCGAAGACCGGCCAGCAGGTCGCGCCGCCGCTGCGCCCGATCACAGGGGAAACGCTTGAATACGACGAGGTCATCACCCGCTTCATGCTCATGATGGACTGGCTGGCAGGCCTGTACGTCAATACCCTCAACGTCATCCACTACATGCACGACAAATACTATTACGAAGCGGCGCAGATGGCGCTCATTGACACCGATGTGCGAAGAACCTTCGCCACGGGCATCGCCGGCTTTTCCCATGTGGTTGATTCGCTTTGCGCCATCCGCTACGCCAAGGTCACGCCCGTGCGCGACGAGCGCGATCTGGTGATCGACTACAAAATCGAAGGCGACTTCCCGCGCTACGGCAACGACGATGACCGTGCTGATGAGATCGCCGTGTGGCTTCTGGGCGCGTTTCTTGAGCGTCTTCGCCGCCACGAAAGCTATCGCCACAGCGAAATCACCACATCCATCCTCACCATCACCTCCAACGTCGTCTACGGCAAGGCAACCGGCGCGATGCCCGACGGCAGAAAGAGCGGCGAACCGCTTTCCCCCGGCGCCAATCCCAGCTACGGCGCGGAAAAGAGCGGTCTGCTCGCCTCGCTCAATTCCGTCGCCAAGCTGCCGTATCACTGGGCGCTGGACGGCATCTCCAACACACAGACGATCAGCCCCTCCGCGCTGGGGCATGAGGAAAGCGAGCGCATCAGCAACCTCGTTCAGGTGATGGACGGCTACTTCAGCCGCGGCGCGCACCACCTGAACGTCAACGTCTTCGGCGTGGAAAAGCTCCGGGACGCCATGGAGCACCCGGAAAAGGAGGAATATGCCAACTTCACCATCCGCGTCTCCGGCTATGCGGTCAAGTTCATCGACCTCACGCGCGAGCAGCAGCTCGATGTCATCGCCAGATCCAGCCACGCGCACATGTGATATCACCGGGCGGATTCACTCGCTTGAAACCTTCGCCCTGGTGGATGGACCGGGCGTCCGGTTTGCTGCATTCCTTGCCGGCTGCCCGATGCGCTGTCAATACTGCCACAATCCCGACACATGGCACGCCGGCGGAAAAACGATGACCGCGCAGGATTTGTGGGATCGCGCCAGCCGTTACCAAAGTTACTGGAAACCGCGCGGCGGCGTAACACTCTCCGGCGGAGAGCCGATGCTGCAGCTTGACTTCTGCACGGCGTTCTTCTCCCTCGCCAAGGCAGCCGGCGTCCACACAGCGCTGGACACCTCCGGCCAGCCTTACAGGGAAACGCCCTCCTTTCTTGCGCCATTCGATGCGCTGATGCGGGTCACAGACCTCGTGCTGCTGGATATCAAGGCGATGGACAGCGCGCTGCATCAAAGGCTTACCGGGCACCCCAATGAGAGCATCCTTCAAATGGCGCGCCGCTTATCCGCAGAAGGAAAGGAACTGTGGATCCGGCATGTCCTCGTCCCCGGGATCACGGGAAGCGAGGCGGAGCTACGCGCGCTGCGCCGCTTTCTTGATTCGCTTAAAACGGTTTCCCGCGTGGAGGTGCTGCCCTATCACGCGATGGGCGCAGGAAAGTGGGATGCGCTGGGCATCCGCTATCCGCTTGCCGGCGTAAGGCCGCCCACGCCGGAGGAAATCCGGCGTGCCGAAAAGGTACTGGGCATCGCAAAATGGTAAAACAAAAAGCGGACGCAAACGTCCGCTCTTTTGATATCCTGCGTCACATCCGCGACCGTCACAGGAAGCTCGGCTCGTCAAATACAATGCCGTTTTCCAGCAGGTGATCGATGAACAGCTGATAGTATCGGGGCAGAATCTCTTCCGTGCTGTCATGCGCATGCAGAAGCAGAATATGCCGGCTGCCGGGCGCAAAGAGCACCGCGCCCTGCGGCGGATTCGTGTCGTGCATCCGCTGCCAGATGGTTTCCTTTGTAAACTGCGGATCATGGCAGAGGTTATACTCCGCAAAATCGAACGTCCAGAAGCAATCGATGTCCGTGCTGAGCATGCTTTCCCGCCACCACGGATAATCGATGTGCGTATCGTCCACCCGGTCAAAGCCATGCGCCGCAAAGTACGCCTGCAGCGCCGCGCGGTTGTCTCCGCCCTTGTCGCCGTAGGGAAAGCGGAACGGTCTGTATGTCCGCGCGACGCCCGCATCCCGATACAGCCGCTCAAGCACATCCTCGCAGCGCTCGATCTCATCTTCACACTGCGCCATGGTCAGTTCGGAAAAATGCGGATGGGAATAGCTGTGATTGCCCACAATCATGCCGTTTTTTACGGCATAAATCGCCTCTTCATAACAGCGCTCCACATTTTCGCCCGTGGCGAACAGGATCGCCCGGATCCCCTTTTCATTCAGATAATCCACAATCGCCGGGGTATTGCTGGATGCAACATCGTCAATCGTCAAAAGCGCGGTATTCATCTTTTCCTTCTCCCTTCCGGGTGATCAGGGGCCTGATCACGATCGCAAAATCAACTTCCTCCCCCGGATTGATCCGGCAGGCGGGAAGCGGCTGCTGCCCCTTACAGGATGCGCTGCCCACGCCGCTCATGCGGTAATCGACGTACAGCGCCGTCCCTGCCATCCTGCACAGGTCCTTCCTGTGCCGCGCCGCCGCCATGTCGTGCAGGTCATAGCGCGTGGCGCAGAAGGAAAACGCGCCCTCAATGCGCAGCGTTTCCCCTGCCGCCTTCGCCTCCAGCCATCTCGTGCCGATATGACTGCCGTTTTCCTGCGGTTTTTCATACGCCCCAACAGGATCATCCTGCATATATGCGTAGCGTCCCAGCAGCGCATGGGCGCATTTATCCTCGTAGCACTCCGCCGGTCCAAGGCCAAAGTACTCCATATCCTCCAGCGGCTGAGCAAAGTCAAACGCATAGCCGTATCTGGGCAGCCAATAAGGCAATTCTTCCGCGACCGTTGAGCGCTGGGTGATGCGGATTGTTCCGTCTCCAGCAATCCGGTACTCAATTTCGCCCCGACTGATCGCCCGGCGCCCCGGCACGCCAAAGAGAAACGTCCCGGAAACCACCGCGCAGTCCGCCTCCATGCGCGCGCGGAGCTGCCGGACCGACAGCACAGCATGCGCAATGCTGCCGAATTCAAACGTCATCCGCCATTTGTTGGCGATATTGCCGGCAAGCGCCATCGCGTCGTCATTGTCCGTCGGCGCGCGGAAGCAGACAAAGCGCATCGGCCGGTCAAGCACCGTTTTTCCATGCACAGCCATGCTGCTCAGGACGCTCTCGTCCTTGCGCAGGGTATAGGAAAACCCGTCTCCGCGCACGACAAACGCCGCCGCCGTCTCTTCCAATACAGGCGCAGCGCCGCACAGTTCCCGCTCCGTTTTCTCCTTCGGCAGCGCAAAGGAAAACGCCGCAACTTCATGCCCGAGCGCCGCCCATGCGCAGTTTTCCCGAGTGTATACACGGACATACAAAACGCCGTCTTCCCCACCGGATGTATACGGCGAAGGGACAAGGACGCTGCCGTCCGGCGCGCAGCTGATATCAAGCACGCCCCGCGCCGCTTCCCGTCCGCCAAAGCACGCGCTCCACCTGATGTCATATGCCGACAAATCCGTGAACGCATGGCGGTTAACCAGCTTCAGCTGCCCCTGCGCCGTCCGCTCCGCGCGCACCGGCGCATAAACCGCCTTCATTTCCAGCAGGGCGGAATGCGGCTGCCTGCCGGGAGAGACAACGCCGTCCATGCAGATATGCCGGTTGTGGATTGTCTCGCCAAAGTCGCCGCCGTAGCCGTAGTACTTCGTCCCCTTCTCATCCGTGAGCGTCAGCGCATGGTCGCACCATTCCCAGACAAACCCGCCCGCATAGCGCGGATCGCTCTGGATGATCTCATCATAAAAGCGCAGATCACCGCAGCTGTTGCCCATCGCATGCGCATATTCGCACATCAGATACGGCATGCGCTTCGTCATTTCACTGACAAGCGCATGCTTCATCTCTGTAAGCGAAGGATACATCCGGCTGTTAAAGTCGATTGTCCGCGCGATAAAGCGCCGGTCCTCTTCGCTAAGCTGCGTCTGCGCGCCCGCGTCGCCGTCGCCGCCGCACCAGCCTTCGTAATGCAGAAGGCGGGAAGGATCCGCAGCCTTCACATACGCCGCCTCGTTTTTCAGGTTTTCTCCCCAGCCGGATTCATTGCCGAGCGACCAGCAGAACACGCAGGTCATGTTCTTAAGCGCCTCCACCATGCGCGCCATCCGGTCATGAATCGCCGGCGCAAATACCGGCGAAGAAACCACCCCGGCATAATCATCCACATACGCGCAGCCGTGGCACTCCATATCCGCCTCGCACATGACGTAAAAACCCAGCTCGTCGCACAGCTCATAGAATCTGGGATCATTGGGATAATGCGCCGTGCGGATGGCGTTGATGTTATGGCGCTTCATGAGCATCAGCTCATCGCGCATGAACGCCTCGCTCACGGCGTAGCCCGTGTCGGGCGAGGAATCATGCCGGTTGACGCCGCAGAGCTTGACCGGCTGACCGTTAAAAAGGAACACACCGTCCCTGACGCGGACCTCCCTGAAGCCAAAGCGGTGGCGGATGACCTCTCCCGCGCAAAGAAGCGTCAGTTCGTACAGCTTGGGCGTTTCCGCGCTCCACAGCTGCACGCCATCGATGAAAAACTCGCCCTTTCCGCCGTCAAGCGCCCCCTCGCAGAGCACTTGCCCCTCTCTTTCAATGCGTGCAAGGACCGGCGCATCCGCCGTGACGCTGAGGGACACCCTGCCGTCGTTCTGCGTGCAGATTCGAAAATCCCTGATGCCGTCCTTCGCGCGTTCAAGGATATAGACTTCCCTGAAAAGGCCCGAGAGACGGATCTTATCCTGATCGTCCAGATAACTGCCCGAACACCACTTCATCACAAGCACACACAGGCGGTTTTCTCCCGCGCGAAGATGCGCCGTCACGTCAAAGGCGCTGTCAGCATGCGGACATTCGCCATAGCCCACGAATTCACCGTTGAGCCAGACATACGCACAGCTGTCCTTGCCTTCAATGTGCAGTTCGTACCTTTTTTCTGCGCAGGGCTGCATGTCAAACGTACGCACATACGCCGCGCATGGATTCTTTGCAGGAACATGCGGCGGATCGTAAAGGAAGGGATAGGGCGAGGTCAGATACTGCGCGCCGGGAATTCCATGCGTCTGCCAGACCTCCGGCACGGCAATCGTTTCAAAGCCCGAATCGTCAAAGCCCTCTTCAAAAAAGTCGGGCATGTCATAAAGCGACGGACAATAAAGAAACTTCCACGGCCCGCAAAGACCGTGGAAGAAGGCAGACTGCTCCCGCGCACGCACACAGGATGCTTCACTTTCGAAGGGAATGAAATACGCGCTTGGTTCCATTTCATTGAAACGAAATACCTGCGGATCGCAGTGCAGCGCAAGATCTGCGGCGTGCCTCATATCCTCATCCCCTTATATGCTGCTGTAATCAGATCGCGCGCGTCGCATGCGCAAGCCATGCGCGCTCGTCATCGTTTTCCATATGCGCCATCAGCTTTTCGCGCACCATCGCGTGATAGTCGTTGAGCCACGTTTTCTGGCGCGCGGTCATCAGCTCCGGCGCAACCGCGTCAAGGTCAATCGGGCAATAGGTGATCGTTTCAAAGCCCATGAACTGACCGTATTCATTCTCCTCCAGCTTCACGCACACCAGCTCGTTCTCCGTACGGATGCCGTGGCTGCCCTCGATATACACGCCCGGTTCGTCGGTGGTCACCATGCCAGCCTCCAGCACCGTGTTTTCCATGCGGGTCGGAGATTTGTACCAGCGGAAGGAGTTGGGCCCTTCGTGCACGCCCAGCAGATAACCCACGCCATGGCCCGTGCCGCAGCGGTAGTCAATACCCATATCCCACATCGGACCGCGCGCGAGGATGTCCAGCGTGATGCCTGTGCAGCCGTGCAGGAATTTCGCATTCTGCAGGCTGAGCATGCCCACGAGCACGGCGGTAAAATGCTTCTTCTGTTCGTCCGACACATCGCCCATGGCGAACGTACGGGTGATATCCGTCGTGCCCTCCATGTACTGTCCGCCGGAGTCGATGAGCAGCAGGTCGCGCGGTTCAATCACCGCATGGCTTTCTTCCGTCGCGCTGTAGTGCATCATTGCGGCGTTCGCGCGGTAAGCACAAATCGTATTGAAGCTCGGAGAGATGAAGCCCGCCTGACGCGCGCGCAGCTGGTAAAGATACTCGCTCACGGAAAGCTCCGTCATTTCAACCTTGCCCGCATTCTTCTTGAGCCAGTACATCAGGCGCGTCACCGCTGCGCCGTCCTTGATGTGCGCATTGCGCAGGTTGGCAAGCTCCACCTCGTTCTTGATCGCCTTCATGCGCATCGCCGGGTTCTCATGCAGAACGTAATCCGACATCAGGAACGCCGCAAACAGCTTGGCGGTCAGCTTGTCTCCGTCAAGCATCGCACGCTCGTTCTTATATTCGTGATACAGCGCGTCCACGATCGACTCATACGGCGCGATCTTCACGCCTGCAGCGGCAAGCGCTGCGCGGATTTCATCACTGATCTTCTTTTCATCCACATACCAGACCGCGTCATGCAGCGACACGACCAGATAGCTCATGACGACCGGCGTATTGAGCACATCGCCGCCGCGCACATTGAGCGTCCACGCGATGTCATCCAGCACGTTATTGACATGCAGCGTCGCGCCCTCTTTTTTCATCACCTCGCGGATGGCGGCGAGCTTATCCTCAACGCTCCTGCCCGTCTGTTCCATGCCCAGCATAAAGACCTTCGCATCCGGCATCGCCGGGCGGTCCTGCCACAGATCCGCAAACCAGTCGCCGGTATCATGCAGCACCGCGCCCTTCTTTCCTGCTCTGGCCATGAGCTTGCTGACATACATGGCGCTCACGCAGCCGAAGTCCACGCCAATCTTTTCATCTTTCCCGACGAGGGAAAGCACATAGTCCTCCACCTCGGGCACGCCGGCCATGCCCATCTTCATGAGCGTAACGCCGCTGCCTTCCAGCTGTTTTTCCGCCTGAATGAAATATCGTCCGTCCACAAAAAGGGCCGCTTCATCCCTGCCGACCACCAGCGTGCCGGCGGAGCCGGTGAAGCCGCACAGCCACTGGCGGGTCTTGAAATACTCAGCGAGATACTCGGAGGCATGACTGTCCGCCGTCGGCACAATCACAACGGAAAAGCCTTCCTTTTCCATACACGCACGGAAGGCTGCAATTCTTTGGCAAACGTTCATATTGATTCTCTCCTTTGCAGAGCAGATTTCAGATAGTTTATTATACACCACAGCCCATGTCTGCGCAAGCAAAGAGGCTTTTTCTGCGCCTGGCTTTGACAAATCCGGGCTTTTCGGTTACAATATCGTCATTCACCTATACATCAGCAAAGGAACCATGGATATTTATGAATACCCGTCATGCACAGATTATTCTGACAGTCCTGCGTTTTGGCAGCTTCACCGCCGCAGCAAAGGCGCTGTATATCACCCAGCCGACGCTTTCCCAGACCGTCAAGCAGATTGAAACGCAGCTGGGCGAGCCGATTTTCGTACGCGGCCGCGCTCCGCTGGAGCTGACACCGGCCGGCGAACTCTACGCGCAGGCCGCGCGGCAGATCGTCCGCATCGAAACGCAGTTGGAGGAAGCCATCAGCCACATGCACGGCAAGACCTGCGGCACGCTGCGTCTGGGCTTCACGCTGCGGCGCAGCAGCGAGGTGCTGCCGCACATCCTCTGCGAATTCATCCGCCTGTATCCCGATGTTCGCATCGAGGTGACGGAAGCGGATGACACGCGCCTGACAAACATGCTTGCCCATCACGAGCTGGATATCGCTTTTATGCACAGCGCGCAGCGGCTGGACACGATGGAATACCGTCTCGTCGCATCGCAGGAAATCGTCCTTCTCGCCAGCAATCAGACCGAGCTTGCGCGCCGGATTCCCTCCGGATCGACGATCAGCCTGACGGAGGCGGCCAACGAGCGCTTTGTCCTTGCCGCGGAGACGACCGGCTGCCGCAGCTATTATGATCAGCAGAAGGCAGCGCTGAACATTTCCCCTTCGCTGGTTATGATCTGCGACAACGCAGAATCCGCCATGCGCACCTGCGCCGACTGCGGTCTGGTCATGCTCAGTCCGTACATCGCGTTGCTCAGCGATTACGGCAGCATGCAGCGCCTTTCGCATTATCACCTGCTGGGCGAAACCTATCTTCCGCCGGTCACCGCCGTCTGTCTGCGCGGGCAGCAGCCTGCGCCGTACGCCGAGACGCTGATCACCCTCTTCACCAACCGTTACCGCTCCATGACAGCCTATCGCCCCTGACGTGGGCTGGTGGGCTGTGCCCACACCCGCTTCCAAAGCTGCATTGGCTTTCATCCTGCTTTTGCGCACGTGGCTGAAGCTGTGTTCCGTTCGCGCAGTGGGCGCTCTGGAACGCAAAATAAGCCTTCCCCTTTGGGGAAGGTGGATCGCCGTCAGGCGAGACGGACGAGGTTTCTACACGCACAAAATTACACAACGCGCCCGGGAACCGCATCCCGGGCGCGTAATTATTCTATACTTTATTGCACTTCCGCCGCCATCGCCTCAACGGTTTTTTGAAGCGTTTCTCTGTCGATCATGCCGATCTTCTGTCCCTTCAGTTCTCCGGCAGCGCTGACAAAGATCGTCGTGGGCATGGAGCGGATGGAATACCCCAGCGCGGCTTCGCCGTCCGTGTCAAAATACACTGGGAAGGTATATCCGCCGTCGGCAATCATCTTTTTCGCCGCTTCCTTGCTGTCGTTGCCAAAGGCGCACAGATTGACCATCATGAACTCGACCCGATCGCCATAGAGCTGATAAAACTCTTCAAAGTACGGCATTTCCATCTTGCACGGACTGCACCAGCTGGCAAAGAAATTGACCACAACCGGCTTACCACGCTTTTCCTTCAGGCTGACCGCCGTGCCGTCGCCGGTATAGGCGGTAAAGTTTTTCGCCATATTGCGGAAAACCGGACCGGCAACCTCGCCGGTCTTCTGGGGCGCAGCGGTAGCCGCAGGCGCTGCCGTTGTTTCCGGCATCTCGCTGACCGCCGGCGTGGCTGCAGCGACCGGCTCCTGCGCAGCCTGAACCGGCGCTTCCAGCGTAAAGGGCATATCCATCGCCGCAACAAACTTTGAAAACCTCGAATACAGGCCCGTCGCCATCATCAGGCCCACCGCAATGAGGAACACGCCGCACACACGGTTGACAAGCGCATAATGACGCTTGATCAGCGCAAACGCACCCTTCATCCGGTCAATCAGCAGCGCACAGAGCACAAACGGCACGCCCAGTCCCAGTGAATAGCAAAGGAGCAGCAGCATGCCGGAAAGCACATGCCCCTGTCCCGCGGCAAGCATCATTGCGCTGCCGAGGAACGGTCCCGTGCACGGCGACCAGCCCACGGCAAACACCGCGCCAAGCAGGACGCAGGCGCCGTATCCCTTCGGCTCAATCTTCACATCCGGCTTCAGCGTCCTCTCCAGCAGGGAGATGCGAAGCCACCCCGCATACTGAAGACCAAAGACAATCATCACCAGACCCATAACGAGATTGACCGCCGTCTGCCAGCGGATGAGCAGCGTGCCCAGCGTGCCGGCAAACACGCCCAGCGCAACAAACAGCGCGGTAAAGCCGGTCACAAAGCACAGCGCGCGAAGCAGCGTGCGCCAAGCGCTTGTGCGCGCTTGTCCGCCGGTAAAATACAGCACATACACCGGCAGCATCGGCAGCACGCAGGGCGAAATAAAGGTAATCAGCCCTTCAAGGAACGTCGTCATTCCCTGAATAACCAGCAGAGATCCATTCATGCTTTTATCTCCTTTTACTTGATGGATGTATTCTATCACAATCCGCGTGAAAATACCGTGACAAAATCACGATTTCCCGGAAAGTAAGGAGCAAAATTTTCCCTTGCTTTCCGGGAAAGGATATGGTATACTATTTTGCGTTGTAACAAGTTCATCATGTTCGGGGCATTAGCACAGTTGGTAGCGCGCTACATTCGCATTGTAGAGGTCACCGGTTCGAATCCGGTATGCTCCACCACAAAGTCCTTCTCAAAAGAGAAGGACTTTTGCCTTATATACAGAAGATTTTCAAGTAATATAAAAATACCACAGCATGGTTCTGAAAACGAAGGAGAATGTGAAAGTATGATCTACTGCATGGCCGATATCCACGGTGCATATGATCGCTATCTGGCTATGCTTCAAACCATCCATTTCTGTGATGATGATACGCTTTACGTGATTGGCGATGTAATCGACCGTGGACATCAGAGCATTGAAGTTGTTCTGGATATGATAAGCCGCAGTAATGTGGTTTTCCTGCGTGGAAACCATGAGCAAATGTGTCTGGACGATTTGCACCGACGCCTTTGGGATGCACGGGCATTGTGGCAACGGAATGGAGGCGGTCGAACCCGCAGTGATTTGTTGTATAAAAGGTCGCCTGCCGTCCGTTCAAAAATCCTCCATTATTTTCTTTCTGCTCCAACCTTTATTGATCTCGAAGTAAATGGAAGGAAGTTTCATCTTGTACACGGATTCCCATCCGAGAATGAACATGATCGTCTGTGGACAAGGCCCGAATCAAACGCAGAACCACCGATACCAAACGCAACTGTTATTGTGGGACATACGCCCACTTCTTTTCTGATCGGAGAAGATGAATCCCCTTTGAGAATCTGGCATGGAAATGGAATTATCGACATTGACTGCGGTTGTGCAGGTCGTTCCGAACTCAGCCGCCTTGCATGTATTCGTTTGGACGATATGCAGGAGTTCTATATCTGATGGCATAAAACGATAGTCTTATCTTTGATAAATGCAACTCATTTCAGACGTTGGGGATGAGTTACGTATGCTTCGCTAGCGCGCTGCATTCGCATTGTAGAGGTCATAGGCATCGAATCCGGTATGCTCCACCACAAACCAGTCCGAAAGGGCTGGTTTTTTCTTTTGTTCCGTGATAATCTATCCTTACCCTTATGCGAGGTGATTTTCCATGAAAAGAATTATTCGTAATGCAATCCGCTGCAACCACTGCGGCGACGTCGTCGAATCCACGCATCGCCACGACTACGCGACATGTTCCTGCGGCGCAGTCGCAGCCGACGGCGGCACCGACTATCTCCGCCGCACCTTCCGCAATTCCCGAGAAGATTTTACGGAGCTTTCCGAGTTTCTGGAAGACGAAGAAGTACACAGCAGCTGACGCTCCCGCAAAAACAAGCCAAGCCCGCAGCAGACGCTCCATCCGTCATGCTGCGGGCTTACTTATTTTGCTTTCTTTGTTCCGTCTATCAGTTCACGAATCAGCGTTTCATCCGCCCGGCTATGCAGCCTCCCGTCCCATCGGACGGACGGACCGTTTTTGCAGTTCTTCATGCACGGCGTCACGCGATAGACGAAGCCAGCCGCGCTGACCGCGCCGCTTTTGACTCCGTATCTTTTTTCGATGAACGCACGCAGCTTCATGCCGGCAGGACAATTGCCGCAGATTTCCAGCGTATGCTTCGCCGATTCGCTGCGCAGTCCCGGAACGCGGCGAATCAGCGCATGGAGCACGGCGGTCTTGACAGCGCATTCCTGCGCGACGAAATCAAGCGCCGCCTGCGAAAGCACGCCGCCCTCCGCCTCCTGCAGATCCCGCAGCAGCGCGATGAGCATCTGCTGATCCTGCGGCGCGCCCATGCCGCAGTAATGCGTGATGATCGTGCGCCATCGCTCCTTTTTCACTGCCGCCGCTCCTTTTCCGATCGCTTACAGCCTTTTCATGAACGGATCATACACCGCATGTACCGCGTCAAGGCACACGCCATTGGTTGCGAGGATCGCCGTATTCTTTGCAAAGTCCACGCCGTTTTCGCTGCGCGGCATTTCAAACGTGCCGCCGGCTTCGGTAACGAGCAGCGCGCCGGCCGCGTAGTCCCACGGCTTTAAGTTCAGCTCAAAGAACACATCATGACGTCCGCAGGCAAGATGTGCCAGATCCAGCGCCGCAGAGCCGCAGCGGCGGATGTCCGCCGCGCTGACCAGGAACGCATGCGCCATATCCAGACTGACTCTTGCCAGCTCCGCATCATAGGGCGATGTGCCAAAGCCCACCAGCGCCTTATCCAGCGGAAACTGCGAAACATGGATCGGACGCCCGTTGAGCGTCGCGCCCTTGCCCTTTTCGGCATAGAAGAACTCGTCCGTGTACGGATTATACACCGCGCCTGCGACAGGCTCGCGCTTTTGAAGCAGCGCGATGGAGACCGCCGACGCGCGATAATCGTGAATCAGATTTGTCGTGCCGTCCACGGGATCCACGATCCACGTCGGTTCGTCCGAAAGCGCCTCGTTGATCTTCTCCTCGCCAATGGCAACGGCATCCGGGCGCAACTGCGCCAGCGCGTCAAGCAGATACGCCTGCACATTCTCGTCAATT
This sequence comes from Clostridia bacterium, assembly GCA_017547805.1. Lineage (GTDB taxonomy): Bacteria > Bacillota > Clostridia > Christensenellales > Aristaeellaceae > Ventricola. The sequence continues at coordinate 15,759 of JAFYOR010000087.1, forward strand.
GTGGTCACGAAATTGGCGTGGCCTTCCTTTTCCTCAATCACCATATCCTCACGGCGGCGGATGATTTCCCCGGCATGGCGGACGATTGCAAGCAGCGCTTCTCTCATCTTCCCTCGTTCCTTTCATTTCGATGCGTTTACCGTTGTTTTCCGTCCTCAGACAGCAGTGATGTATTGTCTGACAATCTCCATGATTCTGTCGGCGGACGCCGGCGCATAGCGCGGAGACTGTGCCATCGTCACAAAATCGTATCCCGTCTGCCGAAACTGCGTATAGTCGTCATACACGTCAAACCCAATGACCGGTTCTTTCCCGTTCTTGCCCTCCATCATCGCAGAAATGAAACTGCGCAGATGGATATTTCCCTGCGCGTCAAGCAACTGCGGCGGAATATCCTGATGTGATTTGGGATTACGCACATAAGAAAGGCGGTCAATCCAGCGGAATGCCAGCGCAAACAGCAGGTAATTCGCCTCATCCAGCTCAACCGCCCGGCGGTAGGTATCAATCGAAGGACGCTGCTCGGGCAGGCGGGAAAGCACAACGTTGAGCACATAGTTCGTTCCCGGCGGGCCGAAGGCCAGATCGGAATGCGTATCCACATGCACGACCTCAAAGGGTACGCTCAACTGCCCCTGCGCAATGCGCGCCGCCCAGAAATCAATCGCCTGATCATGCGTCTCGAAAATCGCGCCGGGTACTGGCTTTTCGCGGCTGAGCCCGCACTGTTCTTCCAGAAAACGAACCACTTCCTCATCGCTCCACACCCGGGCGCAGCTTTCCTGCGGCCGCTCGCCCAGCGGCGCAAGCGGACAGGGATCCGACAGAAAAAAGTCCATATCCAGATCCAGCACGCGCATGCCATCCCCTCCTTTATCTCCTGCATTATACCACGCCGCCGCAAGGATGTACAGGCGATCCTCTTCTTTCCGTTTTCCGCTTTCAAATGCTGCCGGCTCATGTTATAATGGGTTTAATAATATACATTATCATCCGCCCCCGCATTTTCACCGCCTTTCATCACATCCATGCAAAGGAGAATGTGCGATGTTTACACTGCGCCGCTATACCGCGCCCGACTTTTCGCAGGAACAGTTCCTGCGCGCGCCGGACGCCGTCTTTCTTCCTGCCCCCGCGGACGGCGTCGCGCCGGAAAACTTCCATGCCATGAGCATCTATCCGGAATACGCCAAGGTCAACGGACAATGGCTCCTCGCCGTGGAAAGCCGGATGGACTGCGTTGCGGTGCTCGAAGACGAGCGCCTTGTCATCCGCGAATTCCGCCTGCTCAAAAAAGGCGATATGGTGCTCATCGGCCGCACAGAAAGCTGCGAGGAGGGCATCTATCTTCACGCTTCCGGCTTTACACAGGAAACCGCTGTGCAGGAAGCCTTCTCCTTCCGCCGCAGCCGCAGCCGGGAAACCGCCTACTCGCAGGACTATTCGGAGCTTTATGAGCTTCTTCGCCACGAGCGCGAGCATGGATATGTGGTTTGGGTGCTTGGCCCTGCCTTTACCTTTGACCGCGACGCCCGCAAAGCCATGGGCGCGCTGATTGAGGCGGGGTACGTGGATGCCATTCTCGCCGGCAATGCCATGGCTACCCACGACCTTGAAGCCGCCTATCTGGGCACGGCGCTGGGACAGGACATCTACACGCACATTTCCCAGCCCAACGGTCACTACAATCATCTGGAAACGATCAACCGCGTCCGCCATCACGGCAGCATCGCTGCATTCATCCGCGAGGAAGGCATCGACAACGGCATTATCCACGCCTGCGAAAAACACGGCATTCCCTACGTGCTGTGCGGCTCCATCCGCGACGACGGTCCGCTCCCGCCGGTCTATGCCGACGTTTATGCCGCGCAGGACGCCATGCGCCATCACCTGCGCCGCGCAACGACCGTCATCTGCATGGCGACGATGCTGCACACCATCGCTGCCGGCAACATGACCCCCTCCTATCGCGTCACGCAGGACGGCACGATCCGTCAGGTCTATTTCTACTGCGTGGACGTCAGCGAATTTGCGGTCAACAAGCTTGGCGACCGCGGCAGCCTAAGCGCGCGCGGCATCGTCACCAATGTGCAGGACTTCGTCGTCCTGCTGGAAAAAAACCTCCTTGAGTAAAACAGCATGCATTCCGCAGCCGGCGCCAGATTGCGCCGGCTCTTTCTTTCCCCTTCCGAGGGTGACAGTTTGTCTTCCTTCACCTGTCATTTCCCTCATCATTTCAGTCCGATTTTTCAGAATTATGCGGATTCTTCCCGGTTTTCTTCCGGATTCCTGCAAATTGTCGCGAATACATTTTGACAAACCGGCATGCATTTGATATACTATATCAAAATCTTTTTACAGAGAGGAATCACTCATATGCAGAATCGTGAGCGTCTTTCTTCAAGACTCGGCTTCATCCTGCTGAGCGCCGGCTGCGCCATCGGCTGCGGCAACGTCTGGAAGTTCCCGTGGATGGCCGGTCAGTACGGCGGCGGCGGCTTCGTGCTGGTGTATGCCCTGTGCCTGCTTCTCCTCGGTCTCCCGGTCATGGTCATGGAATTTGCGCTGGGCCGCGCGTCTCAGGCCAGCCCCGTGCGCATGTATCAGAAACTCCAGAAGCCCGGACAGAAGTGGCATCTGCACGGCTATCTGGCTCTCTTTGGCAACATCTGCCTGATGTCCTTCTACACCGTCGTTTCCGGCTGGATCCTGTACTACTTTGTCAGCTTCCTCACCGGCAACACCGCTGAGCTCGGCTTCGTGCCGATGATCACCGACGGTCCGCTGAACATGATCTGCATGGCGATCATCGTCGTCATCGGCTTCCTCGTCCTCAGCTTCAACCTGCAGGGCGGTCTTGAGCGCGTGACCAAGTACATGATGGTCGCGCTGCTTCTGCTGATGATCGTGCTTGCCGTCAACAGCGCGACACTCTCCGGCGCGAAGGAAGGTCTTGCCTTCTATCTCATTCCTGACTTCTCCAAGATCACCCCGAGCGTCATCGTCGGCGCGATGAACCAGGCGTTCTTCACGCTGAGCCTTGGCATCGGCTCCATGGCGATCTTCGGCTCCTACATCGGCAAGGAGCGCACGCTGATGGGCGAATCCGTCAACATCATCCTCCTTGACTCCTTCGTGGCGATCACCGCCGGTCTGATCATCTTCCCGGCCTGCTTCACCTACGGCGTTGAGGTCGGCGCCGGTCCGTCCCTGCTCTTTGACACGATGGCTACCGTCTTCAACAACATGGCCGGCGGCCGTCTGTGGGGCACGATCTTCTTCCTGTTCATGGTCTTCGCCGCGATGTCCACGGTCTTTGCGGTATTTGAGAACATCCTCGCCTGCGTGCGTGAGATGACCGGCTGGAGCCGCCCGAAGGGCTGCATTGCCTGCGGCATCGGTCTGTTCATCACCTCCACCACCACCGCCCTTGGCTACAGCGCGTTTGCCGGCTTTGAGCCGTTCGCGCCGGGCAGCGCGTGGCTGGATCTGTGGGACTTCCTCGTCTCCACCAACCTGCTGCCCATCGGCTCTCTGGTTATCGCCCTGTTCTGCTGCAACAAGAAGTTCGGCTGGGGCTGGGATAAGCTTCTTGAAGAAGCCAATACCGGCAAGGGTCTCAAGGTTCAGCAGTGGATGAAGCCGATCTTCACCATCGTCGTTCCGGCGGCGATCATCGTGATCTACATCATGGGTCTGATCAGCTTCCCGTGGAACTGATTCGCAAAACAGCACATCAAAGGTCTGCGCAAAAGCGCAGGCCTTTTCTTATGCGCTCAATTCGCCGATTGGTTTGCGCAGACATGGTCTATGTGATAAAATATAGTATACGCATACTTATCGGTCAAAGAGTTCCCGCGCGAAACAAGCATCGGGATACGACAGGGGCTGCCGCTCCTTCCCCCGCTTGGGGATTCCCGTCTTCGTTTCGCGCACTCAACGAAGATCTTTGCAGCAGGACGGAGGAAAAACACATGGACGAAATGAAACGCAAGAAGATTAACCTATGGATGTTCCCTCTGGGCACGGTGGGCCGCGACATGATGTATGCGCTGTTCAACAGCTATCTGCTCACCTACATCCTCTTTACTCAGAGCCTGAACGCCGCACAGCTGAGCGCCATCACGGCGATCATGGTCGCCGCGCGCGTGTTTGATGCGCTCAACGACCCCATCATGGGCAACATTATTGAACGCACACGCACCCGTTTTGGCAAGTTCAAGCCGTGGCTGGCCATCGGCATTGTCCTTTCCTCCGTCGTCATCACCCTTGCCTTCAACGTCCAGCTCACCGGCTGGCGCTTCATCCTCTTCTTCGGCGTCATCTATTTCCTTTACAGCATCGCCTATACCATGCACGACATCTCCTACTGGGGCATGATCGCCTCTCTCTCCTCCAATACCGACACCCGCAACCAACTGACCAGCCGCGCCACGCTCTTTGCCGGCGTCGGCGGCACGCTTGCCGGTCTGATCATTCCCCTGCTGACCACGGGCAAGCTGGCGCTGGGCGGCAGCGCCGCGACGGCCTTCGGTCGCCTTGCGCTGCTCTTTTGCATCATCGGGCCGCTGTTTCTGTGCTTCACCATCTTCGGCGTGCGCGAAAAAGCCGCTACGGCGCAGCAGGAAGCCGCGCCCTTCGGTTTCAGGAAGATCCTGTCCACCATCATCCGCAATGACCAGCTGCTGTGGATTTCCATCATCTTCCTCATCCAGCAGATTGGCAACAATATCGCCATTTCCGGCATCGGCTCCACGTATATCTACTTCGCCTTTGGCTACAGCGGCGGTCTGTATTCGCTGTTTAACACCATCGGCGTGCTTGCCACAGCCTTCCTGATGCTCTTTTATCCGGCCATCACCCGCCGGATTCACCGCAAGAAGCTCATGCACATCACCATGACTGTGAGCCTCGTGGGATACGCCGCCATGCTGCTGAGCGGTCTGCTGCTCACCGGCGGCATGGGCAAGTTCTGGCTGATCACCCTTTCCTACACGGCGGCCAACTTCGGTCAGTACAGCTTCTACCTAATCATGATGATTTCCATCATCAACACGGTGGAATACAACGAATACCTGCACGGTACGCGCGATGAAGCGATCATCGCGTCCCTGCGCCCGTTCCTGACCAAGTTTGCTTCTGCCATCGTCGTCCTCATGACCTCTCTGACCTATATCCTGTGCGGCGTGACCAGCACCACCAACCAGATTTCCTCGTTTGAGAATGCCGCCGCTGCCGGTACAATCACCGAAGCGCAGAAGCTCCTGTCCATCGAGCAGGTGATTTCCGGCGTAAACGCCGCCCAGACCAACGGCCTGTTCCTCTCCATGACGCTGCTGCCGTTTGCGCTGATGCTCATCTCCTATCTGCTCTACCAGCGCAAATACACGCTGGACGAGCCGGAATACGAGCGCATCTGCAAAGCGCTTGAACAGAGAAAGGAAGACGGACGATGAGCCTGACCCGTCTCGCGCTGCGTTTTGCAGCGCCTGTCCCAAGGATCGAAGACTTTGACCGTTATCTCTTCATCGGGCCGCATCCCGACGACATTGAAATCGGCGCCGGCGCCACCGCTGCCAAGCTCGCCGCCAGCGGCAAGCAGGTCTGCTTCCTCATCTGTACCGACGGACGCTACGGCGAAGGTCATGTGCCAGAAACGGGCGATGCGCTCGCTGCGCTGCGCCGGGATGAGGCCATCCGCGCCGCTGCCGTGCTCGGCGTTCACGACGTCCGCTTTCTTGATCTGTGCGACGGTGGATTCTATGAGCAGGATGCGCTGCTGTTCAGCCTTGCAAAGGTTGTCGGAGAGTTCGCGCCGGATATAATCCTTGCGCCGGATCCCTGCGTCGGCTCCGAAGGACATCCCGACCATCTGAACGCCGGTCGCGCCGCGCAGCAGATCGCCGTATGCGCCGTCCATCGCGGCATCATGGCGCGTTATGGCGCGGAGAATGCGCCTGTTCAGGCTATTGCTTTTTATATGACCGCCAAGCCCAACCGTTTTGTCCGCACGGCGGGCTTCATCAAAAGGCAATTCAGCGCCATTTTTGATTGCTTCCCCAGCCAGTTTCCGCCGCAGGATCCCACCGGAAAGAGCATCGCGCTGTATCTCAAGCTGCGCGCGCTTGACTTCGGGCTGCGCAGCTTCAAGGGCTGCGCGGAGGGGTTCCGCGTGCTCGGCGCGCTTCACATGCACTGCATGCCGGAAATGGACTGAGCCGAATTGATCTGCCCCGCGTTCCATGCTATACTGTAACCATCTACTTTTCCTAGGAGGCGAATGCTATGTTGCTCTTCCCTCAGCCCCGAAACATGGAGATTCTTGACGGTACCTATCAGCCCAAGCATGATTATTCCGCCTGTGATCTCGTCTCTTTTTTCAAGACCGTTCAAAACGGTTGTGATGAGGTCAGCGTCGCCTCCGCACCGCTGCTCGGGCGTGAAGAATACCGCCTGAGCGTGGATGCGCAGGGCCTGCACATCGAAGCCTCCTGCGAGGAAGGTCTTTTCCGCGCGGCCACCTCTGCCCATCAGCTGCTGCGCCGGGAAAGCATCCCCTTTCTGCGCCTTGCTGACAAGCCGGATATCGCCCGGCGCGGCTACATGCTGGATATCAGCCGCGGCCGCATGCCCCGCATGCAGACCATCAAGTCGATGATCGATTTCCTCGCCGCGCTCAAATACAACGAATTCCAGCTCTACATGGAGGGCGACTGCTTTAAGTACGCCGCTTATCCCGAGGAGACGGCTGGCTTTGACTGCCTGACCCCGGAAAATATCCGCGAGCTGGATGCCTACTGCCGGGAACGCTTCATCGATCTTGTTCCCAACCAGAATTCGTTTGGTCACATGTACACATGGCTCAAAAAGCCCGCCTTCCATCATCTGGGGCTGTTTGAGCACGAGGAGGACGTTCCCTCCACGCTCAATCCGCTGCTGCCGGAGAGCTTTGAGTTCATGAAGAACCTCTACGCTTCCCTCCTGCCGCACTTCTCCTCCCAGTATGTCAACATCGGTCTTGACGAGGCGTACGGTCTTGGCAAGTTCCAGATCGAGGAATATTGCCGGGAAAAGGGCAAGGACGTCGTTTTCATGGAATGGCTCAACAAGCTAAGCGACCATATCACGGCGACCTACGGCAAGACCGTCATGTTCTGGGCGGACATGATCTACAATTATCCTCAGAGCTATCACATGGTGCCCAAGGATGCCGTGGCGCTTGAATGGGGCTACGAGCTGATCCAGTCCCAGCGAATGACCGACCACTGCATCGCCTACCGGAATGCGGGCGTGCGCTACTACGTCTGCCCTTCCGTCAATACGCACGGCAGCTTCACCAGCCGCATGGATGTGACCACCTTCAACATCCGCACCTGCGCGGAGCTGGCGGTGGAATACGGCGCGGAAGGCCTGCTGCTGACCGACTGGGGCGACGGCGGACATCCGCAGAGCTGGGTATGGAGCATGACGCCCATTGCACTCTCCGGTCAGTACGGCTGGAACACCGGCGCGCCGCAGGATGGCGAATCCTTCAAGGCCGATTTTATCCGCAATGCGGAGCGGTTTGTGGACGACGTGTTCTTTGGCGGTCAGCCGGTCTCCCGCCTGATGTACCGCATGGCCAACTACTACCTGCTGGAGCCTGAGCGCCTGCATGTGTGCACAATGAGCGCCAAGCAGCTCGTCCTTCCGCTGCATCAGACGAAATATGCGCATCTGTTTGACATGAAGGACAGCGGCGACGATTTCTACTTTAACAATGTCACCGATTATGTGCGCCGCGTTCAGGCGGACATCGAGAAGCTGTCCATTGACGAGCGCCTTAAGCGCGAAATCCGACTGACCGCGCAGATGATCGAGCTGGGCAGCGAGTTCTGCAAGGTCAAGCTCCATCCGCAGGATTCCGTGGATCAGGTGGATTCCCTCGTCGCGCTCATCGACAAGATTCTGCCGGAGTACATCGAAATCTGGAATTTCCGCAACTTTGAGCAGGGCATCAGCCGCTTCCTCAATCACATTTATGCCCGGCGCGAAGAGCTGCTGGCGCTGAAGAATGGCGCGGCTGAATAAGAAAGTTTCTTATAAACCGCGCGAAGCGAAGAAGGGAGTCTGAGGGATGGAATCCCTCAGGCAGGGTTTCAGGGGCAGCCGCCCCTGACGTCCCCCGATAAACCAAAAATATGTCAGGAGCCGAGGGCAATGCCTTCGGCTCCTGTTTGTTCATATGGGATACGTTGGACGGCTTTAAGTGCCTTAGTCCTCCAGCAGGAAGGCGACCAGATCCGGGAAGGTCGTATAATCGTCCACGCACAGGAACGGGATATCGGACAGATACACCGACTCGTCATTGCCGCCCGTGCCGTAGTCATCACCGATGAACAGCACGTTCTCGTGCGCAATGCCCTGTTCACGGCAGTACAGATCCAGCGCGTAATACTTATTATAGGGCTTGGGCGCCATATCAAAGGAAGAGGAGCCGCCCACAAACACACAGTAATCGCTGAACGCCTCGCACACCTCAGCGTAGATCCTGCGGCGCTTTACGCGATCCGGATCAAACGCCAGCTTGTCCTCCTGCTTCGCCTTCGTGCCCAGAATCGGGAACGTCAGGCAGCCGGAGGGATGATACTCGACATTGTCGCCGGCATATTCCGTATAACCGTACTTCTCGCGGAAGGCCGTCACCTTCGCCTCGATCGGCGCGCGGTCCGGCGCGAGAATCGTTTCGTTGCGCTGCATGTCCATCCCGCCCGTCTGCGGGTTATAGGTCGCGTACTGCATGCCGTAATTGCCGATGATGTCGATCGGGAACTGCTCCATCTGATTGAAGATGCGCATCACCTGACCCGCGCCGACCATCATCAGCTTATATTTTTCGCTCAGGCGCACCAGCGTTTCGCGCGTGCGCGGCGCCATGGGCTGCTTATGCTGAGTCAGCGTGCCGTCAAGGTCCATGGCGATGACCCGAATCTTGCTCTTGTCCATGATTTCTCCCTCACACAAACAGATCATAGTACAGCCACAGCACGCTGTAGCGGTCCTTGAGATCCTTACCAAACTTCAGCGCGTCATCGATCTTCTTATCGCCGTACATCGCAGCAAACTGCGCCGCGTCAAGGCCGATGCTCTGCACATACTCCGTCATCTGCCTGGAAGACGGCGCCTCGCTCAGCACCTGACAGATCTCCTGCCACTTCTTCGCATGGATGCCGCTGCGGTCCTCGCCGTACCAGCCCATCTTCGCCTGCAGGGCGATGACACTGTCCGCAATCTTTCCGTACATCCGGCGGATATTCTCCTCCCACGCCTCGCGGCTCATCGCCTCATGCGCTGCCGGAGCGTCCAGCGCGAGAATCTTTTCGCGGATCTTCTGGGTATAGATGCTGGAATACACGACGTCCGTGCCGTGCATAAAGTACGGTTCGTCATTGAGGATGCCGACGATCTCAAAGAAGTGGGACAGATGGTGCTCGCTGCCGGACGCCGGGCGGGAATTGCCCACCAGCGCCATCGCAACGCCCACGCCGACGATCGCTTCCATCAGCGTTTCAATCGCCTGCGGATCGCGCGCGAGCAGCTTTTCGCCCAGATCGCGGGTCTTGACCACCATGTCCATCGTCAGGTCGTAAACGTACTGGCAGAAGTATTCGCCGCGAACCACGCGCGCCAGCTTCCAGTCGTTCAGGCAGGAATACTTGCCGAGGATGTCGCCATAACCGGACTGGATCATCTCCATCGGCGCATCCTTGAGCACGTCGATATCGCCGATAATGACCTTGGGCACATGCGCGCTGTAGGTCACCTTCATGCCGCCCATGATCATCGCCGCACCGACGGAAGCATAGCCGTCCATCGACGGCGCGGTGGCAACGATAAAATACGGGAGCTTCCGCTCAAAAGAAACGTACTTGCAGATATCCTGAATGACGCCGGAGCCAACGCCGACGATCAGATCCGTCTGATCCGAGATGCGAGCAAAGACCTCCTCGCAGGCCTCCTCATTGGGAATTACGAGGCCTTCGCGCACAAAAACATGCTCGCATTCAAGCCGCTGACCGATCTGCGCCTTGATTTCCTCGCCGCAGGCGGCGTAGGTATTGGTATCCGCCACAAGCAGCACATGCTGATACGCCCCAAGGAGCGCGCCCAGCTTCCTGTTCGCGCCCTTTTCAATGATGATGTGCTCGATAGCGCACGTATGATTCCTGCCGCATTCACAAGCCTTGCCCTTAAGCAGCTCTTCAAAGTTCATTCCCGGCACTCCTTTTATCCGCTGATTTCTATCCATAGCCGCACATGCGGTGCTGATTTCATTGTAATGGTTTTATTTGGAAACTGCAAGATCCATTTTCCGACTTTTCGCTCACGATAAAGGGGCGACCGGTATAACCGGCCGCCCCCTGTCTATGACGTTTTGTCTGAGGATTTAGAACCTGCCCTGATTACTGAGCAGAAACCTTGGCCCACAGCGCGTTCCACTTGTCCAGGATCGCAGACTTGTTCTCGGTCAGGAACGGAACGTCACGGTTCGCCCAGACGATCTCATTGGACGGCTTGAGCCAGGCGTTCTCCGGCACTTCGTAGCCGGCGTTGGTGTAGCGCAGCGTGCCCTGCTGATAGGCAGCCAGAGCGGTCTGGCCTTCGGCGGAGCAGATGAAGTCGATGAACAGCTTGCCGTTCTCCGGGTTCGGGCCGCCCTTGATGAGCGCGCAGCCGAAGGCGGAAGCGGAGGTGCCGTTGGTCGGGTACTGCAGGCGGATGTTGGTCGCGCCGTCGCGGACGAGGCCAACCGCGCCGTCTTCATAGGTCAGGCCCACGACGTATTCGCCGGCCTGGGTGTTCTTGAAGACGCCGGAGGAGGAGCCGAGGATGACGAGGTTGGGCATGAGCTTCTCGATGTAGGCCCAGGCTTCCTCGGTGTCATGGCCGTAAACCGCCATGATGTTGGAGAGGTTGTTCCACGCGGAAGAGGAGCTGTTCGGGTCAGCGGTGGCGATCATGCCCTTGAGCTTGGGATCGAGCAGGTCTTCGTAGGACTCGATCTTCAGGCCCAGCTCCGCCTCGAGCTCTTCGTTGACGACGAAGACGACCGTGGACAGGTGATCCATGGAGTACAGGCCGTTGGGAGAGGTGTAGCCCGGCATATTCTGCGCGTCGTACTCGGAAACCCATGCCTCGAAGATGTCGGCGTACGCCTGACCGTCGGAGTCGGCCATGCCGCCCCAGACGAGGTCGCCCTGCGGGTTGCCGGCTTCACCGGCGATACGGGTGGTCAGCTCACCGGCGGAGCCGTTGGTGACGATAACTTCGATGTCCGGATACTTCTCGTTAAAGCAGGTGATCAGGGCGTCGAGGTCGGCTTCGGTCATGGTGGAATAGAGCTGGACTTCGCTGCCCGCAAACGCGACGGACAGGCTCAGAACCATGATCAGGGAGAGCGCGAGGGTCAGGATCTTTTTCATCGTGTGTTCTCCTTTTTGTTTTTTATCGCTATTGCGGATTCCGCCGCAATAAAGCCTTGGTTACAGACGCACATCCTCCGACTTGCTGACCTTGAGATAGAGCAGCAGGGAGAGCGTGGTGACCGCCGTGAGGATCGCCGCAAACGCTGCGGCAATGCCGTCGTTTCCGCGCAGGATGGCCAGATACGTGGACATCGTCAGCGTGATCGACTTATTGCTGTAGAGGATGATGGAAGAAGACAGCTCCGTTACGATCGCCACCCAGGAAAGGATCGCGCCAGACAGGATGCCGTTGGCCATCATCGGAACGGTGATCAGCGCGAAGGTCTTTGCCTTGGATGCGCCAAGGGAAATCGCCGCCTCCTCAATGCTGGGCGATATCTGCATCAGCGTCGCCGTGGCGGAGCGGATGGTATACGGCAGTCTTCTGATGACGAAAGAGATCACCATGATCGCAAACGTACCGGTCAGCGCAAACGGCTTCTTGCCGAACGCCAGCAGCATCGACAAACCCACGACTGCGCCCGGCATGATGTAGGGCAGCATGGAGATCGTATCGATCGTGTTGTTGAGCACGCTGGAACGGCGCACGACCAGATAAGCAATCAGCACGGCAAGGATGATGATGATCGCCAGCGCAATAATGCCCATGATCGCGGTGTTGTTGATCGAGCGGCTGAGCAGCTTCTTGCTCGCCTGCACGTAGTTGGATACGCCGTACGTGCCCTGACGGATCGAACCCTTATAATCACAGAAGGAGAGATAGATGATGTAGAGCTGCGGCATGAAGGCGATGCCCACCAGCACATAGCAGTACAGGTGCATCAGGAAGCCCGCAATGCCCTTGGCTTCCTTCTTCTCCACCGGATGCAGCGCATTCATGGAGAACTTGAAGCGGCTGGTGCCCCACTTCTGGAAGAAGAAGACGATCGCCGTGATCACAATCGCCACGACCGCGAGCGCCGCAGCAAAGTTCCGGTTGGTGCCGCCCTCGCCCAGATACGCATTATAGATCATGACCGGGAAGGTCTGATAGCCTTCGCCGATGAGCATGGGCGTTCCAAAGTCCGCAAACGCCTGCATGAAGACCATCAGCGCAGCGGCGAGGATCGTAGGCATGGACAGCGCAAGGACGATGCGGATCAGGCGCTTTATGCCCGTGCAGCCCATGTTGGCAGCCGCCTCCATGAGCGTGTTGTCGATGTTCTTGAACGCGCCGTTCATGTAGATGAACACCAGCGGGAAGAACTTGAGGGACTGAACCAGCAGGATGCCCTTGAAGCCGTAGATTGCCGGCATCTTAAAGCCGATCAGCGCGGAAACCGCCTTGGTGATCGCGCCGCTGCGTCCCAGCAGCAGGATCCACGAATATGCGCCGATGAAGGGCGCGGACATGCTGCAAAGGATCGAGACGACGAAGAGCATCTTCGCGCCGCGGATCTTGTAAAACGAATAGAAATACGCAATCGGAATGCCCAGCAGCAGCGAGACAACCGTCGCAGCGACGGTGACCTTCACGCTGTTCAAGATAGGCTTGAGATAGTAGCCGTTGGTGTAGGTGAAAAACCGGTGGAAATTCTCAAAGGAGAACTCGCCCGCCTCATTGTAGACGGACTGCTTGAGCAGACCCATCAGCGGGAAAGCCAGGAAGATGATGAAGATCGCAAGAAGCAGGATCGATATGCCGAGCCAGCCGTCGCGCTTATTGCTTTTCACGCTCTAGCTCCTCCCCTCATTGCGCAGCGCAGTCGTTGCGAACGCCGGTGAGCATGTTCGCCGAACCGTCGGCAGTGAAGATATTGACCTTATCGGTATTGATGGTCAGCTTGATCTTCGTGCCCGGCTCGATGATGGAATCGATGGAGGATTCCTGAATGATCTCCGCTTCCTCGCCGGATTCAAGATGGACGAAATAATGCGTCATGAGTCCCAGGAACACGCAGTCATCAACCGTCGCGCCGATGCCGTCCACGGAAGCGTCGCGGGAAAGGAGCAGCTCCTCCGGACGGATGGACATGACGACGTCCTGCGTCTGCTGATACTTTTCCTGCACGTTGGTCATCTGCGCGCGGTAGCCGCTGGGCGTGACAAGCCAGCACTTGCCGTCCTTCACCTCCAGCTTCGCCTTCATGACGTTGCTGCGGCCGATGAAGGTGGAAACGAAGAGGTTCGCCGGGCGCTGATAGATGTTCTTGGGCGTACCCACGTGCTGGATGACGCCGGCGTTCATGACCGCAATGCGGTCGGAAATCGCCATCGCCTCTTCCTGATCATGGGTGACATACACGGTCGTGATGCCGACGCTGTGCTGAATGTTCTTGATGACGGTGCGCATCTCCACGCGCAGCTTCGCGTCGAGGTTGGAAAGCGGCTCGTCAAAGAGCAGCACGTCCGGCTCGATACACAGCGCGCGGGCCAGCGCAACGCGCTGCTGCTGTCCGCCGGAAAGGCGCTCGGGCAGGCGGTCGGCATACTCGTCCACGTGCATCAGCTTCATGAACTTGTCCGTCTGCTCCTTCACCTTCTCCTTGGAGAGCTTGCGGTTCTTCAGACCGAACTCGACGTTCTTGCGTACGGTCATGTGCGGGAAAATCGCGTAGTTCTGGAACACCATGCCGATGTTGCGCTTGGCCGGATCCAGATCGTTGATGCGCGTATCGTTGAAATAGAATTCGCCGCCTTCGATGCTGTTGAAGCCAGCGATCATGCGCAGCAGCGTCGTCTTGCCGCAGCCGGAAGGACCCAGCAGCGTGAAAAACTCGCCCTTCTTGATTTCAAGGCTCAGGTCGGGAATGATGACATTCTCGCCATACTTCTTCAGCGCATGGCGAATGGAAATGCGGTCGCTCACGGTAATTTCCTCCCAGATGCTCTGTGTATCCGGCCGCAGCTCTGTGCGCCGGCAATACCTGATTCTCTATAGTTTTATTCGATACGAACAATATTCATCTGATTTTATTATACATTCCTTGGCAGCAAAAGTCAATTCACCTGCATATGTTTATCAGAAGATATCTGATTCTGTTCTCCGGCATTTCCCGTCCGCGCCCGATCATCCGGTGCGGATTTGCGCAAGGCAAAAAATAAAGGCGAGAAGCAAGCTTCCCGCCTTTATTTACAATTGCCGAAATATCATCGATTACATCTCAATGGCAAACAATCCGCCCGCTCCGCCGGAATGCAGGAACAGCACGCGGTCGTCCGGCTTGAACGCGCCTTCCTTCGCCATGGCGATCAGGCCGGCAAACGCCTTGCCGGTATAGACCGGATCCAGAAAGAGGCCTTCCTGCGAAGCCATCATGGAAACCGCCGCATTGCCTTCCTCCGAGGCAATCGCATAGCCCGGGCCGCACAGATCGCGCAGATCAAAATCCTGCGCGCTGACGTTCACCGCCACGCCAAGCAGCGCCGCTGCTTCGCGCATCAGCCGCAGCGTGATCTCCTCAAACGGATCGCTGTCCACCATCATGCCCGTTACGCGCGCGCCCGGCATGTACAGTTTGGCGCCCAGCGCCAATCCCGCCATCGTGCCGCCGCTGCCCTCCGCGCAGATGATGTGATCAAATTCAGCACCCTGCTCGCGCAGTTCCTTCACACAATCCACATAACCAAGCGTCCCCAGCGCATTGGAGCCGCCGCAGGGGATCTTGTAATACGGCAGGCCGGAAGCCTGCCCCACGCGGTCCATCTCCTCGTAGATGTCGGCGTAATCGTTCGTATCCATGAAGCGCACGTCCACGCCCATCAGATGCTCCAGCAGCTGGTTGCCCTGTCGGGCGGTAACGCCGCGCTTTTTGAGGATCAGGATCGGCGTCATGCCCAGCTTTCTGGCTGCCGCTGCGGTCAGCATCGCGTGATTGGACTGCGCGCCGCCGGTGGTAAAGATGATCTGCGCGCCCTTCGCCTTCGCATCGGCAAGCAGGTATTCCAGCTTTCTCACCTTGTTGCCGCCAAGGCCAATGCCGGTCATATCGTCGCGCTTGATATACACCTGCGTGCCCAGCGCGCGGCTGATGTTTTCAAGCCGCTGCACCGGCGTGGGAAAGATGCCCAGAGACACCTTTTCATGCTTCGTATTTTCCATCATGGTTGATCTCTCCTTACTTTGCGTCCGCCCGGTCACAGCGTCGTTTTGAGCACTTCCATCATGCCGGCAAGCTTAAAAGTCCCCATGCCGGCAGGAATAAACACGCTCTGTCCCTTTTTGAGCGCCATCGCCTGCTCGCCATAGAGCAGCGCGCCCTCGCCCTCCAGACACAGGAGCGATACGAAGCTCCTGTCCGATGCATACTCCTCAATCAGACCGCACAGGTGAATGGCATCCACGCAGAAGCGTTCGCACTTCACCAGATGGCGCACCGTGCCGCCCAGCACCTCACGATCCGGCTGATAGGGCAGCGTCGGGCCGCGATGCTCGCGCACGGTCACATCCAATCCCTTGTCAATATGCAGCTCGCGCGTCTTTCCGTCCGCGCCGACGCGTCCATAGTCCCACAAGCGATAGGTCACGTTGCTGTTTTGCTGAACCTCCGCAACGAGCAGCCCTGCGCCGATGGCGTGAATCGTGCCCGCGGGAATGAAGAACACGTCGCCCTTGTTCGCCTCCACCCAGTTGAGCATGCCGGTCAGCGTTTTGGAGCGGATGGCCTCAGCCATCTGGTTGCGCGTAACCGCCTCCCGGAAGCCGTAATAGATGCCCGCGCCGGGCTTTGCGTCAACGACATACCACATCTCGGTTTTGCCGTTCTCATTCTCCACGCGGCGGGCATATTCGTCGTCCGGATGCACCTGAACGGAGAGCATCTGCTGCGCATCGATGAGCTTGATGAGCAGCGGAAACTCCGTATCCATCTGCGCCTGGTCGCTCCAGTGCGACGGATACTCCCGCAGATAATCCCGAAGCGTTTTTCCGGCATGCGTTCCATTGGCAATCACGGACAGGCCCGCCTCGTGGCAGCTCAGCTCCCAGCTTTCAGCCAGGGGATTCATGTCGGTTTCCTTGCCGAACTCGCGCCGCAGCCGCTGTCCGCCCCAGAGATAATCCTTGAACGCAGGCAAAAGGCGCAGCGGCTCTTTGTCCTTTCCGCCGCTTTGCTGCCATGCCCAGCGCATCGCGTTGTCCATCCTCTTCGCTCCTTTTCGTGCTTTTCGGCCTGATTATACCATAATTTTGCACGGAGCGCATAGCCCTCTTGCCCCAAAGTTTTCCACATGATATAATCATCTGACATCATTTGAGCCTTTGCGCAAAAGGAGGTTTCCTTTGAATAACAACGTCATGGACATGACGCAGGGACCGATCATGTCCAAGCTCATCCGCTTTGGCCTGCCGGTATTGCTGGGCATGCTCTTCCAGCGAATTTACAATTTCGCCGACGCGTATATCGTCGGCAAGTATCTGGGTGACGGCCCGCTGGCCTCGGTGAGCATCTCCGGTATGGCGATGTATATGCTGATGTCGCTGATGATGGGCCTGACGACCGGCGTAAGCGTCGTCATCTCCCAATACTACGGCGCAGGCGATAAAAAGAAGGTCAAAGACACCTTCATCACGTCCATCGGCGTCTCCCTGATCGCCACGGCGCTCATCACCGTCGCCGGCATCCTCTGTTCCCGTCCGCTGCTACGCCTTTTGCAGACCTCGGATGAGCTGATCGACGACGCGCACATCTATCTGGTCATCATCTTTGCCGGCAGCTTCGGCACGATGCTCTACAACTGGATTTCTTCCGTCCTGCGTTCACTGGGCAATTCCGTCCTGCCGCTGGTGTTCCTGATCATCTCCAGCGTCCTGAACGTGGCGCTGGATATCGTCTTTATCGCCGTCATCCCCATGGGCGTGGCGGGCGCGGCGCTGGCGACGGTGCTGGCGCAGGTGATTTCCGGCGCGCTGTGCCTTGTCTACGCGCTTAAGGTGCTGCCGATGCTGCGCATCCGCTGGGCGGACATGCGCTTTGATCCCAAGATTGCCAAGCAGATCCTGATTTACGGCATCCCCACCGGATTGCAGATGTGCATCATCACCATCTCCGACATGACCCTGCAGGCGATGGTCAATACCTACGGCACGGCGCTGGTCGTCGCCTACGGTGTGTGCATCAAGGTGGAAGCCGTCGGCTGGCAGATGTCCGATGCGATCGGCACGGCAGTCGGCACGTTTACCGGACAGAACATCGGCGCGGGCAAGTACGACCGCGTCCGTCAGGGCATGCGCTGCGCGTATGGCATCCACGCCGTCTGCTTCGGCCTGTTCTGCCCGATCATCTGGCTGGTTGCTGAGCCGCTGATGCGCGCCTTCACCTCTTCGCCGGAATCCATCCGCTACGGCGTTGAATACATGCGCATCTTCAGCTTCTTCTTCCTCTTCGGCGGCCTGATGTGCATCTACCACAACATCCTGCGCGCCTCCGGCGACGTGAAGGTGACAATCCTGATGGGCGTGAGCGAGATCATCACGCGCATCGGCCTGACGTTCCTGCTCTCCTCGATGTTTGGTTACTACGGCCTGTGGTGGGTCTCCCCGATCACGTGGTGCTGCGCGACGGCTATCGGCGTGCTGCGCTACAACTCCGGCAAGTGGCAGGAGATCGCAGAAAAGAACGCCGCAGCAGAAAAAACCTGAGCTGATCCGCACCGCAGATTCCATCATCCTGCCGACAGTCTGGCGGACGGGGGGAGCAAGCTCCCCCGCCGCGACCGATTGCCTCGGCTGCCCGATGCAGCTTTTTTGACAAGCAAAGTCCGGACGTCAAAAGTGACGCCCGGACTTTTTTTATACCTTTACATAACCTGTCGCTTAGCCGCGCCGATCCTCAAACCGCCACAGGCAGCTTTCCTGCGCAAACCGCGCTGCATGCAGGGACAGCTTCTCCCATGGCGTACCCAGCGCAAACGCCGGCGCGGCCTCAAGCGCCGCATGGATCACCTTTCTGAGCACCGTCCATTCCGACGCGCCGTCGTCCGCCGCATCAAGCGCCGCCTTCATCTCGCCTGCCATGCGCATTTCCGCCTGCGCATACATTTCCCGGTTCGCCGCATAGCTTTCGCGCAGCGTCGCAATTCCCTGCGCGTGAAAACCATTGTACGCGCCCTGCCGGTAGTCCTTGTCATAATCGCAGAGCATGTCGATGTAAAACGTCCACGCCGCAATGGCGCGGATCAGCCTGCCGTGCGCCGCGCCAAGCGGATGGATGCAGGCAAACAGCTGATAAACCATCTCTCCATACGCATCAAACAGATCGTATACGGGCGCATTCTCCGCCTGCATCCGGTTGATGCGCTCCGTTCCCTCCCGGGCGATTGCCGCCATCTCCGCTTCTGCGCTGCGCGCCCGGGCAATCACCCCGCCAAAAAGCGCGTTCATCGCCTGCGCGCTTGCGCGATTGCCGTCCAGCTCGTCATCGCGGAACTTCTCCCCGAAAACCACGCAGGACATGTTGGCAAGGCGCATCCCCAGCGCGTCGCCTCTGTATTCCTTCACCGTGCGCATCAGGAATCGCTCGCACTTGCGGTACGGCGGACGCTCCGCCTGCATGGCCATACTCAGTATGATGGAATACACAGCCATGTCATGCGTGGTTAAAAAGCGGGCTGTCTGCCCGCCAAGCAGGCGCAGGCAGTAGCACACACGGCAATAGTAACCGAAAAACAGATGCCTTTCCTGCGTCGTCAGCCCCGACGCTTTGGGTCTGAAATATCCGTACATTGCTCATCCTCCGCCGCTGATCTTCTGCTGTCAGTCTACACCACAACCGCAATCCCGTCAATGCAGCGCCGCGCAATTCCTTGTTCCGTCTTTTTTGAGGTTGACTATGTTATTTTATTGACAATCCTGCACATCTACAGTATAGTTAAGAAAACGGATATGAAGCAATATCCGAAAAGATTGATAAAGGAGGATTCCCATGAAGAAACTGTCCCTGACCCTCATCATGCTGCTGGTCCTCTCGCTGCTTGTCAGCACCGGCCTTGCACAGGACTACACTGCAACCGCCCAGGGCTTCGCCGGCGACGTCACCGTGACGCTGACCATCGAAGACGGCGCGATCGTCGCCGCCAAGGCCGAAGGTCCCAACGAGACCGACGGTATCGGCACCAAGGCGCTTGAAAACCTCCCGGCTGCGATGGTCGAGCAGAACTCCGTGACCGTCGACGCCATCGCCTCCGTGACCTTCACCTCCAACGCCGTGCTGGAAGCGGCGAAGGCTGCGCTGGAGGCTGCGGGCCTCAAGCCGGAAGACCTCGCGTCCCGCGAGGCCGCTGCGGCGGATATTGTGAAGCCGACCTTTGAAAACCCGGACGTCATCGTCATCGGCGCAGGCAATGCGGGCGTGAACGCCGCCATCGCCGCCGCTGAGACCGGCGCAAAGGTCTACCTCATCGAAAAGAACGACGACATCGGCGGCTCCATCCGCTTCGCGGGCGGCACCTCTTCCGCCGGCGGCACCCAGATGCAGAAGGACGCGGGCGTTGAAGACAGCCCGGAGAACTTCGCCGCGGACATCGTGCGCATGGGCGGCGGCACCAACGTGCCGGAGCTGACCAAGAAGCACACCGAGATGGCCCCTGCCGCCATCGAGCTGCTTGAAAAGCTCGGCGCGGACTTCGGCGACCGTCTGCCGAAGATGTCCAGCTCCTACGACGCGTTCAACGTCCCGCGCGAGTACCGCGTGACCGGCGGCGGCAAGGCCATCGCCGAGCTGTTCCGTCCGGAGCTTGAAAAGCAGATCGCTGCGGGCAACGTCAGCATGCTGCTCAATACCGAAGTCGCCGACATCATCGTGGAAGACGGCGCCGTCAAGGGCGTTGTCCTGACCGACGGACGCGAATTCCGCGCCGCCGCGACCGTCATCGCCACCGGCGGCTACGGCCACAGCGAGGAATTCCTCAAGAAGTACAACTTTGAAAACGTGCTGACCATGGCCCCGGCCTTCGTCACGGGCGACGGCTACCGCTTCGCCGAGAAGGTCAACGCCAAGATGAACAACATGGACTACCTCCCGGCTTATCCGGGCGGCGTGCCGGACGCCGGCTTTGACGTCGTGACCACCGCCATTGTCAAGGAATATGCCGAGACCATCTGGGTCAACACCGATGGTCAGCGCATGGTCAACGAGTATAACGCGCTGGACAGCGAGCGTAAGGCAGCCTACGCCAGCGCCCCGCACAACCTCGTTTACATGATCACCACCCAGAACGCGCGCGACACCCTGACCTCTATCATCAGCAAGGATGAGGGCTGGGCGAAGTTTGACGCGCTGCTGGCTGAAGAAAACTGCGTATACAAGGGCGAGACCATCGAAGAGCTCGCCGGCAAGATCGGCGTTGACGCCGCCGCGCTCAAGGCGACCCTGGAAGCCTACAACGCCGGCGTTGAGGCGGGCGAAGACGCCTTCGGCCGTCCTGCCGAGTCCCTTGTCAAGCTGGAAGGCCCGTTCTACGCGCTGAAGACCTGCCCGTACGTCATGCTGACCAAGGGCGGCCCGCTGATGACCACCGACGCGCAGACCATCAACATGAACGATGAACCGATCGTCGGCCTGTATCAGGCGGGCGAGTTTGTCGGCGGCGCGAACCTGGGCGGCAGCGCCAACATCGGCGGTCTGGCCAACACCACCACCATCGTTTGGGGACGCATCGCGGGCCAGAGCGCCGCGGCGTACGCGATTGGCGCG
Organism: Clostridia bacterium; assembly: GCA_017547805.1. GTDB lineage: Bacteria > Bacillota > Clostridia > Christensenellales > Aristaeellaceae > Ventricola. The sequence goes on from JAFYOR010000087.1 coordinate 36,895, forward strand.
AAGTAAGCCTACTCCGCCTCTATTTGAATCACAACTCCGCCGGTCCATGCAGGTTTTTCCTGCATGGACCTTTTATTGTGCAAAAAATGCACCTTGCAGATTCACTTAATTCATGTTATAATGCCCATAATCTGCATCTGTGAAAGGTGAACTGCCATGTACCGCATCATGTCCGCTGACGAGGCGATCAGCCTCATCCGCGATGGAGACTGCATCTGCGTCAACTCCTTCGTCGGTATCGAAAACCCCGTCGAGCTTCACGAAGCGCTTGAGCGCCGTTATGAACAGACCCATTCCCCCAAGCACCTGACCATCGTCTCCAGCGCCGGCTTTGGCGTTTGGGATGAAAACCGCGCAGCCGAGGGCTATATCCGTGCCGGCGCAGTCGACCGACTGATCTGCGGTCACTTCGGCGCGATGCCTTCCACCAAGAAGATCATCCTTGAAAACCGGTTTGAGGCCTACAACCTGCCGCTTGGCTGCATTTCCCACGCCATCCGCGCGCAGGCGGGCGGCATCCCGGGCGCGCTTTCCAAGGTCGGCCTCAACCTCTTCGTCGATCCCCGCCGCGAAGGTCCGGGCATCAACCAGATTTCCACCGACAGCTCCTTTGTCAAGCTGGTGATGGTGGATAACGAAGAGTTCCTCTACTACAAGCTCCCGCCCGTCACCGTCGCCCTGATCAAGGGCACAGCCGCCGACCGCAAGGGCAATATCTCTTTTGACGACATGTACATGTCCGGCGACGCGCTGTCCATCTGTCAGGCAACGAAGAGCAACAACGGAATCGTCATTGTGCAGGTCGACAAGATCGTCGACGAGCCGACCCGTCCGCGCAACACGATCATCCCGGGCTGTCTGGTCGACGCGATCGTCGTGTGCGAGCCGGAACCGCGCGATGAAGCGCTGACCGCGCTCACCGGCAGCTTTGAAATCAACTATGAGCAGTGGGGCGAGTGGACGGAGAAGCTGGAGGCGCTCTCCTCCGGCAACAAGCAGCGCAGCCTCGCCGCGCACATCATCGGCAAACGCGCCGCACGCGAACTGCGCAAGGAGGACATCGTCAACATCGGCATCGGCATTCCGGAGACGATTTCCCACTATGCGCGCGAAAACGGCATCCTCGACCACATCACGCTGACCGTTGAATCCGGCGGCATCGGCGGCTTCCCGGCCTCCGGCAAGGTGTTCGGCGCGATGATCGGCGCGGCATCCGTTTACGACATGGCCAACCAGTTCGACCTGTACAACCATGGCGGTCTGGACATCTGCTTCATGGGCGCGCTGGAGGTTGACCGCTACGGCAACGTGAACGCGCACCGCGGGCCGGGCGCATACGCCGGCATCGGCGGCTTTGCCAATATCACCGCCAAAACGCCGACCGTCGTCTTCTGCCTGACCTTCAACACCAAGGGGCTGAAGGTCAGCCGCGAGGATGATGTGATCACCATCGAAGAAAACGGCACGATCCCCAAGTTCGTGCAGACGGTATCCTCCATCTCCTTCTCTGCACGCAACGCCATCGAAAACGGACAGAAGGTGCTTTACGTCACCGAGCGCTGCGTGTTCATCCTCACCGCCCGCGGACTCAAGCTGCTGGAAGTCTTCCCGGGCGTGGACGTGCAGAAGGACATTCTGGATCTTCTGCCCTTTGACATCGAGCCCTGATTTCCGCAACAGGCGCGTATGGCGACATTTCAGCATCTGCCATGCGGTGTTGGGCGGATATGCCTTGCGCCGCGCACGGCTGTGTGTTATGCTCATGCCATCAACAGCGCAATGAGCCGCCGTTCTCATCGCGTCATGAAAGGAATTGCTTATGCTTGAATCGCTCAAATGGCTGATCATCTTCCATCTCATTAAACGGGGCGTTCTGGCCGCCGTACCGGTTTGCGCAAAGTACGCGCGCAGGCCGCAGCGCCGTAGCTTCAGACGATAACCGACAAACGCACCGCCGCAAAGGCAGTGCGTTTTTTCTTTGCCGCATGCAGGAAAGCAGCCCGCGCAGCACGAACATAACATTCAGAATTTTGCAATAGTTTGCGCATGCGCCGCCGTCGGCGCTGCGCTGTGAAAGGATGAATTCGTATGAAGAACGCAGACATTCAGACCCGCGTGGAATCCCTGCTCGTTCAGATGACGCTGGAAGAAAAGGTCGCGCAGATGGTACAGGTTCCCTATGCGATGGTCGGCCGGGAGGAAGCGCTGCGCTGGGCGAAACTGGGCGCCGGCTCCTTCCTGCATGTGCTGGGCGACGATGCGCGTGAAATCCAGCGCGAGGCGATGAATACCCGTCTTGGCATTCCGGTGATCTTCGGCATTGACGCCATCCACGGTCACGGTCTGAATGACCATGCGACGATCTTCCCGACCCAACTGGCTGCCGCCTGCTCCTGGGATCCGGACGTCGCCTACACCATGGGCCGCGTGACGGCGCGCGAGGTGGCCACCGACGGCCTGCATTGGACCTTCTCCCCGGTGCTGTGCCTTGGCCGCGATACGCGCTGGGGCCGTGTGAACGAAACCTTCGGTGAAGATCCGTATCTGGCGGGTGAGCTGGGCGCGGCGATCATCCGCGGCTATCAGGGCGACGACCTGTCCGACGGAGAAAGCATCCTTGCCTGCGCCAAGCATTATCTTGGCTATGGCGAAGCGACCGGCGCGCGCGATTCCTATGACACCGAATGCACTTACCGCAAGGTGCGCGAGGTCTTCCTTCCGCCCTTCAAGAAGGCGGCAGAAGCCGGCTGCGCGACGTTCATGACGGCGTATGGTTCCGTGGACGGCACGCCGCTGACGATCGACGAGTACCTGATGAAGGATGTTCTGCGCGACGAGCTGGGCTTTGACGGCTTTGTCGTCACCGACTGGGACAACGTCAATTCCCTGGTCCGCCGTCAGTTTGTCGCCGCCGACGTCAAGGAAGCCTCCTTCCTCGCCGCCAAGGCCGGCAACGATATGATCATGACCAGCACGGAATTCTACGATGCGGCGCTTGAAGCTGTGCGCGATGGCAGGCTTGAAGAACGCATCATCGACGACGCCGTGCGCCACATTCTGACCATCAAGCTGCGCATGAACCTCTTTGAAAAGCCGGAAAAGACCGGCAAGCCCGGCTGCTTTGGCTGCCCGGAGCATCTTGAAGAGGCGAAGGACGCGGCGTGCAAGAGCCTTGTCCTGCTCAAGAACGACGGCATGCTTCCGCTGAGCGGCAAAGAAAAGAAGATCGCCGTCATCGGCCCCAACGCCGACGACATTCAGGCGCAGTACGGCGACTGGGTCTATTTCACCCATCCCCTGCCCAATCCGACGCATCCGGCCGTCCGTCCGTATGTAACGGTGAAGGAAGGCTTTGAAGCCGCCTGCGCCGAGCGCGGCATTGAGTGCGTCTATCATCAGGGCTGCGGCGTGCTCCCGTCCCAGAGCGACGACATCGCCGGCGCGGTGGAAGCTGCGAAGGACGCCGACGCCATCGTGCTGGTGCTGGGCGATATCATCTCTCAGGTCGGCGAGGCCAAGGACCGCGCGTGCCTTGAGCTCTCCGGCAGGCAGCAGGAGCTCTTTGCCGCCCTGCGCGCGCTCAATATCCCGCTGGCGACCGTGCTTGTCGCCTCCAAGCCGCTGTGCGTGGGCGACGCCGCGCTCAAGGCCAATGCGTTCATCTGCGCCTTCAACGGCGGCATGTTTGGCGGCGAAGCCGTGGCAAAGGCTGTCTTCGGTGAATTCAACCCGAAGGGCAGGCTGCCCATCACCTTCCCGCATCACAGCGGTCAGCTGCCGGTATATTACAACTCCATGCCGGGCTGGCACGACGGCAAGTACTGTGATCTGCCCGCCGAGCCGCTCTTTGCCTTCGGCGAGGGCATGGGCTACAGCGCCTTTGCCTACAGCGATCTTGAAATCGATGCCGCCAGCCTCACGGCAAGCGTGCTGGTCACGAACACGGGCAAGCGCGCCGGCGTTGAAACCGTTCAGGTGTATATGCGCGACGTCGTCAGCTCCGTCGTCACCCCGGTCAAGCAGCTCATCGCCTTCAAGCAGGTGGCGCTTGAGGCCGGAGAAGCGGCGCGCGTCGCCTTCACGCTCACGCGCGAGGACTTCTCCATCGTCAACCGCGCGGGCCAGCGCGTGACCGAGCCGGGCGATTTCCTGCTCATGATCGGCCACAGCTCCAAGGATGAAGACCTGCTCAAGGGCACGCTGACGCTCTGATCACCGCCTTTTGACAAAGCCAAAAAACCTCCGGATCAATCCGGAGGTTCTCTTTATATCCGCCGTAGCTTTTGCCCATTTCAGCGATTGTTTCCCGCGCACCGATTTGCTATAATGTTTCATATGACAATCATTCACGCCCATGCCAACGGCGGCACACAGATGCGGAGGTTCCTTCCATGCAGACAAAGAAAAAAACGCGGCTGAACATCGAAATGATCGGCATCATCATGGCCCTTGCGTGGCCGACGATGCTCGAGCAGCTCATGCAGACCGCGGTGCAGTATGTCGATACGGCGATGGTCGGTTCGCTTGGCACACAGGCCACCGCTGCCGTCGGCGCAACAACCACCGTCAACTGGCTTTTCGGCAGCTCGATTTCCGCGCTGGGCGTCGGCTTTCTCGCGTTCATCGCGCGCATGCTGGGCGCAGGCGATCTTGAAAAGGCAAAACGCGTCGTATCACAGGCGGTGCTGGCTGTGCTTGTGGTGGGCTGTGCGTTCACGGCGCTCACGCTGTCCTTAAGCGGCGTCATCCCCATCTGGATGCAGGTGGATGAAAGCATCCGCACGCTCGCCGGCCAGTATTTCTTCATTCTCTATCTGCCCATGCTCCCGCGCACGGCAAGCATCATCTTCGGCACGGTGCTGCGCGCGGCAGGCGATACCAAGACGCCCATGAAAGTCAGCGTGCTGGTGAACATCACCAACGTCGTGCTGAACTTCCTGCTCATTTACCCGGCGCGCACCCAGACGCTCTTCGGGCTTAACGTATTCATTCCCGGCGCGGGGCTGGGCGTCATCGGCGCTGCCGTCGCCAGTGCGATTGCCTTCGCCGTTGGCGGCGTATGCATCACAGCCGCGCTGTGGCGCCATCCCCGGGTTTCTCCCCGCGGCATGAGCATCCGCCCGGACATGCAGATCCTTCGCCCGTGCCTGAAGGTGGCGCTGCCCAATATGCTCCAGCGCTTTGGCACCTCCCTTGGCTATGTCGCCTTTGCTGCGATGATCAACTCGCTGGGCGAAGTCGCAACCGCTGCCCACACCATCGCCAACACCGTTGAATCCGCCTTCTACATCCCCGGTTACGGCATGCAGACCGCCGCCGCGACGCTCGCCGGCAATGCCTACGGCGCAAAGGACCGCCAGCGCATGAAGGAGCTCTCGCGCATGTTCATCCCGATTGAGATCACGCTGATGATTCTTTCCGGTTCTCTGCTCTTTATCTTTGCGCCCGCGCTGATGCGCATCTTCTCCCAGAGCGACGCCGTCATTTCCCTCGGCACGACCGTGCTGCGCATGGTCGCCGTATCCGAACCGTTCTACGGCTTTTCCATCATCATCGAGGGCATGATGCAGGGCGTGGGCAACACGAAAAAGCCCTTCTTCTTCAACATCGCCGGCATGTGGCTGGTGCGCATCGTCGGCACGCTGATCTGCACGCAGCTGCTTGGTCTGGGGCTCGTCTCCGCGTGGGCCTGCATGATCGCGCACAACATGCTGCTCTTCATTCTGTTCATGATCTGCTATATTACCGCCAGCTGGAATCCGCTGGAGCAGCAGGCAAGGCGCACAGCGAATCCATAGGCTTTCAGAATTCATCAACATAAATACAGCCCGGCGCATCATCTGCTTGGATGGTGCGTCGGGCTGTATGTTTTTTATTTCATGATACCGATCTCGCGGTAGTAACGCGCCGCGCCGGGATGAATCTCCACGCCCGCGACATCCGCAGCGGCTTCTTCGGGGTTTGCCCTGCGCAGCGCCGCATGGTTTTCGCAGAGCATGTCCCAGTTTTCCCAGAAAACTTTCGCCATCTGATATACCGTTTCCTCGTCTACATCCGCTGTAATGAAGAGCGTGAGGCGAACGGCCGAGGTCATCACCGGCTCATCCTGTCCGACATAGGTGCCGGCGGGAATCTCCGCGGACGCGTACCACGGATATTCTTCTCTGAGCGCCTCCACAGTTTCCGGGGGAATCTCCAGAAGCCTTGCATCGGCCGTTGTCAGGATCTGCGTGACGGCAGCGTTGGGCGTTCCCGCCATCACCCACAGCCCTTCCAGCTGACGGTTGCTGATGGCGTCCGCCGATTCGCTGGTACCCATGTATTCCGCCTTCACATCCTCAAGAGACAAACCAAAGAGCGAAAGGTGAATCTCCGCCTCCTCGATGGTGGTGGAGCCCGGCGCGCCGACGGAAATCCTGTGTCCGGCAAGCGCCTTGACGGAATCGATGCCGCTGTCCCTGGTCACGACAACCTGATTGGGATTGAGATACAGTCCCGCAAAGATGCGCAGGTTTTCATTGGCATAATCTTCAAAGGCAGCCAGTCCCTGCTGCGCCTGATAGACAAGATTGGCGTTGGCAATGCCGATCTGCGCGTCGCCGTCGTACGCCTGATTGAGGTTATCGATGCCGCCGCCGGAGGGCGTCGCCGTCGCGCGCATGCCCTCGATGTTGTCATTCCAGAGCTTGACAACCGTCGCGCTGATGGGATAGAACGTTGAGGACGTTCCGGCGGTGACGAAATTGATGTTTGCCGCCATTGCGCAGGAAGCGCACAGGATCATCGCGGTGCAAAGCAAAAGCGCTGTCTTTATTTTCATAGAGATTCTCCTTTCGTCATTTGGAACCGGAACGGCTGATAAGCGCCGCGCTGCCGATGAGCACAAGCCCCAGCACATCGGTCACAAGCGTGGGACTGATAAAGAGCAGACCGCCGAGGATCAGCACGCCGCGAAGCGCAAGGCAGCGCGCCGTTGCGGCGGCATCTTTCCCGGCGGGCGGCAGAGAAGACAGGCCTTGTGCAAGCGCGAGCACGCCGACGGATGCCGTTGCAAATGCGCGGACCATTTCGCCCGCCCCGACGCCCTGCGTGCTGCCAAAGAGCAGCACCGGGTTATTCAGGAAAAAGAACGGCAGGATAAAGCCCACCGCGCCAAGCCGCATGGCGATCAGGGAGGTTTTCGTCATGCTGCTGCCGGCAATGCCCGCCGCCACATAGGAACTCATCGCCACCGGCGGCGTGATGTTGGACAGGCACGCGTACATGAGGCAGAACATATTCGCCGCCATCTCCGTCGCGCCGGCGCTGCGCAGCACGGGAACCGCCACCGCGTAAACGATGACATACGCCGCGACGCCCGGGACGCCCATGCCCAGAATGACGGAAAGCACCATGACCAGCAGTCCGCCCAGCAGCAGATGACCTTCGCCCATCACACCGAGGATCAGATTGCCAAAGTTCAGCCCGAGACCCGTCATATTGACGGAGGAGATGATCACGCCGATGATTACGCAGGAAATGCCCACGCCGATGGCGCTTCGGCTGCCCTCGATGACCGCCGCAAGGATCTTCTTTGCGTCCATGCGCGTTTCCTTGCGCAGCCATGAAACGGCAACCGTCACAAAGATCGCCGCAATCGCCGCAAACAACGGCGTGAAGCCAGCAAACATCATCGCCATCAGCACGATAAGCGGCAGCAGCAGATGTCCGCGCTCGCGCAGCACCTTTCCCGCCGCCGGAATATTCTGAGCAGACAAGCCGCTCAGCCCCAGATGGCGCGCCTCCAGATGGACGGCATACAGCAGCGAAAGGTAGTAAAGAAACGCCGGAATCGCCGCCGCGAGCATGATGCTGGTATAGCTGACGGACATAAACTCCGCCATGACAAAGCCGACCGCGCCCATGATCGGCGGCGTAAACTGTCCGCCGGTTGAAGCGACCGCCTCCACCGCCGCGGCAAAGTCCTTCTTATAGCCGGTTTTCTTCATCAGCGGAATGGTAATCGTGCCGGTTGTGGCGACATTGGCCACCGCCGAGCCGTTGATCATGCCCATCAGCGCCGATGCGATGACCGCCACCTTCGCCGGACCGCCTGCAGATCGCCCGACCAGCGTAAGGGCGATGTCGTTGATCAGCTGGGAAAACCCGGAATGCTTGAGGAATGCGCCGAAGAGCACGAAGATGAAAATGTAGGTGGCGGAGACGTTCGCGCCCGTACCAAGAATGCCGCCCGCATCCCAGACAACCGCCTTGATGACGCGCTTGAGCGTAAAGGCGCTGGTGCCAAATGCGCCGGGAACAAACCGTCCCCACAGCGCAAAATACGAAAAGAATACGAGCGCAACGATCGCCAGATTACGGCTGGCCCGGCGCGCCGCTTCAAAGGCGAGCACAAGCAGCGCCAAGCCGACATAGACGTCCGTATCATTCAGCCGTCCGTTTCTGGCAAAGGCGTCATAGCGCCAGAGCATGTACGCCAAACACGCGGCGGACAACGCAATCAGCGCATCATCCCACACAGGGAGCGACGCGCGGCGGCGGCTTTCCCTTGCGTATGTGGGATAGAGCATCAGCGTCAGCGGCAGAAGAAACAGAATATGAGCCATGCGCAGCTTCATCGCGCCGAGCGTGCCGACAGTATTGGCCCAAACCTCAAAGAGCGCAAACGCCACCAGCACAACAGAAAACACGACGCCGAGTCCGCCCGAAAGCTCCCTCGTCCGGCTTTCTTCTTCCTTTTCTTCTACAAGGCGCTGTGCCTGTGCATCCATCGTTTCACCGTCTTTTTTCATAGGTGTTGCCGGCATATCTTTCTCCTTTGGAAATGGCAGAACACGCGCAGTCGGATGCGCGGAAAATCATTGAATCATTGACAGGACAGAAAAGAGAGCGCGGCACAGCGCGCTCCCCTATGCTCATCAATTAGTGGATCACGGGCGTGCCGCCCACGAGGAGCACATTCACGCCGAGCATCTCCAGCAGCGCCTCGGTCACATAGGCCTCATCGCCGTAGGCATACACCCGGGCGTCATCGCCGGTCAGGAACACCACGCCGTCATACAAACCCATGGCGCCGGGATTCAGGCCTTCCACACCTGCAGTCATCAGCGCGATCTGGATGCCGCTGTACTTGCCGGAGAGCTGCCAGCTGCCGGCTTCATACGCATGCTCAAAGCCCATATGGGACATCACGCCGCACAGCGGATACAGCCATTCATCCTCCACCCTGCCCAGCATCAGCTGAAGCGGAAGATCCGCGACAAACAGGCTGACGGATTCAAGGGCAAACGGCGCTCCCTGCACATCCGGCGTCGGGGTCGGAACGGGCGTGGGTACCGGCGTGGGCGTCGGGGTGGGCGTGGGGCGCGGCGTCGGGGTGGGCGTGGGCGTCGGCGTCGGCTTTATGATCGCGTGATCCGAAAACAGCATGCCGATCGTCTGCGGCCCGACCTTTCCATCCACCTTTTCCATCTTGTGCGCCCGCTGGAAGGCATACACCGCCGAGCGGGTCTTCAGACCATAGACACCGTCGATCTCATCAAGATAATATCCAAGCTCATGCAGCCTGCGCTGAACGATTTCAACATCCTCGCCCGCCATACCGCGCATGAGAATGCGCTCGCCAAGCGCAGCGTTCTGCGCTTCTTCCTGCGTCACAGGCGCAACAGGAGTCACAGACGGCGCGGGGGAAGCGGGCACGGCAGTCGGCGCGCTGGTCGGTGCGGGGGTATAGCTGATCGTTACCCCAAGCAGCCCCTCGCCAAGGGCCGCGCAGGCAAACGACGTCAGCGCTGCGATCAGCGCTGCACAAATCATGCGTTTCATGGGTTTCCTCCGGGATCAGGATTCATCGCGGATCAGTCCGCATTTCATTTTATAGAAAGAAACGATCCATCATGCCTGTTTCATGCATATGAAAGCCATGAATCCCCTTTTTCATGGCGCCATGCACGTTGTCCGGCATGTCATCGATAAAGAGCGTGCGCGCCGGATCAAGGCTGCAGGCGTCAATCAGCGTGCTGTACATTTCCTCTTCCGGCTTGAGCAAGTGCACATAGCAGGAAATCACGCCGCCGTCAAATATCTCAAAGCGATCCGCGAATTTCTCTCTCAGGCGTTCATAGCCCTGCCTTGGATAATTGGAGAGAAGATACAGCTTCTTCCCCGCCCGCTTACAGCGCTTCGCGGCGCGCCATCCCTCTTCAAGCGGCGTCTTAAGCTCGATCCAGCCCGTCAGCGCATGCATGTAGTCTTCATAACGCCCGCCGTACTGTGCGGTCATCTGCGCGCAGGCTTCCTCGTAGGTCATCGTGCCGCGGTCAAATTCCTTCCACTGCGGGCCATGATAAACGCGATCAAGCATGTCGCGCTGCATCTTTTCATCGCCCGGAAAGAGCTGCTCGATGAAGTCATCCGGCGCAAAGCGGATCAGAATGTTGCCGATGTCAAAGACGACGGCGTCAACCTTATGCCACGGCATAGTCTCGTATTCAAGATCAAAACGGATGCCTTCGTTCATGGAATATTTCCTCCCGGTATTACTGTTTGGCCGCCAGCTGCACCTGATGCCTCAGGTCGCTCTTGCTCTCCCCGTCCCGCAGCCTTCTGGCGACAATCACAAGCCGGTCTTCATTGAGGCAGGTTGACAGCGTGAGCAGCGCATCGCTGGGCTGCACACTGACGGGAATGGAGAACACGGAACGGTTCTGCAGCGCACGGACGTACCGCTCAAACTGCTCGTCCGAGCCGAACGTAGGGTACATGAAGTAGTTGAAGAAGTTCGGACTGTTTACGTCAAGAGAAACCTTAAGCACAGCAAAAATGACATACTGTTCCTTCTTCCAGAGCGTGGAATACTGAATAAACGGATTATTCTTGAGGAACTGCAGGTTCGTTTCATACTGGACAAGTCGGCCAAACATCGTGCCGTCTTTCATATTATGGCCGTGCAGCAGCAGATTCTGCGCATTCTCCCGGAACGGATGGTTTTCATCCAGAAACAGCGTGCCGGACGCCGACTTATTCTTGTAAAAGTCGCGCGTAAGATAATACTCATTATCCCGATAGACGACGGGCAGGTCCAGAATGCCTTCCATGCGAAGCCAGCCGATCAGGTCGCGGTTCTCCTGATACAGCGCCTCCATCTCAGGCAGCGCATCGCCGCCGACCTGATGGAACTTGGTGCGCTTGACAGCCTGCTCCGGCTTGGGCGTAACCGTCAGCACCGGCGTTGTCTCCGGCTCATCCGGCGCAATCAGCATCTCCGGAGGAATCATCGTCGGCTGCGCGGAAATCGCCGGATGCGGCGTTTCAAGGATGAATTCTTCCGGCGCAGCGGTTTCATCGGCTTCCTGCTCCGCCGCTCCGCTTTGCTGCGCCTGCGCTTCAAGCTGGGAATGGCGCGCGGAGAGGGCGCTGTTCAGTCGCTTTGTGCTGATGGATCGCCAGAGGATGCTGGTAACCATAAAGGCGCTCACAAGCGCGAGACAGATGAGCACCGCCATCGCAGCGGCATAGCCGACGGAAACCTTCCTGCCCGGCGCGCGCACAACGCGCTTTTTTTCCTTTCCGGTCCGCGTCTGGCTCAAGCGCTGACTGTCCTGCGCAGGCGCGGAGGCCTGTGCCGCCTGCTCCTGCATCTGTTTGTCTGCTTTCCTGCGGTAGCTGCGCTTGCGCGCATGCTCTGCGCCGGTTCCCTTCCCCGCGCGGATCGTGCGCAGCAGCGCCGCTGCGCCTGTCCATGCTTTTTTAAGCCCCAAGACGACGTAATTCAGCAGGAACATCACGCCAACGCCGATCCATTTGATCGCGTAAAGCAAGCTGTCGCCGATTTTGCAGACAGCAGCATCTATCGCCAGCAATGCGGAGAAGGGGGTCTTCTTTTCAGGCGCAGCATCCGTCTGCTCGTCCACCCGTTCGCTTTCAGGGTGCCAGAACACTTCAGAATCCACGGGCGGCGCTTTCTTCTCTTCCCGGCGGCGTCTGCGGCTTAGCGCCGCATGGGGCGACTGGGTCTGCGGCGCCTGCTGTTCGTGTGCATTCTCTTCGGGCGCAACGCTCTGCGCCTGACTCTCTTCGCGCGGCGGCACATCAGCCTGCGTCTGAGTCGTCACCGCGTGACGCCTGCGTCTTCTGTGCGTCTGCTCGTCCATGGTCATCCGCCCCCTTTCGTTCAATTTCGCAATTTCCTATCTAGTTTTAATTCGCGTTTCTTCCTTTCATTTCCTGCATTTTCCCGATAAAATACGCAAGAAATCTGCATCACGCCTCCGTCCCGTTCTTTCTTGCTATCCGCAGCGGAATGCGTTATAATGAATCAAACACAGAGGGAGGACTGCAGATGATATCGCCGGGAAAACTTGCCAAAGCGCTGGGACTGAAAACCATTGTTCCCGCGTCAAAACGGAGCATGCGCATCACTGTGGCGGATATTTGCCGTCCGGGTCTGCAGTTTGCTGGTTTTTTCGACTTTTTTGCCAACGAGCGTCCGCAGGTCATCGGCTGGACGGAAATGCATTACCTGCTCAGCCTCCCGGAAAATGTGCAGCGTGAGCGGCTGCACCGCTACTTCTCCTACGAAATGCCCTGCATCGTCATCGCACGCGGCATGTCCTGCCCCGCCGTGCTGGAAGAAGGCGCGCGGGAACACGGCGTCGCGGTATATGCCACGCAGGAAGAAACAAGCGCCTTCACAGCCCGCGCCATCGGTTTTCTGCTGGAGGAGCTTGCCCCGCGCCAGACCTGCCACGCGGTGCTGGTGGATGTTTTCGGCGTCGGCGTGCTGATCACAGGCGAAAGCGGCGTCGGCAAGAGCGAATGCGCGCTGGAACTGATCAAGCGCGGTCATCTGCTCGTCGCGGACGACGTCGTGGACATCGCGCGCGTCGGTCCCCGGCTGCGCGGCGAATCGCCGGAGATCGTCCGTGAACTGATGGAGCTGCGCGGCATCGGCATTGTCAACATCAAGTCCATCTTCGGCATCGGCGCCGTTCTGCGCCGGAAGACGATCGACATGGTGATCCAGCTGGAACTGTGGAGTCCGGACAGGGATTACGACAGGCTGGGCAGCAAGGCGGAAACGACCAACATTCTGGGCATCGATCTGCCCCGGGTTGTCATTCCCGTTCGCTCCGGACGGAATCTGGCAATTATCGTGGAAATCGCCGCGCGCAACTGGCGGCTGACCACAGAAGGAAACGACGCCGTTTCCGAGCTGGAGCGGCGGATGCAGGCGCGCTACAGCCAGATGCAGGAAGACGATGAAGAAGAATAATCCCCGCCGTTTCCCTCGGCGCGGAAATCATCCTATACGCTACCTTAAAGGAGGAACACATACTATGGTTTATCTTGGCGTGGATCTTGGCGGAACGGGCATTAAGGTCGGTCTGGTGACGGAAAAGGGCGAAATCCTTGCCAAGGGATCGACCCCGACCCTGCGCGAACGCCCCTATCAGGCGATCATTGAAGACATCGCCAATCTCTGCAAGCGCGTTGTCAGGGATGCGAAGATGGACATGGCTGACGTTGGCGCCATCGGTGTGGGCGTTCCGGGCATCTGCGATCCGAACACGGGCATCATTCCCTTCTGCACAAACCTCGGCTGGCATAAGGTGCCGTTTGTCGAAGAAATGCACAAGCATATCGATAAGCCGGTCATCGTGGATAACGACGCGACGGTCGCCGGCTTTGCCGAATCCATTGCAGGCGTGAGCGCAGGCTCCTCCTCCAGCGTTTTCCTGACGCTGGGCACGGGCGTGGGCGGCGCAATCATCATCAACGGCAAGCCCTACTCCGGCGCGCACGGCGTAGGCTCCGAGCTGGGTCATATGATCATTCGGGTGGACGGCGATCCGTGCAATTGCGGAAACGCCGGCTGCTTTGAGCGCTACGCCTCCGCAACCGCCATCATCCGCATGGCCAAGGAAGTGCTCCCCGCGTATCCGAACAGCCGGATTCTTACGCGCGTCGGCGGCGACCAGAGCCGTATCAACGCCAAGACCGTCATCGACTGCGCCAAGGAAGGCGATCCCGCCGCACTCGCCGCATTCGGTCAGTATGTCAAGGGGCTTGCCACCGGCATCGTCAACATCATCCACACGCTGGATCCCGAGGTCATCGCGCTGGGCGGCGGCGTGTCCATGGCGGGCGACTTCCTGCTTGACGCTGTGCGCAGGGAAATTCCGAAGATGGTCATGTACAAGACCATGCCCTTTGCGCGCATCGAGCTGGCGCAGCTGGGCGCGGACGCCGGCATCATCGGCGCGGCGCTGCTGGGCAAGCAGTAATCTTATTTTCTGTTGGTAACGAATGATCAGCGCGAAGCGAAGAAGGGGGCTGGGGACAATGTCCCCAGGTCAGGGGGTTGGGGGAGGCATCCCCAACGTTCTTCTATCGCGCAGCGGCCAAGGAAATCATTGTCATGATAAAAGCCGCCGGTTTTCCGGCGGCTTGTTTATTTGGATTGCGTTGGACTGCTGCCCAAACCTGCCAAGGGGCTGAGCCCCTTGACCCCGCATCGCTTCGCGGCGCATTGCGCAGCTTTGCGGTTTTATCGCATTACTTCGCGCAGAAGGTGTAGGTCGTCACCTCGTGGTAGTCCTTTTCCGGCGTGAGCACGACGCACGGGAAGTCCGGATTGTGGATCGCGTCGGGATAGCGCTGCGTCTCCAGACAGAGCGCATAGCGGTAGCCGATGGAAACGCCGCCCTTGCCCTCGCGCTCGGTCAGGAAGTTGGCGCTGTAGACCTGCATGCCGGGCAGCGTGGTGGTGGTCGTCATCTCAATGCCGGTTTCCTCGCTGGCAAGCACCGCCGCCTTCTTGATCTCCGCCGGATCGCTCAGGCAGAAGTTATGATCGTAACCGCCGCCGTTCTTGAGCTGGATGTCGTCCATGCCGATGTCGCGGCCAATCTTCTTGGGCTCGTTAAAGTCAAACGGCGTGCCGGCAACCGCAAGCAGCTTGCCCGTGGGCAGACAATCCGGATCGCCCTCGCAGAAGCGGTCGGCATTCACCTGAAGAACATGGTCAAGCACGCTGCCGCCGCCGTTGAGATTGAAGTAGCTGTGGTTGGTGAGGTTGATCAGAGTCGGCGCGTCGGTCTTCGCATCGTAGGTGATTTCCAGCGCGTTGTCAAGCAGACGGTAGGTGATGGTCACCAGCAGGTTGCCGGGATAGCCCTCTTCTCCGTCCGGGCTCAGGCGGGTGAAGGCCAGCGCATCCTCGCTCACCTTCGCATCCCAGATCACACTGTCAAAGCCGACCAGACCGCCATGCAGATGGTTGGGGCCGTTATTGACGGCGAGCGTATAGTCCTTGCCGTTGAGGGTGAACTTGCCCTTGGCAATGCGGTTGCCCACGCGGCCGATAGCGGCGCCGAGGTAGCCGTCGCCGTCCTCATAGCCCTTGACGGTGTCATAGCCGAGCACCACGTCGACCGGCTTGCCGTTTTTATCCGGCACGATGAGGGACTGAATCGTGCAGCCGTAGTCAAGAATCACCGCGCTCACCGCGCCGTTTTTGAGGGTAAAGGCCGTCACTTCACGGCCGTCCTTCGTCACGCCAAAGGGTTTCTTTTCACAAATCATCGCTGATTTCTCCTTCCGGAATGATCGTTCGTCCTGCGCGCGTTGCGTGCATGTATGCTGGTTTTACAGTACCATGTTTTGCGCCGTCCGTCAAGCGCAATCCGCCTGCGTATCCCGGCCGAAACGCTTGACATTCCCGCGCACAGCGCGTATGCTGAATCTATCATCACAAATTGTGCATATACCCACAGCGGAGGAACGATATGAACATCCTTGTCATCAACGGCAGCCCCAAGGGCGAAAACAGCATCACCCTGCAGACGGTCAAATACCTCTCCATGCGTTATCCTGATCACGATTTCCGGCAGCTGCACGCGGGCCTGAAGATCAAGTCGCTTGAAAAGGACTTTTCCGGCGCCGCAGGCGACATCGCCTGGGCGGATCTGCTGCTCTTTTCCTATCCGGTGTATACCTTCATCGCGCCCTGTCAGCTGCATCGTTTCATTGAACTGATGAAGCAGCACGGCGTGCACGTCGCCGGTAAGTACGCCACCCAGCTGACCACCTCCAAGCATTTCTACGACACCACCGCCCACAGCTATGTGCAGGACAACTGTCAGGACATGGGCATGCGCTGCCTGCGCGGTCTTTCTGCGGATATGGACGATCTGCTGCATGAAAAAGGCCGGAAGGAAGCCGATGCGTTCTTTGCGCGCATCCTCTTTGAAATGGAGCGCGGCTACGCCGAGCCGGACTTCATCCGCCGCGATGCGCCCGCCCGCCTGCCCATCACACCCCTGCCCTGCGACGCGCAGGAAAAGCCCGGCGACGTCGTCATCGTCGCGGATATTGAGGAAGGAGACGCACAGCTTCAGGCGATGATTGACCGCTTCCGCGCCGCGCTGCCGCTCAAAACGCGCGTGGTCAATCTGCGCGAATATCCCTTTAAGGGCGGCTGCCTCGGCTGCTTCAACTGTGCCGGCGACGGCAAGTGCGTCTATAGGGACGGCTTTGACGAATTCCTGCGTGGCACCATTCAGACCGCGCAGGCCATCGTCTACGCCTTCACCATCCGCGATCATTCCATGGGCGCGCGCTTCAAGCTCTACGACGACCGCCAGTTCTGCAACGGCCACAGGACGGTAACAATGGGCATGCCGATGGGCTATCTCATCAGCGGCAATCTCGCACAGGAGGAAAACCTGCGCACGATCATCGAAGGCCGCGCGCAGGTCGGCGGTAATCCGCTCGCCGGCATAGCGACGGATGAACGGGATCCCGACGGCGGCATTGACCGCCTCGCCGCGACGCTTGCCTATATGCTTGAAAACCATTACGTCCAGCCGCAGAACTTCCTCGGCGTGGGCGGCATGAAGATCTTCCGCGACCTGATCTACATGATGCAGGGCATGATGCGCGCCGACCACAAGTTCTTCAAGGCGCACGGTCAGTACGACTTCCCGCAGAAAAAGAAAGGCACGATTCTGGCAATGTACCTGGTCGGCTTCCTCAACTCCAATAAAAAGCTCAAGGCGAAGATGGGCACCAAGATGACCGAAGGCATGCTCATGCCCTACAAAAAGGTCTTCAAAGCGCTTGAAAAGAATGACTGATCCTGCTGCGCAAAGGAGGATTCATATGAACGCTGACGTCTATCTCTTCGGACAGATTCTGGGCACGCATTCTTTCCTTCTCCGGGATGGTTTTCTGCGTCCGGACGAATACTCCGAAATCGATGCGCAGCATTTCCTGCCGGGCGGAGAAACCGGCACCGCCGCCACCGTGCTCAGTTCTCTGGGGGTCAGCGTCCGCATGGCCGGCACGCACATCGGCACGCAGGTCGCGCCCATGCTCAGGACGTTTTATCAGGATAAGCCGGTGGATCTCTCTGCGCTGCACTTTCCGCAGGACGATCCGGGCGTGATGGATTATGTGGTCATCGCCGGGCTGGCGCGTTCGCCCATGGGCCGGTTTCAGACGCTGTTTGAAAGCGGACGCAGGTGGTGGAATATCCCCCGGGAGGAGGACATCGCGCATTGCCGCGCCGCTGCTGTCGATCCGTTCTTTGGTGAAGAGTCCGAGCTGGCGGCGCAGCTGTGCATCAGGCACCATGTTCCCTATGTAACCATTGACAGCCCGCACAATTCCTTCCTCCACCGGCACGCCGCCGTGAACATCGTTTCCGGCGAATGCCTCAGCGCGCATTATCCGGGCATGGACAAAGAAGCCGTTCTTGCACGCCTGCAGGAAACGGCGGACGGCCTGACCATCATCACCAGCGGCGGCGGCGAGATGCTCTATGCCCGCCGCGGCGAAGTCATCCGGCGCATGAAGCCCTTCCCTGTCACCGTAAGGAGCACGCTGGGCGCAGGCGATACTTTTAAGGCAGGCTGCGTGTATGCCCTGCTTCACGGCATGGATGACGACGCGCTTGTCCGCTTTGCCAGCGCCTGCTCCGGCATCGCCATCTCCCGCTTCCCGCTGCCGCTGCACCCGCCGACGCTTGACGAGGTAACCGCCCTGATCGACGCATAACCCGGCAGCGCGCAGCCAATGGCATCCAACATGACAAAAGCACATAAAGCAACCCTCCGCATGATGACTCATGCGGAGGGTTGTTCTCTGCGGAACTCATCCGCTTACCACTTGTTTTCCACCTTCTCGGCAAAGCCCAGCAGATCCTTGACCGCAAGCACCGTGCCGTCGTCCAACACCGCCCTGCCCGTGAACCGGCCGAATACCTGATTCTGATCGGATTTGAGAATCTTGAAATCCGTCAGGGAGCTGCGGTTGAGAATCGGCTCAAAGCGCATCTCAAAGCGCGCGTCGTCGCTGGTGAACGTCCACGGGGAAAGGAAGTCGC
Organism: Clostridia bacterium; assembly: GCA_017547805.1. Classification (GTDB taxonomy): domain Bacteria; phylum Bacillota; class Clostridia; order Christensenellales; family Aristaeellaceae; genus Ventricola. Next base: position 55,283 of record JAFYOR010000087.1, read on the forward strand.
ACTTGCCGTCCTTGTGGGGAATCTCGAAGATCACGCGGGAAAGCTTGTGCGCCTTTCCGTTGTAAAAGAGCATGTTTTCCGTCGCTGCGCTCGTGTCGCCGAAACCGTAGCCGATGTTGAAGCCAAAGTCTACGCCATCCACAAGGCCGGACGCGCTGCCCCAATACCACGTGTTGTGATACGTCCACACGCCGCGTCCCCAGTCAAGCACGCCAAAGGCGCTGTCCCGGGAGAATGTATGCTCAATCTCGCCGTAGGTCACCTTGCCGCTCACGCGCATACAGTTGATCTTCTGGTTGTAGTAGAAGTGACCCTTCTTATTGAACGGCGTACAGATCACCATGGATTCTTCCGGCTCGCCATCCAGCACCACCTCGACATCGATGGGCTTTCCGTCCCGGAAATCATCCATGTGCGCGGTCAGCACACGGTTGTGTCCATCCACCTTGAAGATGAGGAAGTATCCCTGCCCCACGACCGACGTCGTGCCGAAGGCGGAGGTCGGCGGAAGATTCGTCTTGCCCATCGGGAAAACACGCATCGGGCTGGTCGTGATTTCCCACGGCTCGCCGTCAAAGCAAAGCAGGGACACCGAGTCAAGCCCCATGTAGCTGTTGTCCGCAATGGTCAGCGCAACGCCGTAATGCTCGTCGCCAAAGTAGTAATAATCCCACTCCTTCAGCCGCGCAAAGCCGCCCTTGACCGCCTTGCGGTCGTACACCGGCAGAAGGCGCTTGGCATAGCCGGGCTGCGTCAGGTTGCCTTTCCCGTCAAGCAGCGGGATGGCGCTGGTGATTTCTGTCTGCATAAAGATCCCTCCGTACAGTCGGGTATTGTCGCTCTATTCTGCTTTTATTGTACCACATTCGCAGGCTGAGGGGAAGGAAATTCGGACGGTGAAAAACGAACTCTTTATTCTGATAAATGGCATAAACGGTTTTTCATATCAATGAAACTCTCCAGAACTGACAAACAAGAAAAACGCGCTCCGCTGAGGCCTAGGGGATCAGGGGGATTTTCGATTCTCCCCCTTAGATCCCCTAGGAACCCCATAACCCCCTGCAAACGACCAGGGACCTGCGGGCCCTGGACCCGGGGATGGTATCGATACTTTAAGGAAAAAACAGAATTGTCGCATTGTGAGGTGTTCAGATATAGATGCAAGAACCCGGGGACCTTCCGTCCCCGGGTTCGGTTTCTCGGTTAAAGCCACATCATGGCGCTAAACGCCAGCTGCGGAGCGCCCTCTGCACGAACGCAGCGGGTTTATACGCCGCGAAGCGAAGTGGGCGCAGCCCGCTTACTGCATGATCGCCTTGCAGGCTTCAACCAGCGCTTCGTTTTCCGCAGCAGACTTCTCGGCATTGTCCGCGTTGGTGTTGACGTAGAGCTTGATCTTCGGCTCGGTGCCGGACGGGCGGATGCAGACCCACGCGTCGTTTTCAAGCTCGAAGTAGAGCACGTCGCTCTTGGGCAGACCCGCCGCCTCAGTAGCGCCGGTCGCAAGATCGGTGCGGGTGCCGGCGAGATAGTCGCGCACAGCCAGAACCTTCTTGCCCGCCAGCTCCTTGGGCGCGTCGGTGCGCAGGCTCTTCATGATGCTCTGCATCTTGGCCACGCCGTCCTTGCCCGGGAGGGTCACGGAAACAACCTTCTCAACATAGTAGCCGAAGGTCTTGTAGATCTCCTGCAGAATGTCGTAGAGGGTCTTGCCCTGCGTCTTGGCCCACGCAGCCGCCTCAGCGATGAGCAGGGAGGCGTTGACGCCGTCCTTGTCGCGCACGAACGTGGAAGACAGGAAGCCGTAGCTCTCCTCAAAGCCAAAGACGAAGGTGTGATCGCCCTTGTCCTCAAACTGCTGGATCTTCTCCGCGATCCACTTGAAGCCGGTCAGCGTATCAAAGCACACGAGGCCGAAGCCCGCGGCGATCTTGCGCGCCAGCTCGGTGGAAACGACGGACTTGACAACCGCGCCGTTGGCCGGGATGGTGCCCAGCGCCTTGCGGCTCATGAGGATGTAGTACAGCAGCGTGCAGCCGATCTGGTTGCCGGTCATCAGGTAGTACTTGCCTTCATTGTCCTTGACGGCGATGCCCACGCGGTCGCAGTCCGGGTCGGTGCCAAAGATGCAGTCCGCGCCGACTTCGTCCGCCAGCTTCATCGCCATGGCAAAGGCCGCCGGATCTTCCGGATTGGGGACCTTGATGGTGGAGAAGTTGGGATCCGGGAGCTCCTGCTCCTTGACGATATAAACGTTCTCAATGCCGATTTCCGCGAGGATGCGTCGGACCGGCTTGTTGCCGGAGCCATGCAGCGGCGTGTAGACGATCTTGAGCTCCTTACCGGCGGTCTGCATCAGTTCCGGCTGGACGGACAGGGTCTTGACGTCGGCGATGTAATCGTCGTCGATTTCCTTCTTGCCGATGATCTTGAGCAGGCCGCTTTCAAGCGCCTTCTTTTCGTCCATCTCAACGGCGTCCTGATAGGCATTCTTGCGGATCAGGGCGAGCACCTGATCGGCGTACTCCGGCGGCATCTGCGCGCCGTCCTCCCAGTAAACCTTGTATCCGTTGTACTGCGGCGGGTTGTGGCTGGCGGTGATGACGATGCCGGCGATGGCGTTCAGGTGACGCACCGCATAGGACAGAACCGGAACCGGACGCAGCTCGTCAAACAGGCACACATTGATGCCCTCATTGCACAGAACCAGCGCAGCAGCCTTGGCAAATTCCGGGCTCATGCGGCGGGAGTCGTACGCGATGACGACGCCGCGCTTAGCATACTCGGGATCCTGGCTGTTGATATAGTCCGCAAAGCCCTTGGTCGCACGGCGGACGTTGTAAAGATTCATGCGGTTGGTGCCGGCGCCCAGAACGCCGCGCATGCCCGCGGTACCAAAGGAAAGCTCGGTATAGAAGCGATCCTCGATCTCTTTTTCATTGCCTTCCAGGGCCTTAAGCTCAGCGACAGTCGCAGCGTCATCAGCGAAGTCGCGCAGCCAGGCTTCGTACTGCTCACGATAAGTCATGACACGTAACCCTCCATTTACGAAAATTCGTGGGTAACTTTTCCTGATGTTATTATAATGCAAAACCTCCTATTTTGAAAAGGGATTCTGGTGAACTTTTTATCCTTTTCATATCTGCAAACCCTTGTATGCGAAAATAAAGCTGTGTATAATGGAAAAGACGTGAATCGAAGCATACTCAAGGAGGATTAAAACGATGAGAACCAACTGGGATCTTACGGTATTCTACAACGACTTTGACGACCCGAAGTTTGCCGAGGATATGGCGGCGCTGCCGGGTAATATTGCGGCATTTGCAGCGCTGATCGACAAAGATATGGGCGGCGACCTGCCTAAGATCCGCACGCTGATCGCGGAATATGAGCAGTTGGGCACGCTGCTTGAGCGTCTGAGAATGATGGTCAGCATGACGCTCGCCTGCGAAGCGGGTCATGAGAAGGCAAATGCCGCCAATGCGCAGCTGCGCCGTGCGTTTGTGTCGGTTGAGCAGGCGGAAAATGCGCTTTCCCGTTATCTGGCTTCCGTGGACGACCTGGATGCTTTGATTGAGCAGGACGAAACGCTCAAAAAGAACGATTACTTCCTGCGCCGCAGCGCGCAGGAAGCGAAGCATACCCTTCCGGAAACCCTTGAAGAGCCGGTGCTCAAGATGCAGCTCTCCGGCGGCAAGATGTTCTCCGAGCTGCGTGACAAGCTTGATGCGACGCTGGAAGTGGACTACCGCGGGGAGAAGATTCCGCTGTCCGCCGTGCGCTCCAAGGCGTATGACGCCGATCCCGCCGTGCGCAAGGACGCTTATGATGCGGAAATCGAATCCTATAAGAAGATTGAGCTGCCGATGAGCTATTGCCTCAACTCCATCAAGAGCGAGGCGCGCACGATGGCGGCGCTCACGGGCTATGAAGACGTCCTGACGATGACGCTGGACCAGTCCGGCATGACCCGCGCGACGCTTGACGCGATGTGGACGGCGATTTCCGAAGCGCTGCCGGAACTGCGCAAGTATTTCAAGGCGAAGGGCCGCCTGCTGGGACACAAGAACGGTCTGCCGTTCTACGATCTCTTTGCGCCGGTGGGTGAAAGCACCCGCACCTATACCATCGAGGAAGCGCGCGACCTGCTGGTGGAGATTTTCAGCAAGTTCTCTCCCGAGCTGAGTGAGATGATGGCCCGCGCCTTTGACGAAGGCTGGATCGACGTCTATCCGCGCGCAGGCAAGCGCGGCGGCGCATTCTGCGCCGGCTGCTATCAGCTGGGCGTCAGCCGCATCATGACCAACTTCACCGGCAGCCTTTCCGACGTCAGCACGCTGGCGCACGAGCTGGGTCACGCGTTCAACAACCAGCAGATGCTGCGCGTGCCGCGCCTGATGTGCCGCCCGCCGATGCCGCTGGCGGAAACCGCCTCCACCTTCAACGAGACGGTGCTTTCCGACTTCATCCGCGCGACGGCTTCCCCCGAGGAGGAGATTACGCTGCTGGATGCAAGCCTGATGGAAAACACGCAGGTCATGGTCGACATCTACTCCCGCTTCCTGTTTGAGCAGAAGGTTGTCGACGCGCAGGCGGATCACGCGCTGAGCGTCAAGGAACTCAAGGAAACCATGCTTTGGGCGCAGGAGCAGAGTTACGGCGACGGTCTTGACCCCGAGGTGCGCCATCCGTACATGTGGGCCTGCAAGAGCCATTATTATTCCACCGGCCGCCATTTCTACAACTTCCCCTATGCCTTCGGCGGTCTGTTCGGACGCGGCCTGTATGCGCGCTATCAGCAGGAAGGCGAGAGCTTCGTGCCGGTATACTGCGATCTGCTCTCCCGCTTCGGCAGCGATACGATCGAAAACGTCACCGCCTCCGTGGGCATCGACGTCACCACGCCGGACTTCTGGCGCGCGGCGGTCAAGACGGTCGTCGACGAGGCGCTGCGCTTTGACGAGCTGGTCGGAGAGTAACGCTGCGTATTTGAGGGACGTTGGGGCGTCTGCCCCAAACCCCGAGCAGGGACACCGTCCCTGCTCCCCGCATCGCTTCGCTGCGGTTTTAAGACACTTTCCTGCCGCATCAAGCCGCCTCGAAGCGCAGAAGAGGTTCAGATTTATCTGAACTGGCCCGGAAATGAATGAAGTACCGGTTGAACTTCAGAACCGGGCCGACTGACGAGCGTCGAGCAAGGAGACGGATATCCCCGAGCGAGTTTAAGGGCGGCAGCCCTTAACGTCTCCCCCAACGTCCCCCGCCCGATGATCTATGTGCTTGCATTCCCTCCCCGATCTGTGCTATACTATACTGCACACCAAATCGGGGAGGGAATCGTATGGCGCGCAAAATGGGCATCAAACCCATGGCGAACAACAAAAAAGCGTTTCACGATTACTTCGTCGAGGAGCGCTTTGAATGCGGCATGGAGCTCAAGGGCACGGAAGTCAAGAGCATGCGCCAGGGCCGCATGAACCTCAAGGAGAGCTTTGCCACCGTCAAGGACGGCGAAGTGATCGTCCACGGCATGCACATCAGCCCCTACGAGCAGGGCAACATCTTCAACACCGATCCTCTTCGGCCCAAGAAGCTGCTCCTGCACAAGAGCCAGATCCGCCATCTCGCGCAGGAGGCCGGAAAGATGGGCTTTTCGCTCATCCCGCTTTCGGTCTACCTCAAGGACGGACGTTTCAAGATGGAGCTGGGCGTATGCAAGGGCAAAAAGCTGCACGACAAGCGCGACAGCATCGCCGAGCGCGACAGCAAGCGCGAAATCCAGCGGGCGCTGCGTGAACGAAACAAGTAAGCGGGCTGGGCCCGCATCCACACCGCTACGCGGCGGTTTGAACGTTTCCCGCGGGCGGAGGACCCTTGGAAGCCTGCTATGCGCAAAACATAATAAGGACTTCTTACTTTTCTCTTCGTTTTCCTCGTATCCTATGCCAACTATCGGCCTCGTGCCGTTAAGTTAGATGACTGTGCCGCCCGCTTCGGATGTGGGTGTGGGCACAGCCGTATAGTATGAATACTGACTGAACTCTCGGCCTTGGGCAGAGATTTCCGTATACCGTGAATGCATCTTCGGAAGCGGATGCGCGCACGGCGCGCGGGGGTGTACTGGTTTCGACGGGATCGTGGGCGGTCAGGTAAGCGAGCCGTGGCCCCGCGCCACGTTAAAAGCGGGAAATTAAAAATTAACTGACAATAACAATTATTGCCTCGCGGCCTAATTAGGCTGCGCGTCGGCCCGGGGATCCCGCTGCTCCGGAGTCCGGCGTCAATTAGCGGGCCATGACCATGCCTAAGCTTTGCCGCATGGTCACATAATGAAGCTACTGAACCCCTGAGCCCGTCTGTGGGCGCTTGGGAGAGGGAATGTTAAAACGCAGACTGCGCTCGGAGAAAGCTTGACAGTCGCTTTTTCGGACAGGGGTTCGATTCCCCTCACCTCCACTCAAATAAAAACACCC
>JAFYOR010000088.1 GCA_017547805.1 Clostridia bacterium
CACCTCGTCGGCCTCAAGGAGAACGTCATCATCGGCAAGATCATTCCGGCCGGTACCGGTATGGCTCGCTATCGTGACGTCGAAGTCAAGGAAATGTACTAATTTCCCGCTTCGAGCCGAATATCCAAAAAGTCAAAGCCGCTCGGGTTTCCGGGCGGCTTTTTCTGTGCTATACTGGGAAAAAGCATATAAGTAAAGTGAGGAAAAACCGATGGGAAAGCTGACGTTTCGATATGCGCAGGAGCAGGACTGCGAGAAGATCCTGTTTTTTATCCGCGAGCTGGCGAAATATGAGAAGATGGAAGACGATGTGATCGCTACGCCGGAGCTGCTGCGCGAGTGGATCTTTGAAAAGAAAAAGGCCGAGGTCATCTTCCCGATGGCGGATGGAGAGGAAATCGGCTATGCGCTGTTCTTCCATAATTTTTCGACGTTCCTCGGCAGAGCGGGCATGTATCTGGAGGATCTGTTCATCATGCCCGAGCATCGCGGCAAGGGCTACGGCAAGGCGACGCTGAAAGAACTTGCGCACATTGCTGTGGAAAGGGGCTGCGGCCGTCTGGAATGGTCCTGCCTGGACTGGAACAAGCCGAGCATCGATTTCTATCTTTCTCTGGGTGCGGAAGCGATGGATGAATGGACGGTGTACCGCCTGACGGGCGATGCGCTTAAAAAGATGGCACAACAGGGCTGACTGATCAGGTAGAGCCAAAACGTAGAAATCAGACAGACGACGAGGGATTTTACCGGCTGGAAAAGTTCATATGACGCGCGCGGGAAGTGTCCAAACGGGGAAAGCTGTGATATAATCAGGAAAAATGAGGATGGCAGGTGAATACCATGAGCGATAAGAGCATGATTACGGATACCCTGTTCTGTCCGGGCGCGCCGGAGCGTCGGGCGGTCAAGCTGCGTGCGCATAACCTCAATACCGAATATAATCTGACCTTTGAGGACGAGACGCAAAAGCGTGCAGAGATTCTCAAAAAGCTCGTCGGTTCGCTGGGGGAAGGCTCCTTCCTGCAGGGCCCGATCTATTTCCATTACGGCGTTCATACGCACATCGGCAGGAACTTCTTTGGCAACTTCAATCTGACGATTCAGGACGACGGAGAAGTGACCATCGGCGATGATTGCAGCTTCGGGCCGAACGTGACCATCGTCACGCCGATTCATCCGATGCTGCCGGGGGAGCGAAAGGCGATCCTCAACAAGGACGGCGAACCGAAGCATATGTGCTATGCCAAGCCGGTGCATATCGGGCATGATTGCTGGTTGGGCGCAAACGTGGTGGTTTGCCCCGGCGTGACCATTGGCGATAACTGTGTCATCGGCGCGGGCAGCGTGGTTACGCGCGACGTGCCGTCCAACAGCTTTGCGGCGGGAAATCCCTGCCGCGTGATCCGCGCAATTACCGAGGCGGACAGCATGCGCTATAAGCCGGAGATTCTGGCGGACAATATGGTGATGGAAGAATAAACCAAAGACGCACGCGCTGCGTGCGTCTTGATCTTTTTGACCACGCATAGAGTTAGGATATCTTAATGAGTGGAATGCTTGTGCGATGTGCGGGAGGTTTGCTATAATCGATTTGCCAAAAGTAGGATGAATGGTTGGTGAAGTATATTGAAAGAACTAAAACTCAAGATTCAGGAGGCGCTGATCTCCGCGCTGCCGATTACGGCGATCGTCTATCTGATGGCGCTGACGCCGCTGTTCAATTTTTCACGAACGGAGCTGATTACGTTCACGATTGGTGCGGTAGCGCTGGTTGTGGGTATCGGCATGTTTAATCTGGGCGCTGATTTGGCGATGACGCCGATGGGCACGCACATTGGCTCGGGTCTCTCGCGTCAGAGGAAGCTGGGGCTGCTGCTCTCGGTTTGCTTTGTGCTGGGCATGCTCATCACCGTGGCGGAGCCGGATTTGCAGGTGCTCGCCTCTCAGGTGAGCGCCGTGATGAACGGTACGCTGCTGGTGTATACCGTGGGCGTGGGCGTAGGCGCGTTTCTGGTGGTGGCGGTGCTGCGCATCGTATTCAGAAGGACGCTGGGCAGCATTCTCACGCTGTTCTATATGGCGCTGTTTGCGTTTGCGCTGCTGCTCTCGGAGAGCGGAAACATCAGCCTGCTGCCGCTTGCGTTTGATTCGGGCGGCGTGACGACCGGACCGATTACCGTGCCGTTTATCATGGCCTTGGGCGTGGGTATTTCCGCTGTCCTCGGCGACAGGCACAGTCAGGAAAACAGCTTTGGTCTGGTTGCGCTGTGCTCCATCGGCCCGATCATGGCGGTGCTGCTGCTGGGCATGTTTTCGCGCAGCGCGCTGAACTATCAGGTGCCGGATTATGCGGTCTCCGCCGATATCCTTGGCAGTTTCCTGCATACGGGCTTGCATACGGCGAAAGAGGTCGCCCTTGCGCTGGGCATGATTGTGCTGTTCTTTGTGGTCTGTCAGGTGCTTTTCCTGCGTCTCTCTGCCAGAAATCTGCATCGCATTGCGGTAGGCGTGGGCTTTACCTATGTGGGTCTGGTCATCTTCCTCACCGGCGTGAACGTGGGCTTCATGCCCATCGGCTATAAGATGGGCTATGCGCTGGCGCAGGGCAAGCCGGTCTTCCTGAGCGTGTTTGGTCTGGTGATGGGCGTGCTCGTCGTTCTGGCTGAGCCGGCGATTCACGTGCTCAATCAGCAGGTTGAAGATGTGACGGGCGGCTATGTGACGCGCAGATCGATGATGATCGGCCTGTGCTGCGGCGTTGGCGCGGCGATTGCGCTGTCGATGATCCGCATTATTTTCGATTTTTCGCTGGTGTATTACATCATCCCCGGATACTTTATTTCTTTGGCGCTTTCGCTTTTTGTGCCGCCGGTCTATACCGCGATTGCGTTTGACTCCGGCGGTGTGGCCAGCGGCCCGATGACCTCCTGCTTCATCCTGCCGTTTGCCATCGGCGCGTGCTGCGCGCTGCAAGGGGCAGACGCTGTGCTTGCCAATGCGTTCGGCGTGGTGGCGCTGGTAGCGATGAGTCCGCTGATCGCTATCCAGCTGCTTGGTTTCCGTTCTGTCATGCATCGGCATGTCCGGGAGCATCTGGCGATGCGCCGCATGCTCGATCAGGATGATCAGCAGATCATCAGCTTTATGTAAAGGAGGAGCAATATGTCAAACAGATTTGATGCATCGGACATTAAGAAGCTTAAGCTCCTCGTTACCGTTGTGGACAGGAACAAGGGCGAGTTCTATCTGGACGTGATCAGCCAGTTCGAGGTGAATTATCAGATGGCCGTCGGCGGAATGGGCACGGCCAATTCGGAACTGGTTGATCTGCTGGGTCTGAATATTCACAAGGCTGTGATTCTCAGCGTCGTGCGCGAGGATAAGGCGGACGAGATCATGAAGGCGCTTGAGCAGCGCTTTACTACCATTAAAAACGGCAAGGGTATCGCCTTTGCCGTACCGATGTCAAGCGTGATCGGCGTCAACCTGTACCAGTTCCTGTCAAACAACCGGCTTGGAAGGGAGAAATAATCATGAAGACCAACAACCATGAGGTGATTTTTGCGATTGTCAACGCCGGTTTTGCGGAGGATGTGATGTCGGTCGCCCGCGAACATGGCGCGCGCGGCGGCACGATTCTGAATGGACGCGGTGTTGCGCGCGAGGAATCGCTGGCGTTCTTCGGGATTCCGCTGCACGCCGAAAAGGAAATCCTGATGATGGTCGTGGAGAAGGACGTCAAAAACGACATCCTCAACGCCATCTACAAGGAGATGGGCATGGGCAAGCCTGCGCAGGGCATTGCCTTCACGCTGCCGGTCAGCGACGTGGCGGGTCTGGTGAAGGAACACGAAACCAGCGAAGAAAAGTAAACAGCAAAAGGGGCTGCAAAAGAATGCAGCCTCTTTTTTCAGAATGTGATTGACAAATAAATATCGAGGACGTACAATGTATGTATAGACGGGACGAACCGTCGTATATGAAACCGACAGAAAGAATGATGAGGAGGATGATTCCCATGGCGAATCGTATCGTTCTGAATCCTATTTCCTATCATGGCAAGGGCGCGATTGAAAACATCGTGCCGGAACTCACTTCCCGCGGCTACAAGAAGGCGTTTGTCTGCTCTGACCCGGATCTGGTCAAGTTCGGCGTGACGAAGAAGGTCACCGATCTGCTGGACAAGGCCGGCTTTGCTTACAGCGTGTACAGCGAGATCAAGCCGAACCCGACCATCGAGAACGTGCTCTCCGGCGTGGAAGCCTACAAGGCCTGCGGCGCGGACTGCATCGTGACCATCGGCGGCGGCTCCTCCATGGATACCGCAAAGGCCGTCGGCATCATCATCAACAATCCGGAGTTTGCGGATGTCCGCTCTCTGGAAGGCGTTGCCCCGACGAAGAACAAGACCGTCTTCACCATCGCCGTGCCCACCACCGCTGGTACCGCGGCGGAAGTCACCATCAACTACGTCATCACCGACGTGGAGAAGAAGCGCAAGTTCGTCTGCGTGGACGTGCATGACATTCCGGAAGTCGCCGTTGTCGATCCGGACATGATGAGCAGCATGCCCAAGGGCCTGACCGCTGCGACCGGCATGGACGCGCTGACCCACGCGATCGAAGGCTTCACCACCAAGGGCGCATGGGAAATGACCGACATGTTCCATCTCAAGGCAATCGAGATCATCGCCAAGTCTCTGCGCGCTGCCGTCGCCGGCGAGGCCGAGGGCTTTGAGGGCATGGCGCTGGGCCAGTACGTGGCCGGCATGGGCTTCTCTAACGTTGGCCTTGGCATCGTGCATTCCATGGCGCACACGCTGGGCGCTGTGTATGACACCCCGCACGGCGTGGGCAATGCGATCCTGCTGCCGACGATCATGGAATATAACGCGCCGGTAACGGGCGACAAGTACAAGTACATCGCCGCCGCTATGGGCGTTGAGGGTGTGGAAGCCATGTCTCAGGACGAGTACCGCAAGGCCGCCTGCGACGCCGTGCGCAAGCTGAGCGCCGATGTGGGCATCCCGGCTGATCTGAAGGCCATCGTCAAGGCCGAAGACCTCGACTTCCTCGCGGAGTCTGCCTTCGCCGACGCCTGCCGCCCAGGCAACCCGCGCGACACCAGCGTTGCGGAGATCAAGGAGCTGTTCCTCAAGCTGATGTAACGGGGGCGTTAGGGCTGCCGCCCTAAGACCCGCCTGAGGGATTTCATCCCTCAGACTCCCTTCTTCCGCTTCGCGGCGGTTTGAAGCAGCCAATCATAAAATAAGGACGCAGGAAATATCCTGCGTCCATTTTTTATGTATTGTTTCTTAAAACAAGCGCGAAGCGAACAAGGGGTCTGGGGATTGTATCCCCAGACGGG
>JAFYOR010000012.1 GCA_017547805.1 Clostridia bacterium
CAATGAATCAGGCCCCACTGGGGCCTGATTCATTGCCGGGCCAGTTCAAATCCCGCTTTGAGGAAAGCCTTCCACAAAACTAAAAAGAGACCCTGATTTCTCAAAGTCTCTTTTCTGGCGCAGAAGGAGGGATTTGAAGAATCAAGAACACGGAAATCGGCGTAAATAACGGTCAATTTTCCTTGATATTTTCGCATTTTCAGTCCATGTTCATCAACCCAAATCAATCAGAGTCAATCGGCATTGTGGTCAAAATTGTCGTCAATTGCTTTCTCTTGACGCTCTCCCTCATCGTTTATTCCCGGCGGATCAGCCAGGCAAATCCGCCCGAAGGCAGGTTTATAGAGCCGGAGACGTTCTTTCCGTCCTGCAGCAAATCGGCATACACACCATCGATGCTTACGCGCTGCGCCTGCGTACCAAAGTTGAACAAGGCCAGCAGCTTTTCCCCTTCATGCCAGCGTCCGACGCCCAGCACATGATCGCTGCCCGTGTCAAAGGTCCAGGCATCCGCCTGCGCATCAAAAACGCCATGCGCTTTGCGCAGCCCGAGCAGCGCGGCAATTCTGCGGTAAACACTACCCTGCCAGCTGGCAGGATCGTTCCGTTTTTCGGCGTCGTTCCAGCCGAAGACGCCGCGATGCAGATAGCGGCTGTCCTCGCGCTTGACGGGATCCTCGTGATAGGTATAGTCATTGAGCTGCCCGATCTCGTCGCCGCTGTAGAGCACCGGCACGCCGCTGAGCGTCAGCAGAAAGGCGTGCAGCATCTCGATCTTTGCAAGCGCCTGCTTCTGGTCGATTTCCGCGCCGCACAAGGACGCCGTCGTGCCGCAAAGCCGGGCGTCGCCCAGCCGCGGATCATCGTTATACAGCTCGCCGCGCGCGGCAGAGCCCGGCCATCTGCCGGTCAGATAGTCGTTAAGATAGCGCTTATGCGGCACCTCTCTCTGACCAAACCGGGAAAGATACGCATAATCCAGTCCCCAGCCGATGTCATCGTGGCAGCGCAGATAATTGAGGAACGTATATTCCTTGGGCAGTGCAAAAACCTTCTCAAGCTGGCTGCACAGCAGACGCACATCCTGAGTCGCGACGGTATGCCAGGTGCTGGCCATGGTCGTCACATTGTAAAGCATATGGCACTCCGGCTTTGTCACCGTGCCAAAGTACGGCACAACCTTTGACGGCTCCATGACCACCTCGCCCAGCAGCTCGCGGTAGAGATCGTTCTTTTCCGTCGCAAAGACGAGCTTTTCCTCCTGAGAGTAGGCGACCGGGCTCTTTTCCAGCACGATCTCCAGGCTCTCCATGCGGCTGACGCCGCGCTGGCGGTTGTTGTCTTCGCGGCCAAAGGGAATGTTCAGGCGGTCGGCCAGCGCCTTCCACGCCAGGTAGTGGTATTCGTCGGTGGAGCAGATCACGCCGTCCAGATCAAAAATAACACCTGCATATTTCATATTCAATTTCTCCTGTTATAGCAGGATCTCTCCTCAACAAACACAAACAGCACCGATATGTTTCAGATAAGCAACTTCCTGCCCCTCAACGCCAAGCAACCTGATTCCGCTCTTTTGATCGGCTATCAAAATGCGCTCATCCTCCAACAAAACGAAATCGCGAGGGAAACTGCCCGCTTCCCAATGTCGATGAAGCTGTAGCGTTCCGTCAGTCTTTACATCATATAGTGCAATGCTTCCATGCCCGCGGTTGGATACATACAGTTTCTTTTTGTTCTTGCTCAGGCGAATTGCCGCTGCCGTATTTTGCACTTCTACCGGCAGGGTGGAAATCGTCTGCATCGGCGTAAGTACGCCGTCCTGAATTGCCAGCACTGTCACCTCGTTGCTCAATTCATGGCAGACATAGCCAAGCGTATCATCGGCAAACACCAGATGCCTCGGCCCGCCGTGCAGATGCAGCGTAAAGTAATGCGTAAGCAAACCGCTCTGCACATCTGCCTTATAGACCTCGATGCAGTCTGTGCCCAGATCGCATGCGCACAGATACTGCGTTCCCGGAATGAAGAGCACCTGATGGACATGCGGCGCCGTCTGTCGAGTCGGATGCGGACCACTACCAGAATGCACAATCAGCTGAATACGCGGCTTAAGCCCTCCCTCAATAGGAAATACAGCGATGGAACCCGTGCCGTAATTCGGGCAGTAGAGATACCTTCCGTCAGGCGAAGTGCAAAGGAAGCACGGCGCATTGCCGCCGGTTTCCTCCTGCGCCAATACGCGCATGACGCCGCTGGCGTCGATCTCATTCACACAGCCGCGGAATTCCCCCTGCGCATCGCTGGAGACGGAAAAAAGACGATTGCCGCTGGAAATGACATAGTTGGGATCGGTCAAAAAAAGCGTTTCCTTGAGCGAAATTTCCGCGCCGTCAAGATCGCAGCGTAACACGCCGCCGCCACCCTCGCGTGTAAGCGTTCCAACAAAAAATACCATTGTTTAACCTCCTTCGTACTGGCAGGGAATCCGAATGGTGATGATCGTCATCACGCCGGGTTTGCTGTTGATCGAAAAGGTGTGATTTTCACCGTAGAGCAGGTGAAGTCGCTGCAAAACGCCGCGCAGGCCAAAGCCCTTGAGCTGGCGGCTCTGCTCAATGTCCGCATCCGCCCGGCTGATTCTTTCAATCAGCTCCTGGCTCATACCCTGTCCGTTGTCGGAAAGCAGAATGACCAGCTCATTGCCCTCGATTTGCGCAGAGAGGGCAATCTCATGCGTCTGATCCGGATCATCCAGTGGATAGCCGTGAATCAGCGCATTTTCCACAAGCGGCTGAAGAATCATGTTGGGAACAAGGCACTCGCCCGCGTCGTCCGCAACGTCCGCCGTGAAGCGGCAAGGATTCTGATAAATTTCATAGTACAGATCGACGTATTCTTCCACGAAATTGATCTCGCTGTCCAGCGACGTGCGCTTACGGTCGGCGCCGTTTAAGTTGGCACGCAAATAGCGAGACGCCTTGATGGAAAGCGTGCTGATCTCCTGCGTCCGTTTCATGACCGCCAGCGCATTCATGCTGGAAAGTATGTTACAGATAAAATGCGGGCTGATCTGGGACTGAAGCGAGCGATACTTAAGCTCGAGCATTTCATACTCCGCTTCCTGTTTTTGCGTCGCATGCTCGATCATCTTCGCCGTGACGTCCTTGAGCTCCCCCTGCATCCAGCGCACGCCGGCAGCCAGATCGCCGATTTCATCGCGGCCGACCACGGGAATGCTCGTTTCAAAGTTACCCCGGCTGATTTCCTCCATCGAGGCAAGCAGCTGGCGCGTACCGCGCGAAAGCGAATGGGTAATGAGGAAACTGATGATCAGCGCAACGAGAATAATGCCCGCGCTGGCGATCGCCACAACACGGCTGAGCTCGATGGGCAGCGCCATCATCGTTTCCATCGGCACCAGCTCAAGCGCATACCAGGATCGGTTTGCCGCGGGATACATGGTCATGTAATAGTTCCCATCTTCAAGCGCAATTTCCCGATTAACCGGCATATAGGACAGCGGCTCAATAGTCAGCGCCTGATCAAGCAATTCCTGCGTCATACCGCCGGTCAGAATGAGCGGTTCCTTTTTTCCGGTAAACAACGCCAGCATGCTCTCCGTATGCCCGCCAAGGCTTAGAGAAGAAAGCAGCTGATGCCGATCAATATGAGCGATGATAATGCCGGCATACTTGAGCGGGAAGGGCTCGTAGATGTCTTTTTTAAGGAAGATTTCTCCGCGCTCATCCGTCCACCAGAGGGTAAAATCCTCATTCAGATTGTACTTGAGCAGCGAAGAGAGATCGTCCTTGTGGTCCTCCAGCCCAACGGACGCAAAGTAATCGTTTCCGTTAAGATCCACCGCCCACACACTGGTGATGGAGGACACATTGAGCGGAATATGGTTCAGGCACGCCTGAATACCGGAAACGCTGGCAAAGCTCTGCTCTTCTTTGAGGAGCAGAGACGCCAGCGATTTTTCATTGTTATTGTACTGATTAAAGAGCGCATTCTCCGTTTCCTGCGTCACCAGGCGCAGGCTGGTTGCCAGCTGCTGCACAAAGGCGCTATAATCCGCCGCCTTTTCTTCCTGCACGCGCTCGGAGAGCACATTGTTCACATACAGAGAAAGAAGGCTGACCATGACAAGCACGACAGCCATAAAACTCACGATGAACTTATTGCGAAGTTTCAATTCTTTTCACCACCGTTGCGGTAGTCTCTGGGCGAAACCCCTTCGTATTTGACGAACATCTGATAAAAGGAGATGTAGTTCTTATACCCCACCGCTGTAGCCACTTCCTCGATCCGGTAAGACGGATCGCGCAGGAGCTTTTTGGCCAACTCCATGCGCGAACGCGTCACCAATTCGATGTAGTTTTTGCCCGTTTCCTTCTTGACGATGGAAGAAATATACGAAGGGCTAAAGCCAAAGTGCGCCGCCGTTTCCTGCAATGTGGGATGATGCGGCCGGGCATTGACGTACTGCAGAATGCTGCTCACCAGCGAATCCTTGGCCGATGTGGGTTCCGCCTGCATCTGCGTCCCCATGTCCTGTTTGCGCAGCTCTTCCACCGCCCGGCGAACGCTGTCAATCAGCTTCTCGTTTTCAAGCGGTTTGAGCAGATACTCATGCGCGTGAAGCCTGACGGCCTTCTGCGCATAGGCAAACTCGTCATACGCGCTGATAAAGATGATCCTCGCATAGGGCAACTCCCGGCACAGGCTCTCCGCCATCGTCAGGCCGTCCATACCGGGCATGCGCACGTCGGAGATGATGATATCCGGACGCTGCTGCTGCACCATCGCCAGACCCTTGACGCCATTATACGCAATGCCGCAGACCGTACAACCGATCGCTTCCCAACGGATGGTGGTGGCGATCATATCCGCCGTCGCGCGATTGTCTTCAATCACCGCCAGTTTGTACATATGATCGCCCCCTTTCCCCCGTTTTTGCTTCTTTCTTCAGTATAACGGATTTCAAAGAAAATGTCGATAATCAATCCTTTTCATTCGGCAATTCGCCGCATTATCCCTTGACCGAGCCGGACATGATGCCGCTGACGATGTAGCGCTGGGTGAAAAGATACAGAATCAGCACCGGCAGCATGCAAAGACCGAAGAACGCAAACGCCAGATTGATTTCAATGCCGCTCTCGCTGGTATACAGCAGCTGCGCCAGAGGCAGCGTGCGCTTGGAGCTGCTCTGCAGCAGGGAGACCGCAACGGTATAATCGTTCCACGCATTGAGCGTGTTGATGACCAGCACGGTCACGTTGATGGGCTTCATCAGCGGGAAAACGATCATCCAGAACGCCTGGAAGATGCTCGCGCCGTCGATATTGGCCGCCTCTTCCAGTTCGACCGGAACGGTCTTGACAAACGCAGTGAGGATCATGATACTCGTGCCGATCAAAAAGCCCGTGCGAACGAGGATATAGCCCGGCAGCGTATCGATCAGGCCGACTGCTTTGAGGTTGACGTATGCCGGATACATGATGCACTGGAACGGAATCAGAATGCCGGTCATGAAGATGTAATACGCAAACGTCGACCACTTGGACGTGGAACGCACCAGCACGTAGGACGCCATGGGCGTGATGACCATCAGGATGCCGACGATGCACACAGTCGTGATGAGGCTGTTGGTAAAGCCGGTCACGAAATCGCGGTTCTTGGTCAGAACATCGACGTAGTTGCCCAGATACAGCGACTTTGGCAGCGCCATCGCCGAGGAAGTGCCCAGCTCCTGCGGCGTCTTGAAAGAGTAGTTAAACGAGATATACAGCGGAGAAACGTAAAGGAGCGTAATGATCACGACGAGTGCAATGCGCACGTAATTGATCAGCTTTTTCTTCTGGGTATAGTTAAGCAGAGGTTTTTTACGGGTATCGACTGCGCTCTGTGCCATATCAGTACACCTCCTGCTTTCTGAAGAATCCGGACACGATGAAGGAGACCACCAGCAGGATCAGCGTCATGAGGATCGCCGCCGCCTGACCGTAACCCGCCTTCCAGTTGGCGAAGATGTTGTCAAAGACGAACATGGACATGGTCGTCGTTTCGTTGAGCGTGGGGCCGCCCTTGGTCGTCGCGCGAACCACCTCGAACACCTTGAGGCCCCAGGCCAGAAGGAGCGACACGTTAGAAGAGAACGCCGGGATCAGCATGGGCATCGTGATCTTGGTGAATTTCTGGAAACCATTGGCGCCTTCCACGCTCGCCGCTTCATAATACTCATTGGGCACGCCCTGAAGGCCTGCAATATAGATGAGCATGCAGTATCCGGCTGTTCGCCAGGAAGAAATGATCGCGATGCCATACATCGCCTGTCCCTTTGTGCCCAA
The DNA here is from genome assembly GCA_017547805.1 of Clostridia bacterium. Taxonomy (GTDB): domain Bacteria; phylum Bacillota; class Clostridia; order Christensenellales; family Aristaeellaceae; genus Ventricola. The sequence continues at coordinate 6,351 of JAFYOR010000012.1, forward strand.
GGGGCTGGGCACGCCAAAGATCGGAGAATAGACGCTGGAATAGATGTTGCGCCAGACAAACGCCGCGGTAATCAGGCTCAGAACGTAGGGCATGAAGATGAGCGTACGGCAGAGATTGTTGAGCCGGCTGCTGCGCTGCACCAACAGCGCCATGCCAAGACCGATCGCGTTGCTGATGAGGATGTAGATGACGGTGAATTCAAACGTATTTCTAACCGACTTCCAGAAGACCTTGCCCTTGGTGAAGAGGTTGATATAGTTCTTGAATCCGACAAAATCCTTGACGCCCTTGACCGGCTGCCAGTTGGTGAAGGAATACGGAATGCCCTGGAAAAACGGAATAATGACCACCAGCAGATACAGAATGAGCGCCGGTGCAAGGAAGCAGGCGTAGGTCATCGTTCTGGTGCGGTAAAGGCTGCCGGAAGCACGTCTTAAATCGCGGCTGGAATTGGCCATGCATAATCCCTCTTTTCTTTTTGATGAATCTCAATGCGTCTGTGCGCGTGTAAGCTCAGCGAGCGCCGCGCGCACACGGGCACAGACTGGGAAAAAAGAGCGGGGGAGCCGCTCCCCTTTACAGGAAGGCTCCCCCGCAAAGCGGATTGATTACTTGCTTGCGTTGATCTCGTCGAAGGTATCCTGAAGCAGCTGCACAGCCTCTTCAACGCCCACGGTCTCGTCAGCGCAGAAGGTCTGGGTGATCTGGCGCCACGCGGTCAGGTACTCGCTCTTGAGCCAAGTGGTGAAAGCGCCTTCGTGCGCGATGTTGCCGGATTCCTTACCCTTGCAGGCAGCCATGATGACTTCCGGCATTTCGGTTTCAACGCCCGGCACAACGGACGGGCTCAGGGTCTGAGCAGACCAGAAACCAGCAGTTTCCGGACTGAGCAGGTAAGCCATGAATTCCATGACGGCTTCTTCATGCTTGCTCTCGTTGGAAACCATGAACAGCTGGTCAAGCTGGATGCACCAAGCATTCTCCTTGCCATCGTCGCGCGGCATCACGAACATGCCATACTCGACTTCGGGGTTGAAGCCCTGGATCTGCGCGAAAGCCCAGGTGCCGTCGTAGATCATCGCGGCTTCACCGGCGGCGATCTTCTGGCGGGCCATGGTGGTATCGTTGCTCATGTCGTCGATGCGGTTGAAGGCGAGGCGGCGGCCCCAGAGTTCAAACGCCTTGGCGAATTCCGGATAGTCGGTGAACTGCGCTTCGCCGTTCATCAGCTTTTCAAACGCGTCGGCGTTGCCGTTTTCCAGCAGCAGCGGCCAGAGGATCGCGCGCATTTCGATGTCGGGGTAGGTGACGTTGGAGTTGTTGCGGATGAACGGATCCACGCCATTGTCCTTAAGGACCTTGCACAGCGCGTCGAATTCGCCCTGGGTCTTCGGCTCGGTCAGGCCGTACTTTTCGAAGATCGCCTTGTTGTAGATGACGCCGTAGGTCTTGAAGTCCAGCGGGAGCGCGTAGACTTCGCCGTTGTACTGACAGTTCTTCTGGTCGCCCTCGGCCAGACCCAGCTTAGTGATCAGCTCATGACCGGTCAGGTTCTTGATCTTGCCCGCGTCGATGATGTCAGAGTACTGGTTCGGGGAACCCATCATGATGTCCGGGGTATCGCCGTTGGCGATGCGGATGGGCAGCTGCGCGATGTAGTCGTTCTGCGAATACATCTGGGCTTCGAAGGTGACGTTGGGATGCGTTTCCTGATACTTGGCCAGAATCGCGTCAAACGCTTCGATCTTGACCGTGTTGCCCATGTAATGCATGATCGTGATGGTAACCGGTTCTTCCGCGGTCGCCAACACAGCGCAAAGCACCATGATCAGGCAAAGGACGAGAGTAAGCAGTTTCTTCATGGGGTATCCTCCTTTTTTATTTTCACGCTCCCATGCCAGGGATACGTGTGATGCTGATTTCATTATAAAGAACAATCGTCAATAAGAAAATATACTTTTTTGAGAAAAACCTATATATGTTTTTTGTTTTTCTTGTACATTTTAGATGCACGCTGCGCAAACAGATGTATGTTTTTCATTGAATTTCTATACTTTGTTTGTTCATTTTTGCTTTTTCTCTTGCGCGCGCGGGATAAAAAAATGTACAATGATGCCATCAAATCAGCAACGCTGCGCTGCAGACAGAAAGGAAGACACCTATGGATAAGAAAGTCGTATTTGTCACCGGCGCCGTGCGCAATACCGGCTATGCCATTGCGCAGCGCTTCGCCAAGGAAGGCTGGAATGTCTGTATTTCCAGCCGGGACGACGCTTCCGCCTCTGAAGCCGTCGCCCGTCTTCAGGCCGAATTCCCGCAGACCGAATTCCTGGGCCTGGGCATGGATCAGAGCTATGTCGATCAGATCCACGCCGCCTTTGCCAAAATCGAAGAACGCTTTGGCCGCCTGGACGCCTTCGTCGCCAATGCGGCGCACCTGGCCGTTGACTACAACACCTTCAACACCACGCCCGAGATGTGGGACAGCGTCATGAACGCCAACGTGCGCGGTACGTTCTTCTGTTCCCAGTCCGCGGCAGAAATCATGAAAAAGACCGGCGGCTCCATCGTACTGATTTCCTCCGTCCACGCCAACCAGTCCATTACCGGCCGCGTCGCCTATTCCTCCTCCAAGGCAGCGATCAATGCGATGATGCGCTGCATGGCGGTAGAACTGGGATATCTGGGCATCCGCGTCAATGCGCTGATCGCTGGCGCCATCTGGACGGAACGCTGGGCGACGCAGAGCGAGGAAATCACCTCCAAGCGCCGCGCACAGTACCCTGCAGGCAAGGAATCCGCGCCGGAAGACATCGCCGCCGCGGTCTACTTCCTTGGCAGCGATCAATCCCCCACCATCACCGGCACGGAAATGACCGTCGACTCCGGCATCTCCGTCTGCCTGCTCCCCTACAACAAAAACTGGAACCAGCCTAAAGAATAACGCGCTTAAGCAGAAAGGAATGCATCCATCATGAACGCAAAAGACCGTTTGCTTAAAGAGAAGCTGGTGATCATTGCCCGCGGCATTCCCGCCGATAAGCTCGTGCGCTGCTGCGAGGCGTTGCTGCACGCCGGCGTTTGCTGCTTGGAATCCACGTTTGATCACCTGCTGGACGACCCGATTGCCGATAATGTGAAAAAGCTCGAGGCCGTCAAAAAGGCCTTCGGCGATCAGATCTGTCTGGGCGTGGGCACGACGCTCACCGTCGATGAAGTCAAGGCAGCCTATGACGCCGGCGCCGAATACGTCATCGCCCCCGGCACAAATCTTCAGGTCATGCGCGAAACCAAGCGCCTTGGCATGTGCTCCATCCCCGGCGCGATGACCCCGACGGAAATCTGCCATGCCTGGGACGAGGGCGCGGACATCGTCAAGCTCTTCCCCGCTGATGATCTGGGCATGCACTACATCCAGAACCTCAAGGGTCCCCTGCCCCATATCCCGCTGATGGCGACGGGCGGCGTGAATCCCAACACCATTCCTCAGTTTTTCTCCCATGGCATCAACGCCGTGGGTACGGGCGTGACGGTGCTCAAGAAGCCGTTCATCGCCAAGGACGATTATGAAGCCATTGAGGCATTTGCCCGACAGCACATGGAAGCTATCCGCCTGTGGGAAAAGGAGAATGCGTTATGAAAATTACCGATATCAAGGCCTATACGCTGGATGCCTATCGCACCAACTGGACGTTCATTAAGGTAGAAACCGATGAAGGTCTCTACGGCTGGGGTGAAGCCTCCCTGGGCACGCGCGAAAACGCGCTGGAAGGCTGTGTGGAGGATCTCAAGCGCCTAGTCGTCGGCCGCAATCCCCTGGACATCGAAAAGATGTGGTTTGAGGTCTACCGCGATTCCTATTGGAAGGGCGGCCCCGTCATGATGAGCGCGCTCTCCGGCATCGAAATCGCGATGTGGGATATCGCCGGCAAGTTCTACAACCAGCCGGTCTATAACCTCATGGGCGGCAAGATGCGCGAAGAAGTCAAGATGTACGCCAACGCATGGTTCATCAGCGCGCGCGAGCCGGAGCAGTTTGCCCAACAGGCGAAAAACGCCGTCGCCAAGGGCATCAAGGCGCTCAAGTGGGACCCGTTCGGCAAGGCGCACATGACCCTCACCCGAGCAGAAATGGATCGCGCGGTCGCCATTGTCGGCGCAGTACGCGAAGCCGTCGGCCCCGAGATCGAGCTCCTCATTGAATGTCACGGTCGCTTCAACCATTATACCGCCATTCAGGCCTCCCGCGAGCTGGCACCGTTTAAGCCCATGCTCATGGAAGAGCCGACCGTTCCAGACAACATCGACAGCCTCAAGCGCGTGCGCGACCACAGTATGGTGCCCATCGCCGCCGGTGAGCGCTTCTACGGCAAGTATCATTTCTGGGACGTCCTGCATAAGGAAGCTATTGACATTGCCCAGCCGGATATCTTCCACACCGGCGGCATGCTTGAGAGCCGCAAGATCGCCGCGATGTGCGAGGCGAGCCATATCCCGGTTAGCTTCCACAACCCGTCTGGCCCGATTTCCAACGCCGCCATCCTCCAGCTGGCCGCCTGCACGCCGAACTTCCTCATCCACGAGATGATGCTCACCGACGGTTCCTTCCGCAAGGACATCACCAACGAAGAAATCATCTATAACGACGGCTTCCTCAAGATCGGCGATAAGCCTGGTCTTGGCATCGAGGTCAACGAAGAAGAGATCAAGAAGCATCCGTATAAGCCGCGCAACCTGCGCCACTATACTGGCACGCTGACCGACATCCGTCCCAAGGACGATACCTACTACTTCTTCAAAGGCTTGGAGGGCAAGTTTACCTTCTAAGCCGCTCAGCGCCCCTACCTCCAGGGGCGCTTTTCAAATTGTAAAATCACTTTTGAGGAGCGGATTGCAATGAGTTGTTCCATCCGAATCACGACATGGCACGGCCTTGAAGCGCATGTCTTTGAAAACGACCGTTACGAGGCGATTATTCTGCCCGATTACGGCGCCAACTGCATCGCCCTTCGCGACAAAAAAACCGGCATGCCGCTGCTGCGCGAACCTGCGGATCCCGCCGCATTGGTCGCCTCGGCCTATATTTACGGCCTGCCAATCCTCTTTCCGCCCAATCGCATTCGGAATGGCGTTTTCACCTTCCAAGGACGGGAATATGTTTTGCCCATCAACGACGCCCCTCGAAACAGCCACATTCACGGCTTGCTCGCCAAGATGCGCTTTGAACCACAAGGGGAAGGCCGCTATGTCTACGAAGCGACGGCACAACAGCCCTATATCACCTTTGGTCACATATTCAAAATGGAACGCCGCTACGCGCTGACGGACGAAGGATTGACGCACGAAATCGTCGTCACAAACACCTCTGCACAGGATATGCCCTTGGCCATCGGCATGCACACTGCCTATGCCGCAGACGAAACGGATACGCTCCGTATTCCGGTCTGCAGTCAGATTGATCTAGATGATAACTTCCTGCCCACCGGCAGCACACAGGAAGAAAATGCACTGATTGTTTCCCTGCGCGAAGGAACGCTTGTCACGGAAATGCACGACCTTTCTGATCAATTCACCGTAGCGCCCGGCATATGGGTCATGCATCGCGGCGCGCTGGATTTCTGTTTTGAGCCGGATCCGGCGTTCCGCTTTCTAATGCTCTGGAATCAGGGCGGTCATCGCGGTTTCGTTTGTCCAGAACCGCAGACCTGCTCAGTCAATGCCTTCAAGCAAGCAATTCCCTCCCAAGACACTGGTGCGGACGTGCTGTCCGCGGGAGAAAGCCGCAGCTGGCGCATGCGCTTCTTTGTCATGCGTTAATTGTTGAAGAACCCCTTTCATTCTGATCAGATACGCACATTTAAAGAGCAGCGCTCATCACGCTGCTCTTTTTTCATCTGTCGATCTCCGTATCCATTCCGCCCCAGAAGCTCGTCCAGCTCTTGCCGACACGCTTTTCCTCCGCATCTCGATGGATCTTATTTCGTGGGCTTGCTGACGCTAAAAACGGATTCTGACAGTATAAGAAAAAGCGCCACAGCTTTAACTGTGGCGCGTAGGCGTTATGAGGTGGCGTTGACCTTTCTGGGAAACTGACAGGTTCTTCTCGCTGCTTCTCGCCGAGCTTCGCTGGCAGGCTTTTTGAACCGAATGCAATATACGAGTACAAGCAAACGTCGGCCACGCTACCGCCGCATTCACGCTCGATGTTTACGGGCATGTTTCTCAGAAGATGCAGCAGGACAGCGCCGACCGCATGCAGGGCTATTTTGACAACTTGAGAGCATAAAAAAGCAGGGTCAAACGCCCTGCTTTTTCTTTATAAAATCTGTAAAGGGTAAATTAAAGGGTAAACGCCTATTTTTTAGGTATGAAAAAAGCCCCGATTTTCTAATAAAATCAGGACTTTTTTCCTGGCGCTTGATGGAGGAATTTGTCTCTCCTCGCTCGACACTCGTCGGTCAGCCCGGTTCTCAGGCCCCACTGGGGCCTGATTCATTGCCGGGCCAGTTCAAATCCCGCTTCGAGGAAAGCCTTCCACAAAACTAAAAAGAGACTCTGATTTCTCAAAGTCTCTTTTCTGGCGCAGAAGGAGGGATTTGAACCCTCGCGCCGCTTCACGCAGCCTACTCCCTTAGCAGGGGAGCCCCTTCGGCCTCTTGGGTACTTCTGCATAACCGAAAGCTGATATAAAATTATAGCGGAGAGAGAGGGATTCGAACCCCCGGTACCTCTCGGTATCACTGGTTTTCAAGACCAGCGCCATAAACCACTCGGCCATCTCTCCAGTCTGCTCAACCAGCAGAACTATTATATGACAAACCCCAGTCTTTGTCAACCCCTATTTTTCATGAAATGCAGATATTGCGCAGCGGACGGGAGGTATTGAACAACCGCTTTCCCGCCGCTGCGCGGTGAGTCTCATTTTCTGAATGCCATCAGCGCGTTCGGACCAACTGCCCTCAGGTTTTCCTGCGGAACGCGTAGGCGGCGCGCAGTATCCCACCGCGATTCCCCCGGCGCAGGCCAAACCAGAACAAATCCATGGGCATGCTTTTCTTCCTGCTTTTGAGCAATATCCGTAACAATGCGCAAATGCCTGATCTCCTGCGCCCGGACATCCGCGCTCAGCACGCAGCGCAGTTCTACTCTGTCGCTTGTTGCGGGTCCGATTCCACATTCCACAACATGCATCTGCACCCGAGCCCCATCTCCCGCCTCAATGGGGAATGTCATGGAAAACGGCTCCCGCGTCCTGACTGCATAGGGAATATCCGAATCCACCGGCAGGTATACCAGCGTCAGTCCCATAACGCCCTGCGTGTTGAGCCTGCGTCCCGCGCTTTCATGCTCCACATGCAGCGGATTGGCGGCTGCCCAGAGAACCGTCTCAATCGGCGGCGCATCCGTCGGCAGCGTCGCCTGTAGGCGCACGCTCTCGCGCACGCTGCCGCATTCCCGCGATGTGTAGACGTCGATCTCCTCCGTCTGCGGCTCAAGCAGCGGCCCGTCGGTTGAATACAGATCCTCCAGCAGGTCAATCTCCGCCTCTTCTCTGCCAAACAGGCGCACGCAGACCTCTGCCTCCACGCGCATCGTGCGCTGGCGGTCAATCGACGCCGAGTCCGCCATGATATCGATGACCTGCGCCCGCGCCGTCAGCGGCATATCCTCCGCCGTCTGTGCGGGAATCTTCACATCAAACGGCGCTTCATGGAGCGTCATTACAAGTGCATCCCCGTTTTTTTCCGGCCTGTGCCAGACGCGAACCTCGATTGTTCCGCTCACGCCAATGTGCCCGTTTCCCCCTGTAATATCGCGGACCACCGCCGTCCCCATCGCTGTCAGGACATCCTGAACAGCCAATCTCTCCGGCAGGTCAAACTCTTCCCGTACAAGCGTTTTCTCTTCCCCCAGCGTCCGGCAGGCGCTCATTTGAAGCGTCTGGTTTTTCCGGCACAGCCCAGCCTCTGCCTGCACATCCGCCGCTGCATTTCTCTCCTCTCTCTCAAATGCCAGCACGCTGATATCCAGCTGCGCACTCAGGGATAGCCTGCCGCTTCCAGCCACGCCGTTCGTTTCCCGCACGCAGACAGCGGCTTCCAGACGCATGCCCGGCGTCACGCCCCTGACCTCTATGCCATGCGAAAAATCGCACGTCGTCTCAATCACGCGGATACGCGTCAAATCCCCCTGCGTATAGAGCACAGAAAAACACGCGCGCCCCCGGATGGCGACGCGGTCCGTTCCTGCCTGAACACCCGTGAGATGCGCCTGCGCCTGAACGCTCAAAACCGTCACGGCATCGCGCATGCTGCCCGGCAGCACAGCCTCGCCTTCTATCACGATCTGCCGGCACACATCCGCTGCAAGGCGTTCATAGCAAAGCTGCTCGCGCCTGATCTTCATTTCCATATTCCGTCCTCCTGCGATACCGATTGCCTTCAACCCTATGCAGTTGTCCGGAAAACTATTCCTGAATTCTATTTTGCTTCGTGCGGTGTTGGGGATTTCCGGGAATGCGTTGGGCTGCCGCCCAACCCCGCGCAGAGATCTCATCCCTGCACCCTTCTTCACTTCGCGCGGTGTTGACATTGTTTTTTATGACATAGCAAAAATGCGGGCTGTGCCCGCCTCCATATCCGAAGCACTCCGTGATCCCTGATTCTACTGCGTGCGCGGCTGATGGTTTCCCGCAATCTCTTATAGAGCAAAAAAGAAGCTCCGCGAGCAGCGGAGCTTCTCTGTTTGTCAAAAAACCTGCATCATACAGCCGGTATAATCAATAGACAACCGGCTTTGCGTCCTTGAGGAACGCGCAGTAGCACTTATACGCCTCATAAAGGTCTGCCTTGCTGATGGCCTCCCACGGCGCATGCATGGAGAGCACCGGCACGCCGGCGTCGATGACGCTCATGCCGTAGTTGGCGCAGATGTAAGCGATCGTGCCGCCGCCGCCCTGATCCACGCGGCCCAGTTCGCAGAACTGATAGTTCACGCCGCCGTCCGCCATCACCTTGCGCAGACCGCCGATGAACTCGGCATTCGCGTCGTTGGAGCCGCCCTTGCCGCCGCGGCCGGTGAACTTGCTGAAGCACACGCCATGACCGACAAACGCGGCGTTCTTCTTTTCAAACGCGCCCGCGAAGTTCGGATCGAACGCCGCGCTCACGTCGCTGGAGAGCATGCGGCTGTTCTGCAGCGCGCGGCGCACGTTCAGCTCGCTGTAGCCGCCAGCGCAGTTATACAGCTCGGCAACGATGTTCTCAAAGAAGCGGGCGTTCATGCCGGTCGCGCCGACGGAGCCGATCTCTTCCTTATCGCACAGCACCGCGCAGACGGTGTATTCCGGCGTGCCCTCATAATCGAGCACCGCCATCATGGACGGATACGCGCAGACGCGGTCGTCATGACCATAGGCAGCGATGAGCGCACGGTCAAAGCCGATATCGCGCGCCTTGCCGGCCGGCACGATCTCCAGTTCCGCGGATTCAAAGTCCTCTTCCTCGATGTCGTACTTCTCCTTGAGGATTGCAAGCACGCCGTCCTTGATGGACGCCTTTTCATCCTCGCCCTTGACCGGCTTGCTGCCCACGATCAGGTCAAGCGCCTCGCCCTCGATGAGCTTGCCGGCGGTCTTGCTCATCTGATCGGCGCCCAGATGCGGCAGCAGATCGGAGATATAGAACACCGGATCGGTCTCTTCCTCGCCGATGGCGATGGTGATGATCGTTCCGTCCTTCTTGGCGATCACGCCATGGAGCGCCAGGGGCAGCGCCAGCCACTGATACTTCTTGATACCGCCGTAGTAATGCGTATCCAAATACGCCAGTTCGCCCTCTTCAAAGACAGGGTTCTGCTTGATATCGATGCGCGGGGAGTCAATATGCGCGCCGACGATGTTCATGCCCTCGCAAAGCGGCTGCTTGCCGACGATGAAGGCGAGGTAACACTTGTTCATCCAGTTGACGTACACGCGGGAACCAGCCTCCAGCTTGCCGCCCTCCTTGACGACCTTCATCAGGTCCTTGAAGCCCTTGGCTTCGGAGGCCGCGACGGACAGCGCAACGCACTCGCGCTCGGTCTTGCCGCCGTCAATGTAGGCGCAGTATTCCTTGGCAAACGCTTCAACCTTCGCCATCGTCGCTTCGTCGTAGCTCAGCCACGCATTCTTTTTCTCCATGGTAATCATTCCTTTCGTATCCGGGACAGCCCGCCCGGCTAATCTCATAAAACCATTATAGCGGATTGACGCCTATCCCGCAAGAGCCATCATGCATCCTGTTCAAGCGCCCAGATGGCCTTATCCCGCCGGAAGACAAGGCAGGTGACGACACCCAGAATGCCCAGCAGGAAGAACAGCACCGCCGCGCCTGCGCCCTTCCCCGCGCCGAACACGCAGACAAGCAGCGAATCCGCTGCCTGCGCGGCCATCATCGGCTCAAACACGCTGTCCACCAGCACGCCGCCCAGCAGATAGCCGATGGGAATGGTAAAGAACTGGAAGCTGTTGCGCACGGAAAAGACGCGCCCCTGCATCCCGATGGGAATATATCCGCGCAAAAGCGCGTCAAGGTTCGCATTCATCAGCGGAATAGCGATCCAGCCAAGCACCGCACCCAGGCACCAGACGAGCACATTGCTCCCGCCAAGGCCAAGCAGGAAGTTTTCCGTGCTCATGGATAGCAGCAGCGTATTGCAGATCACGCGCACGCGGGACTTGGGCCGCCTGAGCATTGCCGCCGTCAGGCTCCCCGCCAGAAGCGTCACACCCGTGGTGCTCTTGATGAGGCCAAGCGCCGTCTCATCCGTTTTGGACAGCACAAGCGCAGGCAGCGCCGCCTCAAACATCGAAGCCGTCAGGTTGATTGCAGCCAGAAAGAGCATGATATGAAACACGCCCGGATGCCGGCGCAGATACGCAAGCCCCTGTTTCGCTGCATCCAGCAGACCTTCCTTCTCCTGCGCTGTGCGCTCGATTGCCGGAATTCTGATCAGCAGCAGCAGCGACAAAAACGCGCATGCAAACGTCGCAAGGTCAAACACGATCACCGCGCGAAGACCCGAAAACGCCATCAGCGCAGCGGCAAAGGTCGGCGTTATGATATTGACCATGGAATTGGCGGTGGAACGCAGGGCGCTGGCCTGCTGGTCATTTTCGCGCGGAACAAGCAGGCTGACCGCCACATCCGACGCCGGACGCTGTACGCTGTTCATCAGGCCGTTCAGCGCGTTGAGGACATACAGATGCCAGATCTCCAGCTTCCCCGTTTCAAAGAGGATGAGCGTCATGACCGTCGTACATGCCGCCAGCGCATCACAGACAAGCAGCGTGCGCTTCTTATCCCACCTGTCGCTCAGCGCACCGGCAAGGATGCTCATCATCACATACGGCGCATACGAACACACGGACAGCAGCGCGCTGTCCAGCGCGCTGCCGCGCTGGCTGTAGGACCAGACAATCAGCGCAAACGCCGTCATCGAGCTGCCCAGCGCAGAAAGCGATTGTGTCAAAAGCAGTGCCACAAAGGGGCGCATGCCGGCAAACTTCTCTGTTTTCATCGTGATTTCCCGTAAAATCGTTATTTTCCTTCATATGCCGAAAGATCGTAGGTGTTTTTCGCAAAATCAAAAACTTCCATATATGGCTCTGCGTCGATATACAGCCAGCGTTCCAGACGGGTCGGCACAAAGCGGAAGACTCTTTCGTTATTCAGGCCGGAATACCGCTCGAACGAGCCGGGAAAGCACTCGCTGTACGCCGTGCAAAACGCCGGACACGCCGCCGGAGCGCCGATTTCCTCGCAGATTCCTTCAAGCGAGACATTCCCGGCGCACAGCGCTGCGCGGGGATTATCGACAAGCTGCCGGTACTTTCGCAGTGTGCAATCCGTCTGAAAATAAAACGCGCCGTTAAGCAGCACAACGCTCATCGTTCTGGAGGATACCTGTCCGTCAACCGCCGTGGAGAGAACCATTGCCTTCCCCGGGCCGAACTCATCAAGAAAGCGGCTATAAGCCATCTCTATGGTCATCGTGTTCCTCTTTTCCGGTCACTTTTCGTATGTGATCAGCGTCATTTGTTCATTGATCACGGTCTGTTCTCCCGTCCGCCGGTAGCCCATCTTTTCGTACAGGCGGCAGTTACCCGCCTCCTGCGCGATGGTTTCAAGCTGCCAGTTGCCTTCGCCATGCATGCGCTCTGCCTCGCGGAGCGCCGCCTGCGCGACGCCTTTCCCCTGATGCTCCGGCAGGACGAACAGAGGCGAAATGCGTTTCCTTTGCCCATTTTGGGGATCGACCACGCGGACTGCGCCGACGGTTTCCCCTCCGAGCACAATCAGATAATAGAAGGTTTCCTTCATCTCAAGGCGCTGCCGTACGCGCATAAGCGGCTCATTGGCCGGGTTGGTGTCCGCGTCCTGATACCTTTCAAGCAGCGGCACAAAGGCTTTTGTCTGCATTCGCCAGATCAGTTCTGCATCCGAAAGACCGGCGCGGATCAGTTCCACATGCGCATGCCGTTTTTCTGCCGGAAAACCCTCGCGTTCTTTCATCAGCCGAAGCATTCCGCGCACAATCTCCGCAGAAATCCGTGCCGCACAATCCAGATTGGCTTCAAAAGCCGCTTCATTGCCCTCGCGCGGTACATCCGTAATCGTCCTGACCGCGGCAAAGGGAATGCCGTTCACATGACACACGTGCGCAACGCCCGCCGTCTCCATATCCACGCACAGCGGAGAAAACTGCGCCTGAATAGCCGGATAGGTCTCCTTTTCGATAAACTGTTCCCCCGTAACAATTCTGCCCGGATAGATGACGCCCGGCACGTCCGCCTCCTGTGCGGCGCGCATCGCAAGCGCTGCCAACGCCGGGTCCGCGCAGAAATACACCGAATCCATCCATGGATGAAACTGCGTGAGGATGCCTTCCTCAACATCGTGATACGCCGCCTCGGTACAAATGACCGTGTCGTACACGCGCAGCCGCTCGTCAATGCCGCCCGCCGTGCCGCTGACGATGATCGCATCGCAGGAAAACGCATCGATGAGCACCTGCGCAGCGATCGCCGCATTGACCTTGCACACGCCGGAAAACAGGACGGCCGCATCCACGCCCTCGATCGTTCCCTCGTGCACCTTCAGCATGGCCTTTTCGCGAATGCGTTTCCCTTGCATCCATGGCAAAAACGGCGCCGCCTCGCGGTCCACCGCACACAGAATGCCAAGCTTCATCGATTATTCCGCCTCCCGCCGAATCGTCAGCCACCGCTCCCGGGAAAGATAGGTAAAATGCTCCGTCCGGTACTCCTCCATCTGGCGGCATTTCTGATTATCCTCGCTGTGGTGCGGCACAAAGCCGCACTTTTCCTGCACGCGCCGGGACTTTTCGTTGCCTTCGTAATACGCGCACCACAAGCCCTTACAGGCCAGCTCTTCAAAGCAGTACCGCTGCAGTTCGCGCACAGCCTCGGGAATCAGCCCCTGTCCCCAATACACGCGTCCGATCCAGTAGCCGATCTCCCGCTCGTCCTCGCCGACGGGCGCGCTGCCCACACCGGCCTTCATCAGGCCGATGCTTCCAATCACTTCCTCCGTCGCCATGAGCGTCACAGCGAAGGTTTCCTCGCGGGCAAGGATGCATCGGATGATCTCCCGGCTGTTTTCAACGCTCGTGTGCGGCGGCCAGCCGGCTGCCGGCCCGACGAGCGGATCGCTTGCATGGCGGAACAAATCCTCGGCATCCGCTTCCTTCCACGGACGCAGGATCAGGCGCTTTGTTTTCAGGATCATGGGATTCATCTCCTTCACATCGTTTGGGACAGTATAGCACAATGCGCATCTGTCCGGCGGCGAATGTTTGATTATGACTCAACATCAAGCCATCGGTCGATGTACTCGATCAGCGGCTTTTTTCTCACATCGCTTTGATTGTCAAGATACCACGCAAACGCTTCCCCGAGTCCGGCTTCAAGCTGCATCACGTCCGGCATCAGGGATTGCTGCGCGGCGACGTCCAGCACATACGCATAATCATAGAAACTGAAATAGTTTCGCTGGTCGATATCCGCGTCAACGCAGACAAATTCCGCGCGCTTCCCTGCTGCCCGGTAGCAGCATTCTGCCCATTGCCTTGCCGTCACCGTTTCAGGATTGCCGACGTTAAACACGCGCTGAGCAGGCTTCTTTTCAAGCAGGATTTCCATGAACCGGCAAAGATCCTCTACATGAAAAAACTGCAGCGGAAGGCTTCCGTCCTTCGGCAGACAAAAGCGTCGGTTCGCCAGCGCGCAGTCAAAAACAAACGCTTCGCGATAAACATTGTTCATCGGACCATAGAGATACGGCGGACGAATGACATAGGCGTTCGCAGCGCGGGAGAGGAGCGCTCTCTCTGCCTCAATCTTATCCGTGCCGTATTTGCCCCAGATCGCGTTTTCTCCGACGGGCGTATTCTCGGTGAAGGGCTGCTCCGCCCACTCGGGATAAACGGCGCTGGAGCTGATCAGCAAATACGCACCAAAACCGTCCAGCGCGTCAAGCAGGTCATGGACATCCTGCGCATCGTACGCTGTGATGTCCAGCACAGCGTCAAAGCGCATTCCCTGCAGCCGGTCGCCAAGGTCATGCCGGTCCGCCTGAATCAGCGTCACTCCGTCCACCTGCTGTTTTGTGTTGCGGTTGAGCACATACACCGCCCAGCCCTTATTGACGAAATACTGCGCGGCATAGCGGCTGACGAAAACCGTGCCGCCGGTGATCAGAACCCTTTTCATTGACGGTCACACTCCTGCCCTTTTCTGCAAACAGACAAGGTATTCATCCGTATCCTCTTCAAGCTTCTTTTCGCCAGTCAGGCAAAAGCCATGCCTTTGGTAAAACGCAATCGCGCGCTCATTCTTTTCAAGCGCCCACAGCGTCCCGGCATTCAGCTGGGCAGTCGCATAATCGAGCAGCGCCGCGCCGATCCCGTTTCCCTGAAGGACTGGTTCGACAAACAGTTTTCTGATTTCTCCGTCATCCACCCGTATAAAGCCCTTCACAACGCCGTCATCGTACACCCATGTCTGCTCACGCAGCGCTTCATACTCTGCTGCCTTTGCCGAAACCCTGAGCTCATTAAAATAGTAATCGTCATTCCTGAAAATCGGGAAGAAATTGAGCCGGTAGTTAAAGACCTCGATCTCCGCAATCCGTTCAGAATCGTCACTGTTTGCCCGACGGATATGCGCATGCAAAGCGTCAGACGCTGCTTCCTGCAGCGCGTCTTCATCCGGCTCAAGAACCGTCTGCGAAAAAAGGACACGAACAATCTCCTTTGCCCGCTCAAGCTGCTCAGCAGGGACATAGAACTCCGTCCGTTCGCAAATCGGTCCGACATAGGCAGAAAGCCCTGCGCCATATACCTGCTGCATGCGCAACGCAATCCCTTCTGCACTCAGAATATCCGCAAGAGCAGCTGCCCAAATCGCATCCTGCTCACAAAGAAACCTCTCCTGCTGCTCTGATTTCCCGCTCATCATTCTTCCTCCCTCACATGCTCATCGAGCCACTGCGCCACCCCATCCTGATCATTAGATCCGATGACACTGGAAGCGACCGCTTTCAATTCTTGCTCACCATTTTCCATTGCACAGCTCACATCCGCAATTTGGAACATCTCGATGTCATTTTTCCCATCGCCAAAGACGACAAGACGGTCACATTCAAGCATCCTCTGCAAGTGCCGGATTGCGTTGGCCTTTGTCGCCCCTTTGGGCATCATTTCCAGCCATCTGGTGCGCGTATAGATGTCCACATGATACACACAATGGCAAATCTCTCTGTATTTTTGATACAGCGGCTTCAGCTTGCTTTCTTCATCGACGCAAGTAATATAGAATGCTGCGCCGTCGTAGAGTCTCGATGCATCATCAACAGGCCGTTTACGCGGATCATCCTTTCGGGAATCAACAAAATGGCGCATACCGGCCGTGCAGCATTGATCAACATATGTGAAAGTTTCCTTCCCGTCAATCATCGCATATACGATCGGATATACCTCTTGCGACAGCAAATCATCCAGCACAGCGCATACATCGCAATCAAAAGCCTGGGCATGCAGAACTTTGCCCGTCACGTTGTCAATGATAAAAGTACCATTATACACAATCAGCGGAATGCGCGCTGTCAGTTCCCGTGTTACGCGGGAAGCAGTCACATACGAACGTGCCGTCGCATAGGAAAACAACATGCCTTTCTCAACCAAAGCGTTGATGGTAGCGCAGGTATAGGGCGACAACGTCTCGTTGCTGCGAAGAAGCGTACCGTCGAGATCTGAAGCATACAGCGTTTTCATCTTCTCGCCCTCCTGCATTGATTTGTTACATTATAGCATAGTTTCAATGGAATCGTACGCACAATTCATGCGATGTCAGATAGTTGCGTATCCCATCTGCTTTGTCTTCCATGCTTTTCCTGTTTTACTTACAGCCGTATATGAAAGAATACATCACTTACAGACATGAATTGACCACCCAACAGTTGTTGGATGGCAGTTTGCGATAACCGCTCCCGGGCAGTTCACACCCGCGCTCTCTTCGCCGACCGGGCGCGCGTGTGCGTGAACCTAGTCAGGTACATTGCTGTACTTGGCTGAAAGGCCCCGAAAGAATTGCAGATACCGGATTGTAAAAGAAAAACACCCCAACTTTTGTTGGAATGCTGTTCTGCAATAAGCGCTCCCGGGCAGTTCGTCCATGGCTTCATTGCGTCCACTGGACGCCGCCATGGACAAACCTAGCCAAGTACATTGCTGTACTTGGCTGAGTCTGCCCGCGAGAATTGCAGACACCGGATTGTAAATGAAAAAAGACTCCACATCTGTGGAGTCTCTTTTCATTTGGAATCCGGCAACGACCTACTCTCCCGGGCCGTCTCCAGCCAAGTACCATCGGCGCTGAAAGGCTTA